>NZ_CP034447.1:5877796-6613093 GCF_003952485.1 Mesorhizobium sp. M1E.F.Ca.ET.045.02.1.1
CGGGGATCGGCACGACATTGTGCTGCGGGATCGCCATGTATTCGCCGAAGGCGCCTGGACGGTTGACGCCGACGCCCAGCGTATTGCGGCACAGATGCCCTCGCCCGGCGCGGCAGTTGCGGCAGTGGCCGCAGACGATATGGCCCTCGCCCGAGACGCGCTGGCCGACCTTGTATTCGGTGACCGCGGCGCCGTAGTCGGCGACCGCGCCGACAAATTCATGGCCCGTCACCATCGGCACGGGCACAGTCTTCTGCGCCCACTGGTCCCAATTGTAGATGTGGACGTCGGTGCCGCAGATCGCGGTCTTCCTGACCTTGATCAGCACGTCGTTCGGGCCGATCTCCGGCACCGGCACCTCTTCCATCCAGATTCCCGGCTCGGCCTTGGCCTTCACCAGCGCCTTCATCATGTTGGACATTTCTAGCTCCTTACCCTCCCCTTGTGGGGAGGGTGGCCCGAAGGGCCGGGTGAGGGTCAAAGCAACTGGCGACGGTACTGACCCTGCATACCCCCGCCCCGTCTCCCGGCCACTTGCTTCGCAAGCGGCCGTGCGCCGACCCTCCCCACAAGGGGGAGGGTAAAGCGCCTCAGCCGATCACGCCCAATTCCTTGCCGACCTCGCCGAATGCCTCGGCCGCGCGGTCGATATCGGCGCTGGAATGCGCGGCAGACATCTGCGTGCGGATGCGCGCCTGGCCTTTCGGCACAACCGGGAAGGAAAAGCCGATGACGTAGATGCCGCGCTTCAGCATGCGCTGCGCCATCTCCTGCGCCAAAGCAGCGTCGCCAAGCATCACCGGGATGATCGGGTGATCGGCGCCGGCAAGCGTAAAGCCCAGCTTACCCATCTGAGAGCGGAAGCGCTGCGCGTTGGCATATAGGCGCTCGCGCAGCGCGTCGCCATTGCGGACCAGCTCGAACACCTTGATCGAGGCGCCGGCGATGGCCGGCATCAGCGTGTTGGAGAAGAGATAGGGCCGCGAGCGCTGGCGCAGCCAATCGACCACTTGGCTTTTGCCCGAGGTGTAGCCGCCGGAAGCACCGCCCAGCGCCTTGCCGAGCGTGCCGGTGATGATGTCCACCCTGCCCTCGACGCCGCAATGCTCGGCCGAGCCGCGGCCGTTTTTGCCGACGAAGCCGACCGCGTGGCTGTCGTCGACCATGACCATGGCGTCGTATTTCTCGGCGAGGTCGCACACACCCCCGAGATTGGCGATGATGCCGTCCATCGAGAACACGCCGTCGGTGGCAATCAGCCGGAAGCGGCATTCCTTCGCCTCCTTCAGCCGCGCTTCGAGATCGGCCATGTCGTTGTTGGCGTAGCGGAAGCGCTTGGCCTTGGACAACCGCACCCCATCGATGATCGAGGCGTGGTTCAGCGCGTCCGAAATGACGGCGTCCTCCTCGCCCAGCAGCGTCTCGAACAGGCCGCCATTGGCGTCGAAGCAGGAGCCGTAGAGGATGGTGTCCTCCATGCCTAGGAAGGACGAGATCGTCGCTTCGAGCTGCTTGTGCTCCTCCTGCGTGCCGCAGATGAAGCGCACCGAGGCCATGCCGTAGCCGTAACGGTCGAGCGCCCGCTTCGCCGCCTCGCGCAACTCGGGACTGTCGGCGAGGCCCAGATAATTGTTGGCGCAGAAATTCAGCACCTTCTGGCCTGCAACCTCGATCTCGGCCGACTGCATCGAGGATATGACCCGCTCTGACTTGTAGAGCCCGGCCGATTTCAGGCCCTGAAGCTCGTTGTCGATGTGGGAGAGAAACGCTGCGCTCATGGTCTGGCCCTGTTCATTTGACGCGGACTGTCGCGCTACGCGGCCGAAAAATCCATCGCAAAAACGACCGCTTCGGTGGCGATGCGAAAGCCTTCCGGCCACGGCGGAGCAACGATGCGCTCAAATGCCGACAACGCTTGAAAGGACGCGATAACCATCTTGTCAGCTTTGTCACGCCGCCAGGATAAGCGCCGCGCCTGCTTGCCGAGCTGTTAACCCTTTCACGTCAAGGCTCTTCCCGCCACGAATCCATGGCAGGAATCCGTCGACCGGAGGGGTCACCGAGTTATGTCGCAGCAGCCAGTGCAGAGCGTTTCGCGCAAGCTGATTCTGCTGATCAAGAGCGGCTACTGGCTGGCGCTCATGATCATCGCCGCCATGGTGATGGCGTCCTTCATCCTTCTGCAGCAGCTAATGGCGCAACAGCAGCACAATGATGCGCTGCTCGACATCGTCTCGACGCAGAAGGCGCTGTCGCAGCGCATCGTCTTCCTGGCGGGCGCCACGGGTGCCGCCTCACGCGACAAGCAGGCGGCGCTCGTCACCGCGCTCAAGCTGGCGACGGCCGAGTTCGAGACCAACTATGACCTGCTGCTCAAGGAGACCGGTGCCGATCCGCTGTCACCGGCGCGCAACGATCCGAAATCGATCGAATACGTGCTGTTCAGCAAGCCGTTCCACCTCGACTATTTCTCGGTCGGCCTGATTGCCAACGGCGAACGGCTGGCCTCGTCCTTCGGATCCCAGCTCGGCATGCAACGCGAGGGCTACAAGGGCGGCGGCGAACGCGCCGGCCTCGACGCCTCCGTCGCCAATGCGACCTTGTCCGGCTATGCCGCGCTCGGCCAGCGCATCAGCGCCTTTGCCAACGAGCGGTCGGACGAGATGCTCGACCTTCACCGCACGCTGTTCTTTGCCACCATCGGCGTCATCGTGCTGGTGGCGCTGTTCATCTTCCGGCCGATGTCGAAGGCCATCCTGCGCAAGACGCACGAGCTGGTCGATGCCCGCAATTCCATGGCCTTCATCGCCGTGCATGACGGCTTGACCGGCCTGCACAACCGCACCTTCCTCACCGATCATTTCGACACGCTGATCAAGGGCGCGCATCGCCGCCGCGAGCGCCTGGCGGTGATCCAGTTCGACCTCGACCGCTTCAAGCAGATCAACGACACGCTGGGGCACGCAGCCGGCGACTATGTGCTTGTCGTCACCGCGCAGCGCATGCGCGATTCCTGCCGCGCATCGGATCTTTGCGCCCGTCTCGGCGGCGACGAGTTCGTGATGATCCTCAACGGCGTCGGCTCCACCGAGGACATCCATGCGCTGGCCAAGCGTATCCTCGGCGAAATCAACGAGCCGATCACCTTCCAGGGCACGACCATCATGCCCGGCGCCAGCGCCGGCATCGCCGTTTACCCCGTCGATGCCGAGAATGCGCAGGACCTGCTTGTCCATGCCGATCTCGCGCTCTATTCGGCCAAGAAGCTCGGCGGCGGAAGCTTCTCCTTCTTCTCCGAGGAGCTTCGGCGCGAGCTCGACTACCGCAAGCAGCTCGAGCAAGACATCCGCACCGCGATCTCCGAAAAGACCTTCGAGGTCTATTTCCAGCCACAGGTGTCGCTCACCAGCGGCAAGATCAGCGGCATCGAGGCGCTGGTGCGCTGGAAGCATGCCGCACGCGGCATGATCTCGCCCGGCGAGTTCATCCCCGTCGCCGAAAAATGCGGCTTCATGCCCGATATCGGCCGTATCGTCATCACCAAGGCGATCGACGAAGCGGCCGAATGGGACCGCGCCGGCATCGACTTCGGGCGCATCGCCGTCAACGTCTCGGGCACCGAGCTGCGCGAGCCGGATTTCGACAAGTTCCTGTTCGAGACACTGGAGCGGGCCGGGCTCGCGCCGCAGAAGCTGTCGCTGGAAATCGTCGAATCCGTCATCCTCGACGACGAAAAGACCGGTATCGCCGCCAAGCTCAGGCACATCCGCGCCGCCGGCGTGCATCTCGAGCTCGATGATTTCGGCACCGGCTATGCGTCGCTCAGCCACGTTAATCCGAACGAGATCGACCGGTTGAAGATCGACCGCCGCTTCGTGCAGAACATCAACGAGAACGGCGACAACACCAAGATCGTGCGCGCCATCACCGAGCTTGCCCGCGGGCTGGGCATCTCGATCGTCGCCGAGGGCGCGGAAACCGAGGCCGAGCTCGACTCGCTTATGGCGATCGGCTGCGACCAGGTGCAGGGCTATTCGATCGCCTTCCCGATGCCGCAGGACAAGGCGCGCGAATGGCTGATGGCGCGCAGCCCGAAGAAGGCGAAGCTCAAGGTGCTGCAAGGCAGCCTGGCATAGCGCGATCGACCGGCAAGCTTGACAAGCTTGGACAAGCATGGCGGCCTGCCGCGATTGCAACCGGAACTTGCGGATGCCGCTTCGACTTCTTGTACTGACGCTGTTGCTGGTGGCGTGTCCTGCGCTTGCCGCCGACCGGACCATCTATCTCACCTTCGACGACGGTCCGCTGAACGGCACAGCCAATATCCTCGACGTGCTGCAGGCCGAGCAGGTGCCGGCGACACTGTTCATGGTCGGCATGCATGCCGAAGCCAATGCAGCCAACCGGGCGCTGCTGCAGCGGGCGAAATCGATGCCGTTGGTGACGATCGGCAATCACAGCTACAGCCATGCCTACAACCACTACCGGCATTTCTACGGCGACACCGAGGGCGTGGTCGCGGACATGCTGAGGGCCAATGCCGTGCTTGGCCTGAAGCCCGCCGTGCGCGCGCGGCTGCCGGGGCGCGACGTGTTCCGGCTGCCGTCGATGTCGAAAGACGACAACTCGCTTGGGCTGGCGCAGGCCGGCCGCGAGGACCCGGACTACGAGTTCGTCGCCGCGTCAGGATTCTGGCTCTATGGCTGGGATCATGAATGGGTGCATGAAGACAGCGGCAAGCCGGTGCAGAGCGTCGACCATCTGGTGAGCGAGATCGATCATCTGTTCGGCTACGGCAATTTCGTCAAGCCGGGCAGGCTGATCCTGTTGATGCATGACGAGATGTTCCAGGACGCCTTCGACGGCAAGGCGAAGCTCACCGCACTGATCGCGGCGCTCAGGCTGCGCCACTACGCCTTCGGCGCCATCGCGACCTACGACTGAGGCGGTTTAATCCCCGACATTCCCACGGAGTGCTGCAAGCACTTCCGCGAATTCGGCCAGCCTCTCATCGGCAATTCCGCTCCGTAACCGCTTGTCGAAGGCGATCGCAGCCATCCGCAATCTCTCGAACAGCGCTTCGCCGGCTTCAGTCAGGGCCACCTGGTGGACCCTGCGGTTTCCTGGATCGCGGCGGCGCGTCAGCAACCCTTGCGCCTCCATGGCGTTGAGATGATGGGTCAGCGTCGCGCCCTGGATTCCGATCATGCCGGCAAGCTCGCGCTGGTTGGCGAGTTCCTTCGACTTGACCGAGAGCAAGGTCAGCCAGACCGGCAGCGTGCCGCCGGCCTCGACCAGGGCGGCGTCGAAGGCCTGCGCCACCACCTTGGACGTGCGGGCGAGATTCATGCCGACTGGCGGGCGATCAAACGGCGTCATGGCCGGACACTAAAACAAGCAATGGATTGGCGAAATACTGCGCGATGCATTGACATCTAACCATTAGATATCTAATTTTGTCTTATTCATGGTGCCGCCGGAACCAACCGACCGGCACTGCGACACGCAGGCGGGCGGGCGAACGAGAGGAATGCGGTCATGCAATATGTCTACATCGTCGTCATCGGCCTGCATGTCATGGCCGGCGTGTTCTGGGCCGGCACGACCATAGCGGTCGCCCGCGATCCCGATATTCGAGCGGAACGGTTCTTCCGACCGCAAATGGGGGCGGCCGGTTTGGTTTTCCTGACCGGCATATTGCTTTGGTATTTTTTCCATGAAGGTGTCTTCGGCTCGATGGAAAAGGTGCTGGCGCTCGGTATCGTGACGGCGCTGATCGCCGCAGGCGTGCAAGGCGCGCTGGTCGGCTCCGCCAGCAGGCAGTTGGCCACTGCAGATGCGGCGACGCAAACCCAGTTGCGCGCGAAAACGACCAGAGGCGAACGCATCGCCGGCGGGCTGCTGGTCATCACCGTGCTTTGCATGGCGACCGCCAGGATGTTTTGAGTATCGCACGACGCCGGCATCAGGCCGGCGTCATGCGCGGCGCGCAACGGACCAAAGCGGCAGGTGGCTCTCCTTGCTAGGTCGGTTGCGCGCCACCGATTGAGCATGATCTTCTCCGAACCGGAGGTTGGGATCACGCTCCATGCCTCAGATTCGGATCCCGAACCTGATCCCGTCATAGATGGCTGCATGGATGTTTCGCGAGGCGACCGCGTCGCCGATGCGAAATACGACGAAGCCGCCTTCCGGATTGCGTGACGGAAAGATGTCGCCGCCGCTCACCAGCCGCTCGTAATCGACCGCGCCGCCATTCCTCGACAGCGGCTTCAGCGATAAATAGAGATCGTCGAGCGGCGCCGTGCCATGCTCGACCACCACCTGATCGACCCGCCGCTCGCCGCGCCAGCCATCGGCGAAGTCCGAGGCCAACTCGGCAATGAGCTGGTTGCCCTCGCGCCGCACCGAGCGCAGACGGGTGTTGATGGTGACGGTGACGCCTTTCTCGTGGAAGGCGCGCATATAGGGAACGTGGTTCAGGCCGCCCATTTCCGGCGCGAAGAAGCGCTCCGGCGAGACCAGCTCCAGCTTCGCGCCGCTGTTGGCGATCAACTCCGCCGCGCCCATCCCCTGATGGCCGCCATTGTCGTCATAGAGCAGCACGTTCTCGGCCGGCTTGACGCTGCCCGCCATGATGTCCCAGCTCGAGGTGACGAGGTTGTCGCCCGCCGCCAGCGGCGGGTTCTGCGGCAGGCCGCCTGTCGCGACGATGACCACATCCGGAGACAGCGCCAGCACATCGTTCTTCTCGGCCCATGTGTCGTAGCGGATCTCGACGCCGAGGCGGTCCAGTTCCGCGAGCCGCCAGTCGATGATGCCGATCAGTTCCTTGCGGCGCGGATTTTGCGTCGCGAGCCGCACCTGGCCGCCGGCCTGGCTCGACGCTTCGAGCACCGTCACCTGATGGCCGCGTTCGGCGGCGACCCGCGCGGCTTCGAGCCCGCCGGCCCCGGCCCCGACGACGACCACCCGCTTCTTCGGCCCTTTGCTTTTGGCGATGACATGCGGGATCGTCGCTTCGCGGCCGGTCGCGGCATTGTGGACGCAAAGCGCCTCGCCGCCTTCATAGATGCGGTCGAGGCAGTAGGTTGCGCCAACGCAAGGACGGATCTCGTGCTCGCGGCCCTCCATCACCTTCTTGACGATATAGGGATCGGCAATATGGGCGCGCGTCATGCCGACCATGTCGAGCTTGCCGGTGGCGATCGCATGGCGCGCCGTGGCGACATCGGAGATGCGCGCCGCGTGGAAGGTCGGGAATTTCGTCGCCGCCTTCACCTCGCCGGCGAAGTCGAGATGCGGCGAGGAACGCATGCCGGTCACCGGGATGACCTTGGTCAGCGCCGCGTCGGTCTCGATCGAACCACGGATGATGTTGAGGAAATCGACCTTGCCGGATGAGGCCAGGCGTCGGGCGATCTCGACGCCCTCCTCCTTCGACAGGCCTTTTTCGAAATCCTCGTCCGCAACCATGCGGATGCCGACGACGAATTTTTCGCCGACGGCCGCGCGCACCGCGTCCAGCACCAGGTTGGTGAAGCGCAGCCGGTTGTCGAGCGAGCCGCCGAAATCGTCGTCGCGATGGTTGGTGGCCGGCGACCAGAAGCCGTCCATCAGATGGCCGTAGGCCTCGAACTCGATGCCGTCGAGGCCGGCGGCCTGGCAGCGCTGCGCGGCGGAAGCATAGTCGGCGACGATGCGCTCGATATCCCAATCCTCGATGGTCTTGGGAAAGGCGCGATGCGCCGGCTCGCGCACCGGCGAAGCCGAAAGCACCGGCAGCCAGTCCGCCTTGTTCCAGCCGGTGCGGCGCCCGAGATGGGTGATCTGGATCATCACCTTGCAGTCATGCTCGTGACAGGCATCAGCGAGTTCCGCCAGCCACGGCACGATGCGATCGTCATAGACATGCAGATTGCCGAAGGCGGCCGGGCTGTCGCGCGAGACGATCGCCGAGCCCGCCGTCATGGTCAGCGCCATGCCGCCCTTGGCCTTCTCGGCATGGTAGAGCCGGTAGCGCTCTTTCGGCATGCCGTCCTCGGAATAGGCCGGCTCGTGACTGGTCGACATCACCCGGTTCTTCAGCGTCAGGTGCTTGAGCTGGTAAGGTTGGAGAAGCGGGTCGTTGCTGGTCATCGTCTTCCTGCCGTTTCAAATTGTGCTAATGAGCGGTCAAACGCGCTGCGCCCGAGAGGACTGCAGCGCTTCTTCAACCTTCGTTTCGCACCCGCCCGTTGAACTGCGCTTCCAACGGCTGGGAGCAAGGAGCCGCCCATGACTGATGCAAAAAACCTCACCCAGCTCGGCAAGCACGTCGAGACGCCACAAAGCCCCGAACAGGCGGTCCTGGAGACCGTGCCCTTCAATCGCGGCGACGGGCCGCCGGCGATCGTGCGCTTCACCTGCCCGGAATTCACCTCGCTCTGCCCGGTCACCGGCCAGCCCGACTTCGCCCACATTGTCATCGACTACGCGCCCGACAAGACGCTGGTGGAATCGAAGTCGCTGAAACTGTTCATGACCTCGTTCCGCAACCACGGCGCCTTCCATGAGGAATGCACCGTCATGATCGGCCGCCGCATCGTCGAGGCGACCAAGCCGCTCTGGTTGCGCGTCGGCGGCTACTGGTTCCCGCGCGGCGGCATTCCGATCGATGTCTTCTGGCAGACCGGCGCTCCGCCCGAAGGCGCCTGGCTGCCCGACACCGGCGTGGCGCCCTATCGCGGAAGGGGCTGAGGGGACTGGGTTAATCGCGCTCATTCGCACTGGTATTGGCTCAACGCCCATTCGCCGGTGACCGACAGGAGATCGGCGATCTTCCAGTCGCCGCCGACCTTCTTCAGCTTCCATTCAAGCCGATGCTTGTTGCCAGCAGCGACGAAGGCCACGACCACCTTGGCCTCGTCGCCATGGATGGCTTCGATGGTGCGCAGGCTCTTGTCGATGGCGAACTTGTCGTAGTCGGCATTGTCGAGGGCCATGTTGGGGTCGAGGCATTCGCCCTGCCCGGAGGCACGCAGCGCGTCGCTCTTGTCGAGCACGCTCTTGGCCGGGTCGATGAAGTTCTTGCGCTGGGCCGGGTCCAATTCCAGACCGAGATGCTCGTAGAAAGGCTTCACTACCGCCGTCGGCGACCCGGGAAGGACGGGGGCGGCGGGCGCCGGCGTCGCGGCAGGCGGCGGGGTGCCATCCGCCGGCGCATTGTCGGTAGATGAGGCCTGCGGCGGCGGCGAGCCGAACAGCCCTTGCGCGCAGGCGCTGCCGCTCAGCCCCACGGCCAGCATCGACAAGCTCGACAGCGCGAGGACGAGGCGGCGCAGCACGGGACTACTCCGCCGAGGAGCCCGGCATGCATTCCAGCGCGCTGAGCGTCCAGTCGCTGGTCTTGGAGGTGATGTCGGCGATCTTCCACTTGCCGTCCACTTTCTTCAGCGACCACACCATTTCACGTTTGGAGTCATCGCCTTCCGAGAAAAGATTGAAGTTTGCCGTCACCTCAGCGGTGTCGCCATTGACGGCCTCGGTGAGCTTCAGCGTCTTCGACACGGTCTTCTGATCGAAATCCTGGGCGTCGAGGCCCGGGTCGAAATCGATGCAGGATACCTCGTCGGGCTTCTCCTTCTGCGCCTTGTCGTTGGCCTCAAACAGCTTGGTGACCGGCTCGGTGAAGCGGTCGCGGTATTTCGCGTCCGCCTCGAACCTCACCTCAGGCACATAGAAGAACTTCACGGCCTTGGAAGCCGGCCCGGCGAGTGTCGCGGCAGGCAAGGCGATCGACATGGCAGCGGCCAGCATTGTTGGTCTCATGCAGGATCTCCGGATGTTCGGCGCCGTGGTGGCAAGATCGCCACCACGCATCCTGCATATCGGCTTTTTCGCGCGGCATGAAGTCCTTGCGCTGCCCGTCTCAGGCTTCAAGCCAGACGTTCTGGAAGTCCATTTTATAGGTCTGGTGCATTGCGTAGTTCTTCACCTTCTTGTTCATGTGGCAGTAGAGCTTCTGCCAGAACGGTTGGATGATGACGCCGGAGTCCTGCAGGATCTGCTCGACGTCCTTCATCACCTCCTTGCGCTTGGCGACGTCGATCTCCGATAGCGCCTGCTTGAGCTTGGCGTCGAAATCCGGATTGGAATAGGCCGTCTCATTCCAGGCCTCACCGCTGCGGTAGCCCAGCGCCAGCACCTGGACGCCGAGCGGGCGCATATACCAGATGGTTAGGGAATAAGGATATTTCGTCCAATCGTTCCAGAAGGTCGAGCCGGGCAGCACCGTGCGCTTCACCTTGATGCCGGCATCGCGCAACTGGCCGGCGATGGCGTCGCCGGTGTTCTTCTGCCACTCGTCCTCGACAGTGATCAGCTCGTGCTCGAAGTCGGCCTGTCCGGCATCCGCCATCAACTTCTTGGCGCCGGCCGCGTCCCGCTCCTTCTTTGGCAGCGGATAGTATTCCGGATGGATCGGGCTGACATGGTGGTTCTCGCCGACCGTGCCGCGCCCGGCATAGCCGAGCTGCATGACTTGGTTGTTGTCGACGGCCATCTGCAGCGCGTTGCGCACCCGCTGGTCGTCATAGGGCTTGTGGGTGATGTTGGTGCGGGCAACCAGCGTGGTCGCCGTCGCGACCTCCGATTTCACCAGATCCATGTTGTCGAGGGGGTCGATGAAGTCGGCCGGCGTTTCGAAATCGAGGTCGATCTCGCCGGAATCGAAGGCATTCAGCGTGGCGTTGAAGTCGGTGCCGTAGTCGATGAATTCGACCCCGTCGAGCAGCGCTTCGCCACCCCACCATTTGCCGTTCTCGCGGCGCTTGACGACCGCCTTCTGGCCGACGTCGTAAGACACCAGCTCGAAAGCTCCGGTGCCGATCGGCTTCTTGATCGGGTCGGCGCCATCTTTGTCGAAGTCGCGATGCACGACCAGCGCCGGATAGTCGGTGAAGCCCGGTATGATCGCGATATCGGCCTCGTTGAGCTTCAGCTTGACCGTGTGGTCGTCGACCTTGGTGATGGCGCCATCCTTCGCCTTACCGGTCTTGGCATCGACCAGCGCGCCGACGCGTGCCGCCATGGAATTGCCGGAAGCCCCCTTCTCGCACCAGCGGTTCAGATTGAAGACCACGTCATCAGCGTTGAAGGCATCGCCATTGTTCCAGGTGACGCCCTTGCGCAGATGCAGCGTGTATTCGGTGGCATCGTCATTGACGTCCCAGCTCTCGAGCAGCACCGGCTCGAAAGTGAACTGGTGCGTGTAGCGCACGAGCGGCTCCAGCCAACTGCGGGTGACGTTTGCCATTTCCGTCCAGTCATAGGTGCGCGGATCCTTCTGCGCCTTGACCGACATCGAGACATGCAGCGTGCCGCCTTTCTTCGGTTCGTCGGCCAGCGCCTTGGTCGGCGCGGCAAGGCCGATCATTCCATAGGCGAAAGCCGTCGATGCACCGAAGGCGCTCGCCAGTGCCAGGAATTCGCGCCGGTCCACGCGGCCCGCGCGCACCTCGTCCGCCATCGCTTCGATGGCGGCGGGGACTCGATCGCTGTTGCTTCTGAAAATCGTCATTGTCTTTCTCCCATTGGTTCCGGCGGGTCTTCGCCCGTTCTCTGTCAACTAACGCTATCAGGCAGCTTTTCCTCGCGCCGCGCGATCAAATCCTTGAGACCTTCGGCGACGCCCTCGTCGAGCCTCGGCTCCTGATAGTCGGCGAGCATGTTGCGCGCCTTTTCACGGCCGCGCGTATCATGATCCTTCGCGCCCTCGGCTGTCCATTGTTCGAAAGAGTTGAAGTCCATGATGGTCGGCATGAAGAAGGCCTTCTCGAAATGCTCGAGCGTGTGCTGCGTTCCGAGGAAATGGCCTTGCGGACCGACCTCGCGGATCGCCGCCATCGCTTCCTTGAAATCGTCGAACGGAATGCCGCCGGCATATTTGTACCAGCCGACGAGCTGCTCGCAGTCGGTGGCGAATTTCGAATAGCCGCAGGTGAGGCCGGCCTCCAGCCAACCGGCCGAGTGCCAGATGTAGTTGGCGCCGGCGAGGATCGCGGCATGCATCAGCATGTTCGCCTCGTAGCCGGCCTGGGCGTCGTTGAGCTTGGAGCCGACATGGAAGCCGGAGGTGCGCCACGGCAGTTTGTATTTCCTGGCCAGCGCGCCCATCAGATACATCATCTGCGCGGCTTCCGGCGTGCCGCCCATCGGAGCGCCGGTCTTCATGTCGACGGTGACCATGAACTGGCCGTAGATCTGCGGCGAGCCGGGGCGGATAAGCTGGGTGAAGGCCACCCCGGCAAGCGCCTCGGCATTGACCTGCGCGACCGCGCCGACGGCGGAGGCCGAGGTCGAGGCGCCGCACAGCGCGAAGGGCGCCAGGATCAGCGGCTGGTTGTGGCGCGCATAGACCCTCATCGCGTCGAGCATGGTGGCGTCCCACACCAGCGGCGAATTGCAGTTGGTGATCGACACCAGCACCGGGTTGTCCCGCACGAACTCCTCGCCGAAGACGATGCCAGCCATCGCCATCGTGTCCTCGGCCCGCTCCTTCGACGTGACGATGCCCATGAACGGCTTGTCGGAGTGCTTCAGCGCCGAATGGATGATGTGGAGGTGGCGCTTCGGCACCGGGATTTCCATGGGCTCGCAGATGATCGAGCTCGACGAATGCAGTGCCGGCGCCATGTAGGCGAGCTTGTGGAAATTGTTGAGATCGGCAAGCGTGCCGTAGCGCCGCTTGTTGTCGAGGTCGCGCACGTAGGGCGCGCCATACATCGGCACGAAGATCGAGTTCTTGCCGCCGACGCGGACCGTGCGCTCGGGGTTGCGCGCGTTGAGGGTGAACTCCGGCGGAACCTTCGAGACGAGTTCCATCAGCAATGCGCGGTCGATACGGACGCGCGTCTCGGTCACATCGGCGCCAGCCGCCTTCCAAAGCGCGATCGCCTCGTCGTCGCGGAATTCGCAGCCCACCTCCTCGAGGATCTTGAGCGATTCCTCGTGGATCAACTCGACTGCCTCGTCCGGCACGATCTCGTAAACCGGAATCTGCCGGACAAGGGTCGGGAACGACGCTATCGGCGCGCTTCTCAGCGCCTTGCGTCCCAGCCGACCGCCACCGCGACGGTGGGCCGGTTCGGTCATTTCAACGGCCGGTGCGTTCATGGAGCCTCCTACTTCCCGCCCAGCCAAGTTAGCGAGACGAAATATGACTGTGACGCTGGAAAATCCTGATCTCTTGTATAAGCTGCGCTTATGCGAAGCCTACGCCACCTCCTGCCCTCGGCCGGCAGCCTGATCGTCTTCGAGGCGGCGGGCCGGCTGTCGAGCTTCACCGCCGCCGGCCGCGAGCTCGGCATGACGCAGGCGGCCGTTTCCTATGCGGTGCGCGGACTGGAGGAACAGCTCGGCGCCAAGCTCTTCCAGCGCCGCCACCGGCAGGTCAGCCTGACGGAAGCCGGCGAACGCTTCCATGCCGATGTGTCGCTTGGCTTATCCCATATCCGCAAGTCGGCGGAGGATCTTCGCTTGCAGGTCACGGGCGGCCACGTGACGGTTGCCGCCTCGACCGCCTTCGGCTCCTTCTGGATGATGCCGCGCCTGCAGCAGTTCCGCGACGAACTGCCTGGCATCGATCTACGCATCCAGACCGCGGACCGCGATCTCGACATCATCGCCGAAGGCATCCCGCTCGCCGTGCGCGGCGGCGTTCCCCGGCAATGGGCGGACTATCATTCGCTGCCTTTGGCCGACGAGGAGATCTTCCCGGTCGCGGGTCCCAACTATCTGGCGAAGTTCGGCATGCCGAGGACCGTCGTGGAACTGGCAACGCACCGGCTCATCCATCTCGAGGAGCCGTACCGCGAGGCGGCGAACTGGGACGAATGGTTCGCGTCCGCCGGAACCAGTCTGCGCAATGCCGAACGCGGCCTGCGCATCAACGATTACGCCCTTGTCATCCAAGCGGTCATGGAGGGACAAGGCATCGCGCTCGGCTGGCGCCATCTCGTCGAGCGGCTGGTGGCGTCCGGCCTGCTGGTCCCGGTGACGAATCACGTGCTGAGGACCGGCACCGCGTTCTACGTCATTTGGTCGAAGAACCGGGAGCTCAGCGACAATGCACTCAAGGTCAGGGACTGGCTGGTGGCGCAGGCGTGAAGTTGCCCCTCCCCCACGCCAATCGAATCCGCCTATAATCACCGCATGCCCATCCGCCAGCTTTCCGAAACGATGATCAACCAGATCGCCGCCGGCGAGGTGATCGAGCGTCCGGCAAGCGTGGTGAAGGAGCTGGTCGAGAACGCGCTCGACGCCGGTGCGGGCCGAGTCGAGATCGTCACCGCCGGCGGCGGGCTCTCCCTCATCCGCGTCACCGACGATGGCTCGGGCATTCCAGAACGGGAATTGGCGCTGGCGGTTGCCCGCCACTGCACCTCCAAGCTTTCAGACGACATCCACGACATCCGCTCGCTGGGTTTCCGCGGCGAGGCGCTGCCCTCGATCGGCTCGGTGGCCAGGCTTTCGATCCGCTCGCGCACGGCAAGCGGCGACAGCGCGGCCGAGATCGGCATCGAGGGCGGCCGCGTCCTGCCCGTTAAGCCGGCGGCCGCAAACCGCGGCACGACGGTCGAGGTGCGCGACCTTTTCTTCGCCACGCCGGCGCGGCTCAAATTCATGAAGGGCGAACGCGCCGAAAGCTCGGCGACCGGCGACGTGGTCAAGCGCATCGCTATCGCCTTCCCTGCCGTGCGCTTCACGCTCGCCGGCGCCGATCGCTCGACGCTGGAACTGCCGGCGACCGGCGACACGCCGGACGGCCGGCTCGCCCGCGTCGCGCAGGTGATGGGCAAGGACTTTCCCGACAACGCGATTCCCATCGATGCCATGCGCGATGGCGTGCATCTTGCCGGGCACGTCTCGATCCCCTCCTACACGCGCGCCAACGCGCTGCAGCAATATGCCTATGTCAACGGCAGGCCGGTGCGCGACAAGCTGATCGCCGGTGCGATCCGCGGCGCCTTCGCCGACGTGCTGCCGCGCGACCGCCATGCGGTGACCGTGCTTTTCCTGTCGCTCGATCCGGCGACCGTCGACGTCAATGTCCATCCGGCCAAGGCCGATGTGCGCTTCCGCGATCCGGGCCTGGTGCGCGGGCTGATCGTCGGTGCCATCCGCGAGGCGCTGGCCGGCGCCGGCATCCGCGCCGCGACCTCTGGCGCAGCCGGCATGATGGCCGCGTTCCGGCCGGGCACGGCACCTTACGCGCATCCCGGGCCGACCGCCGGCCATCGCAGCTACGAGGCAGCCTACCACGCCTCTGGCTTCAGCGGTTTCGATCATGGTTCGAATTTGGCTCGCTCGCCACAGCGGCCGCACGACATGGGCGATGCGCGGCAGCCGCGAAACGGCTTCGCCGAAAACGAGCAAGCCGCCTTCGAGACGGGGCCGGTTGCCAGCGCCGATGCGCGGGCCGGCATAACCGAGCCGGCCGAAGCGCTGCTCGGCATGGCGCTGGGCGCGGCGCGCGCGCAGGTGCATGAGAACTACATCGTCGCCCAGACGAGGGATTCGCTCATCATTGTCGACCAGCATGCCGCGCATGAGCGGCTGGTCTACGAGGCGCTGAAGAATGCGCTGCATTCGCGCGCCGTGCCTTCGCAGATGCTGCTCCTGCCAGAGATCGTCGACCTGCCCGAAGAGGACGCCGAGCGGCTGGCATTGCATTCCGAGACGCTGGCCAAATTCGGCCTTGGCCTCGAGCGCTTCGGACCGGGTGCGGTGGCCGTGCGCGAGACACCCTCGATGCTCGGCGAAACCAACGTGCAGCAATTGGTGCGCGACCTCGCCGACGAGATCGCCGACAACGACACGGTCGAGACGCTGAAGGAGCGGCTGGACAGAATCGCCGCGACCATGGCCTGCCATGGTTCGGTGCGTTCCGGCCGGCTGCTCAAGGCCGAGGAGATGAACGCGCTGCTGCGCCAGATGGAGGCGACGCCGGGATCCGGCACCTGCAACCACGGCCGCCCGACTTATATCGAATTGAAGCTCGCCGATATCGAACGGCTGTTCGGGCGGAGGTGAGCGTCCCCTGGCTCGTTGCGCAACAGCAGGGTTGGCAGCATGCGCCTGAATATCATTTCTTTAGATGGTATTTTTTTGTCTTCGGGTCGAGGACATAGTCGTCCGCGCCTGCGAATTTGCCACCTCCAAAATTTACTGAAATGATGTCCTTGCCTCCCTCCACCCATTTTTCCACGTTCATATAAATGGGCGTCGTCGACATACCGGCGTTGCAGTCCTCATCGTCGAACCCGATCTCCTGAACGACTTTCTTTTTCTTCTTGTTGATGATTTGCAGTTTGGTCATGCAGATGCCGGCATCGGATGTCGTGTAGATTCCGGCAAACCGGTCGCTGGCCGTCTCGGCCCAGAAGGGAATCTCGACGGTTCCGTCGATCTTGCCCTCGCCGGTATCGTCGAGGCTGGCGACCTTCTTCAGCGTAACGGGAAATTTGTCCGTGTCCTTGCTCCAGTTCCCCGTAGCGCCGCTTTCGCCGACATCGAGGGAGAATGGGCATCCGGCCGTATCGACGGGCGTTTTTGATCCCATCACGAGAACGCGTTGAAATTGCTTGTCGTCCGCAATCTCGCACAGCGTGAGCCTTGAGCCGTCGGCCGTGCCGTAGATCGCGATGGGGCTTTGCTTGGCGTCGTAGAAATAGCTTCCCTCGACAGTGATGCCGCTGCCGAAGTGAGCATATCTCTGCAGCGAGAGATGGACCGGGTTCGGTCCGATCGAACCTTCGTAGTTCTCCACCTGGTACAAGCCCGCGACGGCGTTTTCGGTCGGCATGAGCAAACAGAAAACCGCGGTTATGAACCCTCTTCCCATCCCGATCCCCTCATCAAGTCGGGTCAGGATAGCTTGCCTTACGCCTGCATCACAGAGGTCATCGGTGGCGGATCGCAACTCATCAATCAAGTCGTGAAACGGTGATAACTCTCTGATTTACCGCTTTAAATTCACCACGATGACGCCGCCCAGAGCCAGCGCGCCGCCGAGGATGCCGAGCAGCGACGGCACTTCGCCCAGCCAGAAGAAGCCGATCAGGGCTGAGGTTGGCGAGACGAGATAGAGGAAGTTCGAGGCCCGTGCCGCAGGCAGGCGGGACAGCGCGGTCGCCCAGGCGGCGTAGGCGATCATCGAGGGCACGACGCCGAGATAGATGACGGCGCCGAGACCGGCGGTGTCGGCGACCGCGGCCTGCGAAAACGCTTCCGGCAGGAAGGGCGACAGGCAGAGCGCGCCGAGCACCATGTTGGAAGCCGCAATGGTCAGCGGATGATGGCGGGCAAAGAGCGGCTTCTGGACGATGGTGTTGACGGCCGAGCACAGTGCGGAACCCAGCACCAGCAGCGCGCCGGCATTGAAATGCAGGCCGTTCCCGTCGGCCACCGCGATGATGCCGATGCCGGTGAAGGAGATAATCGTACCGATCCAGGCCATGCCGGAAAAGCGCTCGCCGAGCAGCGCCATCGCCATGATCGCGGTGAAGATCGGGCTGACATTGATGATGAAGCCTGCGGCGCCAGCCGAGACGGTCAGCTCGCCGAAATTGAGCATGGCGGTATAGAGCGCGACGAAGATCGCGCCGCCGAAGCCAAAACGCCACAATTCGTCGAGTCTCGGCAGCGCCGGGCGCTTGACCGCCAGGAAGATAGCCGCCGGCACGGCCGCGATGGCAAAGCGCAGCGCGCCGAGTTCCAGCGGCTGGAAAGCAGCAAGGCCGGCGCGGATCGCCGGGAAGGCCGAGGCCCAACCGGCCACCGTCAGCGCCACTGCGACGGCTGCAGTGGTGTCTATGCGCTGTGTCTCATTCAACGTGCCGGTGTAAGCGCTCATCGCCGTTTCCTCGTTTTTCAGTGCCATGAGCACAGAAAACGCCATTGCAGACCGATTGACAAACGAGCAATTCGAGGGTCAGCTGTGAGCATGGATCACAGCTCGAACCCAATGCTTCCGCTGGAGACTTTGCGCGCTTTCGACGCCGCGGCGCGTACCGGAAGCTTCTCGGCGGCGGCCGAAAAGCTCAACCTCACGCACGGTGCGGTGAGCCGTCAGATCGCCAAGCTGGAGGACTGGCTGGGGCTCAAGGTTTTCGAGCGCAACGCGCGCGGCGTGACGCTGACCAATGAGGGCAACCGGCTGCATCTTCGCACCACCGAAGCCTTCGCGCTGATCTCGGTCAATTCCGACCGCTGGGTCGAGCCGCGCGGCACCGCCGTGGTGCGGCTGGCCTCGATCCCTTCGGTGAGCGGGCTGTGGCTGATGCCGCGCATGGCGGCGCTGGAAAACCACCCGACCCGGCTTCGCATCGTGCTCGATGTCGACAACCGGCAGGCCGACCTTGCCGACGAAGGCATCGACCTTTCCGTGCGCTGCGGGCGCGGCCGCATTCCCGGCCGCGTCTCGGTGCAGCTTTTCGAGGAGCAGATCTTTCCGATCGCCTCGCGGGAACTGGCGAAGGAGATCGGCAAAGGCGACCCGGCGCGGCTGCTCAAATTCCCGCTGATCAACGATTCCGACGCCTCCGGCTGGCGCGCCTGGTTCGCGGCGCAGGATGTCGACTACCGGCCTCGCCCGCAGGACCGGCGCTTCGAGGACTACAATCTGGTGCTCGACGCGGCAGCGCACGGGCTCGGTGTCGCGCTGGCGCGGCCGCCGCTGACCAAGGATCAACTCAGATCCGGGCGAATCGTCGCCGTCGACGATCGCGTTGCGCTCAATCCGGTGTCCTACTGGCTCGATCGCCCGGTCGGGCGCCCCCGCGCTGCCGCCGCCGATCTCGCGCGGCGGATCGCCGAACAGGCGGGGCTGGCACCGGAAAAGCTCGAAGCCTTCCTGCAAGACGATATCTAGGACGGTCAGCTTCGATCAGCGAAGCAGCAACAGCACGATCGTGGTGGTCGCGGCCGAGACGATGGCCGTCACGATCGATATCATCCACAGCGGCGTCTGGCCGGGTTCGGATCGCGGAGCGTGGCCGGGGCGACCGCCTCCGCGCGGCGGCGCGTTGGTGTTGGCCGCAAACAGCACCCCAGAAGCTATGGTGGGCGAGAATGAGGACGGTAACGGAACCGCTGCGATTTGCGAGCTGCCGGCGGCTGCCGCCTGCGCCTGGGCGATGGCTCGCGGAGGCTGGTCGGCATCGGCCGCCGGCCTGTGTGCCGAAGCCCTTGCCGAGGCGTCATCGGTGCCGACATCGGGCTCCATGACGGCTCTGTAGGCGTTCTCGATCTCGACCGAGGACAGGCGCTGCGGCGATTGAGCGGGCAGCTTGGCCAAGGAGCCGTTCAGCGTCTGCGCGGCAAACTGCGCCGATTGCACCGTCGAAGGCGCCGGCGGCTGGACGAGCGCCTTGACCAGCGCGGCGGTCGCCGGATCGGGTCTGGCCGACGGCACCGGCTGCGGGGTCAGCGCCTCCTTCAGCAGCGACGTCAGGCGGGTTGGGTTGATGTCCATGCCGGCTCCGGAAACCATTGTGCCGGCCAAGCGATATTACATGAGCATTGCGTCAAGCTTGACCTTGCCCGCGATTTGTGGCGATTGAAAACGCATGAACTCAAGCGCCATTTCATGATGAACCGTTTTGAAGGCCCCGGCGGCAAGGAAGCGCGCATCCGCTATCTCGACGGCGACTTCCAGGTGACGAGCCCCGGCACATTCGTGCGCTGCGCGGTGACCGGCGAGAGCATTCCGCTGGACGAGCTCAAATATTGGAGCGTCGCCAGGCAGGAGCCCTATGTGAGCGCGGCCGCGTCGCTGCGCCGCGAGATCGAGGCGCATCCGGAGCTGCGCAAGCGGGGGTAGAGTCCTCTCCTTCGTCACCCCCGCATCTTGCGCAGCCGCCAGGCGTCGAGCGTCTCGTTGATGATACGCTCCGGCACGTGATCGAGCTCGAACACGGCCTCGATGTCGAGGACGTCGAGCTGGGCGAGGAATCCGGCGGGCGCGTTGCCGTGGCGGAGCCGCGCGGCGTCCTTGGCGGTGCTGACGAGGCGCAGTCCCTCGCGCCGCGCGAGCGCCAGGAGATCGGCGAGTTCGTCCGCGGCGTAGAAGTGATGGTCCGGGAAGGCGCGCGACAGCACGACCTCGCCGCCGGCGCCGCGTACCGTGTCGAAGAATTTTTCGGGATGGCCGATGCCGGCAAAAGCGAGGAAGCGGCCGTCGGCAAAGCGCGCCGGGTCCGCCGGCTCGACATGCGCGAGGAAGACCGGCCGGCCGGCGCGCGCCGCCTGGCGCACCACCGTATCGGCGGCGCTCCCCTCGCCCATCTTCAGCAGGCCGCTGGTGAAGACCAACTGGTCGACGACCTTGGCCCTGAGCGGCCCGCCTGGAATGACGCGGCCATTGCCGATGCCGAAGCGCGCATCGACCACGACCAGCGCGTAGTCGATATGGATGCGCGCCGACTGGAAGCCGTCGTCCATGATCAGGAAATCGCAGCCATGCTTTTCCATCAGCAACCTGGCGCCGGCGGCGCGGTCCGCCGTTACCGCCACCGGCGCGTGCTCGGCCAAAAGCAGCGGCTCGTCGCCGACATGCTTGGCGGCGTCGTGCCGCGCGTCGACGACATGCGGCTTGGCAAAGGAGCCGCCATGGCCGCGTGACAGGAAGCCGGGCGAAAGCTGCATGCGCCTCGCCTGTTTCGCCAGCGCGATCGCGACCGGCGTCTTGCCGCTGCCGCCGACGGTGAGATTGCCGACGCAGAGCACGGGTGCAGCGACCTTCTCGCGCGGCGCATGGCGCATGCGGCGGCCAGCCACCATTCCGTAGACAGCCGACGCCGGCGACAATGCCAGCACCCGCCAGTCCGGCTTTTCCCACCAGAAGGGGGGCGCTTCGCTGGTCATGGCGCCGGTTCCGCGCGCTTCGGGCTTGCGCCTGATCCTTTCCCAAAATCGATGCCGATTTTTGGGGCCATGCGTCAGCGCCCGTTGGCGCCTTTCAGGCGCGCTTTGACGACCAGCGGCTGGATGTAGGGTTCGAGCGACTTCAGCGTGCGCTGAAGCGCGCCGCGCATCTCGTCAACGGTCGCCGCGCCCGCCGCCATCATCTCGTGACGCGCCGCTTCGTTAGTCAAAAGGAAATTGACGGCGCCGGCCAGCATATCGCGATCACGCACCAGCTTGGCGCCGCCGCGGTCGAGCAGGCGCTGATAGGCCTCGCGGAAATTCTGCACGTTGCGGCCGGCGAGCACGGCCGTGTCGAGCATCGCCGGCTCCAGCGGATTCTGTCCGCCTTCGGAGGTCAGCGAGCGGCCGACGAAGGCGATCTCGGTCAGTCGCAGGTAAAGTCCCATCTCGCCGATCGTGTCGCCGAGCAGGATATCGGTGTCGGGCGTAATGCGATCGCCCTTGCTGCGGCGCGCGACCGTCAGCCCCATGCCGGAGATCTGCGCGGCTAAAGCGTCTGCGCGGTCGGGATGGCGCGGCACGACGATGGTCAACAGGCCGTGATGGCGCTTGTACAAGGTCGCGTGGACTTCCGCGGCGACGACCTCCTCGCCGTCATGGGTCGAGATCGCCGCCCAGGTCGGACGCCCGCCGATCTGGCGCTGCAGCGTCGCCAGCGCCCGCTCGTCGGCCGGCGGCGGATTGGTGTCCACCTTGAGATTGCCGGAGACGGTGACCGGCCGGGCGCCGAGCGCTCGGAAACGCTCGCCGTCGACATCCGACTGGGCAACGACATGGGCAAGGTTCTCGAACAGCGCCTCGGCGACGCTGGAACGCTTCTTCCACGACCGGAAGGAGCGGTCCGACAGCCGGCCGTTGACGAGGACCTGCGGCACGTTGCGCGCGCCGAGTTCCAGGATGGTCATCGGCCATATCTCCGATTCGGCGATGATCGCCAGTTCAGGCCGCCAGTGATCGAGGAAGCGGCTGACCGCCGGCTTGAGGTCGAGCGGGACATATTGGTGGATGATGCGGCTGCCAAGCCGCTCGTCGGCAACCTTCGCCGAGGTCACGGTGCCGGTCGTCAGCACGACGTTGACGCCATAGTCGAGGATCGATTCCACCAGCGGCACGACGGCGATCGTCTCGCCAACGCTCGCGGCGTGGATCCAGATCACCGGGCCTTCCGGGCGCGGACGGCCGGCGACGCCGTAGCGCTCGCGGCGGCGAACGCGGTCCTCCTTGCCGCGCGAGGCGCGCCAGGCGACATAGGGTCCGATCAGCGGGTAGGCGACGGCCCCCGCATAACGGTAGGCCGTCAGGGCGGTGCGCGCCCAGCGCTCGCTCATTTGGCGCCATCCACGAGGCGGTAGGCCTCGGCCGTCGCGGCGTTGAGGGAAGCGGTGACCTCCTGGCGCTTGCGCTCCATTTCGGCATCGTCGGCGTCGGCCGGCACGAAGACCGGCGTTCCGACGATGACCGCGGAGCGGCCGAACGGCAGGTTGATGGTGGTCTTGTCCCAGCTCTTTTCCAGCACCTTGCGGCGGCTGGTGGCGATCGCCGAGGGCAGGATCGGCCGGCCGGAAAGCCGCGCCAGAAGCACGATGCCCAGCCCGGCGTCGCGCGGCGTGCCATGCGGAATGTCGGCGATCATGGCGACATTCTTGCCGGCGACAAGCGATTTCTTGAGCGCGATCAAGGCCTTGGCGCCGCCTTTGTCGAGATGCCTCGAACTGTCGCGGCCGCCAGAGCCGCGCACCGCCTCGATGCCGAATTTCTCGATCATCAGCGCGTTGAGCTCGGCATCGGCGCTGCGTGAGACCATGGCGACCAGCGGCCTGCCCTTGGGATAGTAGGCAGGGGTCAGGAGATGCTGGCCGTGCCAAAGCGCGATGATGCCGGGTTCGAGATGCGCATAGGCGCCGCCGGCGACCTGCGTCGATCCTTTGACCAGCGGGCTGGTGATGCGAATCAGGCGGACGAACCAGGCGAACAGGCCGGCGATGAAATTCTTGACGAATCGCGACTGGGCGAGCGGCTCGCGGATGCGGCGCCAAAGCGTGCGCGTCCCGCCTCGCCCGGCGGAGCGCCCCGTCGCCCCTTTCACCGCCTCATGCTCCATCGTTGTCAACCGGCTGCCTTTGCTTCCGGGTCGAGCAACCGATGCAGGTGAACGACGAAATAACGCATATGGGCATTGTCGACACTGGCCTGCGCCTTCGCCTTCCAAGCAGCGTGCGCCGATCGATAGTCGGGGTAGATGCCGACGATGTCGAGCGCATCGAGATCACGAAACTCGGTTCCGCCCAGCTTTTTCAGCTCGCCGCCGAACACCAGGTGCAAAAGCTGTTTCTTTCCGTCTTCCACGGCCATGCCGATCCTTCGCATACTTATGAGTTTTGTGACAGGTCTAGACCAAAGCAGCCGGTTTTGGAACTGGCGACCGGCTCACCCTTCGTCAGCTCCGGCGATGACCCCGACGACGACTTCGAGCAGTTCGCCGCTGCCGGCGGCGAGCGCGCCGTGGTTGATCACCTCGCCGGCATAACGCGGCGGCTTTCCGCCCCGATCAAGCAGGGAGCCGCCCGCTTCGGCCAGGATCAGGTCGGCGGCAGCGATGTCCCAGTCATGCGCGCTCGGCTTGACGAAGGTCGCATCCAGCTTGCCATTGGCGATCATCGCCAGCCGGTAGGCGAGCGAGGGGATGTAGGCCGCGCGCCGCAGCCGGTCCTGCCAGGCCTCAGGCATGCGGTCGACCAGCGGCTTCGGCCCGCCGATATCGACGGTGTCGCCCAGCGCACGGACGTGGATGCGCTTGTCATTGAGGAAAGCGCCCTCGCCCGGCAGCGCCCAATAAGTCTCGTGCTTGGCCGGGCATTCGAGCACGCCACCGAGCGAGCGTCCATCCTCGACCACGGCGACGCTGACGCACCAGGAATGCAGGCCGTCGAGAAAGCCCCGCGTTCCGTCGATCGGGTCGACGACAAAGGTCCGGCGGGCCAAAAGCCGGGCATGATCGTCGGCGGTCTCCTCCGACAGCCAGCCGTAATGCGGCCGCGCCTTGAGCAAGGTCTCGCGCAGATAGGCGTCCGCGGCATGGTCGGCCTCGCTCACCGGCGAGGTGCCGCCCTTCATCCACACCTGCGGGTTGTTGCCGAAATAGCGCATGGCGATCGCGCCCGCCTCACGGGCGGCGTGGCGCAGCAGAGCGAGATCTTCACGCGCCTCGCTCGAGGCAAGCTGGTCAAGCACCGGCAAGGGTCATCCCTTCGATCAGGAGCGTCGGCGCCGCGGTGCCGAAATTGCGGTCGAGGTCGCTTGCCGGCACCATGTTGAGGAACATGGTCTTCAAGTTGGAGGCGATCGTCACCTCGGCCACCGGATAGGCGAGCGCGCCGTTCTCGATCCAGAAGCCGGAAGCGCCACGGCTGTATTCGCCGGTCACCATGTCGACGCCCTGGCCGAACACCTCGGTGACGTAGAAGCCGCGCTTCAGCGAGGCGATCAGTTCCTCCGGCGCGCGCTCGCCGGGCTCGATGGCGAAATTGGTCGAGGACGGCGAAACGGAGGAGCCGCTGCGCGAGCCGCGTCCGTTGGTGGTCAGGCCGAGCTCGCGCGCGGCCGACGTCGACAGGAACCAATGATTGAGCACGCCCTTCTCGACCATCAAGAGCTTCTCGCCCTCGACGCCTTCACCGTCGAACGGGCGCGAGGCCTGCCCGCGGCGCCGCAGCGGCTCGTCGGTGGCAGTGATGGCGCTTGAGGCCACCTGTTTACCCATCATGTCGCGCAGGAAGCTCGTCTTGCGTGCAACCGCCGCGCCGTTGATGGCACCGGCAAGGTGGCCGGCAATGCCGCGCGCGACCCGCGGATCGAACACCACGTCGACCGGGCCGGTCGCGGCCTTGCGGGCGCCGAGGCGGCGCACGGTACGCTCGCCGGCCTTGCGGCCAATCTCCTCGGGCGCGTCGAGATCGGCGAAATGCTGGCGGGAGGAGAATTCATAGTCGCGCTCCATCGCCGTGCCCTGGCCGGCGATGACGCTGGTCGAGCGCGAGAAGCGCGAGGCGACATATTGGCCGACAAAGCCATGCGAGGTGGCGAGCACCAGCCCACCCAGCCCGGCGCTGGCGTTGCTGCCGGAAGAATTGGTGATGCCTTTCACGGCAAGGGCCGCCGCTTCCGCGGCAAGTGCTGCCTCCTTCAACTGATCGGCCGAAACCTCGGTCGGGTCGAAAAGATCGAGGTCGCGCAAATTGCGGGCAAGCAGCGCCGGATCGGCGAGGCCCTGGAAGGGATCCTCGGGCGAGACCTTCGCCATGGCGACCGCGCGCTCGGCGAGCGCCTTCGGGTCGGAGGCGGCGGTGGCCGAGACGCTCGCCACCCGCTGTCCGACGAAGACGCGCAGCGAGACATCCTCGCTCTCCGACGATTCGGTGCCCTCGACCTTGCCGAGCCGCACCGACACGCCGGCCGAACGGCCGCGCACCGCGACCGCGTCGGCGGCGTCCGCCCCGGCGCGCTTGGCCGCCTCGACGAGCGCTGCGACGCGGTCGGTCAGTTTCGCTGCGTCGAGCGTATGGGTCATGCATTTGGTCCTGTGTGTTCAAACGACCCGGGAAACGGCCGCTGCCGCACCATCATGGATGCTGCCGCACCATCACGGATGCTGCCGCACCATCTATTGTTCCATTGCCGCTTGTGCAATGGCGGATGCGGCAATCTCAAGGCAATCGTCGCGGTTAGAGCTAAATGCTCCGCCGCGGCAGCAACACGAAAACGAGCACAGATCAACCGGCCACCGGCGCCCAGATCACATCCTCGATCCTGGCGGCACCCGTCGCCAACATCACCAGCCGGTCGAAGC
The DNA here is from genome assembly GCF_003952485.1 of Mesorhizobium sp. M1E.F.Ca.ET.045.02.1.1. Lineage (NCBI taxonomy): Bacteria > Pseudomonadati > Pseudomonadota > Alphaproteobacteria > Hyphomicrobiales > Phyllobacteriaceae > Mesorhizobium > Mesorhizobium sp. M1E.F.Ca.ET.045.02.1.1. The sequence goes on from NZ_CP034447.1 coordinate 5,903,613, forward strand.
CGAGCGCCGCACCGCTCGCCTCAGGCATGACGGCAAGCGCTTCGAGGAAATCCTCGTCCAGCGGATAGCGCTCGCCATAGACGCGTTCCTTCTCGTCCATCTCGGCGACAAAACGGCGGCGCTGCTCGGCCGGATCGGTCAGTTCGCCGAAGGCGTTGGCCAGCTCGACACCGCAGCAATAGAGCTCGAAGCGCTCGGCAATGCGCGGGTCCTCAGCGCTCGGCCGGGCAAGTGCTGCCTCCGATACCGGGTAGCCGTAGAGGATGGTGGCGCGGCCCTGCCCCAGCGCCGGCTCGACCTTTTCGACCATTACCCTGCTGAACAGGTCGGCCCAGTTATCGTCGGGCGCCGTGCGCAGGCCGGCGCGGATCAGCGCCGCGTGGAGCGCGTCGCGATCGGTGCTGCCGTCAGCCGCGACGGTCGCCAGCAGGTCGATGCCGGCATACGCCAAGAAGGCTTCGGCGACGCTCAGCCGCTCCGGTTCGCCGAAGGGATCGGCCTCGCGGCCACGGAAACGGAAGCTCTTGGCGCCGGCCTTTTCCGCCGCCAAGGCCAGGAATTCGGCGCAGTCGGCCATCAGACTCTCATAAGTCTCGCCGACGCGGTACCATTCGAGCATGGTGAATTCTGGATGATGCAGCGGCCCGCGCTCGCGGTTGCGCCAGACCGCGCCGAGGCTGAAGATGCGCTTCTCGCCGGCGGCGAGCAGCTTCTTGCAGGCGAATTCCGGCGAGGTGTGGAGATAGAGCGGTTGGCGCGATGCGTCTGGGCCGATCGCCTCGGTGGCGAAGGCCGCAAGATGCGCCTCGTTGCCGGGCGAGACCTGCAGCGCCGAGGTCGTCACCTCGACGAAATCGCGCGTCGAGAACCAGCCGCGCAAGGCATTCGCAATGGCGTTGCGCGCCATCAGCCGGGGCCGGCGGTCGGCATGGATATGCGGCGTCCACCAGGGCGAAGCGGCGGTCATGGGCAGGAAAATCGCGCGGAAGGCTGGCGGTTCGGCGCAAGATGCGCTAGGGCGCACGCGAAGGCCGCCGTCGCCGATTTGTGGCGCTCAACGCTTGCAGGCCGAAAAACTCGATTGGGATTGAATATCGTGGTCAAGGTCATCGCCAGTTCGCTACGCAAAGGCAATGTCGTCGATAAGGACGGCAAGCTCTATGTGATCCTCTTTGCCGAAAACATCCACCCTGGCAAGGGTACGCCGGTAACCCAACTCGACATGCGCCGCATCGGCGACGGCGTGAAGGTTTCGGAGCGTTACCGCACGACCGAGATGGTCGAGCGCGCCTATGTCGAGGAGCGCGAGCACACCTTCCTCTATTCCGACGGCGAAGGCTTCCATTTCATGAACCCGGAAAGCTACGACCAGGTCGTGGCCCCGGAAAGCGTGGTCGGCGACATGGCGCCCTACCTGCAGGAAGGCATGGCCGTGCAACTGGCGCAGTTCAACGGCGTGCCGATCTCGCTGGTGCTGCCGCAGCGCGCCGTCTTCGAGGTGGTCGACACCGAGCCGGTCACCAAGGGCCAGACGGCGTCTTCGTCCTACAAGCCGGCCGTGCTCTCCAACGGCGTGCGCACGGCCGTGCCGCCGCACATCTCCGCCGGGACGCGCGTGGTGGTGATGACCGCCGACGGTTCCTACGTCGAGCGCGCCAAGGACTGACGTCTCACCGCAGCCCAATTACCGCGGGCTCGCCTGCGACCAGGCGGACCACCATCAGCATAAATCCTCCCCCGGCTAAGGTGGCTTTCGTAACCGTCGCGCGCGGAACTGCATCTTCGCGCCCATGTCGGACGTAAAGACCAGCTTTGCCTCGGTCCGCAAGCAGACGTCACGTATGATCATGCTGGAGGTCGTGGTCGCGGGGAACGTTAGGTGCGCCATCAGCAACAGCCTCTTTCCTGTTGTGGGAGAGGGTCGGTGCAGTGCTGAAGCAGTGTGCAGCGGAACAAAAATCCCGCCGCCGCTTTACGTATGCAGTATCGGACGGCCAGGCCAGGTCGCCAGGACGCCGGCCCGATGCGGAGCCGTTGGCGATGCCATCCGGACGGGTGGATTTGGCAATTGAAGATGTGGCGCGTGCGAAGAGGGGCATTCGCCTCACGGTGATTGCGGCGGTGCCGCTGCTATTCCTGTTGATCGGTCTTGCCATCCGCTATGGCGCATTTGCGTCGGTGTCGCCGGCTACGAGCCTCACGGCGTACGTTCGCGCTTTCTGCAAGTGGGATTGCACCTGGTATGTGGACATTTCCGAGCAGGGCTATGAGCGCTTTCCGATCCCGGGCCATACCAATATCGGACGATGGGGATTCTTTCCGCTCTATCCGATGCTGGTGGCGGCGGTCCGCGCCATTCTTCCTGTCCCCACAATCCTGATAGCCACGGCGATATCGCTGGCATGCGGCTACGTCTCGTGCCTGACGGCGTGGCCGCTTATGGACAAGAACATGCGTGCCTATGTGCTCTATTGCGCCTTCCTGCTGAGCGGCCCGTTCTCCTTCTATTTCGCCACCTTCCTCACCGAGCCGCTGTTCGTGCTTTTGACGTCATGCCTTTTCCTGGCGCTCAAACGCTCGAACTATCTCGCGGCCGGCCTGTCCTGCGCGCTTCTTTCGGCGACGCGGCCGGTCGGCGTCTTTGCCGTTCTGGCGATCGTCATGCGCATGTTCGAGGAGCATCGCGCCAAGGGCGGATCGGCGAGCGCTTTCCCGCGCCGGCTGCTTGGCCGGCCGGATCTCATCATTGCCATACTCATCTCGCCAGCCGGCGTGTTCGCCTTTATGTTCTTCCTGCATGTCACGCTCGGGGACGGGTTCGCATTCGCCCATGTCCAGCGCGCGTTCGGGCGTGTGGGGGGCAGCCCGCTCCTGTTCCTGTGGGACGGGCTTTCCTATCACCCCGCGTCCGGTTGGCTGCCCTCGGCGCCGCAATGGAGCGCGCTGACGGCGATCGGCGGACTGGCGCTGACGGGCGTGCTGGCGGCTCGCAGGCAATATGGCGCGGCGCTGTTCTGCGCGATCGCCCTCATCCTGCCGCTGACCTCGAACCTGGCCTCCATGGTCCGCTATGTGGTCGGCCTTGCGCCGCTGACGATGCTGGCGGCCGTGCTGCTGTCGGCGTCGAAGCCGACATTTGCGGTGGCCCTGATCGTCTTCCTCACCACCTGCTACTTCATGACCCTCGCATGGCTTGGAGGCTATCTTGCCCTGGTCTGAGCCGACGAGATCGGCCATTCCCCCGCTCACACTCGCCGGCTACGCCCTGGCAGGCGCTCTTGCCGCGGCCGAAATCGCCATCCTTGCGCTTGCCCTCAATCCTCAAGTCGACGACGACTATCGCGCCTATTACATCGACAAGACGACGACCTGCCTCAATCGCGACGCCGTCGGGCGCTACACGCCGGGCCGGACTGTCTCGTTCCGCTCCGACGGCGCCAGTGAGGCGATGGGCATGATGGTCTGCGGCTGGTCGGGGCCGGTGGCCGACGGCACCCATTCGCTGGGCGAGACCTCGCGCCTGCGCCTTGCCCTGCCGCCACTCCGCGACGGGCTTCAGGCGACGCTCGAAATCATCCCCGTCATCCGCCCGCCGCAGACCTCGCAAAGGATCGTCATCTCGGCGAACGGCACCGAGGTACATCGGGCGACGCTGGCGGGCGCCGGGCCAGCAACGGTGTCCTTCGTGATTCCGCAAGCCGCGCTGGCCGGCAGGGCGAGGCTGGAACTGGTCTTCGACTATCCCGATGGGATCCCACAAAGCCCCGACGCCAGCAATATCTACAACCGCGCCATCAAGCTGACGTCGTTTCGGCTGGATGCGCTTTGAAGCATCTCTGCGGATCGCGCTCAGGTCGACCCGCCGTCCTGTGGGCGACGCTCGGCAAAGACCCACCGGTCGAGCACGAGGAAGTTGAGCGCCGGGATGACCAGGCAGGTGAGGAGAACGGGAACGAAGAGCGGCAGGCCGAGCTTCACCGTCAGCAGCCACGGCGCCGCGTAGGCCACGGCGAGGCCGATCGCCGTCAGCAGCGCGAAACGGGGCGCCTGCGAGCGATGCGATCCGTCCGACATGAAGGTGAAGAACTTGTGCGCGAGATAGGAAAACAGGGCCGCGCCTGCATAGGCCGCCAACGAGGCTTCGACAGGCCCGAGGCCGATCCGCTCCGATCCGGCAAAGACCGCTGCCAGGGCGGCATAGAGGATGGTGGCGACGACGCCGACCGAGCCGAAGCGCGCCAGGAGCTTCAGGCCGGCGCCGGAACGATGTTCAGACGCGTGCGACACAGGCATATTGCGCTCCGAGCGGCAGGGCGGCCAGCGAGCGCTCCAGTTTCCGGGAAAGTGGTCTGGCCGACGGCAGGAGCAGAAAATGCTCGCAGCGGACGTCGCGGAAGCCCGCCTGCCCAAGCAGCGATGCTGCCTTGCCAGCGCTGAGCAGGACAGCGTCCTTGTCGAACGGGCACCTCGACACTGCCATGCGGGTCAGCGGGTTGTAGGGATTGTGCTCGATGATGCAGGCAAGCCCGCCTCGTCGCACGACGCGCCGCATCTCGCGGAAGAAATCCAGCCACGCCGCAGGCGGCACGTGGTGGACGACGCAGCTGGCGAACGCCAGGTCGAACATGCCGTCGGGGTACGGCAGGCGCGAGGTGGTGCAGGTGCTGTAGGCGACGCGCGGGTTCTCCCTACTGGCGCGCGAGAGCGACTCCTCCGACACGTCGCAGCCGTCGAGGCGATCGAAGACATCCGCGAGATGGGGATGAAGTGAGCCCACGCCGCAGCCGACATCGAGCGCGCGCACGCCTGCTCTGCCCCGCCGAAGGTCTTGCTCGACAATCAGGCGTCGCAAAAGCTCGGCCTTGGCACGCAGGAAGAAATCATGCTTCAGCCCGGAGAACCGGATCGAGCCCTCGACCGCCTCGCCGTAGCTGGACCTATAGCTGTCGAAAAGATCGGACATTCGCCGTAACCCCGCTCCCAGACTTGCGAAACGATGCGCGCTTATCGCGGGAGGCGACGCGCATCGGCCGATCGAAGCCGCTCAGCCTTTCGACGACATAGAGCGGGCGCCGTTTCACTTCCGCGTGGATGCTGCCGACATAAAGGCCGATCACGCCGGTCATGAAGAGATTGATGCCGATGAGCAGCGACACGATCACCACCGTGGATGTCCAGCCGGCAATCACGCCGGTCTCGAGGATCCAGGCCAGGATGGCATAGGCGCCGAACACAAGGGCGAGAGCGGAAATCGCCAATCCGGTAAGCAGCGCCAGTTGCAGAGGCCGCTCCGAAAAGCTGACGATGCCGTGGATCGCAAGCCGCATCATCTTCCAGAACGGGTATTTGGTTTCGCCAAGCGTCCGCGCCGGGCGCTCGAACGGCACCGCCGCCTGCTTGAAACCCATCCAGCCGAACATGCCCCTGACGAAACGGTCGTGCTCGGGCATGCGCCTGAACGTGTCCAGCGCCTTGCGGCCGACGAGGCGGAAATCGCCGACGTCGCGCGGGATGTCGACAGGCGTCATCCTCTCCAGCAGCCGATAGAAAAGGCTGGCGGTGAAGCGCTTGAACCAGGTTTCGCCCTCGCGCCTGACGCGCCTTGCATAGACGATCTCGAAGCCCTCCTTCCACTTCGCCACCAGGTCGAGAACGACCTCGGGCGGATCCTGCAGGTCGGCGTCCATGACGATGACGGCCTCGCCGGCGGCTGCTTCCATGCCGGCGGTGATGGCGATCTGGTGGCCGAAGTTGCGGGAAAGCTCGATCAGGCGGAAGCTTGGTTCGGCGGCGACCATGCGGCGCAAATAGCTCACGCTTCGATCGCTGCTGCCGTCGTCGACGAAGATGACCTCGGCCTCTCCGTCCAGTTTCGCGATCAGTGCGCTGATCCGCTCGACCAGCAGGGGCAATACCTCTTCCTCATTGTATATCGGCAGCACCAATGAGTAGCGTGGGGACGGTGCCCGCGTCCGGAAGCGCTGGACATGCTCTTGCATTCGGTTGCAATGGAACACCGGCCACAAGGTTCCATGAGTAATCGCTAATTTGTGAAAGAAGGGCAGGACGTCGGATTTGCCGGGCCGGGCGGTCAAGCCGATGCCATTGACGCGCTGTCACCGATCCTTGCCCGGCTCGGCCGCGTTACAAGCCGGCCGTGCTCTTCGCCCCGTTCCTGTTTTAACGGTCGAGACCCCAAACGTCCGGATTTCGTGCGAAGTACTCGATCAGCATTTCGATAAGGATCCGGACTTTCCGTGCGGGGTGCTGACCCGGCGGCCGGACGACATACACGCCTGCCGAAGGTGGAGGATAGCGTGTCATAATCGGAACGAGCGCACCGGAGGCCACATAGTCATACGTGATGCAATCAGGGAGCCAGGCGATGCCGAGCCCTGCCACTGCGGCGGCGGCAAGCGCCGTAGCGTTGTCGGCCTTGAACCTGCCCTGCGGCTGAACCGTGACGATCTTGTCGCCATCCATGAACTGCCAGGCTTCCGTTCCTTGCATGAGGGCCTGATGGTTGACGAGTTGCTCTACCGTCTCAGGTGAACCGTGCGCTTTGATGTAATCCGGGCTTGCGACAAGCTTTCCATAGATCGGCCCGACGCGCTTCGCGATCAGGTTGGAGTCCTGAAGGTAACCAACCCGGATCGCGCAATCGAAACCTTCGGCGATCAGATCGACGAAGCGATCGCTGTAGGAGGTATGGATTTGGAGTTGCGGGTGGTGTTGCGCCATTTCCGCAAGCACGGGAGCGAAGTGGGTCGGGCCAAAAGAAAGCGGCATGGCAACCCTCAGGCGGCCGCGCAGCTCACCGGTTGGGAGCATCGTTTCCCTGGCCGTATCGATCTCGGCGATGGCTCGGGCCGCATGGTCTCTGAACGTGATTCCCGCTTCCGTAAGCGCGGCGCCGCGGGTCGTGCGGGCAAGCAGTTGGACGCTGAGTTCCGCTTCAACCCGGAAAAGCCGCCGGCTGACGATTGACTTGGAGACGCCGAGCCGGCGCGCGGCAGCCGATACGCCCTCGGCATCGGCCACAGCGACGAATGTCTGTAGATCTTCGATGTCCAATTTGGCGTTCCTCGTTTCGCGACACAGCTTGCCTGACTATGGCACTACCGCATCGCCAAAAGGAACAGCAAATTGCGTCCAGGCAACGTCGCCCCCTGACGCATGTCTCCCGTCACCCCATTGCCGTCCATAGCGGCAGAGAAAGGAAGTCTTGATGACCCCTCGTAACGGACTTGATTCGCTTCTTCGTCCTGAAGACTCGGTCCTCGTTCTGATCGATCACCAGCCTTATCAACTCGCGAACCTGAACAGCCACGATCCGCACATGGTGGTCAACAACACGACCGCGCTGGCGAAGCTAGCAAAAGCCTTCAATGTTCCGACCATTCTCACCAGCGTGATCGCGGCGCGCGGTGGACTTCTCTTTAAGCAGATCACCGACGTATTTCCGGACCAGGAAGTCATCGATCGCACCTGGGTGAACACCTGGCAGGACGAGAATGTGGTGAACGTCGTCAAGGCGACCGGCCGCAAGCAGCTGATCATCGCCGGCCTGTGGACCGAGGTCTGCGTCGCAATGCCTGTGATCCAGGCCGCCGGCGAAGGCTGGGACGTGACCGTGATCACCGACGCGTCGGGCGGGATTTCGAAGGAGTCTCACGAAGTTGCTATACAGCGAATGATCGTGGCCGGCGCGAACGTGATGACCGTGATGGCGCTCGCTGGCGAATGGCAACGCGATTGGGCGCGCACCGAGCATGTCGAGGAGCTGACCGAGATTCTCATCCAGCACTTCGGCGGCAGCGGCATCGCGTATCTTTGGGAGCAGCAGCTTCTCAACACGCCCGTAGCTGGCTGATCCGGGTCGGGATGGCGAGCACTTCGGTGAGGGTCGGGATCGATCCGTTTGCCGGCCCTCGCCATCCTCGCCCTGCAGAGAGGCCCCTGTAATCTCGGGAACAGATCCAATGAACGCAAATGCCGCAGCCGCGGGCCCTTTCGGCCCGCGGGCATTCCGCCCCGCCTAATCAGCCACACCGTCAGGCGACCATTTCCACCGGCAGGCCGGCGGCTTTCCATTCCGGCATGCCGTCCTCCAGGCGGCGCGCGGAATGGCCAAGCGAGCGCAGCGCGGCCACCGCCTCGAAGGACATCACGCACCAGGGGCCGCGGCAGTAGGCGACGATTTCCAGGCTGGTATCGGCACCGCGGGACCAGGCCTTGATCTCGCCGAGCGGAACGTTGATCGCGCCGGGCACATGGCCGAGCGCGAACTCGTCGGGCGGGCGGACATCGATCAGCGTCACCAGGCCGTCTCGCATCAGCCCCTGGAGTTCGTCGCGCCCGACCGGCCGCATGTCGTCACGTGCGCCGAAATAGCCACGCACAATGCGATCGACTTCGGCGAGCTGCCGCTCGGCGACCGCGCGCACCGACGCGAAGGCATTGAGCACGCTGTCATCCGCGAGCGAGTAATGCACGAATTTTCCATCCCGCTGGGCCGAAACGATGCCGGCGCGGCGCAGCGCCTGCAGATGCTGGGAGATGTTGGCGACGGGCTGGCCGAGCTTGGCCGCCAGCGCTTCGACGCTGCGTGCGCCTTGCGCCAGATGCTCGATCATTTCCAGGCGCAGCGGATGGCCGAGCGCCTTGGCGACGACCGCGAACTGCTCGTAGAGCGCCTGTTTCGGATTGCGGATTGACATCGGCCTTTCTACCGTCATTCAATAGAATAATTGAATGACGGTTTCGACCATTGCTGTCAAGCCGGGCTGCTCGCACGGGTTGGCGCACGGCGCGGAGGAAAAGCGATGATTCTCAGGCAGTTCCTGCATACCGACCCGGTTGCCGCTTCCTACCTGTTCGGCTGCGGCGGCAAGGCTTCCGCGGCGGTCGTCGACCCGGTCGGCGACATCGCGCCCTATGTCGAGGCCGCGCGCGCGACCGGCATGCGCATCCTCTACGTCGTCGACACGCATATCCACGCCGACCATATCTCGGCCGGGCGAGCGCTGGCCGAGGCGACCGGCGCCGAATACGTGCTGTTCGAAGGCGCCGAGGCGGGCTTCCCGTTCCGGCGGGTGAAGGACGGCGAGGTGCTGGAGCTCGGCAATGTGACGGCGACCGTGATGCATACGCCGGGCCACACGCCGGAGCACCTCAGCCTCCTTGTCACCGACCGGACCCGGTCGACCGAACCCTGGTTCGTGCTCACCGGCCACACGCTGATGGTCGGCGATCTCGGCCGCACCGAGCTTGCCTCGAGTGCCGAGGACGGCGCCCGGGCGCTCTATGCCAGCGTACGACGGCTGAAGGAACTGCCCGACCATATCGAGGTGCTGCCGGGCGCCTATTCCGGGTCGGTGTGCGGGCGATCGCTGAGCGGCAAGCCGACATCGACGATCGGCTTCGAACGGCGCTTCAACAAGGCCTTCCGCATCGAGGACGAGGACCAGTTCGTCGCCGCCATGACCTCCGACATCCCTCCCCCGCCGCCGAACGCCGCCAAAACCCGGGCCGCGAACGCCGGAGCGCAATCTTGAGCGCAGTCGCATCCGGCGTCGCGCTCGGCCTCAAGGCCAACTGGAAGCAATTCGCGTTGCTGGTGCTGATCAACGCCTTCGTCGGCGGCATGGTCGGCATCGAGCGGACCGTCGTGCCGCTGATCGGCGCGGAGGAATTCGGCGTCGCTTCCACCACGCTCGTCACCTCCTTCATCGTCAGCTTCGGCGTGGTCAAGGCCTGCGCCAATCTCGTCTCCGGACAGCTTGCCGACACATGGGGCCGCAAGCGGGTGCTCGTCCTCGGCTGGCTGTTCGGCCTGCCGGTGCCTTTCATAATCATCGCGGCGCCGAGCTGGGGCTGGATCGTCGCCGCCAACGCGCTGCTCGGCATCAACCAGGGGCTTGCCTGGTCGATGACGGTGATCATGAAGGTCGATCTGGTCGGGCCGAAATCGCGCGGGCTCGCCGTCGGCCTCAACGAGTTCGCCGGCTATCTCGCCGTCGGCATCACCGCTTTTCTCACCGGCTATCTGGCAAGCCGCTACGGGCTGCGCCCGGTGCCGATCTATCTCGGCGTCGGCTACGCGATCCTGGGCGCCGCGCTGTCGATCCTTCTGGTGCGCGACACGCGCGAGCATGTGCGGCTGGAATTGGCCAACCATCCCAAAGCTGCTTCCCCGCTCGGCTTCCGAGAGATCTTCTTGCTGACCTCCTTTCGCGACCGCAACCTGTTCGCGGCCTCGCAGGCGGGCCTCGTCAACAATCTCAACGACGGCATGAGCTGGGGGCTCTTTCCGCTCTTCTTCGTCGCCAATGGGCTCGGCGTCGAGCGGATCGGCATCCTCAAGGCGGTCTATCCTGCCGTCTGGGGCGTGTTCCAGGTCGCGACCGGGCCGCTCAGCGATCAGTGGGGCCGCAAGGGCCTGATCGTCGCCGGCATGTGGGTGCAGGCGGCGGGACTTCTCACCACCGCCATGACGCGCGATTTCGGCTGGTGGCTGCTGGCGAGCCTCCTTCTCGGCCTCGGCACGGCGATGGTCTATCCCAGCCTGATCGCTGCGGTGTCGGACGCCTCGCATCCCTCCTGGCGGGCGCGCTCGCTCAGCGTCTACCGTTTCTGGCGCGACCTCGGCTATGCGATCGGGGCGCTGTCGGCGGGCCTGATCGCCGACTTCTTCGGCTTCGCTGTTGCGATCGCAGCAATCGCGGCGCTGACCTTCCTGTCCGGCGCGATCGTGGCGGTGGCGATGCGTGAGACGGCGCGTTAACCCCAATCGCAAGGCGACGGATAACACCACTGCGTAAAATTCCGCGTTTACGATATCCGAAGCTTCGTGCTGCTAGAGTTCGGCCCGTCCGATACTATGGCGCAGGTGAATTTTCCTCGAGTTCGTTCATGAGCAGCCCGATGCGCATGCCGTGGGTGGACACGGCAAAAGGTCTTTCGATCATCCTGGTGGTGATGATGTATTCCGCCTACAACACCGGTGAATACACCGGCGGCGTCGGCTTCCTCCATTACGCCATCGGCTTTGCGACGCCTTTCCGCATGCCGGAATTCTTTCTGATCTCAGGCCTTTTCCTGTCGCAGGTGATCGACCGGCCATGGCGGCGCTATATCGACCGGCGCGTCGTGCATTACCTCTATTTCTACGTGCTGTGGGCGATCATCTCGATCGGGCTGAAGATCGGCATCTTCAGCCGCGATCCAGCCGGCATGCTGCACGACCTCGCGATGGCCGTCGTCCAACCCTATGGCGTGCTGTGGTTCATCTACATGCTGGCGGTGTTCGGCATCGTCGCGCGCGTCCTGCGCGAGCTTCACGTGCCGCACTGGATCGTCATCTTGGCTGCTGCCGCGCTGCAGATGTGGGCGCCGCGTCCAGATAGCTATGTCTTCGAGCAGTTCGCGGCTTATTTCGTGTTCTTCTATCTCGGCTTCGTCATGGCGCCGCTGGTGTTCCGGCTCGTTGCGTGGACGCAAGCCCGTCCGGCGATCGCCGTCGCCGGATTGGTCGTGTGGGCGACCGTCAACGGCCTGCTCGTCTATTCGCCGGGTTATGCCGTTCAGCCGGTCGGCATGCAGATGGGTCTTGCGGCATGGCCGCCGCTGCATCTTGCGCTGGCCGTCGCGGGCGCGGTGGCGCTTTGCGTGCTGGGTGGCTTCCTGTCGAAATTCGCTTCGATGGAATGGCTGCGCTGGCTCGGGGAGCATTCGCTGGTCGTCTATGTCGCCTTCACCATCCCAATGTCGATCTTCCGCGGTCTGGCGCTCGCCAGCGGCCTTCTGACCGACACCGGAATGCTCAGCCTCGCGGTGCTGCTCGTCTCGGTCATCAGCCCGGTAGTGCTCTACTTCATCATCAAGCGCACCGGCTTCGGAAACTTCCTGTTCGAGCGGCCGGCCTGGGCGCATATCGACAGGCCGAATGCCGGCCAGGTCTCAAACAAGGGCGTTGCCCAGCCGGCGCGCGAGGCGGCCTGAGGCCGCCTGTTTCGTCTCGGTCAGCCGCCGGCTACGGTTGCTTGCCAGCGTGTCCGGGACGGCGCACGGCCTTGATCTTGCCGCTGCTGCCGCCGCCGCAGAAGAAGCAGCCGCCACCATCGGATTCCAGTCCAGACACACCGGAGGGCATCGCTACCTCCTGCAGCACGTCGCCGGTCTCGGGATCGATGCGCAGCAGGTCGCCCTCCTCGCCTTCCCAGGTGGCGTGCCAGAGCTCGCCATCGACCCAGGTGACGCCCGTGACGACGCGCTTCGACTCGATGGTGCGGATCACCTTGCCCGTTTCAGGATCGATCTGATGGATCTTGTGTGCCCTGTATTCGCCGACCCAGAGCGAACCTTCGGCCCAGGCCATGCCTGAATCGCCGCCATTGCCGGGGGCCGGGATGGTGGCGACGACCTTGCCAGTCTTGGGGTCGACCTTGTGGATGCGGTCCTCGGCAATCTGGTAGAGGTGCTCGCCGTCGAAGGCGGTCCCGGCATGCGAGGCGACGTCGATCGATCGCACGATCTTGCCGCTCTCCGGGTCAAGCGCCTTCAGCTTATCGCCGGTGGCGAACCAGACATTCTTGCCGTCGTAGGTGACGCCATTGACGCGCTCGGCGTCCGGAAAGGGTCCATATTCGCGCAGGATCTCGGCAGCGGCTCGTTTCATTTTCGATCTCCATCTGAACAATGGCCGGGAGACTAGTCGCTCGGCAGCGGACCCGGGAGTAACAACACAGTCGGGAATCCGGTCATCGGCGGCATCATCCAGCGGCGCGCCCTGCCGCGGCCGACCGCCTGCACCTTGCTTGCCGTCGAAAGCTCTTCCAGAGCCCGCTGCACGGTGCGCGCGCTGGCGCCGAGCGCGATCGCCAGCGCCGAGCTCGACCAAGACTCGCCGTCGGCGAGGAAGGCGAGCACAGCGCCGTGCTCCTCCTCGACAGGCGGCGCCAGCACCGCGACCTCGGCGGCGTTCAGCGGCGTGAGGGCGAAGCCGGCCGCCGTCGCGTTGATTTCGGCCAGCGCGCCCAATTCGGCGCGCAGCCGGCCCATCTCGACCCTGAGCCGCGCACGATGCGATTCATCGGCGTGCCTGGCCCTGAAGGCGCGTCTCAGCAGTACCTCCCGCGAAGCATCGGCCGGCCAGGCTTCGGCCAGCGTGCGCGCCAGCGCGAACAGCACCGGCCGCGTCGCCAGCGAGACCACCGTATCGGCCTTGCGCACGACGTTGCGGCAGGCGTCGACTATGAGCGCCCCGGATGCCAGCAGCATCTCGACCTCATCAAGCAACAGCGCTTTCTCCGCGCCTCGCGCGACGAGCCGCGCCACGGGCGCATTCATCACCAGCGCCGCGCTTTCGACCTCGGCCCTCAACGCGGGAATGTTGGCCTGGTAGGCCGCGAGCGACGCCCGGCCGAGCGCCGAGCGTGCCACCTTCGTCCTCAGACGCCTGACCGCGATGCCGGCGGCGGCGAGCTCGTGGGCGACGCGGGCGACCGGCGGCAGCGGCGCCGGATCGAAGCCGGCAAGCAGGCGTTCGGCCTCGTCGAGCCGGCCGATCAGGATCAGGCGCCGCGCCTCGAGGCTTCCGGCATAGGCCGCGTTCACACGGTCGCCATGCGATTGAAGCGTCGCTCGGGCGGCCCGCAACGCCTTCTCCGGCCAGCCGAGATCGCGCGAGACGAGCGCGATCTCGGCCTCGGCGACGACACAGCGGGCTCGCGCCACCGCCTCTTTCGGGCTGAAGGCGCGGGCGGCGCTCTTCAACAGCGCCTTGGCCTTGGCGAAGTCGCCGAGCTGCGCCATGGCGATGCCGCGCAGCGCCAGCGCCGGCGCGTCGTCGCGCAGAGCGACGCGCTTCAGGGCGCCGAGCGGGTCACCCGATGCCAACGCGCGGCCGGCGGCGTTGATCAGCGAGTCCATGCGATGCCCGCCTCGATGCCCGCTTCTGGGCCCGCTTCTGGGCCCGCCGGATCAAATCGCGTCACACTTGTAACTCTCACCATCGCGCCGTCAGGCCCTATGTCTGTCCGCGTCACCCTCAACCAAACCGAAAGAATGAGCAATGACCCAGCAAATGCACACACCACCGGTCGTTTCGCGAGAGGCCTGGGAAGGCGCGCACGAGGAGATGCTCGTGAAGGAAAAGACCATGACCCGCGCCCGCGACGCTTTAGCCGCCGAACGCCGCCGCATGCCGTGGATGCTTGTCGAGAAGGACTATGTGTTCGAAGGCCCGAACGGCAAGGCGAGCCTGCTCGACCTGTTCGAAGGCCGCCGGCAGTTGATCATCTACCGCGCCTTCTTCGAGCCGGGCGTCTATGGCTGGCCGGAACACGCCTGCCGCGGCTGCTCGCTCGGCGCCGACCAGGTCGGCAACCTCGCCCATCTCAACGCCCGCGACACCACGCTCGTCTACGCCTCGCGCGCGCAGCAGGCCGACATTCAGCGGCTGAAGCAGCGGATGGACTGGAAGATGCCCTGGTACACCATCACCGACAGCTGGGATAAGGATTTCGGCGTCGACGAATGGCACGGCCACAACGTCTTCATCCACGACGGCGACCGCATCTTCCGCACGTATTTCGTCAACAATCGCGGCGACGAGGCTTTCGGCACCGTGTGGAGCTATCTCGACGTCACCCCGCTCGGCCGCCAGGAGGTGTGGGAGGATTCGCCCAAGGGCTATCCGCAGACGCAGACCTACAAGTGGTGGAACTGGCACGACAACTATGAGGAAGGCGCCGCGCCCGACCAGAGATGGGTCGAGGTGTCGGATGCCGGCGAAGCGGCGTTCCGCAACAAGGACGCCTGAGCGCGAAGCGACTCTGGCGGCGCCAGCCGCGCCGCCAGAGCCGATCTCCGCAAGCCTTGAAAATCAGACCATTTGCAGGTGGATGAGATGAGCATCGAGAACTCGGATTTCGCCATCGAAAGGACGAACACCCCTAGCCCGTCCGCCCTGAGCGGCTTCGGCCTCGCCGACTGGCTCTGCCTCGCTGCGGCGCCGACCTTCGCGATCATGGCGCTGCTCACGGCCGCCTATGGCGGGCAGGACATGATGTGCATGCCCGGGCCTGGAGCCTCCGTGCTCAGCGGCATGGTGCCGATGTATCTTCTGATGGCGGCTTTCCACCTGGCGCCGTGGCTGCGGCTGGTGGGAAGGCGGGGATGAGATTTGAGGTTGCGGTTAAAGTGCCCGCTAGGCGCGCCAGAAGCGACCAGTTGCCAGTTCTCGAATGACCGCAGTGCGGCCGTCTGGACTCGGCGCGCGATTCCGACCTCAGCGAACGAAGTTGTGACTCGCCATTCAAGTGGCGCATCGCTTCGCCAATTGCGCTCCAATAACATCCGAGACACTCGCGCTTGCCGAAGGGGCTGTCGGCCCTGACAGGATTAGCGTAAGCTAATGTCCACAAGGGGTGCACACATGCACCGTGTCATCGCCATAGCGATCATAGTTCTCGCGGCCGTGTTCAGTTCCGCGAGGGCCGAGGTGCTGATCGGGGTCTCGGCTGCCATGACAGGACGGCTTGCCTGGATCGGCGAGCAAGGGCAGCGCGGTGCGGAGATGGCGGTGGCCGACGTCAACGCGGCGGGCGGCGTGCTCGGCCAGAAGGTGAGGCTCATCTCGGTCGACGATTTCTGCGATCCCGAGCAAGCGGTCGCGGCCGCCCAGAAGCTGGTGGCTGACGGGGTGGTGCTCGTCGTCGGGCATTATTGCTCTGGGGCCTCGATCCCCGCATCAAAAGTGTACGCGGAGGCGGGCGTCGTCGAAATATCCCCAGGCTCGACCAATCCGCAGCTGACCGAACAGGGCCGTAGCAATGTCTTCCGCACCATTGGCCGCGACGACGCGCAAGGGTTCATCGCCGGCAACTACCTTGCCGATCGCTGGGGCGACAAGAAGATTGCAATCCTTCACGACAATTCGACCTATGGAAAGGGTCTCGCCGACGAGACCAGGAAGCAGCTGAACAAACGGGGCGTGACTGAAGCTGTTTACGACGCATACGCGCCCGGGAAGGACGACTATTCAGCCGAGGTCGCTGCGTTGCAAGCCGCCGGCGTCTCTGCCTTGGATGTGGGTGGGTATCATGCCGACGTTGCGCTGATCGCTCGCGCCGCACACGACCGTGGCTACACGGTCCAGCTCATATCCGGAGATGCCTTGGCCACCGAGGAATTCGCCCTGATCGCAGGCTCAGCGGCGGAGGGAACCCTGTTCACCTTCCCGGCGGACCCGCGGCGAAATGCCGGCGCGGCCGCAATCGTGGAGCAGTTCCGTGCGGAGAACTTCGAGCCCGCGGGCTACACGCTGTTGAGCTACTGCGCGGTTCAGGTCTGGGCTCAGGCGGTCGCGAAGGCAGGTTCGCTGGAGCCGAAGGCGGTCATCGCGGCACTGCACGAACAGCAATTCGACACCGTCATTGGCCGGGTCGACTTCGACGACAAGGGTGACCTCACGAGGCAGAGCTGGGTTTGGTACGTCTGGAAGGGCGGGGAGTACGTGCCGGTTGAATAGGCTTCGCCGAGCGCCGGCGTGCCGCCTGAGACGTCTAGTCCGATGCAGACCAGTGTGGCTGGATTGTTCCGACTCACCGCGATGCTTGAACGCCTCGGCATACGCGGCCGGCTGTTGTTCGCCTTTTTCGGGATCAGCGCACTTGCGGTACTGGCAACCGCTGCGGCGCTTTATGCCTTCCTTCAAGTCGGCGACGTCGTCGACCGAATTACCACGGATCGGGTGCCGTCGGCACTGGCCTCCCTCCAATTGTCGCGCCAGGCCGAACGGGTCGCTGCAGCCGCGCCATCGGTGCTGGCGGCGACAAGCAGGGCTCAGCACAGCGAGGTCTCGGCTGCCGTCGCGCTCGAGATGTCCCGCCTCGAGGCGCTGCGCACGGACCTCAGAGACGCCACGCTGGGCACAGTGCCTTTGGCCGAGATCGAGGAAGCCGCGATTGTTTTGAGGCGCAACCTGAAGGAGCTCGACTCTCTGGTTATCGCGCGGCTCGATGTGGTCGCCCGCAAGGAGGAACTCCTGAACGACCTCACCGCGACGACGACTGGAAGCCACCGCCTTCTGGCCACCGGCATCCTGGTGATGGATTCCAGGCTCCCGCAATGGCGGGCGGTCGCGGCCGATAGGTCGCTGTCGCCCGATCGACGCGCAGGGGCAATGGCCGACATGGTCCAGGCGACCGCGGCTTACATCCCCCAGCAGAAGGCGCAGCTGGAGATCTCGGCGGTCAACGACGCGCTGGTCAAGGCCGCGACCGCGCCAACGCGAGGCGACCTGGCGTTGATTCTGTTTCCGCTGCGCCGCTCGCTTGCCGCCCTGGAAACGGCTTCCTCGGAGATCGACCAAAAGCTGCAGGCCCGTTTCCGCCAGCGGGTGGACGAGTTCAAGGCACTAGCCGATGGTGAGAACAGCATCCCGAAGGCTCGGGAGGAGGAGCTTGCGGTCCTCGCGCAGGGCGAAAAGCTTCTGGCCGAAAACAATCGGCTGTCGCGCAGTCTCACCGCTGCCGTCGACCGTCTTGTCGCAGCAGCGGATCGCGAGATCACTGCCTCCGGTCGCGAAGCCGCGCTCGTCCAGCGCTACGGCACCGGAGTTGTCCTCGGCTCCGCCTTTCTCAGCCTGTTGAGCTCGGTTCTGGTCGTCTGGCTCTATGTCGACCGCAGCCTTCTCGCCCGTCTGGGAGCGGTGAGCCAGGGGATGCTCGCGATCGCGGGCGGCGATCTTCGTGCGCCGCTGCCGGCCGCGGGCAGCGACGAAATCGGGCGCATGGCCGAGGCACTGAGCCTCTTCCGGGATACCGCCGTCGAGGTCGAGGAAAAGAACCTGCGCGACGTTGCAGAAGCGCGTCAGCGGCTGGTCGATGCCATCGAAAGCATTTCCGAAGGTTTCGCTCTCTACGACAGAGAGGACCGGCTTGTCCTGAGCAACAGCCGCTACCGCGAACTGCTATACGCCGGTCTGGAGGCCGAGCTAACCCCCGGCACGGCATTCGAGGAGATCATTCGCCGATCGGCCGAGCGCGGCTACATCAGGGATGCCGAGGGGCGGGTCGATGAATGGGTTGCCGAGCGCCTGTGGCGGCACCGCAACCCTGGCGAACCATGGGTGCAGCGGCGAGGCGACGGACGATGGATCATGATAAGCGAACGGCGGATCAGCGCCGGCGGCACGGTCGCCGTCTATTCGGACATCACCGAGTTGAAGCGAAGGGAGGAGAACCTCGCCGAGAAGTCCGCTGCCCTAGAGGCGCTTTCCAGCAAGCTGGCCAAATATCTGGCGCCGCAAGTGTACAGCTCGATATTCACTGGCCGCCAAGACGTTAGAATCGCCAGTCAGCGCAAGAAGCTGACCATATGCTTCTCCGACATCGCCGGCTTTACCGAGACCACCGACAAGATGGAGTCCGAGGATCTCACCCAGCTCCTCAATCACTACCTGACGGAAATGTCGAAAATCGCGTCGGATCATGGTGCCACGATCGACAAGTACGTCGGCGACGCGATCCTGATGTTTTTCGGCGACCCTGAGACGCGCGGCGTCAAGGAGGACGCGCTGGCTTGCGTACAGATGGCGCTTGCCATGCAAAAGCGGATCAGCGAGCTTACCGAAGTCTGGCGGGACATGGGGATCGAAACACCGCTGCGCTGCCGCATCGGCATCCATACCGACTACTGCACCGTCGGTAACTTCGGCAGCGAGGACCGGATGGACTACACGATAATCGGCGGCGCCGTGAATCTCGCCTCGCGCCTGGAACAGGAGGCGGCACCGGGGGCCATCCTCATTTCCTACGAGACGTTTGCGCAAGTGAAGGACACGATCGATTGCGAGGAGATGGGGCACGTCCAGGTCAAGGGGATCGCCTATCCCGTCGCCACCTACCGCGTCATCGATCTGAAGGCCAATCTAGCGGGCGCTTGTCGCGCCGTTCGAACCGAGCTGCCGCATTTCAGGCTGGAACTTGAACCGGAGCTGATGTCCGCCGACGAGCGTGGCGGCGCCGCCACTGCGCTTCAAGATGCGCTGGATCGGCTTTCCCACAAGCCCGGGCAGTAGGGCTTGGAGGAGAAGAGCAAATGTCCGTGGACGCGGGACCGAGAAAAGTGGACGCCGAATATGCGATTGAGTACCTCCAGGAGCATCCGGAAGCCGGGCTTTGCTGCGAGGATCAACGCTGCTGGATTACGCCGAACGCAAACGAGACCGATCAGCGGATCCTAGTTCTTGATGTGGTTGAGGCTGACCGGCTCAAAGATGATCCTCGCCTTCGACTCGTGTCCGGAATCGCGCATGCGGGACGGTCGCTCTGGGTCGTTCGGAGAATGACATAATTACTTACAGCCCTCACCCAGGCTGGCGTCTGCAGTCACGATTGGTGCATCATGGTACCAACAAATGCCTGCGAGGTCAGCCGACGGACGAGCTTTTCCAGTTCGGGTCCCCATTTCTCTCGACGACGCGCTGTGGGATGAGCCCTCCGCGCCCCGGTGGCGATCGTTGCTCCCGTCGTCTGTCATGTCCGCCCACACATCTCTTTCGCAATTCGGCGACCATTTTCAGTCACGAGGCGCAACCCCTGTCAGACTTGACGACAGCCTCAGCGAAGTCGCGCACATCCAGACCTTGGCGCACCTGGCTATCACAAAGCCTGCCCGGCTCGTGAAACACCGTCTGGTGAAAGCGTTGCCCTCCGTAAGAACTAGCGTCCGCCCTCTCCGTGCTATAAATTGACTATCGACGCCGACCTCGACGCCGTCCTAAGGCCGACCGCCATTTCAGCATGCCCAAGGACGTATGTGCCGCACATGGGCTCAAGCCACCCGCCCGCACATCCGTTGTGGATTGACCCGCGAGGAGGGATCAGCATGTCAGAACGTCTCAACACAGGCCCGCTGCAACCTGGCGAAACGGCGCCCAATGTCGTGCTCGACGCGATTACCCGGGAGGGCAAGATCGCCATCGACGATTTCCGAGGCGAGAGACCGGTGCTGGTTGGGCTGTACCGGGGTCTCCATTGTCCTTTTTGCAGGCGCCATATCGCCATGCTTTCGCAACTCACCCCAGCCCTCAACGAAAAGGGCATCGAAAGCCTCACAGTGGTCAACACACCTATCGAGCGGGCGCGCCTCTACCTCCGGTACCATCCGATGCTCGGCCTCCTCGCGGCATCCGATCCGGAGCGGACTTCACACCGTGCCTTTGGATTGCCGAATATGCAGATCACCGAAGACGAGAGCGCATGGCCGCAAAAGGTTTCGATGAGCGATGTGAAGTCGATACGGGTCGACTTGCCGGGCGAGATGCCGGAACCGATGGATCCGTTTGCGGCGCTCGAATATCTGAACAAGAAGGACAGCTACGATATCACGGAAGCGGATCAACAGATGATGGCCACAGGCATTGGGCAGCTCGTCGGTCAGTTCTTGCTGGACCGCGATGGCGTCGTTCGCTGGACTTCCAACGAGGTGCTCGATGGCGGCCTATTCGGCGCCCCGAACACTCAGGAGTTGATGTCGGCAGCGTCGCAAATCGGAAGGTAAGGCGCAGCTTCGACAGTGGGGCTAGGCGGAGAATTACGCGAAGTTTGCGGCCCTATGTACCTCTCTTGATGGCGGCTTTCCACCTTGCGCCATGGCTAAGACTGTCGGCCGGGCGGGGGTGAATTTTGACAAGCTGTACAAGCCCAACGCCCACTACATGCCACTAGCGTCGTTCACTACCGATGTCGAATGACCGCAAAAGGCCGGAAGCTGACGGGCTGCTTCGAGGCACGAACTAGCTACAGAGCAGACCTTCAGGCACCCTGCGTGCATCATCTTGAAGTAAGCCGTTGCTGTCGCTGGTTTTCCGGCACGACGGCTTTTCGGAATAGCGGCAATGGACAGCGCGCACCGGCAACCGCCGGAATAGGACTCAGCCATCACGCTCCCTCATCGCCCATGAGGTGGTATCGTGATCGGGGTGCTGGTTGTTACTCTCCTTGATCGCCGCGGCCCAATCGGCTCCGTTGTTTTCGGTCGCACCGGTATTTTCTATGCCCGCGATCGTATCGAACCATGCCACCATGTTCTCGGTGCAGGTATTGGCAAGCGGCGGGAAGGCGTGCGGATCGTCAAGCGAACCAATCATCAGGTTGGTGCGACCGTTTTCGAGGTGGTGGAAGAACAATGGCGTGCCGCAATTGGCGCAGAAGCCGCGCTCGACAAGCTCCGAGCTCTCCCAGACGCTCGGCTTGCCGCGTGTCCAGGTGAGCGCCTCATCGGGCGCGGCGACGAGCGCGGCAAAGATGTTGCCCGAGGCTTTCTGGCACATGCGGCAATGGCAGAGATGCGAGTTGTCGAGCATAGCGCTTGCGTGGTAGCGCACGGCACCGCACTGGCAGCCGCCGCTCATCTCCATCTCGATGCGTTTCATTTTTTCTCCTCCTTCAAGAGGCGGGTTTGGGCTTAATCTCTTTTAGGTATTCGTCTTTGATAGTCCAGCCTCCCAAGAGCGGATCTAATTCTGGTGTTGGTGGGTGTGGTTTGTCAGCCCAAAAGAATGGACCCGATCATGCCTTCCCGACCGTCTGCCAATAACTTCCGCTTCAACCGCCGGTTAAGCGGTGGCCGAGGCTCGCAGAGACTGTTCAGTAGGTCCGCAGCCGCGAAGTTCCGGTGCGGGCGCTGGCGAAGTCCGCTTTTGGAAGTTGATCAACGTGGCTTTGACGTCCGATATTGCGGCGCGAGCTGACGTTCGCGTCTTGAGAGATGATGATCATCATCGGCTTCAGGTCAAAGCCGACGATCAGCTCACGGACGGTGTTGGTTGTCATTCGCCCCGGTCATCCCGCTAAGTACTTGTTTTCGTCCCGCACTCACCTGCCGCATTGCCTTCCGCTCGTCCCCGCTCGATAGTCGGGGCGATGTTGCAGGCGATTGCGAGTCACTGGTCCACGCTTATCCTCGCCCTCTCCCTGGCGATGGCGGCGGTCGGCATCGTCCATGCCATCATGACGAAGGAAGACGTGCGCGCCGCCACCGGCTGGGTGGGCGTGATGCTCTTGTCGCCCTTCCTCGGCGCGATCATCTACGCCGTCGCCGGCATCAACCGCATCCGCCGCGCGACGATCAGCGCCTTGCGGCCGGTCACCGGCGAGGCAGCCGAGGCAAGGCACGACCGCCACTTGGCCATGGAAGCCTTGATCGACGCTCATTACGGCCAGCACTTCATCGGGCTGAAGACGCTGGGCGACAGGGTGGCGCGGCGGCCGCTCACCTCGGGAAACACGATCGCCGTGCTCGAAACCGGCGACGAGGCCTATGCGGCGATGTGCCGGGCAATCGACGACGCGCAAAAGAGCGTGCTTCTCGAAACCTACATCTTCGACAATGACGCGGTCGGGCAGATGTTCGTCCAGTCGCTCTCCGGCGCGGCCAAACGCGGCGTCACGGTGCGCGTGCTGATCGATGCCGTCGGCGTGCGCTATTCGGTGCCCAGCATCCTGAAGCAGCTCAAAGAGGCCGACATCACGGCAGACCTCTTCAACGGCAACATCGTCATGGGCTTGAGACTTCCCTATGCCAATCTCAGAACCCACAGGAAGATCCTGATCGTCGACGGCACGGTGGCATTCACGGGAGGCATGAACATCCGCAAGGGATTTTCGGCCGAATTCGCCGGCTCCGAGAGTTCCAGGGACACGCATTTCGAGATCACCGGGCCGGTGGTGGCCGACCTGTTCTCGGTGGCGGCCGAGGACTGGCGCTTCGCCGGCAACGAGGCGCTGAAGGGCGATGTCTGGCAAGTCGAACGAACCGCGCCGCCGCCCGGTCAGCCGATGTTGGTCAGGGCCGTGGCGACGGGGCCGGACGCCTCGAACGAAACCAACCACAAGCTGCTGATGGGGGCGTTTTCGGTCGCCCGCAAATCGATCCGCATCATGTCGCCCTATTTCCTGCCGGACCGCGAGCTGATCAGCGCGCTGACCACGGCCGGCCGGCGCGGCGTCGAGATCGACATCGTGGTGCCGGCGGTGAACAACCTTTTCCTCGTCGACCATGCCATGACGGCGCAGTTCGACCAGGTTCTGAAGAATTACTGCCGGGTCTGGCGCCACAACGGCCCGTTCGACCATTCGAAACTGATGGCTATCGACGGCGTGTGGGCCTATGTCGGCTCGTCCAATCTCGACGCCCGGTCGCTCAGGCTGAATTTCGAGATCGACATGGAGGTCCTGGATGCCAATTTCGCCGGAGAGATCGATGCCCGCATCGGCGCAGCGATCGCTTCCGCCCAGCCGGTAACACTGCAGACGCTGATGGCCCGGCCGTTCGTCATTCGCGTTTTCGACCGATTGCTGTGGCTGGGATCGCCCTATCTATAGACGAGGAAGACGAGCAGCAGACATATGGACAGAAACCGACGCAGCCTTCCGGAGACCGTGCTCCTGTCGATCCGCGGCAGAAATGCACGCAAGGCAATGTCGACGCCCCGCAAGCGGGTGAACGGCGCCGAGATGGTGGTCGCCTCCTACAATGTCCACAAATGCATCGGCACCGACCGCAAATTCGACCCCGAGCGGACCGCGCGCGTGATCCGGGAAATCAGCCCCGATGTGATCGCGCTGCAGGAGGCCGATAACCGCTTCGGCGACCGCGCCGGGTTGCTCGACCTTGCGCACCTCGAACTGGAAACAGGTCTGGTGCCGGTGCCGGTTCTCGGAAACGGCAAGGGCCATGGCTGGCGCGGCAACGTGCTCCTGTTCAAGCGCGGCACCGTGCGCGATGTGCACCAGATCAAGCTGCCCGGCCTGGAGCCGCGCGGGGCGCTGGTCGCCGAGATCGATCTCGACGAGAGCCGGACGCTGCGCGTCATCGCGGCCCATCTCGGGCTGTTGCGCCGCTCGCGGTCGGAACAGGCCCGCGTCGTGCTCGACATCATGAGCAGCGCGGATGAAAGGCCGACGCTTTTGCTCGGCGACCTGAACGAGTGGCGATTGGGCAACCGCTCGGCGCTCAACACGCTGCACACGACGTTCGGCCACACGCCTCCTGCCGTGCCTACCTTCCCGTCCGGCCTGCCGGTGCTGGCGCTCGACCGGATCATGGGCAACCGCAACGGCATGGTTTCGGCCGTCGAAGCGCATGACACGCCGCTCTCGCGGGTCGCCTCCGATCACCTGCCGCTGACGGCTTACGTGCACCTTTAGCAAGGCTAAGCGACGGCCGCAGCGTGGCTGGCGGTCGGCGCCATTGGCGGCCCGATGATTTCGGCCTCATAGCGGGCACTCACACGCTTGAGAGCCTCGATGTCGGGCGGCGTCGCCGGCGGCAATCCTTCCGCCTCTGCCGGCCGTCCACCGTCGATGAAAACCCCTTCGCCGCCGCCGGGCGTCAGCAGCGTCAGCATCCGCGCAGGCTTGTCGCCCTCGACCACGAAAGTGTGGGGAACGTTTCTCGGCAGGAACACGAACGAGCCCGCGGTCGCCCGGAAGGTGCGATCGCCGCATTTCATCGTCAATTCCCCCTCCAGCACGTAGAAGGACTCGTCCTCGCGGTGATGGACGTGCAACGGCGGCGAGAAACCCGGCGCGATGAGCGATTCCAGCAGGCCGAAGCCGCCTCCGGTGCTGGCCTCGGTGGCCTTCACCGTCATGCGGTTTCTCAGGAACCAGATCGCCTCCCCCTCACCCGGTCCAAGGAAACGTGCGTCGTCGGCGGTATGGCTGGAGATTGTCATGAAAGCCCCTTTCAATGTGCTTGATGTCTATATTGCACTCTTGTGCAATTAATGCACTTCGGTATACTCAGCTTGCATGAATGTCAATCAGCACCCTCGCGCCGCGCAGAAGCGGCGCACCCGCAAGGCGATCGTCGACGCCGCGATCGCGCTGCTCGCCCGCGGCGAGACGCCGACCGTCAACGACGTGGCGGCCGCGGCCGACGTGTCGCGGCGAACCGTCTATCTCTACTTTCCGAGCTTCGATCAGCTGCTGCTCGACGCGACCGTCGGCGCGCTCGCCCAAGCGTCGGTCGATCGCGCCATCGAGCAGGCGAGCGATGACGGCGAGGCCCGCGTGGGGCATCTGGTCCGCGCGCTGCATCATGTCAGTCCCGAGATCGAAAAGCTCGGCCGTTCGTTGATCAAGCTCACGATCGATGGAGAACCGCCAGCGGAGGGCGCACCGCGCCGTGGCTACCGCCGGATCGAATGGATCGAGCAGGCTTTGTCGCCGTTGCGGGATCGGCTGGCCCCGAAGCGCTGGAACCAGCTCGTTGGGGCGCTTGCCATGGTGATCGGCTGGGAGGCGCTTATCGTCCAGCGCGATGTCTGCGGCCTCGGCGTCGCGGAGGGCGAAGCCCTATCGGCGTGGGCAGCAAACGCACTTGTGCGGGCCGCGCTCGAGGATGAGCGCAATGCCGGCGCTCCGGCATCGCGAAGTTAAGAGTTCGGAAGGCCGGCTCGCGCCAGCATTTCGAGAAACCGGGCGTGATGCTCATCCTTCACATAGCGCGGCATAAAACCGGGACAGACATTGCCCAGGTTG
Organism: Mesorhizobium sp. M1E.F.Ca.ET.045.02.1.1; assembly: GCF_003952485.1. Classification (NCBI taxonomy): domain Bacteria; kingdom Pseudomonadati; phylum Pseudomonadota; class Alphaproteobacteria; order Hyphomicrobiales; family Phyllobacteriaceae; genus Mesorhizobium; species Mesorhizobium sp. M1E.F.Ca.ET.045.02.1.1. The sequence continues at coordinate 5,929,172 of NZ_CP034447.1, forward strand.
AGATGTGGAAGCTGCGACAGGCAATGATGGATGGCGCGTGAGGCTTCTTCATTGTTGCCGGTCGCCGAAGCAGCGGCCGCCCAGTAAAGGGCGCCGCGGACGAAACCCGGCTTTGTCCTGACCACCCTGCGGGCGACTTCGAGCGCCCGGCGGTCGTCGCCGCCGGCGAACAGCGCCACAGTCAGGCCATGATGGCGCCAGAAGTCAATGGCGTCGTGCGCGCCGAGCCGGATCGCTTCATTGGCCTCGCGCAGCGCCTCGCTCACCTGGCCGCGCAGGCCGTAGAGCTCGCCGAGATCGCCGTGGCCGCTCGGATAGCTCGGGTTGAGGCTGACCGCGTGACGGCATTCGACGATCGCCTCGTCGATCCGGCCGTCGCGCAAATAGGCAAAAGACAGGATGCAACGGGCGATTTCATCATCCGGCACGGCCCTTACCGCGTCTTCGGCAAGCCGGATCGCATTGTCGATGTGCTCGCGCTTGCCAGGCAGCGCACCAAATGCAAGTCCCATCGTGATCGCGATCGAGAGTGTCCGCTTTGCCCGAGCATTTTCGGGCGCAATCGACAGGGCCTTTTCGGCGAGTTCCTTCGACACCAGGAGCGAGTCCCGTGTCATCTCGAAGTACTTCATCAGAGCTTCATTCACCAACCTGCGCACTTCGGGGGTGCCCGGCGGGCTCTTGTCGCGGACCTTCCAATTGGTCAGTTGAAGTTCGAGGCTGACCGCCAGCACAACCGCCTGCGCGATCCTGTCCTGGAATTCGAGCGCGTCCTGCGAGTGGCCATCGAATTTCTGCGCCCAGATATTGTGGCCATCGGCGGCGTCGACCAACTGAACGTTCACCCTCAGTTCGTCCCCGGACCTCTGGATGCTGCCGTTGAGCATGTAGCGGGCACGCGGGGCTGTCGTCGCCTTGGATTCCTCGCCACCCTTCTCAAGCGGCGGGAGGCCGGAGAGCACGACGTAGTCGGCCACCTCGGAAAGCGCCGTGGTGATGTCATGGACCAGGCCCTTGGCGAAAAAATCGTCGCCGCGCTCGCCCGTCAGATTGACGAAGTCGGCGACGCTGATGGATGGACGCCCCAGGCGCTGACCGCCCGGAACACCGTTTGTCGATTGCTGGCTTGATGAAATATCGGCGACAGAAAGAGATTGCCAAAGCGCTCTCGTCTCCGGGCTGACGTCGACACCGAACTCGTTCTTCAACACGCTTCTGCAAGCTTCGAACGTTCGCTGGGCCTTGTCTCGCCGGCCGCACGCCACGAGCAGCTCCATCTTCAGGCGGTAGGACTCCTCTCGAGTCGGCTCCATGGCCAGAATTCGATCAGCCACGGCCAGTCCGCTTTCACCGTCCACGAGACGAGCGAGCTTTTCCAATGACTGAATCGCGCGGCTCAGCAGCCTTTCACGTTCCGATGCCGCCCAATCGTCGAAAGCGTTGCTCCCGACATAAAAGCCATCGAGAAACGGCCCGGTGTAAAGCGCCAGGGCAGTTTCGAGATCCGGTGCAGAACGTGCCGACAGACCGGTTTCAAAATCCTCGACGTCAACCCGTACGGCGTCAGGCCTGAGGCCGATCAGGTCCTTGCGGGCGTGAAGGATATCCATGCCCGCTCGCGACAGATCCCGTCGCAGGACGCTGAGCGTTTGACGCAGACTGTTGCGCGAGTGTTCGCTGTCGCTGTCGCTCCACAAGAGATCAGCCAGCCGTTCCCTTGGCGCGGCCATGCTTGGGCAGCGGGCCAGATAAGCGAGGATCGCCGGGCCTCGTTTTCCGGTCAACCAAACCGGACCGCCAGCTTCCTTTTCAATCTGGAAACCGCCGAGGAGTGAGATTCTGCCGACAGCGCAGCTGTCCCAACTTGCCATTGCTTAGGGCCCCGAGCCTGACGGAATCCTAACTCAAAACTAACGCTTCGCAAACCGTAAGACCGCGCCTTCAAGCGCTGTCGTGACGGCAAATCAACTAGAGTGCTGCCACGGAGGCGTAGGGCAGTGACATGCAGCCGGCGCCGCTGATCGTTCGGCCAGATTTCGGGCGACTCCTGCTGCATATGAATAAATCGATTCTATCTCTAAATAGAATTGAAAATAATAAATTATAAGGCCAGACAGCAACCAATGACTCTACTTACGCGAATCTGGCTTTCCTTAACTATTGTCCTTACTATTGTCATTGCTGTCTTGTCTGTTCTTGTAAAATTACAGAATGAAGCCGTCTATTCGCAGCTTTTGCGACAACGCCTTTCGGTCATCGCAGCGGCAACCGCCGCCCCTTTCAGGTCGGTCTCGGAGTTGGGTCTGCCGATCGCTACGATACGCAATGCAGAGGCCCTGCTGAACCGGGCCTCTCAGACAGACCCGGCCATCTCCAACATCGTGTTGCTCGATCTATCGGGCAAGGTCGTCTGGTCGGTGTCGGACGTGCCCATTCCATTCACCGCGCGGCAAATGGGGCGCGCCATGGAAGAGGGCTCAAATGGCATGTGGGATCTTGAGACAGCAACCGCGTTGGTCAGCGGCGCGAGCATACTGGACGAGAGCGGTGAACCGTCAGGTGCATTAGCAGTCATCTACCCGACGGAGGAATTGCGGACGCACAATAGCCTGATCAGTTCGCAGATCCGGATGTCGGCGGCAGCACTCCTGGCCGGATTCTCGGCACTGGCCTACTTTGCGCTGCGCTACCGGCTGCGCGCGACCGTTCAAACCCTCGACGATATCGCCAGCCACGCCGAAGATGACACCATAGTGGCGGGCCGCGATTTTGCCGATTTTCACACCGCGCTTGTCGCCGGCACCGCAAAATACCGCATGGCACTGGCGAACCTTACGGCGCTGCTGCCAGCCGACCGCGGAGGCAGTCCACCGGCAGGCGTGCAGGGCGCTGACGTGATCTCGGTTCCTGACTGCCCCATGGCTATTGCGGTATCGCGGAGGCTTACGCTGCTCATTGCCGCCCTGGTATTGGGGGTAACCGCGTCGCTCGGCGCCGTCGCCTACCGGAGCATAGATCAATCCTTCGCCCCCGAACTTGAAAGACGTACAAAGCTTATCGGCACCATAGCCAATGACGCCATCGCCCGCACGCTCCAGGCCGGCGTGTCGCTCGACATGATGGTTGGGGGACGGGATTTCTTCAGATCTCTGCTTCACGACTTTCCCGAAATCTCCTACTTCGCGCTTGTCACCAACCGCCCTATCCTGGAGGCGGGCGATCGGCCCCCGACGGCTACGACGCGTGAGACCGGGACCGTGGTGCCGATCGTCGTCGACGGCAAGGCGATCGCCAATCTCGTCGTCATCAAGAATGCCGGCTACCTGTCGCGCGAGTTCCGGGATGTGGTCCTCGACCTCCTGGTCGTGACTTTGGTCACAATTCTTTTGGCGGTCGAACTGGTCTCGGTCATGACCAACCACTCGCTGGCCGCACCGCTGAACCGCCTCGACTACATTCTGAAGCTGCAGGCGGCCGGTGATTTCTCCCGCAGCATACTGGCACACGGGATCAGCGCCGTCGATCGGCTGGGCCAAGCCCTTTCTTTGAGGGCGGAGCGGCTTGGCGCAATGATGGCGGCCGTTCGTGGACTGCCCGATGGCAACCGCGCCCTGCAATTGGAACCGGGTCTCATCATCCCGGCCGGCAGGCCGTTGATCATGAGGTTCTGCAGTCTCAGCGATGTGCGGCTTCCCCTGTTCCTGATCGCAGCGGCCGACTCCTTTTCGCTGTCGTTCTTTTCGCTTTATGTCCGCGACGCTGACAACCCGTTGACCTGGCTCAATCCAGGCATCGTCATCAGCTTGCCGCTGGCCGCCTATCTCATCGCCATCGTTGCCGGCTCACCCTATGCGCGACCGCTATCCAAGCGCTTTGGCCACCGCAATCTGTTCCTGTTTGCATCGATCCCAGCGGCTCTCGCCAACATTGGCTACTTTATTTCCAGCAATGTAGTGGAAATCATCTTTTTCAGTGTTCTCAGCGGCATTGGCTATGCCTTTGCTTCGCTCTCCTGCCAAGACTACGTCATCGACGCTGCCCCAAAGGAGCAACGCGGCCAGGCGCTCGGCCTGTTCCATGTGGCACTGTTCGGCGGCTTTTATGCCGGAACTGCATTGGGCGGCGTGATGGCCGACCGCCTGGGCGAGCGAAGCGTGTTCCTGGTCTGCGCAGCTTTGATCCTGACCTCGGCTGCCATGATCACCCAGATGCTGCCCGCAGCCAGCCAGGTTTCGGCGATGGCCAAAACGGGCGATCGCGCCAGCCTGGGGCAGTTACTTGGAACGATGGCTGACGGGAAGTTCGCGACACTGCTGTTTGGCATTATCCTGCCCCAGACGATCCTCGATCAGGTCTTCATCTCGTACCTGCTGTCGCTGCAGATGAATGCGCTGGGCGCCTCCGCAGCCGATACCGGTCGTATGATGATGATCTATTTCCTCATGGTCATCCTGTCGGGGTCGCTTTACGGGCGGCTTCCGGCGGACAAGGTTCCGGCAGTGATCATCACCATAGCCGGAGCGCTGCTTGGCGGCGTGACGCTGCTCGCGGCGGCGGCGGTTACCACCAGCTGGACCATGGTAACTGCCGCAATCGGAACCGGTCTCGGCTACGGGCTGGTGACCGGGCCGCGGACGGCCACGGTGCTGGAATTGGCGGAAGGTCGGCTGGCCCATATCGGCTCGGAAAGACTCCTCGGCACGGTAAGGGTCATGGAGCGACTCGGCAGCGTGGCGGGCCTGATCGTCATTGCCGGCGTCGCAGGACGGTTTGGCTACTCCGCCGGAATGGGCCTCATCGCCGTTTTGGTCCTAGCCGGCGTTGGCACGTATTTCATCCACCACGTGGCGAGCCTCGGCTTGCCGATCATCGAGGGGAGGAAAGCATGAAATTCGCAAATTGCATGTTGATCGGGGCCGTTCTGGCTGCTTGCGTCGTTCTCCCGCCTCAGGCGGAAGCGGCGAAGAAGACTGTCGTGATGATCACCTGGCTGGGCTGCGAGGATGTCTGTAAAGGCGTGAAGGATTCGCTCGAGGAAAAGAAAGTCGATGTCAGCTTCGTCGTTGACGATGCGGCACAGGACAAGAGCAAGCTGCCCGGCTTCATCAAGGACGCACGCCAGCGCAAGGCCGACGTGGTGGTCACCTGGGGCACAAAGACCACGCTCGGCATGGTCGGCACGTTGAAGGATCAGCAGAATCCCGAATTTCTCAACGACATCCCGGTGGTGTTCACCGTCGTGGCCGACCCGGTCGGGGCGGGCATCATCGAGAGCTACGACAAAACAGGCCGCGCCAATGTGACCGGCACCCGAAACAGGGTCCCCGAAAGCGTCAACATCAAGAGCATCAAGCGCTACCTGCCGAGTTTCGACCATCTGGGTCTCCTGTTCGATCGCAGCGAGCCCAACTCCGTGAAGAAGATGGAGGAACTGACGGCATTGTCGCAGAAAATGAAGTTCGCTTTCGATGCCTTGCCGCTCCCGGCACTTCCAGACGGCTCACCGGATCCAGCCAAGCTTCCGGGCGCCGCCGCCCAGTTGAAACAAGCCGGCGTGCAGTTCGTCTATCTGGGGTCGAGCACGTTCCTGGAGAAGAACGCCGACGCCTTCACCAGTGCTGCCGTGGCTAACGGCCTGCCAGTTCTCAGCCCCTACGAGCATCTGGTCGGCGAGTCCCAAGCGCTGATGTCGGTGGCCGCCCGCGACTACGACGTCGGCAAGCTTGCGGGAGACCAAGTGGCCAAGATCCTGATGGAGAACGCCAAGCCCGGCGACATGCCGGTCGTAGCTATCGACAAGTTTGCCTATCTGGTGAACATGAAGGTTGCCAGGAAGCTCAACCTGCTCCCGCCGGTTGAGTTCCTGCAATTTGTAGAGAAGGTGGAGTAGCTTTGGGAGGAACTGCCCGCCTCCTTCTCCAGATTCTAACTCAAAACTAACGCTGTGGAACCTCCGGGGCCCCGCCTCCAAGCGCGGCCGTGACGATACATCAATTAGGCTTCGCTGAATTAGGGATGACTGAAACCTGCCACAGGTTTCCGGTCCGGGGGTGCGGCGGATGTCGAAGCTCACAGCCAACTTGCTCCTGCTTGCGGACGCAGCCTTCTGTCGCGCACAGGCGCGCGGCAGATTTCCTGCGTCGCCGGACCGGCAAGCCGGAAAGCGTGCCCATTCCTTGCTGAGACTGGCGACGCTCGCCGCCGCGGCGTTTTGGGCGCCGGCCACGCAGGCCGCCAACGTCGATGGCGCGAAGATGAACGTCGACGTCGCCGTGGTCTTCGCCGTCGACTTCTCCTCCTCGATCGATCCCAAGATCGCCGACCTGCAGCGCGAGGGGCATGCCGCGGCGCTCACCTCGCCCGAGATCATCAGCGCCATCTCCCAGAATTACATCGGCTGCATCGGCGTGGCCTATTTCGAATGGTCGAGCCCCGGCTACTCGCGCACCGTGCTGCCTTGGACGCGCATCTGCGGCCTGGAAGACGCCAAGGCAGCAGCGTCGGTGATCAGAGGAAAAGGCGATACCGGCTACCTCCGTCGAGGCCGGGGCGGGACTTCGGTTTCGGCGGCAATCGACGTCGGAAGCCTTCTACTCGGGGAGTTTCCCGGAAATGCCATGAAGAAGGTGATCGATATCTCCTCCAACGGCGAGAACAATGACGGGCTGCCCGTCCAGCCGAGCCGGGAAAACGCCATCGCCAGGGGATACACGATCAACGCGATCGCCATTCCGGCGGACGACGAGGATTCCGCCCAACCGCTGGCATCCTACTTTGCGCGATCCGTCATCGGAGGCTCACAAGCCTTCGTGATGTCACCGAAGGGAGCGCACGACTACGTCACGGCCCTTCGGCGCAAGCTGGTGACCGAAGTGAGCATGAATGTCGACGTTCCGGCAGCCGGCATTCAATAGGCTTGCGCGACCGCAACTTCGATCGTGATGCTGGCGCGCCGCGCGCGATAACGGCGCAGGGCCGACCCTCATCCTTCCCTTAGCCAGACCAGCATCTCGCCGGGATCGCGGTTGTCCCAGGCGAAGTACGGGACCGCCTTGAGCTTCGTTTCGTCCATGGCAGGCGGCTCGGCGCGGTAGAGATCGCCGCCCCAGTTCTCCGTCTCGGCCCGGCTGCCGATAGCCGAAAGCGTGACGATGCCGCCGAGCAGGTTCGGCTCGGCATGCGCCTCGAGCCTGGCCTCGCGCGGCAGGGCGATGCGATGCAGCCCGCCGCCATTGTCGGTTTCCTCGACGCAGTAGATCAGCGGGCCGCGCGCCAGCGCCACGCGGCCGATGTCTTGCCGCACGTGTGGATTGGCAAAGAGGCGCGCCATCGACATTTCGAGGTCGAGCTCGACCCTGTCGCCCTGGCACCATTCGCCCCGGATCGCGGCGTAGCCGTCGCTCGTCGCCGTATCGAGATCGACCAACTTGCCATTCACCTGCAGCGCCGCCTTGCGGCACCAGGCGGGTATGCGCAGGTGAAGCGTGAACTCGACCGGCGTCTCCGCCTCGATCTCGATCGCGACCGCGCCGTCCCATGGATAGTTGCTGGTCTGGACGAGGCTGACGGGCCGGCCGGCGATCTCGAAGCGGGCGGTCGAGTCGCCGTAGAGATGCACGGCCAGCGCATCGTCGGCGAGGCCGTAGAAATAGGAGCCGATGGAGGCCACCATGCGGCCGATATTGGGCGGGCAGCACGGGCAGCGGTGCCACTTCCAGCGATGGTGGCCGCCCCGGCTCTCCAGCGGGTTCTCGTAGAAGAACAGCGAGCCGTCGAGCGACAGGCCCGAGATCGAGCCGTTGTAGAGCGCGCGCTCCATCATGTCGGCGTAGCTGGCGTTCGGCCCCATGCCGAGCATGCGGCTCGCCCAGAACACCAGGCCGACCGAGGCGCAGGTCTCGGCATAGGCGGTCTCGTTGGGCAGGTCGTAGTCGCTGGTGAAGCCTTCATTGTGCGCCGACGGCCCGAGGCCGCCGGTGACATAGAGGCTCTTGGTCGTCAAATCGTCCCACAGCCTGTCGAGTGCCGCGCGCAAGCTGTCGTCGCCATATTCGGTCGCAATGTCGGCCATACCGGAGAAGAGGTACATCGCCCTGACCGCGTGGCCGACGACCTTATCCTGCTCGCGCACCGGCTTGTGCGACTGATTGTATTCGTAGGTCTTGAAATGATAGGCCTTCGGGTCGGCGCCGCGGGCGCGCGCCTCCTCGTCGAAATAATGCGGCTGCTGGCCACGCTGGTCGATGAAATATTTGGCGAGCTCCATGTATTTCTTCTCGCCCGTCGCTCGCGCCAGCTTGACCAGCGCCAGCTCGATCTCCTCATGGCCGCAGTAGCCCTTCCTTTTGCCGGGTTCCGGGCCGAACATCGAGGCGATGTGGTCGGCATAGCGGCACATGATGTCGAGCAGCTTGCGCTTGCCCGTCGCCTGGTAGTAGGCGACGGCGCCCTCGATCAGGTGGCCGGCGCAATAGAGCTCGTGGCAATCGCGCAGGTTGGTCCAGCGCAGGCCGGGCTGGATGCGCTGGTACCAGCTCGATAGATAGCCGTCCGGCTGCTGCAGCTTGCCGTACATGTCGATGACGGCATCGATCTTCTTTTCCAATTCCGGATTGCGGCGACGGTAGAGCGAATAGGCCGCGGTCTCGATGGTCTTGCCCCAGTCGGAATCCCAGAACATCTGCGTCGTCACCGTCGATCCGGTGAACTCGGCGCCCTGGGCGCCCGCCTCATCCGGCGACGGCGAATGGAACGGAATGACGACGCCCGGCGACGGCCGGTCCGGATCGATCTGCTCCAGCATGCGCGCCTCGACGCAGCGGTCGTAGAGGATGCCGGCGGTCTTGCTAGCCACCGCATCGACCCGGTCGCCCCAGAAGCCGCGGACATCGACCTGCGGCACCGGCAGCGGCCGGAAGGCGAGCTTCGGCTTGGCAGTGTCGGTTGCGGCGGCGGGCTGCGATGCGGTCATAACGTCACTCCATTCGAATGCGGCAAATCATTTGACGGCCCCGGCCATCAGGCCGCGGATGTAGAAGCGCTGCAGCGCCAGGAACAGGATCAGGCAGGGCACCATCATCACCGTGACGCCCGCCTGCACCGCGCCCCAGTCGATGGCGCCGAAGCGGCCGGATTGCAGCGCGGTCATCATCACCGGCAGGGTGAACTTGGACTGGTCGGTCATCAGCACGAGCGCCGCCAGGAATTCGTTCCAGGCGCCGAGGAAGGCGAACAGCGCGATGGTGACGACGCCCGGCCAGACCAGCGGCAGCATCACCTTGACCAGCATGGTGACGTTGTTGGCGCCGTCCATGCGCGCGGCCTCCTCGATCTCGCGCGGCACGGCATCGAATGCGTTGCGCATCATGAAGATCGAGAACGGCAACTGCAGCGTGACGTAGACGCAGACGAGCCCCGTCAGCGTGTTGTGGAGGCCGAGCCTCGTCAGCACCAGGAAGATCGGCGTCAGGATCGACTGGAACGGGATCATGATCGTCGACAGGATGAGGACGAAGAAGAAATCCCGGAACGGGAAGCGGAAACGCGAGAAGCCGTAGCCGGCGAGCACGCTGACCAGCACCGAGAGCAACACCGTCATTGCCGAGACATAGATACTGTTCTGCGCCGAGGCCCAGAGCCCGTCGCCGAAGCTGTTCAGCGTCTGATAATTCTCGATCGAGAAGCCGGTGGTCGGCCAGGGCGGCAGCGGCGGCTGGCGCGCCTCCTGCGCCGGCTTGAAGGTCGACAGCACGGTCCAGACGATCGGCGCCAGGAACAGCACCGAGGCGATGATGCCGGTGGAATGCCTGGCGAGGTTGAAGGCCGCCTTGCGGTTCTGTGACATCACCTCGGCCATCAGTCGAGCCCCTCGGGCTTGCGCAGCAGCCAGAGCTGGATGAGGCTGAGCGCCACCAGGATGATCAAGAGCACCATCGAGAGCGCCGCGCCGTAGCCGAGCTTGAACGACACGAAGGACTGGTTGAAGATCCAGTACACGGCCGTCAGCGTCTGGTTGCGCGGGCCGCCGCGCAGGATGATGTAGAACTGGTCGAAGGCGAGGATCGAGCCCGCGACCGACAGGATCAGCGCCAGCGCCAACGTGCGGCGCATCAGCGGCAAGGTGATCGCCCTGAACCTCGCGAACGGCCCTGCCCCGTCGATGACGGCGGCCTCCTGCAGGTCCTGCGGGATCGACTGCAGCCCAGTCATCAGGATGATCATGGTGAAGCCGGCGACCTTCCAGACCACCATGGCGATGATCGACCAGAAGGCCGGCTGGAAGGTGGCGAGAAGATTGACCTTCTTCTCGGTCAGGCCGAGGTCGAAGGCGGCCGGGCTGAACAGGCCGGAATCGACATTCAAGAGCCATGACCAGAGCAGGCTCGCCGATGCGAATCCCACCACCGCCGGCATGAAGAAGGCGGTGCGGTAGAGATTGGTGAGCGGACGCGGCCGCTCGATGAAGATCGCCAGCGGAAAGGCGACGGCGAAGATCGCGATGGTGACGACCACCGTGTAGTAGAAGGTGAATTTGAGCGCGTTCCAGAAGCGGGTGTCGCGCAGGATCGCAAAATAGTTGTCGAGGCCGATGAAGGCATGCTCGCCCATTAGCGGCCAGTTGTGCAGCGACATCCACGCCGTCATGCCGAGCGGGATGACGAAGAAGACGGTGACGAGGGCCACCGCCGGCAGGACATAGAGCATGCCCATCCATTGCCGGCGGCTGACGCCGGCGCGCGTCCGGGCGAGAGCGGAGGTGGCGATGATGGCGGTCATGGTTTCGCTCCCCCTTCTCCCCTTGTGGGGTCCGAAGGACGGGGCGAGACCCGTGGCTCGCCCCCGGGCGGTGGATCGGCGCGCAGCGCCGAGACGGATGAGGGGTGTTCCAGCGGAGTGAGACGCTGGCTTTCCCTGGAGCACCCCTCATCCGTCGCCTTCGGCGACACCTTCTCCCACAAGGGGAGAAGGGGAGCGCGAACCTCGCGATGCTCCGAACCGGCAATGCAAGTGAGCTTTCTCAACGCAATAGTCCTGTCATTCAGCGCGGCGTCCCCCTCCCCCTTGAGGGGAGGGTCCGGCCGCAGGCCGGGGGTGGGGTCCTCCGTGAAGCGCGCCGACGGGGAGATAGCGTCGAGCACTTCGCGGGCGACCCCACCCGGACCTGCGGTCCGACCTCCCCTCGAGGGGGAGGTTAGGGCCGGCGCCTACTTCTGCGGCGCCTGGTCGATGATCGACTGCATGGTCTCTTGCGCGTTCGAAATTGCGCCGTCGACATCGTCGCCGAAGAACACCTCATTGACCATCTGCGTCCACGGCCCATTGGCGGAGTTGATCAGGTCGTTGAACACCACCGTATAGGGGGTCTTGCCCTTGGCCATCGCCTCGGCCGCCACCTGGTAGCGCGGATCGAGGTCCTTCAGCGCGTCCTTGGCGATGTCGCCGCGCACCGGCAGGCTGCCGTATTTGGCGAGGATGGTCTGGCCTTCCAGCGAATAGGCGAAGTCCAAAAACTCCTTCACCACGGCGATCTTCTTGGTGCCCTTGGTGACGACGAAATTGTCGCCGCCGGCAAAGGACGACCAGCCGCCATCCTTGCCCGGCAGGAAAGTGATGCCGTAGTCGACGTCGGGATATTGGGTGTTGAGCGCGCCGATGGCGAAGGCGCCGGACGGCGAAATGCCGATCTTGCCGCCGGCGAAGGCGGCGAAGAAATTGGCGCCGGTGTCGGTCTGCGCGCCTTCAGGCACCAGGCCCTTCTTCACCATCGAGCGGTAGAGGTCGATGGCGCCGCGCAGTTGCGGGCTGTCCAGCGTCGCCTTCGAGCCATCCTCGGAGAGGATGTCGCCGCCCGAGGCCCAGATCAGCGGTGTGAAGGTGAAGATGTTGCAGCCGCCGCAATTGCCGGAGAAATAGAAGCCCTTGATGTCGCCGCCGAGCGCGTTGACCTTCTCGGCGTCGGCCTCGATCTCGGCCCAGTTGGCCGGCCCCTTCTCGGGATCGAGCCCCGCCTGCTTGAACAGCTTCTTGTTCCAGATCAGCACCGATGAGTCGGCCGAGAACGGCAGGCCGTAGATGCGGCCCTTATAGGTGCCGGTCTTCACATGCGCCGGCGACAGGCTGGAAAAATAGGGCAAGGATTTCGCCCAGTCGGTGATGTCCTCGAGCTGGCCGGCGGCGGAGAAGGACGGCGTGTAGATCAGGTCGAGCGACAGCGCGTCGGGCGCGGTGCCGCCGGCGGCGGCGGCGCCATATTTCGGGATGATCTCGGCGTTCGGAATGATGTCGAGCTTGATCTGGTCCTTATGCGCCTTGTTGAAGGCGTCGACGATGCGCGGCATGAAGTTCGAGCCGTCGGCGCGCACCCAGATGTTGGCGGTCTCGGCGGACGCGGCCTGCAGGCCGCCGCCGATCACGGCCGCGGCAAGCGCGAACTTGGCGATCAAGGTCTTCACGATATTCCTCCTCATGGTTCTCCTCCCGGTTTGGCCGTTGCGCGACGGCCGTTTCGTTTCTGCCTCAGCCGCCCGGCGGACGGCCGCATGACTGACGCACCACCAGCCGGCACGGCAGTTTCCTGATGCCCGGCGCGGCCGGCTGGCCGCCCACGAGCGAAAGCAGGGCAAGCCCGGCCTCGCGGCCGAGCGTCGAAAGATTCATGTCGACCGAGGTGAGCGGCGGGCGCGTCGCCTCGGCCACGATCTCCCAATTGTCGAAGCCGATGACGCCGACATCGTCGGGCACGCTGATGCCGCGCTCGCGCAGCGCGTCGATGACGCCGCGGGCGATCTGGTCGTTGCCGCAGAAGACCGCGTCCGGCCAGCCTTCCCTGCCCGCCTTGCCGAACAGCTTTGCCACCGCCTCGTGGCCCCAGGCTTCCGACCAGGCGCCCAGCAGCGGCTCGGCGACCGGCAGGCCGTTCTCCTCGAGAACATCGCGGTAGGCTTGCGCGCGCGCGTGCACCACCGCGAAGCTCTCCGGGCCGCTGACATGGGCGATGCGGCGGCGCCCGAGCCGCAAAAAGTGCTCGACCGCCAGCCGCGCGCCGCCGGCATCGTCGGAGACAAGGCCTACCGCGCCGGGATCGGGCTGGGTGAAGGCATAGACGACGGGCACGCGCAGATTGGAGAGGTCGACCGGCAGGTGGCGGTCGATGCGTTTTCCCGTGGCGATGATGCCGTCGACGCGCTTGTCGAGCATGGCCTCGACATGCAACTGGCCGAGCCGCGTGTCGTCCTCGACATTGCACAGGAACACCGACACGCCATTGTCGACCAGCGCATCCGAAACGCCCGCCATCAGCGGCAGCGAGAAGCGGCCATAAGTATCGTTGGTGAGCAGGCCGACGGTAAAGCTCCGCTTACGAAGTAGGCTCTGCGCCAGGCTGTTCGGCCGGAAACCGAGCCGCCGCGCCGTCTCGCGAATGCGCTCGCGCGTCTCGGCGGTCATGCGCCCCTGCCCGTTCAGCGCCTTGGACGCCGTCGCCACGCTGACCCCGGCCGCGGCCGCCACCTCGCGCAGGGTGACCGGCGGCTTGGCGGAAACTGGCGCTGGCTCGGCGTCGGAAGACATGGTCGCGGCGAATTCCCTGAGTTGGGAAAAGGTTTTCTCTTGCCGCCTGCGCGAAGATGACGGGTGAGGTCAGCGGACGCGGAGCGATTTGGGAAAAGGTTTTCTCAAAGGCGAGATTAAGGGAAGGTGGAGGGGTTGGCAAGGGGGGTGGGATAACAGAAGCAGCTGTCCGCTCGCGCTAGCTAGTACAGGTCCGCGTCGTCCTCCCACCGAACCAACGCAAATTGCTGGCGGTGCAGGGAAGAATGACAGCGGACGTTGCATCTCAGGATCCGATGTCCTGAGTTGACCCAGGACAGACCGTTGGCGGTCGCTTGGTGCTCGACAGCTTCGCGCACCTCTGCGGACATTCTAAACAATGATGTTTGACTGGCTTAAGGTGGGTCGGCACCGCCAAGCGGCAAATCAGGCCGGGAGCCGCCACATTCGCACACGACCGGTGCCACGCAATTCCGTTTCCCCGAGCGGGTCGCAAGTAAAATCCGATCCGAGCAATTGGTGGGTTGCATCCGAAATACGGATTTCATCAGGCTCCGCGGCCTTTTGAATGCGCGCGGCGAGATTGACGGTGTCGCCCCACAGGTCATAGACAAACCGCCTTTTGCCTATGACGCCCGCCACGATCGGTCCGGAGTGAATTCCAATTCTGAGACTTAGCGGTTCGCCGGCGAAGCGCTCCCGCCTGGCCGCGTCCCGCAGCTCAAGCGCATAGTTCGCAAGGGCTTGCGCATGGTCGGATCGCGCGGTGGGCAGGCCGGCGACCGCCATGACACAATCGCCGATGGTCTTGATCTTTTCGCAGCCGTGTTGTTCCGAGAGCAGATCCGCCGCCTTGAAGAAGTAATTCAAGATAGCGAGCGTCGTCGTGGCTCCGACGCTCCGCGCTCTTTCCGTAAAACCGACGATGTCGGCAAAAAGCACGCTGACCTCTGCGTGGTTGTCTGCAATTTGCTCGTCCGCTTTCAGCCGCTCCGCGATCGATGCGGGAAGAATGTTGAGGAGCAGGGATTCGGCGCGCCGGTATTCGCGCGACAAACCCTCCTGGCTCTCCCTCAATGCCTCGTTCGTCGACTGCAGCTTCGCATTGAGTTGACGCTCTCTCTCCTGCAGGAGCGTCATTTCATATGCCTTCTGTTGAAGCCGCTGCTGGTTGTCGCGTTCGGGAGTAGCGTCGAGAAAGAGCAGCCACACCGTGCCGCCGTCGCCAAAGAGATGAAGGTCCGCGACACGCCCGCCGGGCAGTTCCACCATGGGCATTTGATATGGAAGCTCCGGGCAAGGAAGCAGCCCTTCCATGAATTCAAGCTGATCGGCAACGGGCTTGCCAATGCGAAGCGACGAGAGCCCGTAATGTTCGGTGCTGCCGCCCTTCGCGACTATGTATTGCCGGGCGTCAATTTTCAGATATGCGGCAGAGCGCTCATTATAGAAGAAATCGTATATCCAGCTTCTGACTTCTTTCGGCACTCTGGGCATGGTCTACTTGGCGATCATCGAAGCAAGCTGACGAAACGCATCATCAACATGTTCGCCCGAAAGCGCGCTTGTCAGATAGATTTGCCATCCACGTTGCTTCAGTTCGTCAATCTCACCATCCGATATTGCCCACCGATCGGCCAGATCGGATTTGTTGAACAGCAATACGAACGGCATGGCGCCGAATTCGGCCTCGGCCCGCTCGCGCAGCGTGAGCGCCACGGCAAGAGTAGCGGGCCGGGTTCCATCGACGACAAGCACGAGCCCGGTCGCACCTCGTACATAGCTGACGCGGAATGAACCGATATCGTCTTCGCCGGCCAAATCCCACAAAATCAGATCCACGGTTTTGTCCGGTAACGTGACGCTCTTCTTGTCGATTTTCACGCCAACCGTGGTCAGGTAGTTTTCCGAGAAGATGCTTTGGACAAACCTGCGTACCAGGCTCGTCTTTCCGACAGCAAACCCACCCAACATGCAGATCTTTTTTTGCAGCATCCTGGGCTCCGCACTACTCCAGGTTCACCGTAACCGAAACCCGGCGATTGGTGGAGTTCCCAGTTCGACTATTTTCATTTTCGGGCACCGCCGGCTCAAAGGTGCCGGCGCCCCGAACCAGCAGCAGTTCCGGAGCGACGCCGCGCTTGTTGAGAAGCGCGCGAACTGTCTCGGCGCGGGCGGCGCTGATCGACGCGTTGGCCGTCTCACGGCCCGTTGTGTCCGAATGGCCGGTCAACATGAACCGCGCTGTCACGCCTGCCTTGCGGGCATTTTCGGCGAATTCCTTCAACTGATCAGCCAATCTGTCGAGTATCGGCGTCTGCTCCGGTCCCGGGACAACTCTACCGGAAGAGAAGAAAATATCGGTCGTCTGGATGGCCTCTCTCAAATGATTAAGTTCTGCAAGGTTCAACTCGCGCAGTTGCGAGACATCCAGAACCACTCCGTCCGCCGAAAGTTGGTCGGCGGCGGCCTGCGCCCGGCTGATCCAGCCGGCAGGAGCCTCGCCCACGACAACGATGCGACCCTGGACGATCGAAAGCCGAACCGATTTCGGCGGGGACAGGGACGCCGTCAGCCGCTTCACCACGAACTTCGGATCAAGACTCTGATAGAATTGCCACTGTGAATGAACGCGGGCAGGATCAACCTCCGTTCCGGACAGCAGAGCTTGCGGGTCGGCGGCAAGAGGGTCTCTCAGACCGGAAATGTAGAAATGTCCGCCCCTCGCCGTTTGTTGAGCAACGATGATTCCCGGTTGGGCCTCAAGTCGCGACACATAATACTGCCAATGCTCCGCCGCGCGTGCATCGGGGCTCACATCACGAACCTTGGAGATGTCGAACTCCGGTCCGCCTACTGAAAGCTGTCGTGCCGCTGCGCGCGCCCGATCTATCCAGGTGTCGGGAGCCTCACCCTCGGCAACGATGCGGTCATTGACGATCGAAAGTCGCACTTTATCCGTCGGATACAGCGACGCCGTCAGCCGCTTCAACACGAACACCGGCTCAAGGCTCTGATAGAATTGCCAGCTTGCATGAACACGAGCGGGATCGACCTGCGTCCCCGACAGCAGCGACTGCGGGTCGACGGCAAGCGGGTCTCTCAGGCCGGTAATATAGAATTGGCCATCGCGCACATTCTGTTGGGCGACGATGATGCCGGGCTGCGTCTCCAGTCGCGACACATAGGCCTGCCAGCGCTCCTCGGGGCTCACATCACGGACCCCGGAGATGTCGAAGACCGGGCCGCCGGCTGAAAGCTGCTGGGCGGCGGCCCGCGCCCGGTTGATCCACGCAGTGGTGGCCTCACCCGCGGCAACGATGCGATCATTGACTACTGAAAGCCGCACAGAATCCGGCGGCGCCAGCGACGCAGTCAGCCGCTTCAGCACGAACTGCGGCTCAAGGCTCTGGTAGAATTGCCAGCTTGCATGAACACGCGCGGGATCGACCTGCGTTGCGGCCAACAGCGACTGCGGGTCGGCGGCAAGCGGGTCTCTCAGACCGGTGATATAGAATTGGCCGTCGCGCACATTCTGATCGGCGACGATGATGCCAGGCTGGGTCTCCAGTTGCGACACATAGGCCTGCCAGCGTTCCTCGGCGCTCACATCGCGGACCCCGGAGATGTCGAAGACCGGGCCGCCTGCCGAAAGCTGCTGGGCGGCGGCCCGCGCCCGGTTGATCCATGTGGTGGTCGCCTCACCCTCGGCGACGATGCGACCATTGACTACTGAAAGCCGCACCGAATCCGGCGGCGCCAGCGACGCCGTCAGCCGCTTCAGCACGAATTCCGGCTCGAGGCTCTGATAGAACTGCCAGTTTGAATGAACGCGGGCGGGATCGACCTCCGTTCCCGACAACAGCGACTGCGGGTCGGCGGCGAGCGGGTCTCTCAGGCCGGCAATGTAGAACTGGCCGCCGCGAATTTCTTGTTTGGAAACGACGATCCCCGGCTGCGTCGCCAGTCGCGACAGATACGTCTGCCAGCGCTGCCCGGCTTGCCAGGAAAGAAAGAACCAGGCGCCTGCCGCAGTCAGAATCAGCAGGGCTGCCATCACCACCAGCCACGGGAATCCCTCTTTTGAATCCGTATGCTGCAGCTCGACACAGGTCTGCAACTGGGTCTCTACGCCGGGTAACTGCGAGGTGTCCCCGTCGAAGCGCTCCAAAGCCTGCGAGGACTGATCATGGATGCGAAGCAATACGTCGCGGATTACGTCATGCAACTCCTCCGGCGGATTTCCCCTGATCACCGCAACCAGCGTCGCAAACGGTCCGACTTCCGACCAGAGGCGAAGCTCTCCGAACCGGATGGTGTCCAGGCCGCTGTTTTCTTTCTCGTTGAACGAGTCCTTCACAAAATCCTGGATTGCGCTGAGCATCGAGGAAATCAGTTGAGGGTCTTCGCTGGTCGCGTTTTCGGCCGTTACATGCGCGATCAAAAGCCCGGAGCTGCGGCTGATGAGAAAGACATGCTCCACGCGATAGACGAGAGAATGCTTGAGAACGACTTCGGAGAAGCTTGTTCCCGTTCTCCAGGCCTCAAATCTCCACTTGAGGCCATGCCAGGTAAATATATGCCTTAAAGATTCATTCAGCGACTGGAAGGTCTGGTCAATCTTTTCGCCAATCGACTTGCGAATGGCCGGCAGAAACACCGGATACAATATATCGGTCAGCGCGCTGGGGTTCTTCTGGATGGACCGTTGCGCAGCCCTCTCGACAGCTGGCGCAAGGGCCTCGCCGAGCTGCACAAGAGACGCCCCTGCGGCTGCGGTGGGGAGAACGCTCCCCACTGCAGCCGCAAGCTGCTCAGGTTCGTCGAGCAGGTGCGTAACGCGTGAAAGTTCCGAGATTTCGTGGCCGACGAGCAGTTGGCGAAGCCTTTCCAGCCGATGATCGGCGGCTGGGATTCCTTCGTAAAGCGCATGGTTGTCCGGATCGACGTTCCGGGCAATTTCCACCAACAGGCGAGCCAGAGCCTCGCGATCAATCCCGGTATCGTTCGAAGCTGGTCTTTGAGGAAGGCTGATTGGTTCGACGCTCGACGTCAACTTCCGATCAACTCACTTTCCAGCCACGCTCCGAATTGCCCTTGCTGCCGACGGGATCCTGATTGAGACATTTCGCGACCTCGACAAACAGGCCGGCCAAAAGATTCCGGTCGGTCTTGACGTTGCTGAGATCGGAAAAGATCTTCTCCATCAGCATTTGAGCGCTTTCATTCTTTTGCTTGATTTCCTCGCGCAGCAATTGGTCGCTTCTGTTCATGCGATCCGCTATTTCGCGCTCGAGCTCGCTCAATTGATCAGACAAAGCGCGCACCTGCTTTTCAAGCGCCTGATTTTGATCGCGAAGATTGCGGTCGATCTCCTTGTCGGCCTCGGCCCGCGCATCTTTTTCGTTCCGCAACTGCGTCGCCAGCGAGTCGACCTGCTTCTTGGCATTCGACTCGTAGGTCTCAAGATTGCGCTTGGCCTCGGATTCGACATCCTTGAACCGCTGCAGGAACCGTTCCTCAAGTTTGGAGAAGCGGCGATCATAGTCCTGCATCTGATTGCCGAACAGCAGATCGCGTATCTTGTCGACACCTGGAGCGTCACCGCCGGGCCCGCCGTCGCGCGCTTGGGGAGCCATAAAGTTCAGCCCGTTTCCCTCTGCATTACCTATCAGATTTGCTTCCGCTTTGCTTGCTGAAGAAGCGGCCGTCGAAGATTCCTTAGCCATCACTATGCCCCAATTGCCCAGTGTAAAACTTAGAAACGCGAAATTATGTCAGACAAATACCCGGCCCGCAAGCTGGAATCCTCTTGTCTTAAGCCGATTCAGGCGTCCCTTGTTCCTCTCTTGGACTAGCAACGAATGCACGAGTTCTGATTGGTGTCTCCCGCGCACCTTTTCGCGAAAGCGGGAATAACCGGATAGTCTAATTGACAATTTTGCGCAATATCCTATTGAATTGAGTAATACACGTTAATTATAGATAGTGCTCAAATTAGGTTGCTCAAAGTCTTTAGGCGCATCGCAATTCGATGATCTATCGGCGCACATGCCGTAGCACACCCGGTTGCGATCCCCCGTTGAGCCAATCTTTCCTCGCCCGATGCGCCGATTGGCTCGCGGAGCTGAAGGCCGCGCGTGAGGACGCCCCCCTGCCCGGCACTGCCTTGGCAGGCCTACACCTTCCTAAAGAACCCGGACAGAATGTTCGGGCCCGCTTCGCCGGGGCGCAGCCTGATGCCGTCCTCGAATGAGTTCAGCGTCACGCACTCGTAGCCGTTGTAGGCGAGCAGCGCCACCAGCGAGTCGGGGTCGAAGTGGTGCAGGTGCTCGTTGGGGAGGCGCATGCGCCAGGTGCGGAACCAGGCGTCGCCGTCGGCGCCGAGCTCACGCCAGCGGCAATAAGGGACGGCGACGGCCAGGTGCCGGGTCTTGAGGCGGCCGAGGAAAGTCAGATCCGGGATGTGCTCGAGCACGTCGAACATGGCGACGAGATCCCAAGAGCTAAGCAAGCGCCTCTTCCCAACTGACCATGCTAGCTCAGTTGCGTGTGGCGTTCCTCACATCGGAAGATCCGGGTTGTTCTCGGCAAAGTATTCATGATTGTCAGCGTTATATGTGGCTCTAGGTGGGTTTTCAGCCGCGAGTGTCTTGGCGTCATTTTGGCCATAGACATAATCCCTTGTCGCCGCGACGACGCCAAAGTGACTCACTTCGTGTATGATGGTTCCGGATCTCGAATCCGTTCCTTGCAGGGCGGCGTACCAGAACTTGCTACAGACAAAAATCTTGTAAGGCTGGTCCGGGTAGACATATGCATAGTCGATTGGTTCGCAATCGCTGCCGTGGCATCCAAATGATATCGCCTTGTTTCTGAGAGCATCCGAAATCTTCGAGAAATTTCCGGCGACCCTTGCGTACAGCCCCGCGGTATGCGCCCCGAACCAGGTCAGATATCTTTGGGAACTGGGTTGCTGGGCTGGAGGCGTGTTCTGCAAAACCTGCAGGGCAGCCGAGGCTATGTTGCTTGCTTCCGCCAGCGCAGCTCCAAGATCATCCTGTTGAGAACTGTCACACTGGTCGAATTCGGGCACCGACAGCGGTACCCGCTGTGGAGGAATCCGACCTGACAGAAGCCTGAACGTGGCAGCGTTGCTCACAACTGCCGCCCGTCTCAGGGCGCCTGGACGGCCGACCAGCAGATCCGCTCCCTCGGTATCATAGGTAACGGCATAGTTCCCTGCTTCATAGATAGCGTAGTACAATGACAGATCGACGGGCGCCGAAATCGATTGCCCGGGCTCGATATTGATGAAGTCAGCCTCAGTGGGCTCTCCTCGCTTTGCCAAACGGCCTATATACTGAATTGGCTGCGATCCCCTCGTCACTGAGAACAAGTCCGCGGAGACGCCGTTGATCGGCGTGGTCCAGCTGAGCACCCTGATCGAGCTGCGCGATCGGTTGGTGAGAGTAAAGTCAATAATAAGGGGGGTATCGTTTCCATAAGAAGGCAGGCGCGATTGCAGAACTATCTCAATTTCCAGATTCTGCTGCGCAAACGCCAGCGGGATAACGCTAAAAAAAAACGACAGTATAAGTGCCAATTTCCGAACAATACTTGGCATTTTACGCCCCCATATAACCACGATTAGACGGTGTTGCTGCGTCTACGCGAGTTTTTAGTTTGCCATAACATACCAGAATCGCCCGCGGCCACCTGGCAATTGGGTATGAATTGCTGCGGGCCGGGGGATTCAAACTTACCGCAAATTCAGAAATTCAGGAACACGAAATCATGTCCGTGGCCGCGAACGTCACTGATTTCGACTGACACCTTTTTCGGTGTGGTATAAGATAAACGGGTACTTTCCCATCAAGCTCCATAGAGGGGGCCATCATGAGCGAGCGTCGGAAAGGCATAATCACTAATTGTTTGAGAAATTTTGCCCTGGTTTTCGGGTTCTGTGTTGCTTTCAGCGGCACTGCTTCAGCTGATTCATGCGCAGATGCTACTTCCGGTTGGAATCTCGAGAATCCTCCGGCCGAAGATCGCCAGGCAATTCAAGATCTTTTGTCCCGCTATGCCTGGACGATCGACGAAAGAAATGCGGCCGCGTTCACTGCCCTCTTTGCGGAACCGAAATCGTCTTACTATCAGATTTGCAGTTCAGGCGACAGTATCCTCAAGTTGACACTCGACTTTGGCCCGGAGTCGCCAGACGATCTTCTTGAGCAGATGAAAATAATATTAAAGAAAATGAAAACCGATCAACTCCAGACCCGGCATCTGGTAACCAACACCTTGTTCGATGTGGTTGACGATAAGACAGTGAATACCAAATCGATAGTCCTGGTCACTCTGCAGGACTCCCACTCTCCGGCACCGGTTCTTGACTATTCGGCGGATGCCCGGGCCTCCTTTGTGAAGGGCAACGACGGCACGTGGCGATTTCAATCGCTCACAGTCTACGCCGACTATGTTGTTGGCTCTGTCGCAGCCAAGAAGCGATGACGCCTGAAGATCGGCTATGGTTTCACTGGCACGCTCCAGTGGGCTGAAATGCGTGTCGTTGCGCTGATCGCCGCTGTCCTCGGCATTGCGTTTCTCCTGTTGTCCGGGGCGATCGGGCTTCGACATTTAGCTTTTGTATCGACGCCGCAAGCCGGTGAGAGGCAAGGCTCCGATTTCGCTTTCGCTCAGGCTGAATCTGATCGGAGGTCGTTCGCCGACGCCGTTACGCGATGGAACCCCGACATCTTCTGGGCGCCGGCCTCGAAGAGCACCGACGTCATAACCAGGTCCGGCGATGAAGCGCGGGCGGTGTTCGGTCCTATTCCCGACGGCGATTGCGACAGCCCGCAAATGAAGGTCATTCCGGTTGAAGTCGACGGCAATGTCGTCGACCTCAAGCCCAATCCGATAAAACCGGGCTCTCCGCTGGAGTTCGAGCACAGGAACGAGAACGGCGAGGTGGTGAAATGGACGGCGACATTGCCAAAGTGCGACAAGCCTTCGCTGACCGGCAGCACGACCTACTGTGGGCTGAACTCACGTGTCGTAAGGGTCGTGCGCGGCAACGTTGAATGGCTGTTCCTCTGCAGAAAATCCAATATCAGTCAGGAGGTCAGCACCGATCCCTTCTGGACGCGATCGGACCCGAGGTTTTCCGTCTTCGGCACCATCGGGTTCAACCGGAAATCCGGAGAAATTGTCTTCTTCGACGGCCGCAAGGACTGGAGCGAGTTCGATTGGTCAAAGCCCTTCGTTCCGCCGGGCGGGCGCAACTATTCCGATGAAGTCGGAAGGGCTGCGGCGCAGAAAATCTACGATCCCACGTTCCAGATCTCGTGCCATGCATGCCATGACAACAAAAGCCCCTATGTGATCGATCCGCACATTGAACAGAGCAGGGTCGGTTTCCGTTCAGCCGGCGATTCCAGATCGACCGCCTTCAGCCTGGGAGATTTTCTACCGCATCGGCCGCGGCTGCCGGGCGCGCCGTTCCGCGTGGTCGGCTCCGGCTACACCGGCACCTACCGCAATGAACTCAGCCAGGCCAGAACGGTCGAAGATCCGACGGGCAACTGCACAAGCTGCCATACGCTTACCACACAAGTCACGGGCCGCCGTTTTGCCGCGGACGCAGCGGGGCATGAGCCGACGGTCACGTTGCCAACCTGGGTTCAATTGCTCGAGTTGCACGAGGAACAGACGGTCTATGGCGAGATAGCCGCACACCGGACGGACTGGGCGGCCGGCAGCGGCGGCATCCATCCCTGGATGTTGCCGGGTTCCGGCAATGACCTGTCCTCCAGCGCACCGCGACTGAGCTCAGAGGATTGGCGGAAGCTGAGCGACTGTCTATGGGGAGCCGGTGGCTCCGAGTGCGGCTACCGCCCGCTCTACACTGGCTGCCCGGCGCCAGAGGCGGAGGATGAAGGCTCTTCGCTCGCCGATGCCAAGATCCAGGTTTTGCCTCCACCGCCCGGAGAGGCGGTTAGAAATCGTGTCCTTCGCGTAAGCTGGACCTTTCGCAACGGCTACGGGGGTGTCCCAGAGCGCGACGATGTCAGGATCAATGTGGCAGTCAGCGCGGGCGCGATTCCGGCAAACGGGGATCCGCCGCAAAACGGTGAATATCCGAGCATCGAGGAGGCAAAGGGCACCAGCATCGAGGCCATCTCCGGTCCAGTCGGCTCAGCCGGCTCCAGCTTGCTGATCGAGAACGTTTCGTTTGCCGGTCACACGAAATGGAGCGATCCGACGCCGTCGATCTCGCCGCGCACCTTCCAGATCGACCTGCCTGGCGAATGCAACCGACGCACCTTGATCCGCCTGGTGCCCAAACGGTTCTGCTTCGACCAGAGCCAGGCGGCATTCAGCGAGGCAGACCATTTGATCTACGCCGATGTTCAGTGCGGCGAGCTTCGATGATCCACCTTGACGCGATCGAAAGCGGCTGGTGAGCGCCGGGATTTGCGATAACATGACCGGGCGCTACATGGTCGCCGCACCAAGGAGGGTCCCGGAGCTTGACCACGCCGGTTCCATTGGCTAGCCCGATTTTGCCCAGCAGTCCGGCGAAGTCTGTTGCGGAGCGGCGTTATCTCACCATCCTGTTCTGCGACATGGTGGGGTCGACCGAATATGCCGACCGCCTGGATCCCGAGGATTTCCAACGCCTGATCGAGAGCTTTCTGCAGACCTGCAGCAGCGTCGTTCGGCGCCACAAGGGCGTGACCGCCAGCTACATCGGCGACGCCATCCAGGTCTATTTCGGCTATCCAATAGCCGGCGAGGACGACAGCGAGTTCGCGGTGCTGGCGGCACTCGAGATCATCGATGCGGTGGCCACCATCTCGGCAAAACAGGGATATCCGCTGCAAGTGAGGTTGGGTATCGCGAGCGGCCAGGTCGTGGTGGGGGAGTTCGTCGGTGCGCCGAGCGGAGTGTCCACCGTCGCCTTCGGCCACGTCGCGCATCTGGCGGCGCGGCTGCAGGTACTGGCCAAGCCGAATACGATCCTTGTCGACGCGGCGACCTTCGAGGCCGCGAGCGGCGCGATTGATTTCACCACGTTCGGCAAACATGAGCTGAAGGGATTCGCCGAGCCAGTCCAGGTCTGGCAGGTGCAACGGCAGCGCATGGTCCCGACCCGCTTTGCAAAGCGCGCGCATATGACCAAGCTGTGCGGCCGCAACGCCGAATTGCGACTGCTGATGGAGCGCTGGGAGACCGTCGCGCGCGACAGGCGCGGCAATGCGGTATGGGTTTCGGGAGAGTCGGGGATCGGCAAATCCCGGTTGCTCAACGAAGTCCAGCAGCGCCTGCGCAGCTTTCCGCAACTGACCATGCAATGTTCTCCGACCTTTGAGAACAGCACCCTTTATCCATTCCTCGCAGAGTTGCAGAGGATCGCAACGATCGAGGACGCTGACTCGACGGAAGAAAAGCTGCGAAAGCTCAGCAACGCATTGTCGATCGGTTCGGTGTACAGCGACGTCGCGCTGGCGATCTTCTCGAGCCTGCTCGGCATACCTGCGACCAGGCCGGACAGGCTCGAGGGGATAAGCGCCGAACGACAGCGAAACATCGCCGAGCAAGCGCTCATGGATCTGGTCAGTTATCTGGCGCGTACCACCCCGATCCTGATCCTGTTCGAAGATGAGCAATGGGCCGACGCGACCTCGCGCGAGCTTCTCGACAAAATCGTCGCCAGCCTGGCTTCGACGCCTGCGCTGTTGCTCGTATCGAGCAGGAACAACGCAACCGTTCCATGGTTCGACAGGCCGGATGTGCATCACATCAGGCTTGAAGCGCTCGGCCGCGAGGATGCCGAGGCGATTGTCCATGACATCAGTCCGAATGCGCTCGCTGCCGATGTTTCAGTGGTGCTCGATCGCAGTGAAGGCGTCCCGCTCTACATCGAGGAGCTTGCTCGGAGCGTGGTCGAAACCGGGTTGCGGCTGGACGCGCCTCAGCCGAAGCGTTCGTCACTTGCGAACAACATTCCAAACTCCCTGCAGTTCTCGCTGCTTGCCCGCCTCGACAGGCTGGGGCCCGCCAAGGAAGTTGCGCAGATCGCGGCGGCGATCGGCCGCAAATTCGATTTCGACGTCCTGCACGAGATTTGCGATTGGCCCGAAGCGGAGTTGCGCGCCGCAGTTGGCGACCTGACGCGCACGGGGCTGATCGTAGCCGAGCGAGGGACGGCCGGCGCGG
This sequence comes from Mesorhizobium sp. M1E.F.Ca.ET.045.02.1.1, assembly GCF_003952485.1. Classification (NCBI taxonomy): domain Bacteria; kingdom Pseudomonadati; phylum Pseudomonadota; class Alphaproteobacteria; order Hyphomicrobiales; family Phyllobacteriaceae; genus Mesorhizobium; species Mesorhizobium sp. M1E.F.Ca.ET.045.02.1.1. Next base: position 5,954,945 of record NZ_CP034447.1, read on the forward strand.
GCTTTTCGTTCACCCACGTGCTCCTGCAGCAGGCCGCCAGAGGCACGATGCTGCACGAACGCGCGCAGCAGGTTCACCAATCGATTGCCGAATGTCTCGAACTGCGCGACCACAACGCAGCCTATCCCGAAGTGCTCGCCGAACATTTCGCCGACGCAGGTCTGTTCGATCGCGCCGCCGACTACTGGCTGCTGGCAGGGGTGAAGGCGGCTAAGACCTGGGCAAAAGCCGACGCAGTGCGTATTTTCAGGAAGGGCCTTGAAGCCGCAAAGCTCCTTCCTGAATCCGACGATCGCAGCCGCAGGCTGCTTCGCTTCGAACTGGAGTTGGGCGACGTGCTCTATGCCGCGCAAGGCTACGTGACGGGCGAAGGCAGCGCCGCATATCAGCGGGCCATAGCACTGAGCGGGAAGCTCGGCGAACCGGAATCGACGATCAGGGCGCTCGACGGGCTTTTCGGAACCCATTTCAATTCAGGCCAGTTTGGCAAGGCCCTTGCGGCCAGCGATGAGTTAATTCGGGTCGGCGAGCAGGGCGATTACCTGAACGCGCTCGTCATAGGTTTGCAGTTCAAGGGGATGACTCTGTTCTGTCAGGGCGAGTTGGTGGCGGCCCGGCAATATCTCGAGCACGCTCTCAGCTACAAGGGCAGTGCAGACAAGGTCGGCAGCGACTTTCCGAGCATGGCCATGATCTATCTTTCGTGGACCTTGCATATTCTGGGATATCGCCATCAAGCGCTGAAACTCTACCGCGAGGCGGAGGCGACCGTTCGGCAGCAGTCGGCATATCGCCTGGCCGCCTGCCTGGGAAACGGATGCGTGTTGTTCGCCTTCCGCGAAGAGAGCAGTTTGATCGCTCGACTGGCGGATGAACTCCTGCCGCTGGCGCAGGAAAACGGCTTCAATCTCTGGGAAAGGGTGGCGCGCTTTTTTGGCGGCCTGGCTGCATCTGACCTCGATGACAGTCCGGGGGGAAGCCACATGATGGCATTGACCGAAAGTGATCTTGAAGATCAGGAGGTCGACAAGTCGTGTTATTTAGGTTTACTGGCCAAGGCTTTCATGAACTCTGGGCAATTCGATATAGCGGCGGAGACCGTTGAGAAAGGTCTGCGCGAGGCCGGAAAGATCGGCGAGCATTACTTTACAGCTGCCCTGCTTCGCATTCGCGGTGAGATCGAACTTGCAAATGGAGCAGGAGACAGAGCGGCGGAGGCTTCCTTCCGCGAGGCGATTGCCTTTGCGCGGCGGCAGAGCGCCAGGAGCTGGGAGTTGCAGGCAACCAACAGTCTGGCGAAGCTATTGCGGTCACAGGGTAGGTTCGAAGAGGCTCGTGCTGAATTACGGGAAGTCAACGATTGGTTCATCGCGGCAGACGTGGCGTAGTCCCCGCATGAGCCCCCTCGCCGGCTATACCTTGGCGGGCGCCGATGGAAACGCCTACCGCTTCCTGAAAAACCCGGACAGAATGTTCGGGCCCGCTTCGCCGGGCCGCAGCCTGATGCCGTCCTCGAATGAGTTCAGCGTCACGCACTCGTAGCCGTTGTGCGCAAGCAGCGCCACCAGCGAGTCGCGGTCGAAGTGGTGCAGGTGCTCGTTGGGGAGGCGCATGCGCCAGGTGCGGAACCAGGCGTCGCCGGCGGCGCCGAGCTCGCGCCAGCGGCAGTAAGGGACGGCGACGGCTAGGTGCCAGGTCTTGAGGCGGCTTAGGAACCCCAGATCCGGGATGTGTTCGAGCACGTCGAACATGGCGACGAGATCCCACGCGCCGGCGAGCGCCTCATCCCAACCGACAAAGCGGACACCCGTGGGCAGCGGAAACTCGGCGATATCGCAGCCGGCGCAGTCGGCGACCCCGGTAATCTTGGCGGCTTCGACGAAGGTGCCGGTGCCGTATCCAATCTCCAGCACCGAGCGAGGGATCTCGCCGGTTACCCCCAGAACCCAGCCAAGCCGCTGATAACCGAGCTTGATGGTCCGGTCGCTCAGGTCCTCGTAATAGGAGATGTATTGTTTGTCGTACTTGATCGGTGTGAAGTCGATCTGGTGGATCACGCCAAAGCGGTCCACCTCGTAGTTGTCCAACATTGCCCAGCTGCCCTCCGGAGTCCGGATTCTTACACGGCGGAGCTAAACGCAGCGTAACTTGCGGGAGCGGTCCGCCAAACCCTGGCATGCGGCAAGATTCCAGGCACGGGGAAAGCGCTGCAGCTTGGTCTTCTCGAGCCAAGGGAGCGTACGCGCGAGCCGCCAGTCCATGCGGCTGGCCCAGCTACAACCGAGCGGCAAGTCCAGGCGCCGCGGCTATCCACAACCGGACCGACCATTTCTGGGTGCATCGCCGGTTTCCGCCTTTCGTTACGGCAGATTGCCTACCCATGTGGCATTTCTGCCACCACTGATTGAGACAACCCCTGCTAGAAACGCGGCGGGTTCTTAAATGGGGTTTGGGGCTATGCTTACGCGCTTTTCAGCGAAATCTATTCTTTTGTCTGCCGTTTCGGTTCTCGCCTTGACGTCCGCCGCGCATGCCGCCGACGTTGTGCAGGAGCAGGCGGCGCCGGGCTTCAACTGGAGCGGTCTCTATGTCGGCTTCGGCGTCGGCGCCGGCGCCAATGTACATGAGATCAGCGGCGATATCCTTCCGGGCGCCTCGCTCAACGGCATCGGCGGCGAAGGCATCTATGGCGAAGCCACCGTCGGTTACGACTATATGGTCTCGCAGCGCTTCCTGCTGGGCGCCCTGCTCGACGCTCACGTCGGCACCATCAAGACTTCGCTCGACGCGTTCGGCCTCGATGCCGACGTCAAGGAGACCTACGGCTTCGACGTCGGCGTGCGCGCCGGCTATCTCTTGACGCCGAACACGCTGGCTTACGTGCTGGGCGGCTACGCCTGGCAGAAGTACAAGCTCGACACCAATGCCGGCTTCGGCATGGACTGGGATCAGGGCGGCTATTTCCTCGGAATTGGCGCCGAAGCCGCCATCAACGCCAACTGGACGCTCAAGGGCGAATATCGCTACACGCGCTTCAGCACCACGGACGACCTGCTTTCGCAGTTCGGCGCGCCGGACGGCACGCTCAACCTCGACACCTCTCGCCATACCTTCCAGGTGGCCGCCAGCTATCGCTTCAACGCCGCCAATGGCGGGGCTGCCGGCTTCGAGACGCCGAGCTACAACTGGACCGGCTTCTATGTCGGCGGCGGGCTCGGCGCCGGCGCGTCCGTGCACCAGATCGATGTTCCGCCGGCCGGCGTGGAGTTCAACGGGCTCGGCGGCGAAGGCGTGTTCGGCGAAGCGAGCCTCGGCTACGACCAGGATTTCGGCAGCTGGGTTGCGGGCGTCATGGTCGATGCGCGCTATTCCGGCATGACCTCGGAGCTCGATCTCGGCGGCGGCCAGATCAATCTTGACACCGACTATGGCTTCGACGTGCTCGGCCGCGTCGGCATGAAGGTCAACGAAGCGACGCTGGCCTATGCGCTGGCCGGCTATAGCTGGCAGCATTTCGATCTCAACGCATCCGACCCGATCGGCGACATCATCGACTGGGGCTCGAACGGCTTCTGCGTCGGCGGCGGCCTGGAAACGGCCATGTCGGACAAGATGACGGTCGGCATCGAATACCGCTATTCGCAGTTCGAGAAGCACGACTTCTCGGCGGATCTGGGCGCGCCGGACGGCAGCATCACCTCGACGCCGTCCTTCCACACCGTGCGGATCGACGCCAAGTACAAGTTCAACTAAGCAAGGGCCCTCCAGCCAAAGCAAGAAGCCCGCCCTCACCGGCGGGCTTTTTTTGTTGTCGGGAAAGCATCATCTCGTGCGTCCTCTGAAGGCACCCCCGCGGCTGCCCGAAAGAAGGAGACCATCATGCGGAAGCTCATCATCACGGAGTTCATCAGCGTCGACGGCATTGCAGAGGTCGAGAAGTTGCCGGGCGTGACCTGGAACGATGAGATGAACGCGTTCAAGGAGGACGAGCTCGCCGACAGCGGCGCCATGCTTCTCGGCCGCACGACCTACGAGATCTTTGCCGGCTCATGGCCCTCCGAAACCGGGGATTTCGCCGACCGCTTCAACGCGCTGCCTAAATATGTCGCCTCGACCAGCCTGAAGGCGCTCGACTGGCAGCCGGCGGAGCTGGTCGCCGGGCCCCTGCCCGAGTCGGTCGCAAAGCTGAAGCAAGGCAGCGGCGGAAACATCTATGTGCACGGCAGCTTGAGCATTGCCCGGCAGTTGCTCAGCCACGGCCTCATCGACCGCCTGAGGCTGCTGGTCTATCCGAGTGCCGTCGGCCAGGGCAAGCCGCTGTTTCCAACCGAGGAGCCGATTGCGCTGGAGCTGATCTCGGCCGTGCCATTCAGCAATGGCGTGGTGGCGCTGGAGTACACGCCGGGAAAAGCGAAACAATAGCCTACTGCCGCAGCGGTTTCATCAGACAGGGCATCACCGAGCGATCCTCGGTCTTGAGGTCTGATCGCGGGCGACAGGTTGATTGCCCGCGCGGCCCGAGCGATCGGGGGCGAGATGCCCCCGATCACTGTTTGGACGAGATTTGCGCACAGCTCGTTAAATGAGGAAGACGCTGGCGTCCGGATGCGTCTGGTTGTTCATCGCGTCGAAGGCGCTGGCGATATCCTCTATCCCCGGTTGACCGGTCAGGCCGAAGTTGGAGGTCGGGGCGCCGGTGTCGTTGAGGACGTCCCGCACTGCGGCAGTCACCTCGCCCGGTTGGAGCGTGTGGTCGTGGTTCGCGTCAATCTGATTGAGAATAGCGATGATGGCTGGGTTCGAACTCGTCGCCGCGGAGAAACTGAAATTGAGCTCCGGTTTACCACCGGGGCCGTCGGGCACGGCAGTGACGGCAGCGGAGAGAAACGCCGCCGCCGAGGAGCGTTCGAGGTGGTTCACGCCGCCACCGTGGGCTCCCAACGCATCCGCGATCGAGGGCGTTCCGGGGATCTTCGACAGGTTCTGGAAGCCGAAAATGGTCTCAAAGGAGGTGTTGGAGGTCCAGCCCGAATGGAACTCGCCCAACTCCTGGGTCAAGATATCCAGATGGTTCTTCCAGAAGCCCGGCGTCAAGCCCTGGCCAGGCGGCGGCAGGAAGTTGGTGAAGTCGTTGCCGGTGTCGATGCCGCCGCTGCCGGGATTATCGACCGTCTGCACGAGGATGCCGGTCTGCTGGGAGCCGGTCGGCACCACCTCGTAGATGCTCTTGCCGACATCGGCCAGCGTCAGCCCGCCGATCGACCAGTTGCCGCTGGCATCGGTCGTCGTCGAAAGGTCAACACCTGGATCGAACACGTGATTGCCGTTCTCGTCGATGTAGATCGTCACAGGATCGTGCGACCATGGAATGTCGTCCGCCGTCTTGCCGTCGCCGCTCAGGTCCTCGTACTTGGTGCCGGAGATCGAGAAGGCGACGAAGTTGGTGAAGTCGTTGCCGCTGTCGGTGCCGCCGCTGCCGGGGTTGTCGATGGTCTGCACCAAGACGCCGGTCTGCTCGGAGCCGCCGGGCACAACCTCGTAGATGTTCTTGCCGACATCGGCCAGCGTCAGCCCGCCGATCGACCAGTTGCCGGAAGCATCGGTCGTCGTCGTGCGGTCGCCGGCGCTCAGGTCGCCGCTGTTGTCGTCATCGATGAAGATCGTCACCGGATCATGCGACCAGGCGGTGTCGTCCCCGCTCTTGCCGTCGCCGGTCAGGTCCTCGTACTTGGTGCCGGAGATCGAGAAGGCGACGAAGTTGGTGAAGTCGTTGCCGCTGTCGGTGCCGCCGCTGCCGGGGTTGTCGATGGTCTGCACCAAGACGCCGGTCTGCTCGGAGCCGCCGGGCACAACCTCGTAGATGTTCTTGCCGACATCGGCCAGCGTCAGCCCGCCGATCGACCAGTTGCCGGAAGCATCGGTCGTCGTCGTGCGGTCGCCGGCGCTCAGGTCGCCGCTGTTGTCGTCATCGATGAAGATCGTCACCGGATCATGCGACCAGGCGGTGTCGTCCCCGCTCTTGCCGTCGCCGGTCAGGTCCTCGTACTTGGTGCCGGAGATCGAGAAGGCGACGAAGTTGGTGAAGTCGTTGCCGCTGTCGGTGCCGCCGCTGCCGGGGTTGTCGATGGTCTGCACCAAGACGCCGGTCTGCTCGGAGCCGCCGGGCACAACCTCGTAGATGTTCTTGCCGACATCGGCCAGCGTCAGCCCGCCGATCGACCAGTTGCCGGAAGCATCGGTCGTCGTCGTGCGGTCGCCGGCGCTCAGGTCGCCGCTGTTGTCGTCATCGATGAAGATCGTCACCGGATCATGCGACCAGGCGGTGTCGTCCCCGCTCTTGCCGTCGCCGGTCAGGTCCTCGTACTTGGTGCCGGAGATCGAGAAGGCGACGAAGTTGGTGAAGTCGTTGCCGCTGTCGGTGCCGCCGCTGCCGGGGTTGTCGATGGTCTGCACCAAGACGCCGGTCTGCTCGGAGCCGCCGGGCACAACCTCGTAGATGTTCTTGCCGACATCGGCCAGCGTCAGCCCGCCGATCGACCAGTTGCCGGAAGCATCGGTCGTCGTCGTGCGGTCGCCGGCGCTCAGGTCGCCGCTGTTGTCGTCATCGATGAAGATCGTCACCGGATCATGCGACCAGGCGGTGTCGTCCCCGCTCTTGCCGTCGCCGGTCAGGTCCTCGTACTTGGTGCCGGAGATCGAGAACTTCTCGAAGTTGACGAAGTCCTGGTTGGTCAGGTTCTGGCCGGAGGTGAGGTTGTTCTGGTCGATCTGCACCGGGCTGACATTCGTCCAGCCTGACTGGCTCTCTTCCTTGATCAGGTAGTCGCCGGGCAACAGCCCGGTGAACTGGTAGAAGCCGCTGCCGTCCGTGGTCGTCTGCGCCACCTGCTCGCCAGCATCGGCGGTGTTGTTGTGGTTGGCGTCATTGTAGAGCGTGATCGTCCATCCGCTCACCGCGGTTTCGTCGCCGGTCGTCGCCAGGCTGCCGTCGGCATCCTCATACTTGTGGCCCGAGATCGAGCCGAGCTGGAAATTGCCGAAGTCGTTGTTGTGGCTCTCCTCGCCCGCCGCCAAGGTGACGGTGTACTCGCCCTGCGCGTTATTCGGCGCATCCTGCGACCATCCTGCCTGCTGCACCTCTCGGATCGTGTAGGTGCCGGGCGTGACAGTGAAGTGATAGTACCCGTTTGCGTCGGTGACCGTAGACGGCTCGCCCAGATCCAAGGAGTTGTTGCCGTTGATGTCGAGATAGATCGTCCAGCCGCTGAGAGCCGGCTCACCGGCCTGCCAGACGTGGTCGGCGTTCAGGTCGTTGAATTTGTGGCCGTCGATCACCTGGCCGATCTGCCGGTTCCATTCCTCGAAGCCGGAATCGGCCGTCCAGGTGCTCTGTGCTGTTTCCCCAGGTCCTTGATAAGTACCGGTCTGGTAGCCGAACCCGGAATAGAGATAGATATAGGGCTTGGTCGGATCGAAATTGCTGATGGGAACCAGCAACGACATATCGGTGGTGTTGCCACTGCCCGGCTGAAGCTCGCCGTTCAGCCCGACGAACTTGTCGCCGCCGGCATCCAGATTGTAGATCAGCGAAGCGTTATCCCCCGCCGGGAAGGCGCCGGTGCCCTGGCTCGGGGTCGCTCCGGGTGCGTAATCATGCAAATCGCCTGCAGAGGCCTGCCAGATCTGGAGCGAATCCAGGGAAAGGTTTTGGGACGTGGCGACGTTGGACTCGTTGATGTCGAGATCAAATCGATAGTAGCCGACGCCATTTATGAATTGAATCGGAATGTCGGCAATGTTCACTGAATGAACGTACTGACTACCGCCCTTGGAGGTATTATCAAGAATAAAAGCGTTAAAGTCGGTATTATACCCCTGCTCCGACGTGTTGTTACCTGAAGCCGAAATTCGGACGAAAGGATCAAGCAAACCTGTTCCTGCGCCGGTCACGACATCCGAGGACGAAAAGAGGGCGCCGTTGATGGTTACGGTGGTTTTGAAGGTCAGATCGTAGGTAGGCGCGTTCACCGCATCGGTGAAGTTTACGGTCGCGACCCGGCCGTCTGCCTGGTCTGTCGCCGTGAGCGTGAATGCCTGGTTTGCCGCGTCGGCATTGACGTACCACGAGGTCTGGATCGTGCCGTTGACGACGCCATCCAGATCACCGGCGCCGCCATCGGTGACGACCCAGGGCGTACCGGTTGCGGTGAGATCGTAGGTGAGCACATCATCCGCGGTGCCGAGGATCCCGTCGGCGCCCGCGCTGTGGTGGGCAACCAAAAACGTGAGCGAGCCGCCATCCTCGACGTCGGTGGCCGTGATCCCCACCGTCTCGCCGGGCGCGTAGTCCGCATCGGCCTGGTCGACCGCGACCGCAAGCGGCGGCACGGCGTCGGAGGAAGTCGGATCGGTGCTTCCGGTCACGGTGGAATCGGGTGTTGCGAGCGGATCGTTGGTCAGATTGTCGCTGATATCGCTAGACGCCATAACATTTCCCCTAGCTTTCGGATTCGGTTACTTATCGTGGCTGCTGTTCTTTCGTGGCTTCTGTTTTCATTTTCCCGCCTGGGCGGGCTTACTCTCTAAAGGCTCGGGTGATCTGGTCCTGCAACGGCTTCACCAGGTAGGACATCACCGAACGGTCTCCGGTCTTGATGAAGGATTCCACCGGCATGCCGGGTACCAGCTTGACCTCGCCGAGGCGCGCGACCTCGGCGGCGGTCGTCTTGATGCGCACGGTGTAATAGCTGACGCCGGTGCGCTGATCGGTGGTAATGTCGGGCGAGATTCTCTCCACCACGCCTTCGATCTGCGGTGTCGTGCGCTGGTTGAATGCGGAAAAACGCAGCGATGCCGACTGGCCGCCCCATAGCTGGTCGATATCGCTGGGCGCGATCTTGGCCTCCACCGCAAGGCTGTCATTGTCCGGCACGACCTGCATGATCGTCTGGCCGGGCTGGATCACGCCGCCGATGGTGTAGGCGAGCGACTGCTGCACGACGCCGTCCTGCGGCGCGCGAATGTCGACCCGCTTCAACTGATCCTCCGCGGCGACCTTGCGCTCGAAGAGTTCGCCCGTCTTGCCGTCGATGTCGCGCAGGTCGCGGTTGACTTCCGTGCTGAGGTCGAGGTCGATCTGGATGATCTGCAGCTTGATCTCGGCGATGCGCCCCTGCGCCTGCGCCAGCGCGGCGACGAGCTGGCCGCGCTCGCCATCCAGGCGCGTCGCCTCGCGCTCGGTCGAGGTCAGGCGATCGATGGAGATGAGCTTCTTGCCCCAGAGCACGCGCACGGAAGCGAGCTCCTTTTGCACGAGTTCGATCTCCTTGCTCTTGGCTTCCATCTGCGCGGTGTCGCCGGCGATCTCCTTCTCGAGCTGGACGATGCGTTCGCCGAGCTGGCCCTTCTGGCCGGCGCGGGACGTGCGCCGCGTCTCGAAATGCTGCTTCTCGCCGGAGATCGCCTCGGCGACATCGGGATCGGCCGAACGAGCAAGGAGGTCGGCAGGAAAAGTGATGCTGTCAGCGCCCCGGCGCTCGGCATCGAGCCGCGCCTTGCGCGCCGTCAACTGATCGAGCGCCTTGCTCACCACCGCTAGATTGGCAGCCGGCACGGTGCGGTCGAGACGCAGCAAAAGGTCGCCGACTTTCACGAGGTCGCCATCGCGGGCATCGATCTCGGCAACGATGCCGCCGGTCGAATGCTGCACGTTCTTGACGTGGGAGTCGACGACGAGCGTGCCGGGGGCGATGACCGCGCCGGCGATCTCGGTGACCGAGGCCCAGCCGCCGACGCCTCCGGCAAGCAGGAGCACGGCTCCAAGCCCAAGCCGTGTGTAGAAGCGGATCGATGCATGGGAGGTGCCCGGCGCAGCCACGCTAGTTCCCTCCCTCGGTTCCATTGGCGGCAGCCTGCGGAGTGCCTTCCGCGGCCGCCCGCGGCGGCGGATTGGCCGTGGGCACCGCCCGCAGCATGGGGAACATCTTGGCGAAAACCTTGTCCTTCGGCCCAAACTCGTGGATGCGGCCGTGGCTCATCGCCAGGACGAAATCGACGGCTGCCAGCACGTTCGGACGATGAGCGACGATCACAACCACGCCGCCGCGTTCGCGAACGCCGAGCATCGCCCGCACCAATGCCTGCTCGCCATCCATGTCCAGGTTGGAGTTCGGCTCGTCGAGCACCACGAGAAACGGATCGCGGTAGAGGGCGCGGGCCAGGGCAATGCGCTGGCGCTGGCCGGCCGAAAGAGCCTCGCCATGCTCGCCGATCTCGGTCTCGTAGCCCTGGCGGAAGCCCACGATCAGGTCGTGCGCGCCAGCCGCCTTGGCCGCGGCGATGATTGCGGCGGGGTCGGCGTCCGTCTCGAAGCGGGCGATGTTGTCGGCGACGGTGCCGGCGAACAGCTCCACGTCCTGCGGCAGGTAGCCGATATGGCGGCCGCGCTCCGCCTGCGACCACTGATCGAGATCGGCGCCGTCCAGCTTTATCCGGCCGACCACAGGCAACCAGGCCCCGACGAGCGCACGCACCAGAGTGGACTTTCCCGACCCGCTCGGGCCGATGATGCCGAGCGCGTGGCCAGCCTCCATGGCGAAGCTGGCATCCTGGACCAGCAGCCGCTGCGACCCCGGAGCCATGATCGCAACATTGTGCATCATGACGTTGGCGCTCGGCGCCGGCAGCAGCATGGGTTCGGCCTCGGCGGGCAAGGCCGCCAGCACTTTGGTCAGCCGTTGCCAGCCCTGGCGCGCGCCCGCGAAGCCCTTCCAGTTGGCGATCGCAAGATCGACCGGCGCCAGCGCGCGGCCGCTGAGGATGGAAGCGGCGATGATGACGCCCGCCGTCGCCTGCTGTTCGATAACCAGCCAGGCGCCGATGCCGAGCATGGAGGACTGCAGCAGCATGCGCAGTATTCTCGATACCGCGCCGATGCCGCCGGCGACGTCGCTTACCTTGCGCTGGTCGGCAATGTAATCGAGGTTCGCATCTTCCCAGCGTGCGGCAAGCCCGCCGGCCATGCCCATGGCGGCGACGACTTCCGCATTGCGACTGCCGGCGGCGACCAACCCACCGCGCCGGTTCCCGCTCAAGGTTGCAGCCGATACCGGCTTTCGCGTCAGCCGCTCGGCAAGCATGGTCAGAGTGACCAGCACGATCGCACCGAACAGCGCCGTAAGGCCAAGCACCCAGTGGAACATGAAGATGATGATCAGGTAGAGCGGCAGCCACGGCAGGTCGAAAAGCGCCGTCGGCCCCATACCGGACAGGAAGCCGCGCACGCTGTCGAGATCGCGCATCGGCTGCAGGCTGTCGTGCTCGCGCCCGGCCTTCAGCGGCAACCTCAGCACCGACGTATAAACGCGCTGACCAAGCGCCTCGTCGAGGGCGCCGCCAATGCGCACCAGCACGCGCCCGCGCACGAAATCGAGAACGCCCTGCCCGCAATAGAGGATGACGAGCAATATCGAAATGCCCGCGAGTGTCGGCAGGCTGCGGCTCGGCAGCACGCGATCATAGATCTCGAGCATGTAGAGCGAGCCTGCAAGCATCAGCACGTTGAGCATGCCGCTGAACAACCCGACCGCAAGAAAGGCCGACCGGCAGTTGGCAAGTGCCGCGGCCAGCTCGGAGCGAGCGGCGTTGGCCACCTGCCCGGTCGGCTTCACCGACGGCTTGCTCCGCGCCGCCGCGGGCCGACGGCGCGCGTCGCCGACGGCATTTTGCGCCGCGTCGCCGCGCGCGCGAAACATCACCAGGCTACCGGCACCCGCCATCGCCACCGCGACGAGCATCGAGCCCATCGATGCATGCCGGCCTGAGCCGAAGAGAAAAAAGCCGGCGACGCATGCGACGAGGGCCAGGCCGAAAAGCCTGATCTTCGCCTGCGCCGAACCAAGCGTTGTCTTGCCCACCAACCCGAGCGACGCCTTACTGAACCCCACGACTTGCCTCTCCCCATCAGGGACATGTCAGCCGCGCTCATCGGCGCATTGACCGCGCAAGGCGGCTGACTGGCCATGGCAAATAGCGCCGAGATTCAGCGCTCAAGTTCGAGAGGGAGGAGGATCGGCGTAGCGTCTGGCAACCCGCGGCGGCGGCCGGCGAACAGCAAAACGCGACATCGCCTCACGACGACTGGCGGCTCGATGGTGATGCGGCGGCCGAAAAGCCGCACGGTTTCCCACCCCCTGTAGCGCCGTAACTCGTTGTTGCCGGTCGGGAGATTGTTTACGCTACTATATTAGAACATTATTAACTCTATCTGAGCGTGCGTCAACGGGCAATTCGACGAAGAATTGGCCAGGTGGGGTTGAAGTATATGGGAGTATAACGCCGAGGGAAGCGAAGCGTCTCAATCCGCTTCCGCCGCGCTTGACCCGCCCCTACTTCTGGCGGAACGCGGTGTGCAGGGACGCCGTCAGCGGGCCTAGTATGTAGTCCAGCGCGGTGCGCTCCTCCGTCACGATCATGACGGATGCCGGCATGCCGGGGTAGAGCTGGATCTGGGGCGCGGCGGCGAGTTCCTGCGCGTCGACCGCTATGTCGGCGACATAATAGGGAAAGCCTGTCTTGGCATCGGTGACGCGGTCCGCCGAGATATGGGTCACGCGGCCGTGGATGACCGGCGTGGTGCGCTGCTTGTATGAGGTGAAGCGGACCTCGGCGGTCATGTCGGCACGCAGGCTGGATATGTCCTCGACGCGGACCTGCGCCTGAACGATCAGCGAATTCCTGGTCGGCACGATGTCGAGGATCGTCTGGCCGGGGGCGACGATCGCGCCAGTCGAGAAAACAGTGAGGTCCATTACCTGGCCGTCATAGGGCGCGCGCACCTCGGCGCGGTCCACGGTGGTCTGCGCGGCGAACATCTTCGGCACCAGGTCGGCGAGGTTCGACTGCGTCTCGATCAGCATGGCAGAGAGTTTTGCGCGGCGCTCGTTGGTGAGCTGCGCAATCTGGCTTTCGAGCTCGGCCTTGCTCTGCCGGTTTCCCGCGATCTCGCCGAGCGCCTGGTCGATCAGGCCCTGCAGGTCGGAGGCAGAGCGATCGAGCTCCAGGATGCGAGGCTTCGTCGTCAGCCCGGCCTTCAGCAATTTGTTGAGGCCGGCCTTCTCGTCCAGGGTGGACTTGAGCTGCGCGCGAAAGGATTCCACGCGCGCCTGCTTGCCATCGATCTGCTCGTCGAGCTCGGCGATCCGCTTCTGCAGGATCTGCCTGGCGCCCGCCATCTGCGCGCGCTGGCTTTCGAGGTCGGCGATCTGGTTGGCCATCGCGTCCTGCAGATAGGCCTGGTGCTCGGCGGTGATGTCCTTCGGGAAGGCCACCGCCTCGTGCCCGTCGAGCTCGGCGCGGATGCGGGCATCGGTGGCGCGCAGCAGCGCATATTGCTGGGAATAGAGGTTGAATTCGGAACGGGCGCGGGTGTCGTCCAGCACCACCAGCACATCGCCTGCCGCGACGATGTCGCCGTCCTTGACCCGGATTTCCTTCACCGTGCCGCCATCGAAATGCTGGACGCTCTTGCGGTTGCCCTCGACCTTCACCACCGCATCGGCAAGCACCGCGCCGTTGAGCGGCGCGACCGCCGCCCAGCCGCCGAACACGCCGAAGAAGGCAACGATGATGAGCACACCGACCCAGACCGGCCCGCGGATCGAATCCGCGTTGGCGCCTGCTTCGTCGGCGCCCGAGAGGCTGCGATAGGTCGCTGCGATGTCGGTCATTGGGTCGCCACCGCGATCGGCGCCGCGCGCTGATTGAGCAGAGCCACGATCTCGTTCTTCATGCCGAAGGCTTCGACGGCGCCATCCCGCAGAAGCAGGATCTTGTCGACATTTGCCAAGGTCGAGGGCCGGTGCGAAACGATGATCACCGTGCTGCCGCGGCGCTTGAGCTCCAGCGCGCATTCGGCAAGCGCGCGGTCGCCGTCGGAGTCGAGATTGGAGCTCGGCTCGTCGAGCACGATGAGGTTCGGCATGCCGAACACGGCGCGGGCAAGCGCGATGCGCTGACGGTAACCGCCGGACAGCACCGCCCCGCCCTCGCCGATCTGCGTCTCATAGCCTTGCGGCAGGCGAATGATCATCTCATGCACGCCGGCGAGCCGGGCGGCCTCGATCACCTCGCGGTCGACATCGGTCTTGAAGCGGCCGATGTTGGCGGCGACCGTGTCGGAAAACAGCTCAATGTCCTGCGGCAGGTAGCCGATATGGTCGCCGAGCGCCTCCCTGCCCCATTGCGTCATGTCGGCGCCATCCAGCCTGACCGTGCCGCGGCTCGGCTGCATGATGCCCGCGAGGTGACGGGCAAGCGTCGACTTGCCAGCGCCGGAAGGGCCGACGATGCCGAGCGCCTCGCCAGCTTCCAACCGGAACGAGACATCGCGCAGCAGCACCTTCTGCGCCGCGGGGATAGCGAAGCTGAGCTGCTCGACGGCGATCTTGCCCGTGGGTTTCGGCAGATTGAACGACCGTTCGCTCCGCGCGCCGCCGTCCAGCAGCTTCTCGACCCTGTCGAGGGCGGCCCGCGCCAGGATCAGGCTGCGCCAGAGGCCGACGATCTGCTCGACCGGCTGCAGCCCCCTGCCCAGCAGCAGGCTCGCCGCGAACATCGAGCCGCCGGTGATCTGCCGCTCGATGACCAGATAGGCGCCGACGCCGAGGATCAGCGACTGCATGGTGAGGCGCAGGAAGCGTATCAGACCGGACATCAGCGCTGCCCGGTCGCTGGCCTGCCCCTGCTGCCGCAGCGCCAGGCCGCGGTCGCGACCCCAGCGGCGCACGAGCCCGTCGATCATACCCATGGCGCGAATGACTTCCGCGTTCCTGAGGCTCATTTCGGTGAAATTGTAATTGACGGTGGCAAGGTCGTTGGCCTGCTTGAGCGGCGCCCTCACCATGTATTCGTTGAGCACCGCCATGGCGATCAAGAGCAGCGAGGAGCCCAGCGCGAAGAAGCCGAGCCAGGGATGCAGGAGGAAGATGATGCCGATATAGATCGGCGACCACGGCAGGTCGAACAGTGCATGGATGCCGCTGCCGGTGATCACCTGCCGGAACGTGTCGAAATCGCGGATCGGCTGGCTTTGCGCGGCGCCCTGCGATGGCGTCTCGACCGATGCGGCCAGGATCTTGGCCGAAAGCAGCCGGTCGAGCCGGGCGCTGGCGCGTGTCAGGATCGCGGCCCGCACGAGGTCGAGGCCGGCAAGCGCCAGGAAGGCCGCAAGCAGCACCAGGGTCAGCATCACCAAAGTGGTCTCGCTGCCACTGGTGACCACCCGGTCGTAGACCTGCAGCATGTAGAGCGGGGATGCGAGGTAAAGCAGGTTGATCGCCAGGCTGAACACCGCCGCGAAGAGGAAATAGCGGCGGCAGGCGAGAAGCGCATCCCTGACGATCTTGGATTTCTTGTCGAAACTCACATACCCAGCGGAGAACCGCCCCCTGCCCAAACTGCTTGCCCTGAAGAAATCCTACTCCCGATCCCTCAATCGGCCACGCGATCCGCTCGTAAACCTGATGTAAACCTTAATTCGTAACCTCGAATCGTCGGCCTGCGGGAGACGAGGTGAGCCGCGCGTGGCCGCGGGCTCACCTCCTTCCTCACAGCACGAAGTCGCTTGCCGTCAGTCCGAGATTGATGCCGGTCAGCGTGATCTGGAAGTCGGCCGTCGTATTGCCGGTCACGTCGACGTGGACGATGGTGTTGCCGCCGACCTCCGACCAGGTGATGCTGTTGGCGACGGTATTCGCGTTCAGCCCGCCGAAGAGGAACGCCTGATCGCCGCCGCTGGCGGTATTGGCGTCTATGGATGACAGGTCGATCTTGTCGACGCCATGCACGAAGTCGGTGATGGTGTCGTTTGCGGCACTTGCCGGCGAATCCGAGACGTCCGATCCATAATAGAACGTGTCGGCCCCCGCGCCGCCGGTCAGCGTATCAGCTCCAACACCGCCAACGAGTTTGTCGTTGCCATCGCCGCCGTTCAGCGTGTCGTTGCCGCTTTGGCCGAACAGCGTATCGTTGCCGGCCAGGCCGAAAATCTGATCCGCGCCGCCGTTGCCGTAGAGGACGTCGTCACCGTTGTTGCTGGGGCTGTTGAAGGTCTCTCCCGAATTGCCGTTGCTGCCGGTAATGAACTGGAATGTCTCTGTATACTGATACGCAGGCCCGGCCGGATCGCCGACCTGGGTGGCCTGCACGGTCACGGTGGCTGTGTTGCTTGTCGTGAGACTTGCCGAGCTGAGCGTATTCCCGCTGATCGAAAACAGGCCCGCATCCGACTGCGAGGTGATGCTGTATACAAAACTGCCGGAATCCGGGTCGGTCGCGCTCAGCGTTCCCGAGAAGCTGAACTGATTGAAATTTACATCCCCGGTGGGGCTGGTGTCAGGTGTGAGCTGGATGTCGGTCGGAGCAAAGCGCGGTGGGCCGTCATCCGTGCCGAGGATGTCGATGGCGACCGAGGTATGGGTGCCGTCGGCGCTGACCACGTCGAAGTTCTCGGCATAGTGCTGGCCAGCCACGAACTCGTCATGCGCAGAGGAGGCGGTATAGGTCCAGTTGCCATCGGCATCGATGGCGAAGGTGCCGTAGTTGCCGGCCGTGCCGGCCTGGGCGACGAAGTGTGGGTCGCTGTCGACATCCGAGATGGTCAATGACCCTGAGGTCGAGATGTCGGCGGCCGCATTGCCTTCGGTCAGGTTCAACAAGGCCGAAGAAAGCGCTGCGGCATCATTCGCTCCATGTATGGTGATGTCGATCACCTGCTGGGTTCCGTCGACGGTGGTCACCGTCACCAGTTCATGCAACGTGGTGTTCGCGCCAGCGCTGTTGAGCGCCTGCACGGCAGCATTGTTGTCGTCGAGCGTGTAGTTCCAGGTTCCGTTCGCATCAATCGAGAACGTGCCATAGCTCTTGGAGGCAGCGGTCTGCGTATTGAAGGTCGCGGCATTGTCGACGTCGGTCGCATTGAGATCGCCAGACGCCGTCGCATCACCAGGAGTGCCATTGGCCACGCCGCCCTTTTCCGTCACGGACGTGTCTTGTACCCCGTTAACCGTGATCACCGCCGCGTCGTTGGCGCCGTTGATCGAGATGACGATGTTCTGCTGGGTGCCGTCCGAGGTCTGCACCGTGATGGTGTCGGTCAGCGCCGGATCGCCGACATTGAGCGCCTGCACGGCGGCATCGTCCTCGTTGAGCGCGTAGCTCCACTCGCCGGCCGCATTGATGCTCAGCGTGCCGTGCACGCCGTTGGTCACCACCGAGAAGTCGGTGGCGCTGTCGACGTCGGTGGCGTCGAGATCGCCGGTCGCCGGCGAGGTGCCGGCCGTGCCGTTGGCGACGCCGGAGGCCTCGGTGACCGAACCGGTCGCATCGCCGGTGATCACCGCCGCGTCGTTGGCGCCGTTGATCGAGATGACGATGTTCTGCTGGGTGCCGTCCGAGGTCTGCACGGTGATGGTGTCGGTCAGCGCCGGATCGCCGACATTGAGCGCCTGCACGGCGGCATCGTCCTCGTTGAGCACGTAGCTCCACTCGCCGGCCGCATTGATGCTCAGCGTGCCGTGCACGCCGTTGGTCACCACCGAGAAGTCGGTCAGGCTGTCGACGTCGGTGGCGTCGAGATCGCCGGTCGCCGGCGAGGTGCCGGCCGTGCCGTTGGCGACGCCGGAGGCCTCGGTGACCGAACCGGTCGCATCGCCGGTGATCACCGCCGCGTCGTTGGCGCCGTTGATCGAGATGACGATGTTCTGCTGGGTGCCGTCCGAGGTCTGCACGGTGATGGTGTCGGTCAGCGCCGGATCGCCGACATTGAGCGCCTGCACGGCGGCATCGTCCTCGTTGAGCGCGTAGCTCCACTCGCCGGCCGCATTGATGCTCAGCGTGCCGTGCACGCCGTTGGTCACCACCGAGAAGTCGGTCAGGCTGTCGACGTCGGTGGCGTCGAGATCGCCGGTCGCCGGCGAGGTGCCGGCCGTGCCGTTGGCGACGCCGGAGGCCTCGGTGACCGAACCCCCGGTCGCATCGCCCGGTGATCGCTGGGGCCGTGCGTCACTCGCCGGCGATTGATGCTCAGCGGCCGGACGGCCGTTGGTCCCACCGAGTCGTCCTGCGAGTCGGGGCTCGGTCGCCGTGCCGCGAGTGCCGCCTGCCGGGCCGCATTGGATGCTCAGCGTGCCGGTGCACGCCGTTGGTCCCACCGAGATCGAGTCGGCCTGTCGACGGTCGGTGGTCGTCGCACGGGATCGGTGCCGGTCGCTGCCGACCGTCGCCATCGCCGGTGATTCACCGCCGCGTCGTTGGCGCCGTTGATCGAGATGACGATGTTCTGCTGGGTGCCGTCCGAGGTCTGCACCGTGATGGTGTCGGTCAGCGCCGGATCGCCGGCATTGAGCGCCTGCACGGCGGCATCGTCCTCGTTGAGCACGTAGCTCCACTCGCCGGCCGCATTGATGCTCAGCGTGCCGTGCACGCCGTTGGTCACCACCGAGAAGTCGGTCAGGCTGTCGACGTCGGTGGCGTCGAGATCGCCGGTCGCCGGCGAGGTGCCGGCCGTGCCGTTGGCGACGCCGGAGGCCTCGGTGACCGAACCGGTCGCGTCGCCGGTGATCACCGCCGCGTCGTTGGCGCCGTTGATCGAGATGACGATGTTCTGCTGGGTGCCGTCCGAGGTCTGCACCGTGATGGTGTCGGTCAGCGCCGGATCGCCGGCATTGAGCGCCTGCACGGCGGCATCGTCCTCGTTGAGCACGTAGCTCCACTCGCCGGCCGCATTGATGCTCAGCGTGCCGTGCACGCCGTTGGTCACCACCGAGAAGTCGGTCAGGCTGTCGACGTCGGTGGCGTCGAGATCGCCGGTCGCCGGCGAGGTGCCGGCCGTGCCGTTGGCGACGCCGGAGGCCTCGGTGACCGAACCGGTCGCGTCGCCGGTGATCACCGCCGCGTCGTTGGTTCCAGTAATATTGACAACGATGTCGTAGCTCGCGGTTCCGTCGGCCGATGTCACGGTCAAGGTATCGGTGACGTGCTGGCCCTGCGTCAGCGGGTCAGCTAGGGCCTGGGTGAGGGCATAGGTCCAGGCGCCGGATGCCGTGTCGAAGGTGAAATTGCCGTAGGTTCCCTGGAGGCTCGGCGGGGTCTGGAAATGGTTCTGGCCGGCATCAACGTCTGAAATGATCAACTGCCCGTGCGCGCTGGGGTCGCCCAGCGTGCCGTTGGCGACGCCGCCCGCTTCAACCACGGCACTGTCGGCGCCGGGAGCGGCGGTGATCGTGGCGCCGTCATTGGTGCCCTGGATGTTGACGTTGACGCTGGCCCAGCTCAGCGTTCCGTTGCCGAGCTTGATCGCGTAGGTGAAGGTCTCGTTTATCTGGTCGCCCGCGCCGAGCGCCTGCAGGCTGGAAAGCCCATAATGCTGCTGCAGATACTGGCTGAGGTCCATCTCGACCTTGCCGTTGTTGATGCGGATCCGGACGCCGCCGCCGATGTCCTCCCAGGCGGAGATGCCGCTCGTCTGATAATCCTGGGTCGTCAGGTCGAGGGGGGCGGGCTGCTTGGTGGACGTCGTTGCGGACGTGCCGTCGTCAATCGAATAGAGGGTCTTGGCATTCCCACCCAAGTCGTTCGCCAAAACATCCAGCAGGATGATGGACTGGGAGCCGGAAACGACGACGGCTGTGTCCTCGCTGTAGTTGAAGACATCGCCCTGTGCCTGCGGCGTGTTGGAGAACGACGTCGTGGTGCCGCCTGCACCGGAAATTTGCGTAGTAGCCATCTATTTCTACCCCTTGGCGGGCGCCGCAGCGCCGCTCATTGCCGTCTAGTCGACGACAGACCACCCCATGCCGACGAATCGGCGCCCAGTCTAAGGGGAAGAGAAATTGCTCAAATTGCCATGCAACCAGGCGCAACCCGACGGCCCGTCTATGAACCGCCAGCCCAAATGGCGTTCACAGACAGGCGGTGGCTCGATGGTGATGGCTGCGACGGCTATAATAACCGCGCTGCGTTTCCCCTGCCCCAGTAGCGCCGTAACTCGTTGTTGCCGGTCGGGAGATAATTCGCGCTACCCCTATATTAGTACATTATTAACTTTACCCGGGGGGCGTCAACAGCCAATTCGATGAAGAGTTAATGACAAAACGCGTACTTGTACGCATTTGTGGATAAACTGCATTGATAGCCATGGAAGTCCAAGTCAACGGAGATTGGCGACAGGTGGAGCGAGTCGGCCAGAGGTTGATCGTTCACACCGCCTTCTTGCCCCGCTTGCCGCCATGCTCGGCAATCGCCTTATGGACGGCGCGCTTCAGCTCGTCCTTGATCTCGACCGTGTCGGCCAGCAGCGTCTCGATCTTCAGGAAGTCGAGCACGCGGTATTTCGAGACGGCCGGGCGGATGAGGATGTCCGGCGGATGCTGCCTGAGCTTGTTGGCGATGATCGACTGCATCATCAGCTGATTGGCGCCATAGAGCAGGTCGATCGTTGTCGGGTGCTTGCGCTCGGCGTCGCTCGGCGCCCCAACCACATCGATGGCGATGATGATGTCGGCGTCCTCCTCGACCAGGTCGAAGGGCACCGGGTTGTAGATGCCGCCGTCGATCAGCACCCGACCATCGCGCGTCACCGGGCGGAACATGGCCGGAATGGCTGCCGAGGCTGCCAACGCCGATCGCAGGTCGCCCTCTGCGAACACCGCGAGCTTGTGTCCGAAATAGTCGGTCGCCGTCACCTTGAGCGGGATCTTCAGCTCTTCGAAGGTCGCGGGAATGGCCTCCGGCAGGAAGGCTTTCAGGATGCGCTCGATGTTGAACTGGCCGACGCGGATGCCACCCTGCATGGCTTCGGCGATCGTGCCCGGCCGCGAGCGCCACATGCGCGCCGCCATCTCGGCGCGGCTGCCGAGGATCGAGCGGCTGTAGGCGTGGATGTCCGCCCCTCGCATGCCGGCGGCCATGCCGGCGCCCATGATGGCGCCGATGGAGGAGCCGGCGATCGCCACCGGCTTGATGCCGAGATCGTCCAGCGCCTCGATGGCATGGATATGCGCGAGTCCCCGCGCGCCGCCGCCGCCGAAGGCAACCGCGAAGGTCGGGCTCATCCCTTGCCGCCTCCAGCCACCTGGACCAGCGGCGGACCGATCACCATCACCGCCGGATCGGTTGACAGGAGCTTCCTTGCCGCCGCCTTGACGTCTGCAAGCGTCACGGCGTCGATCAGCGCGGCGCGGCGCTTGATGTAGTCGATGCCGAGATTGTCGATCTGCAGCTCGACCAATGTCGCGGCGATCGAGCTGGAAGAATCCAGATTGTTGATGGCGTAGGCGCCGATCATGTATTTCTTGGTCGCGGCGAGCTCCTCCGCGGTCGGCCCCCTCTCGGCCATCTCCTTCACCACCTGGCGCACGATCGAGAGCGTCTCGGCGGCACGGTCGGAGCGCGTCGCGGTGGTGACCAGCAGCGCATTGGAATGCTCGTGATCGACGAGATCCGAGCTGACGCCATAGGCAAGGCCGCGCTTCTCGCGCACCTCCTCGTAAAGCCGCGACGTGAAGGTCGAGCCGCCGAGAATCTCGTTCATCAGCACGGCGGCGTAGAAATCGGGGGCGCTCCGTTTCACGCCAGGCCAGGCAAGCTGCAGCGAGGTCTGCGGCAGGTCGTAATTCACTTCGAGCTGCTGGCCGAGCTTGGGCGCGATGTCGGCAACCGGCGCCAGCGTCTGCTTGTCCGGCAGATCGCCGAACACCTCGTCCAGCTTGCCGCCCAGCGCGGCGGCGTCAATATCGCCCACCACTGCCACATGCAGGCCGCCGCGGGCGAAATTCGCCTTGTGGAAGGCCCTGAGGTCGTCGGCAGTGATGGTGGCGAGGCTCTTCTTGTTGCCTTCGTCCGGCCGCGCGTAGGGATGCTCGCCATAGATCGCGCGCAGCCAGCGCTGCTGGGCGACCGTGTTGGGGTCGCGCTCATTTGTGAGGATGCCGGAGAGTATCTGGGCGCGGATGCGGTCGATCGGCGCCTGGTCGAAGCGCGGGCTATTCACCGCCAGCTTCAGCAGGCCGAAAGCCTCGTCCTTCTGATCGGACAGCATGCGCATCGAGCCATAGGTGCCATCGCGTGCCGCCTGAAAACTCATCTCGGCGCCGGCATCGTCGAGCTTCGACTGGAAGGCCTCGCTGTCGAGATCGCCGGCGCCCTCGTCGAACAGGCCGGTCATCAAATTGACTAGCCCTTCCTTGCCGGCGGGATCCTGCGCGGTGCCGCCATCGAAGACGAAGCGGACGGCAACCAGCGGGATCGAATGGTCCTCCACCAGCCAGGCGGTGACGCCCTTCTTCGACTTGACCTCCTGGATGTTCATCTCCGCGTGGGCGGCAAGCGCAGGCAGCAGCAGGAAGAACAAGGCGAAGCAGAGGGTGGCAACGATGCGCGTCACCTTTCCTTCTCCCCTTGTGGGAGAAGGTGTCGCCGAAGGCGACGGATGAGGGGTGCTGGACGGAGCGCGACCTTGGAAACCGCCAGTCCTCAATGCCCAACGAGATAGGCCGCGTTTCTTCCAACACCCCTCATCCGTCTCGGCGCTGCGCGCCGATCCACCTTCTCCCACAAGGGGAGAAGGAAAGGCGCTCATGCGGTCAGAAACTACGTTCATCGTCAATTCCCCGCCTGCTGCTGCGGCAAGAGATAGCCGGTGGTCGAACGGTCGAGCACCAGGTAGCGGACGGCCGCCGCCTTGACCTCTCCGGCGGTGACCTTGCGGATGCGATCCGGCCATTCCTCGACATCGCTCACATTGCCGCCGGTGGCGAGCGTCGAACCGTACATATTGGCCATGTCGTCCTGCTTGTCGCGGGCAAAGATCATCGAGCGGACGTAGCGCGTCTTGGCCCGCTCCAATTCGTCGTCGGTCACGCCGTCCTTGACGATCCGGGCGATCTCGGCGTCGA
Source organism: Mesorhizobium sp. M1E.F.Ca.ET.045.02.1.1 (assembly GCF_003952485.1). Lineage (NCBI taxonomy): Bacteria > Pseudomonadati > Pseudomonadota > Alphaproteobacteria > Hyphomicrobiales > Phyllobacteriaceae > Mesorhizobium > Mesorhizobium sp. M1E.F.Ca.ET.045.02.1.1. The sequence continues at coordinate 5,977,897 of NZ_CP034447.1, forward strand.
CGGCCGCCTCGACATCGGAAAGCTTGGCGTCGCCGCGCGGCGCGCCATAGACAGTGAAGTTGGTGGCGTCGAGCATGGTGCCCTGGAAGAAGGCGCCGGCCTCGGAGGCAATGCCTTGCTTCACCACGAGCTGCTGATAGAGGCGGCTGCGGTTATCGCCGCCCAGGATCTCGGCCAGAAGGTCGAGCGCCTCGGCCTCGCCGGGCTTGGCGGTATGATAGGATGGCACCACCCATTGCGCGGAAAAGCTCGGCACCGAGACGCGCGCGTCGGTAAGCGTCACCGTGCGCTTGGTGTTCTGCTCGGGCTCGACCGGGCGGATGCGCGGCCGCAGATCCGGCCCGCGCGCGACCTTGCCATAGGTCCTCTCGGCCATCGCCTTCACGGCGTCGGGATCGACGTCGCCGGCCACCACCAGCACCGCATTGTTCGGCCGGTAGTAGCTGTCATAGAAGGCCTTGGCGTCGGTGCGGTTCAATTGCTCCATCTCCTGCATCCAACCAATCACCGGAATGCGGTAGGGCTGGTTCTGCCAGAGCGTCGCGTCGACCTCTTCGTCGAGCACCGCCTGCGGACTGCCGTCGATGCGCGATCGGCGCTCTTCGAGGATCACGTCGCGCTCGGTCTTGATGACGTCGTCGGTGAGGATGAGGTTGCGCATACGGTCAGCCTCGAAGCCCATCATCTGCTCCAGCGCCGGGGGCGCCACCGTCTCGTGGAAGGCGGTGTAGTCGTAGGAGGTGAAGGCGTTGTTCGAGCCGCCGATCTCGGATACGGCGCGGTCGAACTCGCCGGCGGCGTGGTTGGCCGTCGCCTTGAACATCAGATGCTCGAAGAAATGCGCGATGCCGGATTTGCCGGGCGGCTCGTCGGCGCTGCCGATCTTGTACCACACCATATGGGTGACGATCGGAGCGCGATGATCCGGAATGACCACCACTTCCATGCCGTTGTCGAGCAGGAAATCCTTGACCTCGGCGTCGTCCGCGGCGCGCGCCGGCATCGCCGCCGCGAGCGCCAACGTGCCGGCAAGGAGTGCTGCGCACAGCCCTCGGGTGTTCAATGTCATCAAATGCTCCGGTTTCGGTCGCGCAACGATAGAAAAGCTTTGCTGGCGAGGCAAAGTGAATTGTTCGTCATTTTCGAGGCGCTTGCGCCTTTTCCTTCTCCCCTTGTGGGAGAAGGTGGATCGGCGCGCAGCGCCGAGACGGATGAGGGGTGCTGGAAGAAACGAGGCGATGGAAATACAATCGCTTCGACTGCTTGTATCTGCAAGGAAGCGTTCCGTCCAACACCCCTCATCCGTTCCGAGCTTCGCTCGGCCACCTTCTCCCACAAGGGGAGAAGGGAAATACGCTCTGCTCACCCGACCTCGATGAACCGGATGATCGTATCGCCATAGCCGCGCTCGTCCACCACGGAAAAGCCGGGGCCCGGCTCGAAGGGCGCGGACGCCGCCTCCTCGACCACGCAAAGCGCGCCGGGCAGAAGCCAGCCCCCGGCCTTTGCCGAGCGCAGCGCGCGCTCGCCGAGCCCCTTGCCGTAGGGCGGGTCGGCGAAGACCAGACCGAAAGGCGAAAGCGTACCGGCCTCGCCGAGATGAATGGCGTCGCGGCGGAAGATCTTGGTACGGCCGGTGAGCCCGAAGCTCTCGACGTTCTCGCGGATCAGGCCGCGCCCTTCCGCCGATTCCTCGATGAAGACGCAGTAGGAGGCGCCGCGCGACAAAGCCTCCAGCCCCAGCGCGCCGGTGCCGGCGAAGAGGTCGAGCACCCGGCCGCCTTCGAGCTTTTCCGCATGGCGATGCGCCAGCACGTTGAACACCGCCTCGCGGGTGCGGTCGGTGGTCGGGCGGATGGCATTCGAACGGGGCGTCGCCAGCGGACGCCCGCGAAACTCACCGCCGACGATCCGCATTGCCACCTCTCGGAGCCTTAGGACCACGCGGCCTGTCGCCACCGCTTCCCTCGGGTCGATCGCCCCGTGGCTTGCCAAACGGCTTGCCCTTGCCGCCGGGCTTGAACGATGCCTTGCGCGCCTTCGCCTCGGCGGCCCTGGCGGCTTCGGCCTCCGCCCTGCCCTTGCCGATAGGGCGCGCGCCCGGCGCCATCCAGACATTGGCCTTGCGCTGGCCGGGCGGCTCGATCGGGCGGGGTTCGCGTTTGCTGCCGCCCGGCTTGCCGCCGAAGCCGCCGCGTTCGGACTTGCCGAAGCCGGACTTGGGACCGCGCTCGCCAAAGGCCCTGTCAGGCCTGGTCGACAGCTTGCCCAGCGCCTCGTCGCGGCTGCCTTCGCGGCGCTTGCGGGCCTTGATCAGCCCGCCTTCGCCGATTGGACGGCGGTCGCCCTCGCGCGTGAACTTCGGCCGCTCTGCCTCGTCGTGGCGCGGGTCGCTGCGTCGCACCGGCTTGTTGGAAAAGGGCTTTGTGATCTCGGCATCGAAGTTGGCGCCGGACTCCTCGATCAGCCGTTCGCCGAGCTGGTCGCGCAGCACGCGTCCCTTGATCTCCAGCACATGGCCCTCGGGCAGGTCCTCGAGCTGGAATGGCCCATAGGAAATGCGGATCAGCCGCGTGACATCGAGGCCAAGCGCGCCAAGAATGTTCTTCACTTCGCGGTTCTTGCCTTCGCGCAGACCGATCGTCAGCCAGGCGTTGCTGCCCTGCTCGCGATCGAGCGATGCTTCGATCGAACCGTAGAAGACGCCGTCGACAGCGATGCCTTCGCGCAGGCCGGCGAGCGCGCTCTCCTCGACCTTGCCGTGGACGCGGACGCGATAGCGCCGCAGCCAGCCGGTGGCCGGCAGCTCGAGCACACGCGACAGCCCGCCGTCGTTGGTGAGCAGCAGCAGCCCTTCCGTGTTGATGTCGAGCCGGCCGATGGTCATCAGCCGCGGCAGATCGGCCGGCAGCACGTCGAAGACGGTCTTGCGGCCTTCGGGGTCGCGGTTGGTGGTGACCACCCCCGCCGGCTTATGGAACAGGAACAGCCGCGTGCGTTCGATCGGCGGGATCTCCGTGCCGTCGAGATGGATGATGTCGTCGGGCGTGACATTGAAGGCCGGCGAGGTTAGCACCTTGCCGTTGACCTTGACGCGGCCGGCGGCGATCAGCTCCTCGGCATCGCGGCGCGAGGCGATGCCGGCGCGCGCCAGCCGCTTGGCGATACGCTCGCCGGCTTCGGGCGCTGCTTCCGAAGGGCGCGGACGCGGCTTGAAGCCGCCCTGCCTGGGCGCGGCGTCGCGCGGCGAGCGATCGCTGAAATCGCGCTTTGGCCGGTCCGCGAAATCACGTTGGGGACGGTCGGCGAAGTCGCGCTTGGGACGGTCGAAGCGCCTTTCGCCGCGCTCGCCTTCAGCGGCCATCGGCCGGTCGCCGCGTGGCGTATAGGGTTTGCGCGCGCCGTCGCGCTTCTCGAAGGACTTGCCCTCTGGGCGGGGTCCTTTGCGGAACGGCTTTTCGCCGCGCTCGGCACCCTCGCCCGCTTCGCGCGGCTTATAGCTGCGCTTGAAATCGCGGCGCTCGCCGTCGGCAGCCACCGGCCGATCGCCACGTGGCGTATAGGGTTTTCGCGCACCATCACGTTTCTCGAAGGACGTGCCCTCGCGGCGCGGTCCCTTGCGGAACGGCCTCTCGCCGCGTTCCGTGCCCTCGCCCGCTTCGCGCGGCTTGTAGCCTCGCTTGAACTGCGGCCTCTCGCCTTCGGCGGCCATCGGCCGGTCGCCACGCGGTGCATAAGGTTTGCGCGCGCCATCGCGCTTCTCGAAGGGCTTGCCCTCGGAGCGCGGCCCCTTGCGGAACGGCTTGTCGCCACGCGGCGCCGGTTTCGACCCGCCTTTGCGCGGCCCCTTTTGTCGTGATGATTTCTTATCGTCGTCCATATGGATCTTGCTCGTCTTGGACTGCTACAGCGCACGCGCCCGTTCGGACGCGCAACGCAGGCAGTGTCATCTTGATTTTGCGCGTACAGCAGCGCGGCAAAAACCGATTCCGGTTTTCAGGGTCACGCGCTAGATAACAGGATCACCGTCGGGTGGCGAGGAGTAATCGGAATGGAAAGCGCGTGAAGCGGCCGGATTTCATGGCTTTGGCGCTCAAGGAGGCCGAGGCGGCCGCAAGCCGCGGCGAAGTGCCGGTCGGCGCGGTGATCGCTAAAGACAACGTTGTGGTGGCGAAGGCCGGCAACCGCACGCGCGAACTCGCCGATCCCACCGCCCATGCCGAGATGCTGGCGATCCGCGAGGCCTGCCGGAAACTCGCCAGCGAGCGGCTCACCGGCCACGATCTCTATGTGACACTGGAGCCCTGCGCCATGTGCGCCGGCGCCATCTCGTTCGCCAGGTTGCGCAGGCTTTATTTCGGCGCCGCCGACGAGAAGGGCGGCGCTGTGGTCAACGGCGTGCGCTTCTTCGCTTCACCGACCTGCCACCATACGCCCGATATCTATCCGGGGTTAGGCGAAAGCGAAGCGGCCTTCATCCTCAAGGATTTTTTCCGCGGTAAGCGGGAAATATAGAGCAGCGACGCAGCCGGCTGTGCAAGGAAGCTTACAGGCCCAGCCAGTCGAACCAGCCGCCGCTCTTCTTGCCTTCCGCCTGCGCCTTGAGCCGGCGTTCCTTCTTGTACTCGTCCTCGCCGAGCTCGTTCTGCGGCGCGGTGTCGGAGGCCTGACGATAGGCCAGCGGCGGCTCGCTCAGATATTTGCGGACATTGGGGTTGCCCTGCTTCTGCTCCGCGAGGCGGCGCTGGATCTCAGCGGTGCGGGTCGCGCTGGAATCGTCCGGCGACCAGCGCGGCGGGTGGCTGGAAGCCGAATCGGCCATCGCCTTCTTCACCGCCACCGGATCGGTCTGCACGTCCTCGACGGCCTCCGGCTGGTAGTTCGGGTCGTTCTGGTGGGCGGTGGCGTCGGCGCGGATGCGGGCGCGGCGCGCCTCGGGCGATTCGGGCCAGTCGGCGCTCGCCGTCTGGATGCTTTCCTGCGGCGCCGGCAGATTTTCCTTCTGTCCCGGCGCGGGCTTCACCAGATCGGGACGCGGCTTGTAGTCGATCGGATCGCGGTGCTTCGGCGTGATGGCGATGGCTCCGGAAACGTCATCGGCGAGCTGTTCGGCGGCGGTCTTGTCGGTTCCGTAGGTCGGCGAGCCGACACAGCCGGACATGGCAATGGCCGATGCCACAAGCGGCGCCAGCAGCGCGGCGCGCGCAAACGTTCTTTCGGTCATGCCAAAAAGTCCCACTCTAACAGCCTCTCGGTCGCCACCGGCCACAGGGGCACGGTCCCCTTCTTCCCCGCATTTGCGATGGAAATCCGGCGACAATTTGTCTGCCGGAGTGTCGCGTGTTTACCTCAACCACTTATTAAGGGCAACGCGCGGGCGGATAAGGGCCGCCCGGCGTGGCACTTTTGCACCGGCTTATGAACAGGCGTCTACGAACGCCCGAGTGCTTTCAGCTCATGCAGCACGGCCGCATCGCGGGCCGAGACATCCGGGAATTCCGGGTCCTGCCCGACGTCGGCGGTGTAGCGCCAAGAGCGCGCGCATTTGACCAGACCGCGATCCTCGGCCTTCTCGACCACCACGGCCACACCCTTGACGTCGTCCAGTATGAAGGCGCCCTGCGGAGCGTTGCCGTGCTCGATGACCAGGTCGCTGGTGATCGCCATCTCGGCCATGTCGACATCGGCGATCGCGGCTTCGAGCGCCGCGTCGTCGATGGTGACCACCGGAACGGCTTCCAGTGAGGAACCGATGAGCTTGTCGGCGCGCGCGATCTCGAGCGCGCCGGTGACGACACGGCGCACCTGCCGGACCTTGCGCCATTTCTCGGCCAGCGCCTCGTTCCGCCAGTTCTGCGGTATGACCGGGAACTGGTCGAGATGCACCGAGACGGCATCCGGGTGGCGGTCGAGCCAGGCTTCTTCCATGGTGAAGGGCAGCATCGGCGCCAGCCATTTCACCAGGCATTCGAAGAGGTGGCGCACCACCTGCACCGCCGCCTTGCGGCGCAGGCTGGACGGCGCGTCGCAGTAGAGCGCGTCCTTGCGGATGTCGAAGTAGAAGGCCGAGAGCTCGACCACCATGAAGTCGAGCAGCGCACGGGTGATGCGTTTGAACTCGAACGCGTCGTAGCCCTGGCGCACCACCTCGTCGAGCTCGGACAAGCGGTGCAGCATCAGCCGCTCGAGTTCCGGCATCTTGTCCAGCGGAACGTCCTCGCCCTCGTCATGGGCAAGCGTGCCCAGCATCCAGCGGATGGTGTTCCTCAGCTTGCGGTAGGCGTCGATATTGGTCTGCAGCACGTTCTTGCCGAGCCGCTGGTCTTCCCAATAATCGGTCGTCACCACCCAGAGCCTGAGGATGTCGGCGCCGGACTGTTTGATCACGTCCTGCGGCACCACCGTGTTGCCGAGCGACTTCGACATCTTGCGGCCTTCCTCGTCCATGGTGAAGCCATGGGTGATGACCGTGTCGTAGGGCGCCCTGCCCCTGGTGCCGCAGCTTTCGAGCAGCGAGGAGTGGAACCAGCCGCGATGCTGGTCGGAGCCCTCGAGGTAGACGTCTGCCGGCCATTTGAGATCGGGACGGTCCTGCAGCGTAAAGACATGCGTCGAGCCGGAATCGAACCAGACGTCGAGGATGTCCATCACCTGATGCCATTTCGAGGCGTCGTGGTTGCCGAGGAAACGGTCCTTGGCGCCGAGCGCGAACCAGGCATCGGCGCCTTCCTTCTCGAAGGCGTCCATGATGCGCTCGTTGACCGCCTCGTCCTTCAGCACGTTGCCGTCCGCGTCGGCGAAGACGGCGATCGGCACGCCCCAGGCGCGCTGGCGCGACAGCACCCAGTCGGGACGCTCCTCGATCATGGCGCGGATGCGGTTCTGGCCCGCCGCCGGCACGAAGCGCGTGTCGTCGATCGCCTTCAGCGCGCGGCTGCGCAGCGTCGTGCCGTCGCCGAGCTCCTTGTCCATATAGACGAACCATTGCGGCGTGTTGCGGAAGATGACCGGCTTCTTCGAGCGCCAGGAGTGCGGATAGCTGTGCTTGAGCCGGCCGCGCGCGAACAGCGCGTTGCGCTTGATCAGCTCGTCGATGACCGCCTGGTTGGCATTGCCCTTCTTGCCGTTGTCGTCGATGACGCGCGCCGCACCGCCCTCGCGGTCCGGGCCGAAGCCCGGAGCGTCCTTGGTGAAGAAGCCGGCATCGTCGACCGGGAAAGGGATGGTGGTGTCGACGCCACGCTTAAGCAGCTCGGCAACCGCGTCCATCCAGGCGTCGAAGTCCTCGCGGCCGTGGCTGGGCGCGGTGTGGACGAAGCCGGTGCCGGCTTCGTCGGTGACATGCTCACCGGCGACCATCGGAACCGGGAACTCGTAGCCGCCGGCGAGACCCTTGAAAGGATGCGAAAGCGTAAGGCTTCCAAGCTGTTCGGCCGAGACGCTGTGAAGCCTGTTCAAGGTGACCTTGGCCTTGGCGGCGCTTTCTTCGGCGAGCGCGTCGGCGAAGATCAGCTTCTCGCCGGGCTGCGGGCCGAAGGCATTCTCCGCCGCCGTGACCTCGTAGAGGCCATAGGCGACGCGCAGCGAATAGCTGACGGCACGGTTACCGGGGATAGTCCAGGGCGTGGTCGTCCAGATGACGACATGCGCCTCGACGAGATCGAGCGCGGTCTCGCTCAGCGCCGTCGCGGCGTCGGCACCGGCGACCGGCTGCGCAAGGCTGGCGACCGGGAACTTCACCCAGATCGTGTCGCTCTCATAGTCCTGGTACTCGACCTCGGCCTCTGCGAGCGCGGTACGCTCGACAACGCTCCACATCACCGGCTTGGAACCGCGATAGAGCTGGCCCGACATGGCGAATTTCAACAGCTCGCCGGCGATGCGCGCCTCGGCGTGGTAGGCCATGGTGGTGTAGGGATTGTGGAAATCGCCGATGACGCCGAGGCGCTGGAACTCGTCGCCCTGCACCTTGATCCAATGAGCGGCGAAGTCACGGCATTCCCTGCGGAATTCGTTGACCGGCACCTCGTCCTTGTTCTTGCCCTTGGCGCGGTACTGCTCCTCGATCTTCCATTCGATCGGCAGGCCGTGGCAGTCCCAGCCCGGCACGTAATTGGCGTCGTAGCCGCGCATCTGGAAGGAGCGGTTGATGACGTCCTTGAGGATCTTGTTCAGCGCATGGCCGATATGGATGTTGCCGTTGGCGTAGGGCGGGCCATCATGCAGCACGAACTTCTCCCGGCCGGCGGTCTCCTGCCTGAGCTTGCGGTAAAGGTCCATGTCCTGCCAGCGCTTGACCAGGCCCGGCTCCTTCTCGGGCAAGCCGGCGCGCATCGGGAAATCCGTCTGCGGCAAATAAAGCGTTTTGGAATAGTCGATCGTCTCGGACGCATCGGTCGTAGGGGTATCGGTCATCGATCTGCCATCTCAATTGCCCGGCGGCGGAAGCGCCCGGGCGTTGAAGTATCATGTTCTGGGCAAAGCGCGAGGAGCGCGCGAAAACTCCCGGCGGCTCCGGTGGCGCTCAGGCCACCCGGAACACCGGGCCCGTAATTCGTATCGCGATCGCGAAAAGGCGCGAAAAGCTCTTCATCGCGTGGCTTTTAGCGGATGGCGCGGCAGGAATAAAGCGCGGATTTCAAGGCAAAGCGCCGGTTTCCTGCCCTACATCGAGAAATTGAAGCGATAGGTGGTCGACACGCCAACGGTCCACTGGTTGCGGTCGCCGCGCTCCTTGACCAGGCTTGAATCGGCCGCCGGCCCCATCAGGCGCGAATATTCAGTGAAGACGCTGGCCGTCATCGGATCTGTCACCTTCCAGGTGATCGCGCCGCCGAGGCCCGTCGACTTCAGCCCACCACCCGGATGGTATTCGCTGAGGCCCGAGGCGGCCGCTTCCTTGGCGTTGACGCCGTAGTAGGCGTCGAAATAGTCGGACGAAGCAAAGGAAACGCGAGGACCGCCTGAGATGCGGACCGTCGGCGTGACATCGTAGAAGGCGTCCGCCGCGATGTCGGCGACGAAGCCGTTATGGGCGCGAATGCCATGCCGCAACTCCGCCCGCGCCCGGACCCAGTCGAGTGGATAGAATTCGAAGAAGCCGCCAACTTCGCCGCCCCAGTGCACAGGATCAAGGCCTTCCAGCTCGTCCTTGCTGTCGCGCGAGAACAGGAACTTGCCGGTGAGGCCTGCGCGTACGCTGCCGTCGTCGATCAGCCCCAGCGAAATGTTGTCGTTGCGCGAGGTGAAGCGCGCCTCGGGGCCGACCTTGCCGAGCGAGATGATGGGCTGGGCACTGAGCATATACTTCTTGCCGCCCTCGAAATTCGGGGCGACAAGGCCGGTGGCGCCGAGCGTCAAATACCAGTCGCCCGAAATCCAGCTCCCCTCGCCCGCACGGGCTGCGGAGACGGCCATCAGGCCAGAGGCGAGAACCAGCGGAATCGTCCCGACAATACGCATCGTCACCCCTTACGCGAAACAGGCCGGCAGGAACACCCGGCAGCGCTCAAGCCATGGCGCCGGTTCGGTAAAATTTGACTTAAAATCCGTAACATCGGTGACGGCGGCCCAAGCGTTTTTTTCGCCAGGCGGCTCGCTGGACGGGCCACGCCATCGGGACTACCTTCGGCTGACCCGCAGGATGCGCGGCGAATTCTGGAGGGAAACCGAACCATGACCTTTCAAGACGATGCCCTGAGCGACGCGATCGGCCGGACGCGCGACAAATGGGGATGGTTCGTGGCGCTGGGCGTGCTGCTCTTGATCTTCGGCGGCATCGCCTTCGGCAATCTGTTTATCGCCACCGTCGCCTCGGTCTATGTCGTCGGCTGGCTGATGCTGATGGCCGGCGCCATCGAGATCGTCCACGCCTTCGGGGTCAAGACCTGGGGCCGCTTCTTCTACTGGCTGCTCAGCGGCCTGCTTTACGCCGTCGCCGGCTTCTTCGCCTTCGATAATCCGTTGCTCGCCTCGGCGGTGCTGACGCTTCTGCTGGCCATCGCGCTCGTCGCCTCCGGGCTGCTCAGGGCCTGGGTGGCCTACAATCACCGGCCGGAGCAAGGCTGGGGATGGCTGCTCGTGGCCGCCATCATCACCATCCTGCTTGGCCTGATCATCGCCATGGGCTGGCCTGTCAACAGCCTGTGGGTGCTCGGCATGTTCCTGGCCATCGACCTGATCTTCCAGGGTTGGAGTTTTATTGCCATCGGGCTGGCGTTGAAGAGATAGCTTACCTCAAAAGCAGATCGCGGCGTCCAGCTCCGACAGTGGCCGCACGCCGGAGAGCAGCGCCCTCGCCTCGGCTTCGTCGCGCTTCATCTGCACCACCAGCGCATCGAGCCCATCGAATTTGAGCTCGGGGCGCAGGAAGCCGAAGAAGGACACCCGGCAGGTCTCGCCGTAAAGATCGCCGGAGAAGTCGAACACAAAAGTCTCGAGCAGCGGCGCGCCGTTGTCGTCGACGGTCGGGCGGCGGCCGAAGCTGGCGACGCCGTCATGCAGCATGCCGTCGGCGCGGCGGAAACGGACGGCGTAAATCCCTTCCTTCAGAGTGGCTTCCGGCGAAAGCCTCATATTGGCGGTCGGGAAGCCCAGCGTGCGGCCGAGCTGCTGGCCGCCGATCACCTCGCTCTCGACGGTGAACCGGTAGCCGAGCAGGCCGGCGGCCTCCTCCACCTTGCCTTCGCAAAGCAGGGCGCGGATGCGGCTCGACGAGACCACCTCGGCGCCCTCGTCGCGGAAGGCATCGACCAGCGTGACGCCGAAGCCGTGGCGTTCGCCGGCCGCCATCAGGAAGGCCGGGCCGCCCTGACGATCCTTGCCGAAATGGAAGTCGAAGCCGGTGACGGCGTGGCTGATGCCGAGCCTCGTCTCCAGCACGTCGGTCACGAAAGCATCGGCCGAGAGCGAGGCGAAGTCGCGCGTGAACGGCTGCTCGACCAGAGCGGCGAAGCCGAGCTCGGCCAACAGCCGCGCCTTCATCGGCGGCGGCGTCAGCACGAACAGCGGCACGTCCGGCCTGAACACCTTGCGCGGATGCGGCTCGAAGGTGAGCACCAGCGCCGGCACACCGCGCCGGCGGGCCTCTGCCAGCGCCCGCTCCAGCACGGCGAGATGACCGCGGTGGACGCCGTCGAAATTGCCGATCGCCACGACGCCGCCGCGCAGATGGGCAGGCAACGGCGCGACCGCCGAAATGCGTTCGAAAGCTTCACTCATGTCCGAGGCGTCCGTCATGGCCACGCTATAGCCTATTGCAGCCGCGGGATGACGGCGACCGGCCGGTAGCCGTGCTTTGAAAGAAAGCCCGCCAGCCTTCCGGGATCGGGCCGCAACGGATCGCCATAGTCGCGGGCGTGGATGCCGCCCGAGACATAAAGCACGTCGAAGCCGTTGTCGGCGGCGCCCTTGACGTCGGTCATCATGCCATCGCCGATGGCGAGAACTTTTTTGCGCTCGACCGCGTGGCCGAGCAGGCCGGAAACCTCCTTCATGGCGACATCGTAGATCGGCGCGAAGGGCTTGCCGGCGATCAGCGTGCGGCCGCCGAGCTGCGCATAGTCGCGCGCCAGCGCGCCGGCGCACCAGATGGTGCGCTCGCCGCGCTCGACCAGAATATCGGGGTTGGCGCAGATGAACGGCAGGTTGCGCGCGCGCAGCCGCCGCAGCAGCTCCGCATAGTCGGCGGGCTTCTCCACCTCGTCGTCATAGAGCCCGGTGCAGACGACACCGGATGCTTCGAATTCCTCGACGAGCTCGACACCGAGACCGTCATAGAGGGTGAAGTCGCGCTCGGGGCCGATGTGGAAGATCTTCCTCGGACCCTCGGCGATCAGGTCACGCGTGACGTCGCCGGAGGTGACGACGCGGTCATAGGCGCCGGCCGGAACGCCGATCACGTTCATCTGCGCGACGACATCGGCGCTGCGGCGCGGCGAATTGGTGATCAGCACCACCGGCACTTTGGCCGCGCGCGCCCGGGCCAGCGCTTCGGCGGCAATGGGAAAGTGCCATTCGCCATTGTGCACCACGCCCCACACGTCGCACAGAATGGCGGCGTAGTCTCCCGTCAGGTCGGCGAGCGAAGCGATGATGTCGGGCGAATCCGCCATGCCGTTTCCTGATCTGATCCCTGATTAACCGTGACAGCCATTCCTTTGGTCCGGAGGCCGTCACCGCCGGTCCCGCATAACCGAAGCGCTTCATCCTGTCATCAGCTTTCGCCGTCGCCGGCAGGCGAGCCCCGATATCGCCCGTTCGGAAGCGCAGGGTTAATGGACCGTCAAAAAGGCGGTGCCTTCTTGATGTTTTCGCGCAAGGTGAAGTTTAAAGATTTGTGACCATGGTTGCAGCTCAAATACGACCATGGTCGTACATCGATATGGGTCTTTAGCGGGGGCTAACGCAATGATCCGCGAATTTCTACGCGACAGGCGGGGCAATTATGCCCTGATGACGGTTATCACGATGGTGCCGCTGATGGGCGGCGTGGCGCTTGCAGTCGACTACACGGAGTTGGTCCGGGAGCGGCAGGAGACGCTCAACGCGCTGGACGCCGCCGGCATCGCCACGGCGCAGCAGATCGTCGGTGGGGCGACCGACGATCAGGCCAAGGCCTACGCCAAGCAGTTCTTCGAGGCCAATCTCAGGCATGTCCTTCCGGCCAACACGACGCTGACGGTGACCCTGCCCAACAACAATGCCGGCGGCGGCACGCTGGTCATGCTGGCAGCCCTGAAATACGAGCCTTATTTCCTGCCAGTGGCGGCCATGCTGCTGGGCGGCAAGGCGGGCGACACCACCGTCAATTTCTCGGCAAAGTCGGAGATCCGGCTCAAGAACACGCTGGAAGTCTCGCTGGTGCTCGACAATTCCGGCTCGATGGCCGAACTCGGCCATGGTTCCAACCAGGTGCGGTTCGATTTGCTGAAGGGCGCCGCCAAGCAGCTTGTCGACCAGTTGGCCGGCCAGGCGCAATTGATGAAGCAGGTCAGCAAGCCGGTTCAGTTCAGCCTCGTCCCGTTCGCCGCCTCGGTCAATGTCGGCCCGGCGAATGAATATGCAAGCTGGATGGATCCCAAGGGGATTTCGCCCATCCATCATGAGAATTTCGACTGGACGACGATGAGCCAGACGGCGTCGCCCTGGGGATCGACCAAATATGCGGAGAAGGTCGGCGACGCTTGGTACGCACGCGGAACCGGCTGGGACGCGACCCAAAAGGACCGGGAACTGACGCGCACGTCGCTCTACAAGCAGATGCAGCGCGTGGCAACAACGACGTCCACGACCACATGCACCGGCACGGGCTGGAATAGGGTTTGCACGACCACGACATCACCAGCAACCTATGCCAGCATCGCGAGTTGGGGCGGTTGCGTTGAATCGCGGCCATATCCCTATAATATCCAGGACACCGCCGCTTCCACGGCGACCCCTGCGACATTGTTCGTGCCGATGTTCGCTCCAGACGAAACCGACAACAACGATGGCTCTTGGCGCCCCGCCTACAGCAATTGGCATGTCGATATGTCGACAGGCACGGACGCGGAACGGCAACGCTACATGCCGAAATATTTCAGTCCAGGTACCGGAGTCACCCTTGCCTACGGGATGGACGCAGGACCGAATACAAGTTGCACCACCACTGCGATTACGCCGCTGACCGATGTCTCCACCACGGCCGGCGCGAGCGCGGTCAAGACGGCCATCGATGCCATGGTCGATGTCGGCGCCACGAACGTGCCGGAAGGCATGGCCTGGGGCTGGCGGACCCTTTCCAGCACCGCACCTTTCACCGATGGCCGGTCCGAAAGCGAGAGGGGCAACGACAAGGTCGTCATCGTGCTCACCGACGGCGCGAACACTTACTACACGCCAAACTCATTGGGAGCCAACGACCTAGCCGGCGCCAAATCCACCTACTCGGCCCTGGGTTATGTGAAGCCGTACAACACTACCTACTCCTATGGCCGCCCGTTCCTCGGCACCAGCAGCAGCGTCAGCAAGACCGATTATTCGAACGCCAACTACACGAAGGCGATGAGCGAGCATTTCGCCACGCTTTGCGACAATGCCAAGGCGGCTGGAATCATCGTCATGACCATCGCGCTCGACCTCGATGCCGGCAATACGACCGAGGCCGCGCAGATGAGCGCGTTGAAGACCTGCTCGTCCGATTCGCGCTTCCGCCAGGATCCGAACGATCCGAGCAAGCCGGCGAAGCTGTTCTGGAACTCGACCGGCGCCACGCTGTCGGACGACTTCAAGGCGATCGGCAACGAATTGTCGAACCTGCGCATCGTCAGCTGATCCGAAAGGGGGCAACTACCAAGATGCGCGAATTCTGGCGTCGATTTTGCCGTGACCGGCGCGGCAATTATGCCCTGGTGACAGCGATCGCCATGGTGCCCCTGATGGGCGCCGTGGCGCTGGCCGTCGACTTCAGCGAACTCAACCGCCAGAAGCAGATGGTGCTGAACGCACTCGACGCCGCCAACTTCGCCGCGGCGCGGCGACTTGCCGAGGGCGCGACGGACGACCAGATCAAGGCCTATGCGGTCGACTTCTTCAATGCCAACCTCAACAACATCGATCCCGCGAACGTATCGCTCGATGTCACGCTGCCCAGCAACCAGGCCGGCGGCGGCTTGCTGACCATGAGCGCGACACTCAATTACCACCCCTATTTCTATCCGGCGTCGGCACTGCTCGTCGGCGTGAGCGAAGCCGACGCGAACAAGCCGGTCAAGCTCGACATGAATTCCCAGGTGCGGCTGAAGAACACGCTGGAAGTGGCGATGGTGCTCGACAATTCGGGCTCGATGTCGACGGCAGGCACCGGCACCGGGCAGAAGCGCATCGACCTGCTCAAGCAGGCCGCCAAGCAGCTCGTCGACACGCTGGCGCAGCAGGCGGCGCAGATCAAGCAGATCGACAAGCCCGTCCAGTTCAGCCTCGTGCCTTTCGCCGCCTCGGTCAATGTCGGACCGCGGAACGACAACGCCCCGTGGATGGATACTTACGGCCTGTCACCGATAGCCAACGAGAATTTCGACTGGTCGACGCTGAGCGCGTCCGACAAACACGCCGAGAAGATCAACGGCATCTGGTACAAGAAAGGCACCGGCTGGGGCGCGGAGGAAGGCCAGATCCTGACCCGCTTCGAGCTCTACCGCGACATGAAGGTCGTCACCAGCCACGAACGTATCGCCGGCAGCAAGCGCGTCGTCTGCGACGAATACCGCGACAACCACACCTGCAAGCGCAGCCATGACGAATACGACTATGTCGACACTTACGGCCCGTTCGCCAGTTGGCAGGGATGCGTCGAGGTGCGGCCCTATCCTTACAATGTCGACGACACGCCGGCTTCGGGCAGCCCCAACAACACCGGCACCGGCGAAGGCGACCCCGCCACCATGTTCGTGCCGATGTTCGCGCCGGACGAGCCCGGCAACCACTGGTATGTGACCCAGGACCCTGACGAGCCGAAGCCGGTGACCTACGGCGCCGCCAACAGCTGGTGGAACGACGAGCCGTCGAGCACCACCGGCAAGACCAGGCAATCCAATATGGCCAAGTATTTCCAGCCGCGGCCGATGAATGCGCCGGTGCTGAGCAAGGGCGCCGGTCCCAACTACAGTTGCACCACGACCCCGATCACGCCGCTCACCGACGTCACCAATGCGGACGGGCTCGCCGCTATCAAGGCGGCGATCGACCTGATGGTTCCCAACGGCAACACCAACGTTCCGGAAGGCATGGCCTGGGGCTGGCGCACCGTCTCCAGCGCGGAGCCCTTCACGGAAGGGAGGCTGGAGACCGAACGCGGCAACGACAAGGTCGTCATCGTGCTCACCGACGGCGAGAACACCTATTCGACGGTGAGTTCCGACCCGGCCGGAAACAAGTCGACCTACGCCGCCTACGGCTATACCGGCGTCGGCTATAACGGCACCTCGGTCACCCGCCTGTTCGGCGGCACGTCGAGCGACATCGGTCAGTTCAACTACACGTCGGGCAACTATACCGCCGCGATGAACGAGCAGATGGCCAAGCTGTGCGACAACGCCAAGGCGGGCAACATCATGGTGATGACGGTGGCCCTCGACATGTCCTCGACCGATGCCGACGACAAGAAGGCGATGGATGCGCTCAAGGCCTGCTCGTCCGACTCCCGCTTCCGCAAGGATCCGGCCGACCCCAGCAAGCCGGCCAAGCTGCTCTGGAACGCGACCGGGGCGACGCTGTCGGACAACTTCAAGGAGATCGCGAACGAACTGTCGAATTTGCGGGTTGTGGGGTAAGGCCGGAAATCAGAAACGGGCGTCGAACGTCAGCGTCCAGGCTCTGAAAGCATGCTTCACGATGCAGGCAATGTCGCTGAAGGGCCCGTCTTTGAGGCCAGCAACTGGCCACCGTCGACCGCGATCGTTTGCCCCGTAATCCAACTTCCCATTTCGCTCGCCAGGAACAGAGCAACTTTCGCGATCTCCTCCGGCGTGCCAAACCGCCCCCAAGGTATGCTGTCGAGCGTGCGCTGATACAGTTGGGGATCGGACGCCTTGCGGTTATCCCACACGCCGCCTGGAAATTCGATCGAACCGGGCGCGATGCCGTTTACCCGGATGCGTTTTGGCGCAAGCGCCAACCCCTGGCCCATTGTGTAGTTGACGAGCGC
Organism: Mesorhizobium sp. M1E.F.Ca.ET.045.02.1.1; assembly: GCF_003952485.1. NCBI lineage: Bacteria > Pseudomonadati > Pseudomonadota > Alphaproteobacteria > Hyphomicrobiales > Phyllobacteriaceae > Mesorhizobium > Mesorhizobium sp. M1E.F.Ca.ET.045.02.1.1. The sequence continues at coordinate 5,994,581 of NZ_CP034447.1, forward strand.
CGCCTTGATCGCAGCGTAAGGCAAAGTGCGCGGCACCGCCCTGAAACCGGAAATCGACGAGATGTTGATGATGACGCCACCCCCCGCTTTTTCCATGAACGGGATGGCTGCCTGGGTGGTGCGCACCGTCGCCATCAGGTCGACGTCGATGCTGGCTCGCCAGCCGCTCTCGTCATCCCTCATGCCGATGCCCGACGCGTTGTTGACCAGAATGTCGATACCATCGAGCGCGCTAACGGCTCCCGCCACAAAGCTCGCGGGCGCAGATGCCTCTGCGAGGTCGCATGGCATTGCGAAAATGGCCCCTCCATGCCGCTTCAGCTCGACCTCAGCCGCTTCGAGACCCGGCGCACCGCGGGCGCAGATCGCGACATCCGCGCCTTCCGCCGCAAATGCCAGAGCGATTGACCGGCCGATGCCGCGACTGGCACCCGTTACAACAACCTTTTTGCCCTTGAAGGAGATTTGCATTGCGTTGACCCGTGCAAAGCTGGCTCTCGAATTTCCAGGTGAATGGAAGTGTATTGGATTATCACCTCCTGGTCGAGAAACGGCCGGATTTGGCGGCATCGAGGCTGGCGCAACGGTCGGCGCCCTCGAAGCCCTTGCGCCATTCTGCGAGGCAGGGCACATCTCAGGCGCGCTTTCCAGGAGACGCCTGTGCCCGACGCCGCCAACCATTTGACTTTCGCGCTGATCTGCCTCGGCATGGTGCTGACGCCTGGGCCGAACATGATCTACCTGATCTCGCGCTCGCTATCGCAAGGGCCGAAGGCAGGGCTGATCTCGCTCGGCGGCGTGGCGCTGGGCTTCCTGTTCTATGTGCTGTCGGCCGCCTTGGGCATCACCGCGCTCATCTTCGCCGTGCCTTACGCCTATGACGCGCTGCGCATCGCCGGCGCGCTCTATCTGCTGTGGCTAGCCTGGCAGGCGCTGAGGCCCGGCGGGCGCTCGCCGTTCCAGGTGCGCGAGCTGCCGAAGGACAGGCCGCGCAAGCTGTTCGTCATGGGGCTGATGACCAACCTGCTCAACCCGAAAGTGGCGGTGCTCTATCTGTCGCTGCTGCCGCAGTTCATCAACCTGGCCAAGGGCCATGTGCTGTCGCAGCTTCTGGTGCTGGGCGTGACGCAGATCTCGATCAGCCTCACCGTCAACGCCATCATCGCGGTGACGGCCGGCTCGATCGCCACCTTCCTCGCCGGACGGCCGTTCTGGCTGGTCGTCCAGCGCTGGATGATGGGCACGGTGCTGACCGCGCTGGCGCTGAAAATGGCGACCGAGGCGCAAAGGTAGAGACGGCCTTAGCGGCCCCGGCGTAGACCTACATCGGCCGGCGGGCGGGCCGGATCTGCTCCGGCTCGATCACCTTGCGATAGAGATGCCAGGTCGCGTGGCCGAGGATCGGCATGACGACGGCAAGGCCGGCAAACAGCGGGATCGAGCCGATCACCAGAAGCACCGCGACCGTCAGGCCCCAGAGCGCCATCTGCAACGGGTTTGCCATCACGGCACGCGCCGAGGTCTCGATCGCCGAGACGGCGCCGACATCGCGGTCGAGCAGCAGCGGGAAGGCGATGACGGTTGTGGCAAGCACCACGACCGCGAAGACGAAGCCTGCGGCGTTGCCGAGCAGGATCAGCGTCCAGCCCCTGCTGGTCGTCAGCACGTCGCGCAGGAAGGTGCCGACCGATGCCGGCGGCTCGGCGCCGAACAGGCTGGTGTAGATCGACTGCGCGGCGAACAACCACAGAAGGAAGAGCCCGAAGAGCAGGCCGCCGATCACGGCGATCGAGGGTAGCGCCGGCGAATGGCGCACGTCGAGCGCATGCTGCCAGTGCGAGTCCATGCCGAGCTCGCGCCGGCGGCTGATCTCATAGAGACCGATCGCCGCGAAGGGCCCGATCAGCGCGAAGCCCGACATCAGCGGATAGACGAGCTGGATGGCGTTTGAGCCCGACGACCACCGCGTCAGGATCAGTCCGACGACCGGATAGATCAGGCACAGGAACACGTAGTGCGAAGGCTTGGCCCAGAAATCCTCGGCGCCGAGCCGCAACGCATCCCATAGGTCCGACGTGGTGATGTGGCGCACCGTGGGCTGCACATGCATCCCTCGCGCGTCCGCCATGACATGAAAACCAGCCATAACCGTCCTCCGTATTTCGCGGGGGCGGTCACCGCCTGGGGTGGCCGCCCGTGGCTGCCACTTTCAAGAACGCGGCCATCATAGCCGATCTTCCGGGGGATGTCGCGCTTCACGCGATTTTCATCGTCTGCCCGGCAAAAGCCATGATCGCCGGTATCAGAGGCACGATGACCATCCCGACCACCATGTCCCTCAATCTCGACAGACGAACATTGCTCAAGGCCATCGGCCTTGCGGCCCTTGGCGGCGTCGCCGCCTGCAACAGCGTCACGGTGCCAACCGGCGAAGGCGCCGGCGTGTCGTCCTCCGCTACCACCACGTTGAGCACAATCCGCACATCGGCCGGACTGCCGACACTGACGCCGGACACACAGCTCGAGCAGGCCGCGCTCCAGCAGGCGGGCTACATGGCGTCGCGCGCCCGCATGAGCCACACCACCGGGTGGGGCAAGGATTTCGCCTCCCGCATGAAAGGCAACGGGGTGCACGGCGCCGCCGGCGAGAATATCGCCGAGGGCCGCTTCGACCAGCAGAAACTGTTCGACATCTGGATGCATTCGGACGGCCACCGCCGCAACATGCTCGACCCGGACTTCAGTCGCTTCGGGCTGGCTTACGTGCGCGACGGCCGCGACCCCAGCCTGCGCTACTGGGCGCTAGTGCTGGGCAGGTAGAGCGCCAAATCTCCCCCTCGAGGGGGGAGATTTCGCCGAAGGCGACAGAGGGGGTCGCCGCGCATGGAACGCCAACCTTCATGTGCGCAAGCAAGCCGAGCCCAGTCGGACCGCCCCCCTCTGGCCTGCCGGCCATCTCCCCCCTCAAGGGGGGAGACCCCGCGGTCGGCCACCTTCGCCAATCTCCGGCGTCGCAGGGGCAGCGCGAATGGAGATCAATCCATATGTGCAGCAGGCCCGCCACTGGCCGGAGCCGCCTTCGGCTTGCGCAGCAGGATGACGAACGGAACGGCAATCAGCGTCATCACCATCAGGATTTTGAAGTCGTTGATGTAGGAGATCATCATCGACTGGACGTTCACCAGCCTGTCGACCTGCGAAAGCGCGGCGGGATCGCCGCCTGCGGCGGCCGGCGAGGCGGCCCACAGGTTCGGGTTGTACGTGTTGATGAAGGCCGACAGCTCGGTGTGGTTCACCTGCGTGTTGCGCACCATCAGCGCCGCGACCACCGACACGCCGATCGAGGAACCCAGATTGCGCACCAGGCTGAACAGCGAGGTGGCGTCGGTGCGGTAGCGCGCGTCGAGCGTAGCGAAGGCGACCGTCGACAGCGGCACGAACACCATGCCCATGCCGAGACCCTGGATGACGCCCGAAGAGATGATCAGCCAGTTGTCCATCTGCGGCGTGAAGCTCGCCATGGTGTAGAGCGACTGCGCTGTGAGGAGGAAGCCTATGGCGACGAGGATCCTCGCATCGATCCTGTGCATGATGCGGCCGACGACCAGCATCGAGATCATCGTGCCGATGCCGCGCGGCCCCAGCACGACGCCGATCGTCACGGTCGGGTAGCCGAAGATATTGGCCAACATCGGCGGCAAGAGCGACATCGAGGCCAGGATCAGCACGCCCATGACGAAGATGAAGCCCAGGCCGGTCACGAAATTGCGGTCGAGGAATATCTTTGGATCGATGAAGGGATGCTCGGCCGTCACCGTGTGGATGGCGAACACCCAGAAGCCGGTGAGCGAAAGAGCGAGCTCGATCCAGATCTCGGCCGAATTGAACCAGTCTACCTCGCCGCCGCGATCGAGCAGGAGCTGCAGCGCGCCGACGCCGAGCGAGATCATGGCGAAGCCGAAGAAGTCGAAGCCGCGCACGCGCTTGGCGATGACCGGCAGATAGGCGGCCATGCCGAGGAAGGCGAGGATGCCGACCGGCAGGTTGATGAAGAACACCCAGCGCCAGTTGAAATTTTCCGTCAGCCAGCCGCCCAGCGTCGGCCCCAGGATCGGCCCGAGCATAATGCCGGCGCCCCAGATCGCCATCGCCTGGCCGTGGCGCTCTTTCGGGTTGATGTCGAGCAGGAAGGTCTGCGACAGCGGCACGATCGCCGCGCCGAACATGCCCTGCAGCAGGCGAAACAGCACTATCGTATCGAGGCTCCAGGCCAGGCCGCAAAGCATGGAGAAGATGGTGAACCCGACCACCGAGGCGAGGAATAGCTCCTTGCGGCCAAACCGGTCGGCAAGCCAGCCGGTCACCGGCGTCATGATCGCGGCGGCGACGATATAGGAGGTCAGCACCCAGTTGATGTTGTCGGGCGATGCGCCGAGGTCGCCGGTCATGGTCGGCAGCGCGACATTGGCGATCGTGGTGTCGAGCGCCTGCATGATCGTCGCCAGCATGAGCGCGACCGTGATCAGGCCGCGATGCGGGACCTCTTTGAAGGGTTCGGGCGTGCTCATGGTGCTGAACTTCCAGCAGGTAACGAAAACGTGTACATTAGGTTTCCGGGCGGCAAGGCCTTCCGTTGAGAGACCCTCATCGCGGTGGGACGCGAGGATCGATGTGGGGGTTACATCGACCGAAAGTCTCTATTCGAGCGGGATGCCTGCCGCCCGGAAACCTGAGGACCGACGGGCCCGTGTCGAAAGCTTCAGCTTCGGTCAAAGCCGCGGTGCGGCGCGTCTCGAACGCCTTGCTTTCCCACGCCTTCCATCAGACCAATCCCCTGCTCCAACTCTTTGTTTTTCCATCCTATTGCTCTGGCTCGCCGGCCGTTGCGTGACCGAAGATCGACGGCAGGCCGCGCGCCACGCCGGTGTCGACGGTGACCGTCGCGCTCATGCCGGTGCGCAGCGCCATCCTGGCATCGGGGTCGGTCAGCTCCAGGCGCACGGGGATGCGCTGGGTGACCTTGACCCAGTTGCCGGTGGCGTTCTGGGCAGGCAGCAGCGAGAACTCCGCGCCGGTGCCGGCGCCGATCGCCTTGACGGTCGCCTCGAAGGTCCTGCCCGGATAGGTGTCGACCACGATCTCGGCCTTCTGGCCCGGCTTCATATGGGTAAGCTGGGTTTCCTTGAAATTGGCGTCGATCCAGATGTCGCCGGTCTCGACCAGCGCAAACAGCGGCGTGCCGACGGCGACATACTGGCCGACCTTGAAGGACGAGGCCTGGTAGACCACGCCGTCGGCCGGCGCCTTCACCGTGGTCTGCGCGAGGTCGTAAGCGGCCTTGTCGCGCGCGGCTAAAGCCGACATCACGGTCGGATGCTTGTCGGTCTCGATGTCCGGGTTGCCGCCGAGCGCGGCCTTGGCGCTGACGATGCCCTGCTGAGCAACCGCCAACTGCTGCTTGGCCTTGTCGAGGTCGTTGCGGGCCTCATCCAACGATGACTTGGCGTTGATGCCTTTCTGGGCGAGATCGGCGGCGCGATCATATTGCGACTGCGCATAGTCGACCTCGCTGCCGGCCGACTTTTCCTGCGCCATGGCCTGGCTGTAGGCGGCGCGGAGTTGCTCGACATTGAGGCGCGCCGCGGCAACCGCCGCGTCGGCCTGGGCGAGCGCTATGCGATAGGGCTCGGGGTCGATGACGAAGAGAAGATCGCCCTGCTTGACGGTCTGGTTATCGGCGATGCCGACCTGGACGATGCGGCCGGCCGTATCGGAGGCGATCGAAATCCTGGCCTGCTGCAGGTTGGCGTTCTCGGTCTCCTGATAGCGTCCGCCGGTCACCCAGACATAGGCGCCACCGGCGAGCAGCGCCAGCGGCAGGGCGACCATCAAAAGGAAGCGGCCGGTGCGGCGCTTCTTCTTCGGCGCGGGAGCCGGCTGCGGTACCGGCGCCACCGAAACCGGACCTGGTGCCGGCTGCGCCGGCGCTTCCATTTCCAGCTTGGTGACGTTGTCTTCCATCTTGGCTGCCGCGTTCATGCTGCTGTGCCTTCCGTATTCTTTTCCAGCGACGACGCTTCGCCGTCCGTCAGATTCTGCACGATGGTGTCCAGCACCCGGATCAGGATGCGCCGGTCTTCCGGCGACACGCCGGTGAGCGATTCCTCATAGACCTCGCCGGCAAGGCTCTTGACGTCGGCATAGGCCGCATTTGCCTTCTCGGTTGGGAAGATCATGCGCACACGCCGGTCGGTCGCGTCCTGGCGGCGCTCGATCCAGCCGCCCTCTTCCATCCTGTCGACAAGGCGCGAGACGCTGATCGGCTCGATCTCGAGCAGCTCGGCAAGCCGCGCCTGGGCGACACCCGCCTCCTTGGCGACGCGGACCAGAAGCCGCCATTGCGCCGACGACAGGCCGAGCCCGCTGGCGCGCGCCTCGAAGCGCTTGCGCATCAGGCGCTGCACGTCGTGGATCAAAAATCCCAATCTGTCGATGCCATCCGAAACCATGAGCGGCATATATAATAAGCGTGCTTACTATTCAAGAGAGCGCATTGTTCCAGAAGCCGGAAATCGACATGGCAAGCAAGCGGAGCGCTCATGGCTAAAGCGCGTCGCGCTGAAAACGAATTGAGGCGACGCGCTTTAGGTCATTGGTTTGCATGTCGTTCTCCCAAAACCGCTGCGCACTTTTGGGCGACATGCATTAGCGCTGTATGGACGGGCAGCGGCGACGGCCTGAGGCGATGCCTTCACAGCGGGATGCCAACCACCTGAAATTCACTGTGTTTTAGCTGGTATGCTGGCGCCGTTCGGCATCTTCGTGATACAGCTTACGCCGTGGATCGGGGGATCAGCACAATGCCGACGCTCTATGCGCTGAAACCGGCTTTCCAGGACAGGCTGCGGCCGCTGGTCGGCAGGCTGGCCGCAATGGGCGTGACGGCCAACAAAATAACCATTCTGGCAGCCCTGCTCTCCGTCGCGGCCGGAACGGCTATCGCGGCGTTGCCCGCCTGGCGCGCGCCGCTCTTCCTCATTCCCGTCGTGCTTTTCGCGCGCATGGCGCTCAACGCCATCGACGGCATGCTGGCGCGGGAGCATGGCCAGGCCTCGACGCTCGGCATGTATCTCAACGAAATCTGCGACGTCGTCTCGGATCTCGCGCTGATTCTGCCGTTTGCCGCCTTCCCTCAATTCGGCGCCTGGGGCGTCGTCGCCTTTGCCATCGCCGCGGCGCTCACCGAGTTCGCCGGCGTGCTCGGCATCGCCGCCGGGATCGGGCGAAACTACGCCGGACCGTTCGGCAAGAGCGACAGGGCGCTGGCGCTGGGCGTGGTCGCGGTGCTCGCCGCCGCCGGCTTCTGGCCGGCGGCGATCGCGCCATTTGTGTTTCCGGCCATGGCTACGCTGTCGCTGCTGACCGCCATAAACCGGATACGCGCCGGTCTTATTGGCAGCAGCGGCTGAGCATCGAGGCTAGCCATGCCGCCCGAGGGAGACACCATGCTTCACGAACAGATCGCCGCAGCGCCGGCGGAAAGCCTTGCGCGGCAGGCGCAGGAACGCACCTTCCGCAGCCATGACGGCACGGAGATATTCTATCGCTTCTGGCCGGCGGCATCGGCCGATGCCAAGGGCGCGGTCGTGCTCTTCCATCGCGGCCACGAGCATGGCGGCCGCATGGCGCATCTCGTCGATGAACTCAGCATGCCCGACCACGCCTTCTATGCCTGGGATGCCCGCGGCAACGGCCGCTCCGCCGGCGAGCGCGGCTATGCGCCGTCCTTTTCGGCGCTTTTGCGCGACATCGACTGCTTCATGCGCGAGATCGCCGCCAGGGACGGCATTGCCGTGCGGGATATCGCGCTCGTCGCGCAGTCCTTCGGCGCGGTGCTTGCCGCGGCGTGGGTGCACGACTACGCGCCGAAACTGCGCGCCATGGTGCTCGCCTCGCCCGCCTTCTCGGTCAAGCTCTACGTCCCCTTCGCCAAGGAAGGCATCGCGCTCTGGCAGAAGATCAAGGGGCGCTTCTTCGTCAATTCCTATGTCAAGGCGAAGCTGCTGACCCATGACCCGGTGCGCATCGCTTCCTTCGAAAGCGACAAGCTGATCACAAGGCCGATCGCGTCGAATATCCTGGTCGAGCTCTACCAGCACGCGGCGCGCATCGTTTCCGATGCCCGCGCCATCACCGTGCCGACGCAGCTTCTCCTATCGGGCAGCGACTGGGTGGTGCGGCCCGCGCCGCAGCACGAATTCTTCGTCAATCTCGGCAGCCGCATCAAGGAGCGGCATGTTCTGCCGGGCTTCTTCCATGACACGCTGGGCGAACGCGACCGCGAGAAGGCGCTCGATTTGATCCGGCCCTTCCTCGAAGCGCAGTTCCAGACACCGGCGCCTGCCGTCGACCTGAAACAGGCCGATATCGCCGGCTATACGCGCGACGAGGCCGACCGGCTCGCCTCGCCGCTCGATCTCCTGTCGCCAAAGGGCCTCTATTGGGCAATGAGCCGCGCGTCCATCCGCATCGGCAGTTGGTTCTCGCGAGGCATGAAGATCGGCGTCAGCACCGGTTTCGATTCCGGTTCGACGCTGGACTATGTCTATGAGAACGAGGCGCGCGGTCTCGGGCCGATCGGCCGCGCGGTCGACCGGACCTTCCTCGATGCCATCGGCTGGCGAGGGATCCGCCAGCGCAAGCTCAACCTCGAAGAGCTGATCGGCTCGTCGCTGGCAACGCTCAAGGCCGCCGGACGGCCCGGCCATATCCTTGACATCGCCGCCGGCCACGGCCGCTACCTGCTGGACGCGATCGGCAAGAGCACCGAGCAGCCGGCCAGCGTGCGCCTGCGGGACTATTCCGACCTCAATGTCGAGCTCGGACGCAAGCTGATCGCCGAGCGGCGATTGCCGGCGAGCGTGTCTTTCCAGCGCGCCGACGCCTTCGACGGCGACGGGCTGGCGGCGCTCGACCCGGCGCCGGATCTCGCGATCGTCTCCGGCCTTTACGAACTCTTCGCCGACAACGCGCTGATTGCGCGCTCGCTCGGCGGCCTTGCCCGCGCCATGCAGCCCGGCAGCCTGCTGATCTACACCAACCAGCCCTGGCATCCGCAGCTCGAAATGATCGCGCGCAGCCTAACCTCGCATCGCGGCGGCCAGGCCTGGGTGATGCGGCGGCGCACGCAAGGCGAGATGGACCAGCTGGTCGAGGCGGCCGGCTTCGAGAAGCTCGACCAGCGCATCGACCAATGGGGCATCTTCACCGTCTCGTTGGCAAGGCGGCTTTAAATCAAGAGATAGAGCATGATGTCGTCCGAAAACCGCTTCACACTTTTCGGCATCATGCTCTAGGACCGCCCACGCATGCCCACCAGTGCCGAGCCCCCGCGCCTTGCAGTCTCCACATCCGCCGAGCCCTATGGGCGTGTCGTCGTCCGGGCAGCGCTTTGGCTCACGTTGCTCGCGCCACTCTTCTATTCGACCTACGGCTTCGCCAACTGGCTGGCGTCGACGCGCGAGCATGTCGGCAGCATCGTGTTCGCCTGGGAGCACCATGTTCCATTCCTCGCCTGGACGATCGTGCCCTACTGGTCGATCAACCTGTTCTACGGGCTGTCGCTCCTGCTCAACGACAGCCGGCAGGGCGTCGACCGGCTGGCCAGCCGCTACCTCACCGCGCAGGTCGTCGCCGTCACCTGCTTCATCCTGTTTCCGCTGACCGCCACCTTCGTGCGGCCGGCAACGAGCGGCCTGCCCGGCTTCCTGTTTGCCGTGCTCGGCGGTTTCGACAAGCCGTTCAACCAGGCGCCATCGCTGCACATCGCGCTTTTGGTGATCATCTGGGATCACTGGCGCCAGCGCCTAGGAGGCCCACTGCTCGCGCTTTGGCACGGCTGGTGCTTCCTGATCGGCGCCTCGGTGCTGACGACCTGGCAGCACCATTTCATCGACATCCCCACCGGCGCGCTGCTCGGCTTCTTTGCGTTGTGGCTCTTTCCAGCCAAGGGCGAGATGCCCTTCGCCGGATTCCGCCTGACCGCCGATGCCAAGGCACGGCGGCTTTCGCTGTGCTACGCGCTGGGCGCCGCGCTCGTTCTCGCCGGCGCTGCCATCGGTGTCTTCTTTTCCGCTATCGCGCTTGTCCTTTTGTGGCCGGCGCTGGCGCTGGCCATCGTCGCCTTCGCCTATGCCGGGGCCGGCGCGAAAGTGTTCCAGAAGACGGCGGACGGCCAGGTTTCGCTGGCGAGCCGCATCCTGCTGTGGCCTTACCGGCTTGGCGCGAGGATCAATGTCCTGGCCTGGACGCGCAAGCTGCCGCCGGTCGTGGCGGTCACCGATGGCGTATTCCTCGGGCGTTTTCCGGCGAGCGGCGAAGCCAGCGGCTTCGGCACCGTGATCGACCTTGCCGCCGAGTTGGAGCGGCCGCGAGACGCGTCTGGCCGCTGGGCGAGCTTCGGCATGCTCGATCTCCTGCCGCCTCCCGCGGACACGCTCGACAACGCGGTGGCGGCGATCGAGCCGGCGCGGAGGCACGGCACAGTGCTGGTCTGTTGCGCGCTCGGTTTCCAGCGCAGCGCCACCGTCGTCGCCCGATGGCTGGTCGCCAGCGGCCGCTCGCGCACGCCGGCGCAGGCGCGCAAGCAGCTCGCCGGGTCCGGCCGGCCGGTGCATCTTCAGGTCGGACTGGACGAGCCGGCATGACGGACGAAGCCTATCAGCAGCGGACAGCCGCTTTCGCCGCCATGCTGATCAAGCAGGCGGCATGGCCGACCGCCATCGTCGTCGCCGGCGACAGCGTCGCGCCGCTGGTCGCCTCGGCGCGCGGCGCGCTCCACGCGCCCCTTGCCGTGCTGGCGCTGCTGGTCGCGGCGGCGAGCGCTGTCGTGGTGCTTGGGCTTTCCGCGCTTCTTCTCTTCGACGCGCTGCTGTTCCGGCTGATGGCGACGCATTCAGACGACGCCTCCGGAGGCGCCGCGGTCGACGACATCCTTTCGCGCATGCGGCTGAAGCCCGCGCCAACCGCTCCGCGCCCGCTCGACGATCGCATCGCAGGAACGCGCCGCCTTCTCGTGCGGCAGCGCATCGGCTTCGCGATCTTCGTCGTCGCGTTCCTCACAGCAGGGTTCTGGATGCCCAGATGAGCAAGCTTGCGCTGCGGACCTTCACCCTGCTGCAGACGGTCACCTCCGTCGGCCTGTCGGCGCTGGCGTGGGCCGTGACCGGCGTGCGCCCGATCTGGAGCGGCAGCCAGCCGTCCGACCGGCAGCGCATCTACTTCGCCAACCATACCAGCCATGGCGATTTCATTTTGCTGTCGGCCTGCCTCAGCGAGACGGAGCGCGCCATCACGCATGCGGTGGCCGCTGCCGAATATTGGGGCAAGTCGCGGCTGCGCCGCTTCATCGCCGAGGACATGCTGTCCTCCGTGCTGATCAGCCGGCAATGGACAAGCGAGGCGGAGAACCCGATCTCCGTCATGCTCTCCGTGCTCGACCAGGGCCACTCGCTGATCATCTTCCCGGAAGGCACTCGCAACATGAGCGACGAGCTGCTGCCTTTTCGCTCCGGGCTCTACAATCTGTCGATGGCGCGGCCGGACGTCGAACTGATCCCTTGCTGGATCGAGAACATGTCGCGCGTGCTGCCCAAAGGCCAGTTCCTGCCGGTACCGCTGCTTTGCCGCGTCGTCTTCGGCGCACCGGTGGCGGTGGCGCCGGGCGAGGAACGCCGCGCCTTCCTCGAGCGCGCCCGCTCAGCGCTTCTGGCGCTCAACCCGCGCCCCGACCGAGACGATTGATGCGCCACGAAATCAGCATTCTCATCATCGGCCTTTTCGTGGTGCTGAGCACCGCCAGCGTCACCGCCGGCATCCTTTCGATGCACGCGCCGAAGCCGCTGAGCGCGACGCTCGTCAACCTCACTCAGCGCATCAACGCCTGGTGGGTCATGGTGGCGCTGATGACGGTCGCCTTCTTCTTCGGCCGCTACGGCATGACGATCCTGTTCGCGCTGATCTCGTTCGCGGCGCTGCGCGAATTCGTGACGCTGACGCACAGCCGTCGCAGCGACCATTGGGTGCTGCTCGGCATGTTCGGCATCGTCATTCCGTTCCAGTATTGGCTGGTGTGGACCGCCTGGTACGGCCTCTTCGTCATCTTCATTCCGGTCTACTGCTTCCTGCTGATGCCCGCGATCACGGCGCTGCATGGCGACACCGAGCGCTTCCTGGAGCGCATCGCCGCGCAGCAATGGGCGATCATGATCTCGGTCTACTGCGTCAGCCACGTCCCTGCCCTGCTGACGCTCAACGTGCCGGGCTTCGAAGGCCGCAACCTCTTGCTCATCGCCTTCCTGATCATCGTCGTGCAGGGCAGCGACGTGCTGCAGTACATCTTTGGCAAGCTGTTCGGAAAACACCGCTTCTCGCCCACCGTCTCGCCCTCGAAGACCTGGGAGGGCCTGATCGGCGGACTGGCCGCGTCGAGCCTGCTCGGCGCGCTCTTGTCCTTCATCACGCCGTTCTCGCCGCTGCAGGCTTCGGCGGTCGCCTTCGTCGCCTGCACGATGGGTTTTCTCGGCGGGCTCGTCGCCTCGGCGATCAAGCGCGACCAGGGCGTCAAGGACTGGGGGCATTTGATCGAGGGCCATGGCGGCATGCTCGACCGCACCGACAGCCTGGTCTTCGCCGCGCCGATCTTCTTCCACATCGTGCGCTATTTCTGGACGGTATGACCGTCGGCATCGGCGTCTCCCGGCGCCGTTCCAAGGCCGTCTCACCCAAACATCGGAAAATTTTCAGAAACCGTTCGGGAGTTCCCGGGCCGGAAACCGCAAGAAGATCGGGCTGGCGAAAGACAGGCCGCAACGCCCGATCCCCTCTCCAGCCAACATATTTCCCGGTCGCCGCATCCTCCCGGTGCGACCGCAACCTTGGTGATGGAGACAACATGATTGCCGCACTCTTCCGTAACGGGCCGTCGAGGCGCCGCCTTGTCGCCGGATCGATCGCCGTTCTTGCCTGCGGTGCCGCCGTGGTCTGGCACGGCGCCAGAAGCGAGGCCTCGAACGCCACGCCGGCCGCACCCGAGACGAAGCTCGTCAAGGCCGTCGCCGTCGCCCCGATGCTCGGCGCGGACACCCGCACCGCCGTCGGCGAGATACGCCCGAGGCTCGAAAGCGACCTCGGCTTCCGCGTATCCGGCAAGCTCATCGAACGCATCGCCGGGATCGGCGCCACGGTGAGGAAGGGCGACGTGCTCGCCCGCATCGACGACCAGGACTATCGCAACCGGCTCGCCAGCGCCGAGGCCGACGTCGCGGCGGCGCAGGCGGTGCTCGTCGAGGCAAGCGCCGCCGAGGCCCGCATCGGCGCGCTGCTCGCCAAGGGCTTTACGACGCGGGCCAATTACGACGCGACGCTGAAGAACCTGCGCTCGGCGCAGGCCAAGCTCAAATCGGCGAAAATCGCCTTCGACATGGCCAAAGACCAGCTCGGCTATAGCGAGCTGCGCGCGGAATTCGACGGTATCGTCACCGCGACCGGGGCCGAAGCCGGCCAGTCCGTCAATGTCGGGCAGACGGTGGTGCGCGTCGCCGATCCGGAGAGCCGCGATGCGGTGTTCTCGATCGCGGAAGCTGCCTTCGCCAACGCGCCCGATACGAAGCGGCCACCGCAGGTAACCGTCTCGCTGCTTAGCAATCCGGCGATCACGGCGGTCGGCACCGTCCGCGAGATTGCACCCATGGCTGATGCCGCGACCCGCACCTTCCAGGTGAAGGTCTCGCTCGAGAATGTGCCCGACGAAATGCGCTTCGGCGCAAGCGTCGCCGGCCGCGCCGAGATGGGTGGCGCGCCGGTGATGGTGCTGCCGGGCAGCGCGCTGTTCGATAAGGAAGGCAAGCCGGCCGTGTGGGTCGTCACACCGTCGTCGGCGGTGGAGCTGAGGCCAATCTCTGTCGCCCGCTACGAGACCGATCGCATCGTCGTCAGCGACGGGCTCGCCAAAGGCGATCTCGTCGTCACCGCCGGCGTCAACCGGCTGCGGGAACACGAAAAAGTTCGTATCGTTGAAGGAGAAGGAAAATGACCGTGTCCAAGACAAAGGTCCTCATTGCTGGCGCCGGTCCGACCGGGCTGACGCTCGCGCTCTGGCTGACCAGGCTCGGCGTGCCGGTGCGCATCTTTGACAAGGCCGCAGCTCCCGGCGAAACATCGCGAGCGCTTGCCGTCCAGGCGCGCACGCTGGAGTTCCACCGCCAGATCGGCATCGTCGACGACGTGCTTGCGGAGGGCGTGCGCATCGAGCGACTCACCGTGCACACGCCGGCCGGGATAGCGGCGCGCCTGCCGCTGTCCGATTTCGGCCGCGGCATCAGCCCCTATTCCTTCGCCTTCGCGCTGCCGCAGGACATCCACGAACGCGTGCTGATCGCGCATCTGGAGCGCGCCGGCGTCAAGGTCGAGCGAAGCACCGAGCTCATCACCTTCCAGGACAGAGGCGATGCGGTCGTCGCGACCTTGAGCAAGGTAGGCCGGACCGAAACCGTCGGCGCCGCCTATCTTGCCGGTTGCGACGGTGCCCACAGCGCCGTGCGCCATGGGCTGAAGGTCGGCTTTCCCGGCGGCGCTTACGAGCAGTCCTTCTACGTCGCCGACGTGAAGGGGCGCGGCGAGATCACCCGCAACGGCATGGACACGACGGTCAGCGCCTATGGCTTCGCGATCGTCATGCCGGTCCGGCAGTCCGGCTCGGTCAGGCTGATCGGTATCGTGCCGAAGGCGCATGAGGCCGACGAGACGATCAGCTTCGAGGCGATCCGAGCCGATGTCGAGCGCGACACCGGCGTCACGGTCGACGAGGTGAACTGGTTCTCGACCTACCGCGTCCACCATCGCGTCGCCGAGCGCTTCCGCGTCGGCCGCGTGTTTCTTTGCGGCGATGCCGGCCACATCCACAGCCCGGCCGGCGGCCAGGGCATGAACACCGGCATGGGCGATGCAGTGAACCTCGCCTGGAAGCTCGCGGCGATCGTGCAGGGCCGAGCCGATCCGCGCCTGCTCGACAGCTACGAGCCGGAGCGCATCGCATTTGCGCAGAAGCTGATCGACAGCACCGACACCGCTTTCCGCTTCATCACCAGCCGCTCGCGGTTCATAGGCTTGTTCCGTCGCTATCTGATGCCGAAGATTTTGAACGCGCTGCTCCACACCTCTTTCGGCTCGCGCTTCTTCTTCGGCGTGATCTCGCAGGCGGCGATCGAGTATCGCGCCGGACCGATCAGCGCGGGCACGGCGGGCAAGGTGAGCGGCGGCGACCGCCTGCCCTATGTACTCGGCCCCAACGGTGACAATTTCGAGCCGCTGCGCTCGCTCGACTGGCAGGTCCACGTCTACGGCGAGGTCACCTGCGATTTCCGGGCGATGCTGGCGCCGACCGGCATCCCGATCCACGCCTTCGCCTGGTCGGACGCGGCCGAAAAGGCCGGCTTGCAGCGCGACGCTGCCTATCTGGTGAGACCGGACGGCCATGTCGCGCTTGCCTCGCCGGTCCAGGAAGCGGCCGCTTTCCAGCGCTATATCGCCGGTCTCGCCATCAAGCCGAGAACCGCAGAGCGCGCGCCCTACCGCGTGCCGGGCACCATGCACAGCCTGGCCTGAACTGCCACGGCGCCCGCCAAGCGGCGGGCGCTTACCGAACCCCAACCGTCACTTGTTTCGCCTGCCGGCAGCCGCCGGCGGAACGCGCCTTTGCGCGCTGAGAGGAATTTGCATCATGACGAGTTTCAACCTTTCCGAATGGGCGCTGCGCCACCGGAGCTTCATCGTCTACCTGATGATCGCGGCGGCACTTGCCGGCCTTTACCCCTATCGCGGCCTCGGTCGCGAGGAGGACCCGCCCTTCACCATCAAGACCATGGTGGTGAAGACGATGTGGCCGGGCGCCAGCGCCGGCGACACGCTGGAGCAGATCACCGACCGCATCGAGAAGAAGCTCGAGGAGCTGCCGGACCTCGACTACGTCAAGAGCTACACCAAGCCCGGCGAGTCCGTCGTCTTCGTCAACCTCAAGGACACGGTCGCCGGCGACCAGGTGCAGCCGCTCTGGTACCAGGTGCGCAAGAAGCTCGACGACATCAAGCCGACGCTGCCGTCCGGCGTGCAGGGCCCGTTCTACAACGACGAGTTCGGCGACACCTATTCGTTGATCTACGCGCTTACTTCCGACAGCCTCAGCCATCGCGAGTTGAAGGATCTGGCGAGCAGCCTGCGCGCCGGGCTGCTCACCGTGAAGGATGTCGCCAAGGTCGACCTGATCGGCCAGCAGGACGAGAAGATCTATCTGGAATTCTCGACCCAGAAGATCGCCGCACTCGGCCTCGACGTCGGCACGCTGTCGCAGGCGCTGCAGGCGCAGAACGCGCTGACGCCGAGCGGCACGGTCGACGCCGGCCCCGAGCGCATCGCCATCCGCGTCTCCGGCAGCTTCACCTCGGAGGAAAGCCTGAAGGCAATCAACTTCTACGCCAACGGCCACTACTTCCGGCTGGGCGACGTCGCCGAGGTCAAGCGTGCCTATTCCGACCCGCCGCAACCGATGTTCCGCTTCAACGGCAAGCCTGCCGTCGGCATCGCCATCTCGATGACTTCGGGCGGCGACGCGTTGGCGCTGGGCGAAAACGTCAAGGAGAAGATGCACGAAATGGAGGCCGAGCTGCCGCTCGGCGCTGAGCTCGGTCTGGTCGCCGACCAGTCGCATGTCGTGGAAGAATCCGTCGGCGAGTTCACCAAGAGCCTCGGCGAGGCGATCGCCATCGTGCTTGCGGTGTCGCTGCTGGCGCTCGGCTGGCGCCCCGGCGTCGTGGTGGCGGTCGCCATCCCGCTGGTGCTGGCGATAACCTTCGTCACCATGGAGTATTTCGGCATCTCGCTGCAGCGCATCTCGCTCGGCGCGCTGATCATCGCTCTCGGCCTGCTGGTCGACGATGCGATGATCGCGGTCGAGATGATGATCTCGCGCATGGAGGAAGGCCACGACAAGATCTCGGCCGCCACCTACGCCTACACCTCCACCGCCTTCCCGATGCTCACCGGCACGCTGGTGACCATCGCCGGCTTCGTGCCGGTCGGTTTCGCCAAGAGCGGCGCCGGCGAATACTGCTTCTCGCTGTTTGCCGTCGTGGCGATCGCGCTGGTCGTCTCCTGGGTGGTGGCCGTGCTGTTCACGCCGCTCACCGGCGTGGCGCTCCTGCCCGATCGCATCAAAGGCCATGGCAGCCATCAGCCGTCGCGGATTGCCCGCGGCTTCCAGACGCTGCTCGAGATGGCGATGCGGGCGAAGTGGATCGTGCTGTCGGCGACCGCGGGGCTGTTCGCGCTCTCGGCCGTGGCCATGGGCTTCGTCGGCCAGGAATTCTTCCCGAAGTCCGACCGGCCGGAGGTTATGCTCGATCTTACCCTGCCGCGCACCGCCTCGATCAAGTCGACGGATGCCGTGGTCGAGCGTGTCGAGAAGCTGCTCGCCGCCGATCCCGACATCGACCATTGGAGCTTCTATGTCGGCCAGGGCGCGGTGCGCTTCTACCTGCCGCTCGACGCGCAGCTGGCCAATGACTTCTTCGCCCAGGCCGTGGTGGTGACCAAGGGCCACGCCGTTCGCCAGGCCGTCATCGACCGGCTGGAGAAGGAGCTGGCGACCGGCTTCGACGACGTCATGGCCCGCGTCACGCCGCTGGAGCTCGGCCCGCCGGTCGGCTGGCCGCTGAAGTTCCGCGTCAGCGGTCCGGACCCGGACAAGACGCGCAGCTTGGCGCAGCAGTTCGCGCAGGTGCTAGGCAGCGACGCCGCCGTGCGCAACATCAACTACGACTGGAACGAACCGGCCAAGGTGATCAAGGTCGACGTCGACCAGGACCGGGCGCGCGCGCTGGGCATCTCCTCGCAGCAACTGTCGGAGACGATCAACGCGGTGCTGTCGGGCTCCAAGATCACGCAGATGCGCGACGACACCTACCTCGTCGACATCGTCGCCCGGGCGGTGGAGACCGAACGCGCCAGCATCGACACGCTGCGCGGCCTGACGATCAGCGCGTCCGGTGGTCGGCACGTGCCGCTCGAGCAGGTGGCCAAGCTCAGCTATCAGACCGAGCCGCCGCTGATCTGGCGCCGCGGCCGGCTGCCGACCGTGACAGTGCAGGGCGACGTCGCGCCAGGCGAGAACGCCACCTCCGTCACGCGGCGGCTGGAGAACGCGATCGCCGCCTTCAAGGCGGAGCTGCCGGCGCGCTACAGCGTCGAACAGGGCGGCGTGATCGAGGACAGCGCCAAGGCGCAGGCCAGCATCTTCGTGGTGTTCCCGCTGATGCTGTTCATCATGGCGACGGTGCTGATGATCCAGCTGATGAGCTTCCAGCGCCTGGTGCTGGTGCTGCTCACGGCTCCGCTGGCGCTGATCGGCGTCGCCGGCGCGCTGCTCCTGTCGGGCGCACCAATGGGCTTCGTGGCGATCCTCGGCGTGATGTCGCTGATCGGCATGGTGATCCGCAACTCGGTCATCCTGATCGCGCAGATCGACCAGCACATCGCCGCCGGCGAGGAGCCGTGGGCCGCGGTGATCAGCGCCACCACGCATCGGCTGCGGCCGATCCTGCTCACGGCGGCGGCCGCCATCCTCGGCATGATCCCGATCGCGCCGACGGTGTTCTGGGGGCCGATGGCCTATGCGGTGATGGGCGGGCTGATGGTGGCAACCGCGCTGACGCTGGTCTTCCTGCCGACGCTCTACGCAACCTGGTTCGGCATCAAGGCGCCCGCTGAGACCACCGCGGCGACCGAACCGACCACGGCCAGCGCCGAACCTCAGCCGCTGGCCGCCTGAGCTGAAACCATTGCGGAGACGCCGCCGTGGCAGTTCTTCGTCGTCGCCGACGTGATCGGCGGCGGCGTCACAACCGCGAGCGTTTCGCGGTTGCTCACCTAGCGGCGCTGGCGGGACACAGCCCCGGCTTGCCGCATCCTCCCACTAGACTTCAATCGACATCAGGAGAAACGGAAATGCCTTTGAAATCCATGAAGAAGTTCCGCTCGGCCGTGGCCTTGCTCGCACTCGCTCTCACCACCATTGAAATCGTCGGCACCGCCGTCCCGGCCCTGTCGCTGGTTGGCACCGCCGAGGCTCGCATCGGTGCGCCCTGGACGCCACGCAGCGCGGCGGGCGTCGCCCGCCGCACCACGACATGGCGTGTGCTCAGGCACACCACGACCTGGGTCGCCACGCTGCCGCCCGGCTGCGTCCGCACCAAGGTCAACGGCTTCGACGTCTGGCGCTGCGGCGGCACCTATTACCGGCTCTATCAGGGCCGCTACATCGTGGTCGTCGTCGATTGACCGGCGGACGCCGCGACGCCGAGGGCAAGTCTGACGCCCTCGGCGAGATGCTCGGCATCGGCCGGATTTTCAAACGGCACGCCTCGGAGGGCGTAATCGAGCGGAGAGAAAGGTTCGCCCTCGCCAATGAGGGCGATCTGCCGCCGCGCCTTCTCCATCTCCCCCATCTGGGCATAGCAGGCTGCCAGCCGCGTCCTGATCCAGGGCGCGGGGCGCGTCGCGAGTTCCAGCGCTTCCGCGGCCTGCCGGTATTCGCCCATCATGTAGAGCGCCAGCGCGCGGTCGAACTGGTACCAGTGCGGGTGCAGCGGATCGATGCGGATGCCGCGCGCCAGCCAGGTCAGCGCCTCCAGCGGCCGGCCGCGCATGGTGAGCAGCATGCCCATCTGCTCGATGCTGTCGGCATCGTAAGGATTGAGCTGCAGCGCGATGCGCATGTGATGCTCGGCCGCCACATGGTCGCGCATATAGAGGCGGATCAGCGACTGCACGCGATGCCCCGTCGGCTGGTCGGGCGATAGGGCCAGTCCCTTGTCGGCGAGGTCGCGGGCATTTTCCAGCACCGCGTCGCTGGCGCGTCCGAATTCCCCATCCAGTGCCCGCGCCAAGGCGAGATAGGTGTAGGCCAGCCCGTAATTCGGATCCTTGGCGATCGCCGCTTCGAACAAGGCCTCGGCGCCGCGCTGGTCGGTCTGGGCCGGGTCGCGCAGCAGCGCAAAGCCGCGCAGCAGAAGCTCGTAGGCGGCAAGGCTGGTCACCGGCTTGCGCGAGGCCTGCTCCAGCCCGGCATTGGTGACCCGCGTGACCAGCCGGCTGACGATCTGTTCGACAATCTCCCGCTCGATCGCGAACAGGCCGGCGCCTTGCGACTGGTAGCGGTCGCCCCAGAGCTGGCTCCCGGTGGCGATATCGACGAGGCTGACAGCCACCACGACATGCTCGACCTGGCGGCGAAGCGATCCCTCGACAAGGTAGTCGGCGCCGATGCGGGCACGGATTTGCGGCCACTCGGCGCGGCCGAAGGAAGCGAAGGAGAAACTCGAATTGCGCGCCAGGACCGTGACGGTACCGAAGCGCGCCACGCCATTGATGATATCCTCGGCAAAGCCGTCGACCATCGCCTCGTCGGCCGGATCGCCGCTGTCGTTGCGAAAGCGCACCACCGCCACGATCGGCTGGCTGCTGATCTCAGGTGCGGCCTCGGCCTCGGCGGCAAGCATATAGCCTCGCTTGGAGACGGTGCGGACCATATCGTCGCCAAGCACCTTGCGGATCTCGCGGATCGATTGGGTGAGCGAATCCTCGGTGACATAGACGCCCGGCCAGACGACATCCATCAGCTCCGATTTCGGAACGACGCGGCCCATGTTGCGGGCGAGATGCGAAAGCAGCGCGTAGGCTTTCGGCCGGAGGTAGAGCGGCTCGTTGACGCCGCACAGCGTCCCCTTGGCAAGGTCGAGCGTGAACCCGCCAAACCGGAAGACCTGATCGGCCGTCGCCGTCGTCATCGGGAACCCCTTCCCGGCCCGCGCAATACCCGATCGATCCCGCTCAACGGGGCATGCGCATCGCCATTATTGCCCACTGCGCAATTTCGATCAAACTGGCTGTCGGCGCGGTGGCTAGTGTCGCCCCGCCAAATGCGAGGAGCCATGAACCCGACCGAGAAAGCGCTGTGGTTTGTCGAAAGCCATCTGCCCGATGCGATTTCGCTCGACGATGTCGCGGCAAGCAGCGGCGTGTCGCGCTTCCACGTGACGCGTGCCTTCGGCGCCGCCACCGGACGGTCTGTCATGGGCTATATGCGGGCGCGCAGGCTCAGCGAAGCGGCGCGCCAGCTTGCCGGCGGCGCGCGCGATATCCTGGCCGTCGCGCTCGAAGCCGGCTATGGCTCGCATGAGGCTTTCACGCGGGCTTTTCGCGAGCAGTTCGGCACCACGCCGGAGTTGGTGCGCGCGCAAGGCTCGACCCAGACCCTCGACCTCGTGGAGCCTATTCTAATGGACAGTTCCCTTCTCACCACGCTCGAGTCGCCGCGCTTCGAGACCAGCCGCCCCTTCCTCATCGCCGGTCTCGGCGAGCGCTACAGCTGCGAGACCAGCGCCGGCATTCCGATGCAGTGGCAGCGCTTCGGGCCCTATATCGGCAACATCCCCGGCGAAGTCCCCGGCGTCTTCTACGGCGTCTGCGTCAATGGCGACGACGCCGGCAATTTCGACTACATCGCCGGCGTCGAAGTGTCGGATTTCTCCGACCTGCCCAAGGAGTTTTATCGCGTGCGGGTGCCAGCGCAGAAATATGCGGTGTTCGCGCATCGCGAGCACATCTCGACCATCCGCCGGACCGTCAACACGATCTGGAACAAATGGCTGCCGGGCTCCGGCCATGAGATCGCCGACTCGCCGGAATTCGAGCGCTACGGGCCTGAATTCGATCCGGATACCGGCAATGGCGGGCTGGAAATCTGGGTGCCGGTGAAAGGTTGAGACGCTTTTCCCTTCTCCCCTTGTGGGTCCCCTTGTGGGAGAAGGTGTCGCCGAAGGCGACGGATGAGGGGTGTTCCAGCTTGGCGCAGACCTTCGCCAGCGTTAGACGCCACGACTGGAGCAGACGTCTCACTCCGCTGGAACACCCCTCATCCGTCTCGGCGCTGCGCGCCGATCCACCTTCTCCCGCAAGGGGAGAAGGAAAAGGCGCCTACAGCTCCAGATTCCAGGTCTGGCCGACCAAGTCCTTGCCGAAGGAATGGTGGCGCTCTTCTTCCACCAGCTTGAAGCCCGCCGCCTGGTAGATGCGGCGGGCCGAGCCCAGTATGTCGTTGGTCCACAGCGTCAGCGTCTTGTAGCCCTTGGCGCGCGCGAAGGCGACGCATTCGTCGACCAGCCGCCGGCCGATGCCGAGGCCGCGCGCCGACGGCTCGACATAGAGCAGCCTGAGCTTCGCCACCTTGGGCGATTTGCGCATGACGAAAACCGAGCCGACCACCTCGCCTTCACGTTCGGCGATCCAGCCGCGCTCCCATTGCGGGACGAAGTTCTTGACGAACTCGCCGAGGATCTCGGCGACGAGCGCCTCGTAGGTTTCGTCCCAGCCATAGTCCTGCGCGTACAGCAGGCCCTGGCGATGCGTGATCAAGCCGATGTCGCCGACCTGCAGCGGTCGCAGGATGTAAGGCACCTTGGGTTCGGGCTTGTCGCCGAGCAGGTCCTGTACCGTGCGCATCGCCTTGACCAACCGCTCCTGGTCGGCGGGCGCGAGACGATCGAGCAGCGTCCGCACCTGGTCATGCGAATCCTGGTTGAGCGGCGCGAAGGCGTCCCTGCCCGCGGGCGTGAGCGCGATCGGCGAGCGCCGCGCATCGGCCTCGGAAGCGATGCGCTCGACCAGGCCGCGCTCCTCTAATTTCTTCAGCAGACGGCTGACATAGCCTGGGTCGAGGCCGAGGTCGCGCACGAGATCGGTGGCGACGAGCCCGTTGCGATGGGCAAGCTCGTAAAGCACCCGCGCCTCGGTCAGCGAGAACGGGCTTTTCAGCAACCCTTCGTCGAGCAGGCCGATCTGGCGAGTGTAGAAACGGTTGAAGGCGCGCACGGCGTCGATGCGTTGCTTGCCCGGGTGATCGTGGATGGTCATGGATGTTCCTCCTGCCCTGCTCAGGATCAACCATTTAGTTGACTTAGTCAATAAATCGATCAGTGGAGCTTCACAATCTTGCGAGGTTCCACTCGTCATTGACGCCGGATACGGTGAGGTGGACGCGGAGATAGTGTGATGGAAAACATTCGACCCATTAAGACCGAAGCCGACTACGACTGGGCGATTGCTGAGATCACCCACTATTTCGAGAATGAACCGGCCATCGGCAGCCCGGAAGCCGACCGCTTCGACGTGCTGGCATCCCTTACGGAGGCTTATGAAGCCAAGCATTATCCGATTGAGACGGCGGCGAGATAAGCACCCTCACCCCATCGGAAGTGTCGGCCAGAACTCCACGATTCGGCCATCGGAAAACACTGCAATCGCCCCGAAATGCTGCAGCACCGCCTCACTCTGCGTCGGCCGCAGGAAGGCGTAGTCTCCGGGCTTCACATTCGCCCCGGCCGGCAGGCCCATGAACTGTTGGTTGGACGATAGCCCGACCAGGCCATTCGGTTTCATGCCTTTGGGGAACACCGGCTCGGCCATCCACTTGCCGCCGTAGAGATAGCAGCCCTTGCGCGGGAAGAGGCCGAGCGCCTGCAGCGTGCGGGAAACCGCTGCCGGGCCGGGCAGCACCGGATCGAGCGCCTTCAGGATCGACGTCGCAATGAAGGCGGCCGGCTGGAAGCCGTCTAGGCCGGGCGTGTCGAAATCCTTGGGCAGCACGAAGGCCGAGCCGATCGAGACTTCGTTGGCCACGCCTGAGCCATGCAACAGCGCCGTCCTGGATCCGCCGATGTTGAGGATGCGGCGCTGGTCCGGTCCGAGGACGGCGACGAATTCGGCGGCTTTCGCCGATGCCTGCTTCAGCGCCTTGGCCGCGCCGCCGAACAAGCCGGGGATTTCCGGCGCATGCGCCTCATAGGCCATGATGCCTTCGCAGCGCAGGCCCTTCGGGATCGTCAGCGCCTTGATCTCGGCGGGACTGGAAAAGCCGCCGCGGTGCAGCCCGACATCGACCTCGAAGGCGAAACGCAATTCGGCATCGAGCGCGGCGGCTAAAGCGCCATACTCTGCCAGCCGCTCCGGCGTGTCGATCAGCCAGCAGACGCGCGACCGCCAGCCGGCGCCGCCCTTGGTCAGCGCCGCCTTGACGGCACCCATCGGCATCGGCTTGCCATAGAGCAGGTCGCCTTCGGGAAAGGCGTCGAGCACGGCTTGCGTCACCGGCGGATGGAAGGTCATGAAGCGGCTGGTGCCGAGCGCTCTGGCGATATGCGCAAGCAGCGGCAGGCAAGGCAGCGACTTGTCGACCAGCCGCACGGCAAGGCCAGGCGCCAGCCTCTGCTTCACCAGCGCGATGTTGGCGTCGAGCCGGTCGCGGTCGAGCACCAGGCAGGGCCGAAAGATATCGGCCGCCTTCAGCGCCTTCGACAGCTCGGCAAAATAGGCGCTCATTGTCGGATGCCAAAAGGACCGGGCTCGATGCCGAACAGGCCGGCCATGTAGGGCGACACGAAACGGTTTTCGGGATCGATGTCTCGCCGCACCGCCATAGCATCATCCCAGCACGGATATAGTTTCTTGAAGTCCGCGGCCTTGAGGCTGTGCATCTTGCCCCAATGCGGCCGGCCGCCATACTTCAAGAAGATCGGCTCGGCCGCGCGCATGAAGGGCAGCGGATCGTTCGCGGCATCGTGATGGATGGCGATCGAGCAGGTCAGCCTCTTGTGGAAGGGCGAAAGCCAGAACGCGTCGGGCGCTACCGAACGCACCTCCATCGGGAAATAGACTTCCGGAAAGTGCTTCTCCGTCAATTCGATGATCTCGGCCAGGGCCTTCGGACCATCCTCGTAAGGCAGGTGGTATTCCATCTCGTTGAACCTGGTGCGGCGGTCGCTGACATAGACGTTGAACCAGTCCTGCACATAGTCCTCTGACGGTACCTTTTTCACCGCGCCCTTGATCAGCGCGCGGCGCAGCGAGGGCAGCCAGCGCAGCATGGTGCGCAGCTTGCGCAACGTCGCCAGCCCCTCCTCGTCGTCCTCGGTCGGCCGAGCCGTCGTCGGCTGGTCGCTGAGATCGCTGGCGATGAACTGCGCGTAGCCGGAAAACGGGATGTAGTAGAACTCGGCCGAGCGGTGCGCGGCCATCATCGTCTCGAAGTCGCGCAGCATGTCACCGATCGGCAGCACCCATTTGCGGCGGCGCAGCCGATAGGTCGGGACGTTGTTCATCGTCACTTCGGTGAGCACGCCGAAGGCGCCGAGCGCGACACCGGTGGCGTGGATCATGTCCTGATCCCCTGCGCGGCTATATTCACGCAGCTTGCCCTGCCCGTCGACGAATTGCACCGTCTCGAGTTGCGTGTGATAGGCGCCGAGCGTCGGGCCGGAGCCATGCGTGGCGGTGCCAAGCGCGCCGCCGATCGCCTGGCGGTCGATGTCGCCCATATTGGGCAGGCCCTGGCCGATATCCTGCAGGATGTGCATCAAGGCGCCGAGCCGCGTGCCCGCCCTCACCCGCGCGCGGCTGGCCGCGGCCTCGTGCGAGACCAGCCCCTCGATCTTCTCCAGCGAGACGATGGTGCCGTCCGACTGCACCAGCGGCGTGAAGGAATGACCGGCGCCGGCGACGCGCAGCGGTCCGGGCGCCGAGCGCACCAGTTCGACCAGTTCGCCGGCGTCGGCGGGTGTCGCGATCAGCTTCGGCGCGGCCTTCACGAAGCCCGACCAGTTGCTCCAGGCGTTCGCCATCGTCACCTCCCGCTCAGGCTGGAATGCGGCGCCGCGCAACCAGCGCGAAGATGCCGAGCAGCGCCACGCTGGCGAGCGCGGTCGCGGCTGCGAATTCCGGCACGGGGCGGAAATTGTCGCCGTCGATCAGCAGCGAGGCCGCGATCGGCCCTATGGCGAGGCCGAAGAGCTGCGCGGCGGGCACCAGGAGTACCGCTGTTCGTGTCTCGTCGGCGGTGATCGCGAGCCGGATCTGGTAAGGCACGATGAACAGCAGGATGAAGCCCATCACCAACGCCACCGCCCAGAAGACTAGGAGCCCCGGTCCCGACGCCAGCAGCGCCGAGCTGACGGCCGCGACCGCGCCGATGACGGTGATGGCGAGGCGGTAGTCGATGTGCGCCTCGAACACGGTCGCGGTCATGGCGCCTACCACCTGCGCGGCGAGGCTTGCCGAAACCATCAGGCCGACGGTGCGGCCGTCGATGCCGAACTCGGCGCCGAGCGGCTCGAGAAAGGCCCAGACGGCGCCGAAGAACATGAAATAGCAGAAGATCGAAAGCAGCGCGGTGATCGCCGGTATGGTGAGCACGTTGGCAAAATGCTCTTCCTTAGGCAGGTCCGCATAATCGTCCGGCACGGTCCAGGCGACGACGAGCGACAGAAGGCAGACCACGCCAAGCGCGATGAAGCCGCCGGCCGAGCCGGCCGCGGGCACGGCATAGAGCGCAAGCAGCAGCGCCAGCGCGCATTGCGCCAACGTCTGCAGCGTGACGAAATAGCCGCCGATGCGCTCGGCCCGGCGCGAGCGGGCGATCAGCTCGGTGGCGACCGCGACCAGGCCGCCCTCCGCGAGCCCCGCCAGGGTGCGCGCGCCAATCAGCGCATTGGGGCTTGCGGCATAGGCCGTCCAGAAATTGGCGAGCGCGAGCAGGACGAGGAGCACAGCGCTCTTCCAGCGCATGCTGCGCGCCGACAAGAGCATCGCCACGATCGCGGAGCCTATGGCGATCGCGATCATCTCCGCGGTGGCGACCAGCGCCAGCTCGTCGCCGGTGACATGGCCTTCGCTGTAGAGCGCGCCGAGCAGCACCGGCTGCAATCCGAGGATGAGCAGACCGACCGAACCGATCCAGAGCGCCGAAGCGAGTTGCAGGCCGGTCGGATTGCCGACCAGCCAGTCGCTATCTTCCGATTGCACGGCATCGGTGACAGTCACGAGCGCTCTCCCTTGCAGCCCGCATGAAAAACTGACAAGTTGTCAGCATTTGACGAAACTGATACTTGATCAGTTTGTTGTCAACCGCGAAATCGCAGCTCTCACCGAGAGATTTGGCGCATGACGGAAGCAAGACGAACGGCGACGGAACCTCGGCGCAGGCCCAAGCAGGAGCGCAGCCGCGAGCGCATCGACGCGATCCTCGCCACGACCATGCGGCTGATCGGCGAGAAGGGCATCGACGCGGTGACGATGAAAGAGGTCGGCGCGCTGGCCGGCGGGCCGATCGCCACCGTCTACCACTATTTTCCCTCGAAATCGGCGATTCTCGCCATGCTCTACGAGCGCTTCTCGGAGGAGAGCCGCGCGCGGCTCAGCGAGATCATCGCCAATGTGCGGCAGCGCGACGATGTGATCCCGGCGGCCGACCGGCTGCTCGACGATTATCGCGGCCGCGTCGCCGGCGATCCGGCAATCCAGGATCTGCAGAACGCGATCCAGGCCGACAAGGCACTCAAGAATCTCGACATCGCCGAGACCAGGCGGCAGGCGGAGATGTTCTGCGAGACGGTCGCGCCGCTGATCGAGCCGGACCGGCGCGAGGCTTTCGCGCGCATCGTGTTCCTCATCTTCCAGCTCGCCGGCGGCGTCGTGCGGCTGGCGCTGACGCAGGACGAGGCGGAGGGGCGGCGCACGATCGAGGACTATCGCTCGATCATCCATGCGCAATTGCGGTTGTTTTTGTAGCTTTTGGCTTTTGCGAAGAATGGAGGCGTCGAGTTCCTTCGCGCCCCCCTCTGTCCTGCCGGACATCTCCCCCACTTGGGGGGAGATCGGACGTCACCACGGCTT
Source organism: Mesorhizobium sp. M1E.F.Ca.ET.045.02.1.1 (assembly GCF_003952485.1). Classification (NCBI taxonomy): domain Bacteria; kingdom Pseudomonadati; phylum Pseudomonadota; class Alphaproteobacteria; order Hyphomicrobiales; family Phyllobacteriaceae; genus Mesorhizobium; species Mesorhizobium sp. M1E.F.Ca.ET.045.02.1.1. The sequence goes on from NZ_CP034447.1 coordinate 6,022,415, forward strand.
TCGCCAATCGCCAACGCTGGAAGAGAATCCACCAGCCAATCGACGGACACCCTCACCCTTGGCGACAGTTGGCGGCTGCGTGGATAGAGCACCGCGATCGGCGGATGATCGGCAAGCACTTCGATCAAGCGGCCTGCCTCAATGTCGGCGGCGAAGCGAAACACGGCGCTTCTATTTTGATACGCCCATGCAATCCGCCTTTTTCGGCATCGCGTCATGCGCAGAAAAATTTCGCGCCATTGCCCCTTCCCGCGCGCCTTGACTCTGGCAAGGCGCCAGCCTATTTCAGCGCCACGTTAGCACTCGCCTTAGGTGAGTGCTAACTCATATCCGGCCTCGCCGGATGGAGGAACAGTTCTCACCGTTCTCATTCGAGGAAGAAAACATGGCAAAGTCCAAGTTCCGCCCGCTTCATGACCGTGTGGTCGTTCGCCGGGTCGAATCCGAATCCAAGACCGCCGGCGGGATCATCATCCCGGATACGGCGAAGGAGAAGCCGCAGGAAGGCGAGATCATCGCCGTCGGCTCCGGCGCCCGCGACGAAAACGGCAAGCTCGTGCCGCTCGACGTCAAGGCCGGCGACCGCATCCTGTTCGGCAAGTGGTCGGGCACTGAAGTCAAGCTCAATGGCGAGGACCTTCTGATCATGAAGGAATCCGACATCATGGGCATCATCGGCTGAATATCGGTCTCTCCATCAACTGAATTATCGGGCTCTGTCCGAGCCCCTGTCAGGAGCTAACTATGGCTGCAAAAGACGTAAAATTCTCCCGCGATGCCCGTGAGCGCATGCTGCGCGGTGTCAACATCCTCGCCGACGCGGTGAAGGTCACCCTCGGTCCGAAGGGCCGCAACGTCGTCATCGACAAGTCGTTCGGCGCCCCGCGCATCACCAAGGACGGCGTCACCGTCGCCAAGGAGATCGAGCTCGAGGACAAGTTCGAGAACATGGGCGCGCAGATGGTGCGCGAGGTCGCCTCGAAGACCAACGACATCGCCGGCGACGGCACGACCACGGCGACCGTTCTCGCCCAGGCCATCGTCCAGGAAGGCAACAAGGCCGTTGCCGCCGGCATGAACCCGATGGACCTCAAGCGCGGCATCGACCTCGCCGTCGGTGAAGTCGTCACCGCTCTCGGCAAGGCCGCCAAGAAGATCAAGACCTCCGAGGAAGTCGCCCAGGTCGGCACGATCTCGGCCAATGGCGACGAGTCGGTCGGCAAGATGATCGCGGAAGCGATGCAGAAGGTCGGCAACGAAGGCGTCATCACCGTCGAGGAAGCCAAGACCGCCGACACCGAGCTGGAAGTCGTCGAAGGCATGCAGTTCGACCGCGGCTACCTGTCGCCCTACTTCGTCACCAACGCCGACAAGATGGTCGCCGATCTGGAAGACGCCTACATCCTGCTGCACGAGAAGAAGCTCTCCAACCTGCAGGCCATGCTGCCGGTCCTGGAAGCCGTCGTTCAGACCTCGAAGCCGCTGCTCATCATCTCGGAAGACGTCGAAGGCGAGGCTCTGGCCACGCTGGTCGTCAACAAGCTGCGCGGTGGCCTGAAGATCGCCGCCGTCAAGGCTCCGGGCTTCGGTGACCGCCGCAAGGCCATGCTGGAAGACATCGCCATCCTCACCGGTGGCCAGGTCATCTCGGAAGACCTCGGCATCAAGCTCGAGAATGTCGGCCTCAACATGCTCGGCCGCGCCAAGAAGGTGTCGATCTCCAAGGAGAACACCACCATCGTCGACGGCGCCGGCAAGAAGGCCGAGATCCAGGGCCGCGTCGCCCAGATCAAGCAGCAGATCGAGGAGACCACCTCGGACTACGACAAGGAGAAGCTGCAGGAGCGTCTGGCCAAGCTCGCTGGCGGCGTCGCGGTGATCCGCGTCGGCGGCGCGACCGAGGTCGAGGTCAAGGAAAAGAAGGACCGCGTTGACGACGCGCTGAACGCGACCCGCGCGGCCGTGGAAGAAGGCATCGTCGCCGGCGGCGGCGTCGCCCTGCTGCGCGCCTCGGGCAACCTCAAGGCCACCGGCGTCAACTCCGACCAGGAAGCCGGCATCAACATCGTGCGTCGCGCGCTGCAGGCTCCGGCCCGCCAAATCGCGGCCAACGCCGGTGCGGAAGCCTCGATCGTTGCTGGCAAGATCCTCGAGAACAAGGCCAACACCTACGGCTTCAACGCCCAGACCGGTGAGTATGGCGACATGATCGGCATGGGCATCGTCGACCCGGTCAAGGTCGTGCGCACCGCTCTCCAGGACGCGGCCTCGGTCGCCGGCCTGCTCGTCACCACCGAAGCCATGATCGCCGAGGCTCCGAAGAAGGAAGCCGCCGGCGGTATGCCGGGCGGCATGCCCGGCGGCGGCATGGGCGGCATGGGCGGCATGGATTTCTAAGAAGTTCAGTCCCATAGCGTATACGGAAAGGGCGGCAGAGATGCCGCCCTTTTTGTTTGGCTTGCGGCGGCCAGAGTCCAAAGGCAGGCAAGCTTCGTACAGCTGCGGTTGGCGAAAGCCTGCGCGACAGCCAATCTCCCCCCTTGAGGGGGTAAGGCGCCGACGCCTTCCGCGACGAGAGACGGCGCTGGCGCTCCACGCGCAGCGACCCCCTCTGTCGCCTTCGGCGACATCTCCCCCTCAAGGGGGGAGATCAGCAGCGTGCGCGCTCTGCTTCGTCTTGCCCGAGCGCACCGCCGCCTCGACCAAGGCCACCACTTCGTCAGCCACGACCGCAAGCGCCGAGCGGTCGCGGGTGGCGCGGGCGATCACCATCAGGCCCTCGAGCGAGGATTCGACTAACAGCGCCAGCGCTTGCGCGCGGCGCTCGGCCACCCCTGCCCTGACGAAGGCCTGGTGCAACAGGCCGATCCACTGCTCGAAGGCCGAGCGGCAGATCTCCACGAGGTCGGGCACATCGTTCGGCGCGTCCAGCACCACCGGCGCGACCGGGCAGCCGAGCGAGAATTCGTTCTCTTCCAGCATGCGTGCCACCGACTGGTAGATACGGCGGACGGCGACGGCCGGGTCGCCTTCCGTGGCAAGATCGGCGGCGAGCCGCTCGGTGACCTTTGCCACGCTGTCGCGCGTAACCTCGATGACCAGTTGGTCCTTGCCGCCCGGGAAATGGAAATAGAGCGAGCCGCGAGGAGCGCCGCTGGCGCTCAAAATGTCGTTGAGCGAGGTGCCGTGATAGCCGCGCCGCCTGATGAGCAGCGCCGTCGCCTCGATCATGCGGGTGCGCGTGTCCGTCGCCACATCAACCTCTGGCCATGTCAACTTTTGTCAGGAGTCGCATTATAGGCCTTGCCCATAATATGACAATCGGTCTACATAATATGTAAATCGGTCTACATATTTGAGGGGCAGCAAATGCAGAAATATCGGCTTGAAGGATTCGGCGGGATCGAGAAGCTGGTGGCGCGCGAGGAGGCGATGCTACGGCCCGGCCCGCACCAGATCGTCGTGCGCGTGCGCGCCACCTCGCTCAACCGCCGCGACACGATGATCCTCAACGGCACCTATCCGCTGACGCCCCGCGCTGGCATCGTTCCGCTTAGCGACGGCGCTGGCGAGGTGGCGGCGGTCGGCGACGGCGTCACACGCTTTGCCGTCGGCGACCGCGTCACCGGCAGCTATTTCGCCCGTTGGGTCGACGGCCGCATGCATCCCGGCATCGTCGACCAGCTCGGCTGCACGCTGGACGGCATGCTCTCGGAATATGCCCTGCTCGACGAGCAATGGGCGGTGCGGCTGCCCGACCACCTCTCCTGGCACGAAGCCACGACCTTCACCTGTGCCGGCCTGACCGCCTGGAGCGCGGTGACGGGCGCCGAGATTCCGAAGCCTGGACAATGGGTTCTGGTCATCGGTTCAGGCGGCGTCGCATTGTTTGCGCTGCAGTTTGCCAAGCTCGCCGGCTGCCGCGTAGCGGCCGTCACCTCACGCGGCGAGAAGGCCGACAGGGTGCGGGCGCTCGGCGCCGACCTCGTCATCGCAGCCACCGAGACGCCGGAATGGGGCATGAAACTGCGCGAGGCGACTGGCGGCATCGATCTCGTCGTCGAGACCGGCGGTCCGGCCACCTTCGCGCAATCGCTGATCGCAAGCACGCTTTACGGCCGCATCGTGCTGCTCACGGTGCAGGACCAGAAGGGCAAATCGGTCGAAATTCCAAGCGCCGTCTATCAGCGCAGCCTCGCCACCATAAGCCGTGTCTTCGTCGGCAGCCGCAACGAGCTGGAGGCGATGCTTGCAGCCGTCGCCACCCATCGGCTGAAGCCGATCATCGACAGGGTTTTCCCCTTCGCCGAGGGGCGCGAAGCCTACCGCCATTTCCAGCAGGGCGACGTCTTCGGCAAGGTTGTCATCGACGGCGTGTGACCAACCAGAGAGGAGAAACGGCAATGACAATTCGCGAATCTTCGGCCGAGTGGCAGGGCACGCTCAAGGAGGGCTCCGGGCGGTTGCGGCTGGGCAGCGGCGTGTTCGAAAGCGCCTATTCCTTCCCGTCTCGCTTCGAGAACGGTCCGGGCACCAATCCGGAGGAACTAATCGCGGCCGCCCATGCCGGCTGCTTCTCGATGGCGCTGAGCGCCATCCTTGGCCGCGAGGGCCATATCCCGAAACACATCCGCACGATCGCAAAAGTGCATCTCGGCGCCACCACGGCCGGGCCGACGATCACCCGCATTGAGTTGGAGACCGAGGCGAGCGTCGCCGGGCTGACCGGGGAGGAATTCGAGCGGCTGGCGCAGGCCGCCAAGGCAACCTGCCTTGTCTCACGCGCGCTGACTGGCGTCGCCACGATCACGCTCAAGGCAAGCCTCATTGACCACTGAAGCGGAGGAGAAAAATCCAATGACCCACGAACTCATCATCGACATCGCCACGGCCAAACACTCCACCGAAACGGCCGAGATCATGCGGCGCTAAAACGACGTCTTTCAAAAGCACGATCCGTCGGCGCTGGACGATCTGGTGGCGGATGACTGCGTGATCGAGAACACGACGCCGGCGCCGGACGGCGCCCGCCGCACCGGCAAGGCCGCCTGCGTCGAGCTGTGGTCGGCGATCGCCACCGCACCTGGCAGCGCTTCGATATCGAAGAAACCTTCGTTGCCGGCGACCGGGCGACGATCCGCTGGCGCTTCTGGATGGCCGACGGCGCTTCGCGGCGCGGCGTCAACCTGATGCGCGTCGCCGACGGTCGCATCGTCGAGGCGATGGGCTATGTGAAGGGATAGGGCCTGGCGCGACAGGCCGCGCTCAGGCCCCGCCCGGAATCCGCCCGCCAAGGTTTGGATCCCAGGCAACTCGCATTACCGTGTCGCTTACCGCGCGACCCTGTTGAGCTTCACGAAGGTCCTGGGGCTGCGCTGGATGGTCTGGAAGATCACGCAGTAGCGATCGGTGAGCTCCATCAGTTGGGTGAGCCGGTTTTGCGGAGCGTCCGTCTCGATGTCGAAGCGCAAGCGGATCTCCTTGAAGCCGACCGGCACGCCTTCGGTGACGCCCAGCGTACCTCGAAGATCGACGTCGCCCTCGGCGGAGATTTCGGCCGACTTGATCGGAATCTCCAGCACGGCGGCGGCCGCCCGCATCGAAACGCCGGCGCAGGCGATCAGCGCCTCCAGCAGCATGTCGCCGGAACAGAGTTCCTGCCCGCTGCCGCCGGCTTTCGGATGGATGCCGGCCAGCGCAAGGCCGCGGCCGGTCTCGACCTTGCAGGTCACCCTGGAGTCGTCGGCGCTGCCCTTGGCCTTCAGCGTAAGAAGTGCCGCCCGCGCATCCTTGCGATATAGATCCTTGATCGGCTCCTGCGTGGCGCGAAATGTCGCGATGTCCATGCGTATTCTCCTGTCGTGAGATGTGGTTCGTGGAAATCGTGTGTCATCGCTGGGACTACCGCTCGGGACTACTCTGGCACGCTCACCCCGGAGCCTCCGAGCTCGGCCGGAAAATCCTTCAGCTTCGGCAAGCCGTCCTTCATCGGCAGGACAGTCTCGGCGTAGTTGACATGGACCCCCGGCTTGAATTCCACCGTCGGTATCGTCGCCGCATAGACGTCGACCAGTCCGAGCGGCGGATGATCCGTCATCAGGTGACCGCCGCATTTGGTGCAGAACTGGCGGTCGCTCATCTTCGACTTCCTGAAGCCGGACAGGAACTCCGCGCCCTTGGTGACCTTGACGTTCTCCGGCTTCCACAGCGTGAAGGCGTTCACCGGAGACGCCGACCACGAACGACAGGAACTGCAATGGCAATAGCCCATCGCCTCGGCGGTTCCGTGCACTTCGATCTCCACGGCGCCGCAAAAACAGCCGCCCTTGTGTACCGTCATGACTTACATCCTCTTCGTTTGGTTCGACCGCGCCACGCACCCGTTTGAGGCACCACGCAAGCGCTAGTGCGGGTTTAAAGCTTCCGGCAATGAACGGAATGACGCGGCGTCCGCCTCACTTGACAGCGCGTCCGGAACTCGAAAGGGATTGCGCCAGGTTGCTGCGCAACCCGCTGGACGCTGCTATGGCCGGGGACGCTCTGTCTGATCTCTTGAAAACGGTGCGTCTCACCGGCGCGACGTTTTTCGACATAAAGGCCCAGGATCCATGGGCCGTCTGCTCGCCCGCCCCCTCCTCGATATTGCCGAAGATCCTTCCCGGCGCGGATCACCTGATTTCCTACCACGTGCTGACGAGCGGCCGTTGCTTCGCCCGCATCATCGGCAAGGAGGCGATCGTCGTGGAGGCCGGCGAAGTCGTGGTCTTCACCAGAAGCGACCCGCATATCATGTCGAGCAATCCCGACCTGCGGGCGGATCCGCCGCCGGCGGATGTGCTGGAGATCGCATCCGCCAGTCAAAAGCCGTTCCACCTCAACTACGTCAGCGGCGAGGGATCGATCTCGGCCGGGCTCGTCTGCGGCTATCTGGCCTGTGATGCCCTGCCGTTCAACCCACTGCTCGAAGCGCTGCCGCCGGTCATCAAGGCCGGAGACTCAAAAGGCGATGCCGGCTGGCTCGGTCAGTTCATCAAACTGGCGGTATCGGAGGTCGCGCAGAAGCGGGCGGGCAGCGAGACCGTGCTCACCAAGCTCAGCGAACTGATGTTTGTCGACGTGCTGCGTCGCTATGTGGAATCGCTGCCGCCGCAGCAGACCGGCTGGCTGGCGGGTCTGCGCGATCCGCATCTGAGCAAGGCGCTGGCGCTGATCCACGACCGGCCGGCGCACAACTGGACGATTGAATCCCTGGCGAGAGAATCCGCCCTGTCCCGCACGGTCCTTGCGGAGCGCTTTACAAGGCTCATCGGAATCCCGCCGATGCACTACCTCGCCAAATGGCGCATGCAAATCGCCTCGGAGCTGCTCAGCACCGGCAACAGCAACATCGCCAGCATTGCGGCGGACATCGGCTACGAGTCCGAGGCGGCGTTCAGCCGTGCCTTCAAGAAGATGATCGGCGTCCCGCCTTCGGCCTGGCGGCTTGGCGTTCGGGCCGCGTCCGGCTCCGGAAGCGATGAGGCTCCCGAAACCGAAGGCGAACCGCGCAACGAACTGATTGACTGAGGCGGCGAACTAGCGATCGGCCAGCGCCAGCTTGGCGCCGAGCATGACGAAGGCACCGGCGAAGGTGCGGCGCATCCAGGTCAGCACCATCGGCCGCGACACGATGTGGCTGCGCACCGAGGCAGCGAACACGCCGTAGACCGCGAAGACGACGAAGGTCATCAGCATGAAGACGCCGGAGAGTTCCAGCATCTTGGCAAGCGCGTGCGGCTCGCCGGTGCTGACGAATTGCGGCAGGAAGGCAAAGAAGAAGATCGACAGTTTTGGATTGAGGATGTTGATCAGGATGCCGGAGGTGATGATCCTGGCCGCGGAGCGCGGGGCGACGTTCTCGTCGACACTCAACCCGCCTTTCTCCTTCAGCGTGTTCCAGGCCATGTAGAGCAGGTAGGCGACGCCGAGATATTTCAGCGTCTCGAAGGCGACTGCGCTGGTGTGCAGCACCGCGGCGAGACCGGTGACGGCGGCCGCCATGTGCGGGATGATGCCCAGAGTGCAGGCGAAGGCGGCGATGACCGAGGCGCGCGCGCCGCGCGAAAGGCCGGCGCTCAGCGTGTACAGAACGCCGGTGCCGGGCGAAGCGACGATAATCAGCGACGTCAACAGGAATTCGATGCTCACGGTTTCCTCCAAGGCCCTGCCCGTGGGGCACGGTACCGGGAGGTGTGGGTCTGGGCAAGCGGGGCGCTTTTCCTCGCCCCCACGAAGTGGGGGAGAGGTGGCTCGGCGAAGCCGAGACGGAGAGGGGGAATGGCGCCGCCCTTGAAAGCAGTCAGAGGAAACCCACCAGCGTCGCAGCCCCCTCTCCGGCCGCTTCGCGGCCACCTCTCCCCCGCCTTGCGGGGGCGAGGAAATTAGCTCAACGCCAGCCCATACGCCGCCCTTGCCATCAGGCAGTCATCGCCGCCGGGCATGCAGGCGCGGCAGACATCGGGGCGCAGTTCGTAGATGCCGCAGGCCGTATGTCTGCCGACCTCGCCGGTGAGCGCTGAACATCGGCCCCCCTCGCAGCGCATGCCGGAGTGGTCGGCCGCAACCAGTTCGGCCGGAATGCGGTCGAGCTGTTCGTCCTCCTCGGTCGAAAAGCGCGGCCAGTCGGCCGAATAAGCGCAGCAGGCGCCGCAGCTCTGGCAGTCGAACGCGGCAGATGCATCGCTAAGGATTAGAAGGGATTGGTCGTGCGGCAAAGGCGATCCTCGTGCTGCAAGTGCCTCTAGCACAGAGGTCGGGAATCCACCCGCATCGATCGAACAAGAATTTTTTATTTTGCCGGGAACCCTTTCGCCGGCTGCGAGTTATTTCTGGTCGTCAGCAGTTCATGAGCAATCGAGAAAGGTTGACGGCAAAAGCGCCTCCCGCGCCGTAAAAAGCGCGAGAGGCGTTTTTTTCGCCCTACATGATCGCGCTCATCATCGGCAGGATTTCATAACGGAAGCCGCGGCCCGAACGCACCACCGGATCGCCGTCGGTCACCGCTCTGGCCTCGGCCTCGCTGCCGACGCGCAGGATCAATAGGCCCCATGGTCCGGCTGGATCGGCGACGGGACCGGCCAGCATCATCGTGCCGGCGCGAAGCTGGCCGCGCAGATAGTCGGCATGCGCGTTCATCAGCGATTGCTCTTCCTCCGTCATGGTGAAGGCGAAATCAGGCCGCGGCGGGATCATCCGGCAATGGAAGATCATTGGCGCCTTGGCTTCACGCGATGCTTCGTTGCTGGCCATCGATGCTCCTCCGAGACTAATACTGCGCCGGTCAGCTCGGCTGGCGCAAGAGACCCTTCAGTCCATGCCGAAACCGCCCTGCCGATCAAAGCGATCGAGGATCGCCTTGAGGTGGCGCTTGAGGTCCTCGAGGCCGGTGACCGATCACCTCGGCATATTCCGCCTCGATTTCGAAACTCGGCGTCCGCGATCGTCACGCCCATTGGCTGCTGGAGGAGCCGGGCTGGGAAGAGATCGCCGGCAGCGTGGCCGATTTCCTGGCCGGCCATAAAGGCGCAGCTCAGCCGCATTGCCTGGTTCAACGCTCCTGATCGGTCGGGCGGATCAGGATTTCGTTGATGTTGACGCGCGGCGGCTGGCTCACCGCATAGAGAATGGCGTTGGCGATATCTTCGGCGGTCAGAGCTTCCATCGTGGCAAGGCGGTGTTCCAGACCGGCTTTGAATTCCTGATTGGTGATGTGGTCGCCGAGCTCGGTGCGTACGAGGCCGGGTTCGATGACGGTGACGCGCACCTTGTCGGCATAGACCTCGCGGCGCAGCGATTCCGAAAAGGCCACCACGCCGAACTTGGTCGCCGAGTAGCCGCTGGCGCCGGGATTGGCGACGCGGCCGGCCACCGACGAGACGTTGACGATATGGCCCTTGGCAGACTTGAGGTGCGGCAACGCCGCCTTGGTGGTGGCCATCAAGCCGATCAGGTTGAGCTCGATCATGCGCCGCCAGTCGTCGAGATCGGCTTCAGCCGCCGGCGCAAGCAGCATGACGCCGGCATTGTTGACGAGGATGTCGAGCCGGCCCCATTCGGAAACGACCTTGTCGACCATGGCGATGACGTCATCACCCTTGGCGATGTCGGCTTCGATGGTCAGCGCCGTGCCGCCGGCTTTTTCGATGCGGCCGGCCAGCGTCGCCAGGCGATCGACGCGGCGGGCGGCGACCGCCACCTTCGCGCCGGCGGCGGCAAGGGCGGCGGCGGTCGCCTCGCCGATGCCGGACGAGGCGCCGGTGACGAGCGCGACCTTACCGGCGAGTTGGGAGTTTGTGGATGTCATGAGAGTTCTCCAGGAGCCCGGCCCGCTCCCTCACATAGGCTGCGAGAGACGTTCTTGAAGCCCCGCCATCGGAGCAGTTGACGCAACTCCACATCGAAGCGGCTCGCCTTGGCCTAGTCCTGTTCGTGCGGTCCCGGCTCCGGCCAAGGCTCCTTGGCGGCTTCGGCGTACCAGTGCCGCATCGCCGGTGTCGCCAGGACCGCGTCGACATAGGCGCGGGTGACAGGCGCCAGCTCGCCGCCATAGGTGTCGAAGCGGGTGACGATGGGCGCATACATGGCGTCCGCGGCCGTGAAATGGCCGAACAGGAACGGGCCGCCCTCGCCATATCGCTCGCGGCATTGCCGCCAGATCGCCTCGATGCGCGCCCGCTGCGCCTCGCCCTCGGCATCGAGCGGCTTATGGGCCTTCGGCCGGCGCAGGTTCATCGGCCAGCCATAGCGCACCTCGCGGAAACCCGAATGCATCTCGGTCGCTACCGAGCGGGCGAAGGCACCGGCGCCGAGGTCTTCGGGCCAGAGCTTTTTCTCGGGGTAGAGGTCGGCCAGATATTCAAGGATCGCAAGGGTTTCCCAGACGATCCTGCCATTGTGATTCAGGACTGGAACAAGTCCGGTCGGCGAGACCTTGGCAAGGTTGGCGGCGGTCTCCGGCGTGCGCAGGCGCACGAAGCTTTCCTCGAAGGGGATCTCCAGATGCTTCATCGCCACCCATGGCCTGAGAGACCAGGACGAAAAGCACTTGTTGCCGATGAAGAGAGTGAAGTTCGCCAAGACGGTTCCCCCGATTCAGGTGTCACCTTAGTGATCGCATAGCGGAGCAGACAAGGGTTATGCAGGCCAGCCGCCCCCTCGGCCCGGCCCTGCCGACCACACGGATACGGAACCGCGAACCAGACCTGGCCGTTTCTCTCGCGGATTGGATCTCCGGGAGATGCGGAGATGGTGAACATGGATCAAATATTGGGCTTGGCCAAGCAGGTCAAAGGTTCGGTCCGGCTAACGATAGGCAAGGCCACCGGAAACCGTGTGATGCAAATCAGGGGCATGGCGGACAAGTCTGCGGGCCAGGTGCAGAAGGCCTGTGGCGACATGAAAGCCATGCTCAAAAAAGCGATGTGATTGGCAGGCCCGCGGTCACGTCTCAAACGTCTTCGCAAAGGCGTTGGTGAAGACGACCTCGCCATGGTCGCCGGCCGCCTCGCCCAGGAGCACATCCATATTGTCGTCAGTCACCCGCGCCAGCGCGAAACCGCCCATATAGGCCGCCTTCGGCTTGACGAGGTCGAGCCCGTCGCGCTGGTAGATCATCGGCACTTCGTGCTGATGGCCGTGGAAGACGGCGATGACATTGTAGCCCTTCAGCGCGGCCACCAGCGCCTGGCGGTCGGCCTCGCCCCACCAGTGCGGGCCGCCTGTGCCGCCGTCGTCGTAAATGCGTTTTGCCGGATCCCAGCGCTCCGTCGAAAAAGTGTCCCAGCCATAATGCTGGAACAGGATCACCGGGCGGCCGTCGCCGGCATAGGTCGCCAGATCCTGCTTCAGCCACGGCAGGCTGCTCATCGCGCCATGGCCGGTGTCGCCGGCGAAACGATGCGTCTGGACGAGATGCAGGCCGCCCCAGTCCCAGGAATAGCAGTCGGTGTCGACGTCGTACTCGGTTGCCGGCACCGGCGGCTTGAAGAACACGCCGGGGCGATGGTTGACCTCGACATAGTCGCGCAACTCGCGCCGGTACCAGTCGACATGCGGCGGCGAGCCGTTCTGGTCGAGGTCGTGATTGCCGAGGCCGACATAGACCGGAATGTGGACGCGGTCCGGCCCGATGCCTTGCTGGTAGCGCTGGCTGAACTGCAGGAGTTGCGTGCCTTCGCTGGGCTCGGTGACCTGGCCGCCGCCATCGTCGGTGATGTCGCCGCCGGTGACGAGGCCGAGCGGCGTGCCGATGCGTGTGCCGGCCGAATGCAGGCCGGTTGCGACACCGCCGATCTCGACCGGCCATTTCTTGTCGGCGATCGCATTCAGCGCCGCGACGTTGCGCAGAAGTGCGGCGTCGGTCTTGCCCTCCTGCGCGCAATGCGGGCTGAGCCCGCTCGCCATGCGGCAGGCATGGATGTCGGCGATGAACAGGAAGGTTGCGTCGATCGGCTGGATGCGCCGGCCGGTCTGGGCGAAGGCCGAGCGCGGCAGGGCGCAAGTCGCGGCAAGGCCAGCCGCCAGGCCCAGGAAATCGCGGCGGGACAAGAATGCCGAGGACAGGCGATCCATCATCGCTCGATTGAACATTTTCAGCGCCCCATCGTCCAGATCGGCGGTCCATGGACTTTTCAAGCCTTGGTTGAATCGTGAAGGGCGCTTGGGTCGACAGCGCGGCGAGGGTCTGTCATTCCTTCCAGAACGCATCCTGGAGGACGGCATGAAACCCATGACGACCGGTATGGCGCTCGCCATGCTGACCCTCGCCGGCACCGCCGAGGCTGCCGACTGCGTCGACGCCAAGTCCGCCAAGGCCGGCTTCGTGCTGGAGAAGTCCGGCATCCGCAGCGAGTTCCGGCCGGCGCCGGGCGGCATGGTCGCTGTCGCCAACAACTACCAGTCGCAATCGCCGCAGACGCAATATCTCTATGCCGGGCTGATCGAGGTCTTCCGCGACAGCGAAACGGGCCGATTGTCGATGATCCCGCTCGGCGACATCAAGAAACTGTTTCCGCTGAAGGCCGGCGCCAGGAGCAAGACGGAGTTCGTGCGGCTGTCGGCGAAGAAGGCACCCAAGGGCACCGAAACGCTGGCTTTGGCCGTCAGGGGCAAGGAGACCTACAAGCTCGGTGACTGCAAATACAACGTCCTGGCGGTGAGCGAGACGCTTACCGGCGATACCGGCGCGGTAATCGACACATTCACCGCGCTCTATTCGCCGGACCTTCAGGCGGTGCTGGCGCGGCGCTATGACGAGGGCACAAGCGCGCAAAGCGAGGTGGGGTTCGAGACGATCAAGCCGCTGAAGGAGTAGTGCCGGCTTTCTTTAGGTCTCAAGCGAAGGCGATCCTTCACACCCCCCTCTGTCCTGCCGGCCATCTCCCCCGCAAGGGGGAGATCAGCTGTTTTCGACGCTTTCGCCAATCGCCAACGCTGCAGGAAAAGTGCCGCCGGCCAAGCTGCCAATCTCCCCCTTGCGGGGGAGATGGCCGGCAGGCCAGAGGGGGGTGCTGTCCCGCTAACGTTCCTGAATCGTCTATCGCAGCAACATCCTACGGCGTCGCTTCCCTGTCAGTCGGCCTAGCGATGGCTGGAGGCCTTCCAACCCCTTCAAACATTCCCGCAGCACACCCGCATCCTGCGCGGTCTTGGCCATCGACATGGCGCCGGAATAAACCGCTACCGCAAGTACCGCGAAGCGGTCGGGATCGGTGCCGTCCTCCCCGCCGGCTTGCTGATCGGCCCGCGCTTTGTCGGCGATCGCCCGTCGCCAGCCGGCAAAAATCCCCGCAAGGGCCGTTCGGAAATCGGCGTCGGCGAGCGACAGTTCGTGCGCCAGATTGTTGAGCGGGCAGCCGCGCACATAGCCCTGCCGTTCCAGTTCCGCCGCCACCGCCTCGAACACGGCGCGCACGCCCTCACGCGCCGACGACGCCGCCCGCACCGGAGCGATCCAGGTCTCTTCGACCGCTGCCGCCACGCGCTCCTCGATCACCGCCAGCGCCAGCGCCTTCTTGGTCGGGAAATGGTGATGCAGCGCGCCGCCGGTGACGCCGGCCGCCGCCGTCAGGTCGCCGAGACTCGAGGCGTGATAGCCGCGCGCCTGGAAGGACTCCTCCGCCACATCGAGGACCCGGCGGCGCATACCTGCCGGGTCGTTGGTGCGCTTCTTGCGCATCGCCATCTCCCCCTTCTCCCCTTGTGGGAGAAGGTGCCTGAACGAAGTGAAGGCGGATGAGGGGTGCTCCAGCTTGGCAAAGACGGCGATCCGTCCAGCACCCCTCATCCGTCTTGGCGCTGCACGCCAATCCACCTTCTCCCACAAGGGGAGAAGGAAAAGGAAAGATACCAGATTGACAAAACAGGACAACCGGTCTGTTTTATAAACAGGATGATCGCCCTGTTTTGGAGTCGACGATGAACATCGTTCGAAGTGCCCCCCGCCTTGCCTCACCCATCGTCGAGCTTCGCCAATACACGCTGAGGCCAGGCCAGCGCGAAACGCTGATCGCGCTGTTCGACCGGGAGTTCATCGTGAGCCAGGAAGCGACCGGCATGACCATCATCGGCCAGTTCCGCGACCTCCACCGCCCCGACATGTTCGTCTGGCTGCGCGGCTTCGACGACATGAGAGCCAGAAAAGACGCGCTGAGCGCCTTCTATGGCGGGCCGGTCTGGGCCGAGCATCGCGACGCCGCCAACGCGACGATGATCGATTCGGACGATGTGCTGCTTCTGAAGCCGGCATGGCGGGATGCCGGCTTCGACCTGTCGGGACTGCAGAGGTCCGCCATCGCCGAAGCCGGAAAAGCAAATCCGGAAGGCCGCTTAGACAGCATTATTGAGATTTCGATTCATCATTTGCGCCCGGGTATGGGTGCTGCCTTCGCCGAGCGTTTCCGGACGGAAGCGATTCCGCAGCTTGCGGCAAACGGCGCACGCCTGCTCGGCGCCTTCGTCAGCGAGCACGCCGAAAACACGTTCCCGCGCCTGCCGGTGCGAGTTGGCGAAAATGTCTTCATCGCTGTCACTGGTTTCGGCAACAAAGAGGCGCTCGACCGATGCCAAGCCGCCCTCGCCGCTTCGCCGGCGTGGCGAGTCTTCCGGAAAGCTTTGGAGCCGAGCCTGACAAAGCCATCCCAGATGCTTCTGCTTTCGCCGACATCCCGATCGTTGGTGGGCCGGTGATCCCTGCCGGGAGGCTGCCTGCCGACAGATACGGAATGTCAGTCGCTTCGCCAGTTCGGCTGCTACGGCTTGACGGTGAACTCTGTCCACATGCCCGTCGCGAAGTGACCCGGGACATTGCAGATGAGCACGTATTTGCCAGGTTTCAGGTTTACGGTAAGCGTGCCCGAAGCGCCAGGGTCGAGTTCCGCAACCTCTCCCTTGTCGCCGGCCTTGTCCTCATCGACCCGGTTCTCGGCAGCAATGTAGGGAAGCGGGTCCTTGGGATCCGCTCGATACATCACGATCATTTCGTGGATAGTATCCTTGGAACTGTTCTTCACCTTGAACGTGATCTTGCCGGCCTTCACCGTCGCGGGCTTGGCCGTCATCCCCATGGTTGCCTTCGACATGTCGAGATTTGGCGTTCCATAGGCGAAGCCGGTGGTCATGGGCGTGTTCGCCCCTTTGTCCCACAACGAAACCTGAACAGTGCTGGCAGCCTGAGCGGCACCAGCCATCGCAACAACCGCGGCAAGCGACAGTGCCGCACTGCTTACCATGCTTTTCACAGCGAAGTTCCTCCGGCAGGCACCGATGGAATCGACACCGGCAATCGACCTCTTAAGGCCGTAGAACCAATCAACAGCCCAACGGTAGCGGTATGGTTGCACCTCCGGCCACCCTCGGCCTTGCGCTGGATCAAACCTTCCGGGCCTTAATGGACCGCCCGACCGGTGCATACTCAGCGGATCTCCGAGATCGAATCCAACAGGATATCACGAGCCCCGAAGGGTCTGGCTTAAGACCTCGGCGACGAAAGCCGGATCCTCCCAATGCGGGTTGTGGCCGCAATGCTCCGCCCACACGAGGCGTGAGCCGGCTACCGCTTCAGCCAAAGCTTGCTGGTGCGCCTCACCAAAAAGCGGATCGCAGGCACCCGCTATGATCAGCGTCCGGACCCGCACGGCCCGCGCTGCAGCGGTCAGATCCGTACGGCGGATTTCTTCGAGAATGGCGCGCCATCGCGCCGTTGGCATCGCCGAGGCGTCCTGAGCCATGGCTGCAAGGAAGGCCCGCGGCACGTTCGCGCCGCAGGCATGCCACCAGTCATAGAACGGATCGGCCGGGGCGATCGGATCGCGCAGCGCCGCGACACCGGCGACGAGGGGATGGTCCGGCGCGAAACCGGTTTTCAAAGTGCCGGCCACGACCACCAGCCCACCGATCAGTTCCGGGTGCCGCGCTGCCAGCGCGATCGACACCATGGCTCCCAGCGAATGGCCGACCAGGACCGGCCGGTCGAGCCGCAGGCGCCGGATCAGTCCGGCGATATCTTCGGCGAAATCGGCGACGGCGCAGTCCTCACGCGCCTGCGAAGCGCCGTGGCCGCGCAGGTCCGGCATGATCAGGCGGCGGCCGGCGAGATACGGCATCAGCAGCGAAAAGCTGCGGCTGGTGTCGGTGAAGCCGTGCACAAGCACCAGCGGCGGCTTTGAACCGGCGATCTCGACATAGGCAGCGTCGAGGCCGCCGACATCGACAAACTGCTTGCGGCTAGGCCAGGCGTCCTGCTCGGTCTCGTGCTCCGGCAGGTCCAATGCCGCCGGTCTCACAGTCCGAGCTTTTCCTTGACCGCGGCAAGGCCGGGTTTGCCGTCGAAGGTGGTGACGCCGGCCAGCCACCCATCGAGGCGATCCTTGTGCAAGGTAATCGACTTCAGCGCCCCCTCCTCCGGCTTCATGCCATCATTGATGAGGTAGCCCATGCCGACATTTTCCATATCGATGTCGAAGGCAAGGTTCTTCAGGAGCTGCGCGACGTTCGGGCATTGCTGCAGATAGCCCTTGCGCACCTGCGTCGTCACGGTGGCGGCGCCGAAATTCGGGCCGAAGAACTTGTCGCCGCCGGTCAGGTACTTGAAATCGTACATCGTGTTCATCGGATGCGGCGCCCAGCCCTGGAAGACGATGAACTGCTTCTCCTTGATCTCGTAGCCGACTTCCGAGAGCATGCCGGCTTCGCTCGACTCGACCACCTGCCAGCCGTCGAGATGGAACTGAGGATCGGCGATGGCGTCCATCATCAGTTGGTTGGAGCCGGGCTCGATGCCGTACATCTTCTTGCCGAACCTGTCGGCGAATTTGTGCAGGTCGGAGAGATCCTTGACGCCGGCTTCCCAGACATAGGTCGGCACGGCGAAGGTGTATTTGGCGCCGACCAGATTGACGCGCACGTTCTCGATCGAGCCGTCCTTCTTGTAAGGCTCGTAATAAGTGACCATCGCCGGGTCCCAGTAGCCGAGGAACAGGTCGAGGTCTTTGTTCTTCATGCCCTCGTAGATGACGTTGATGCCGAGCACCTCGCTCTGCGGCTCGTAGCCGAGCGCCTGGAGCAGCACCTTGGCCACGCCCGTGGTGAAGGCGAGATCGTTCCAGCCGGGCTCCGCCATGCGGACCACTTTGCAGTCCTCGGCTTCGGCGGCCCTGGCGGCCTGGGAAGTCAGCATCAGGGCCGCGACACAGACGCCATTCGCAAGCATACGCAACATTCCGGTTCTCCTCATGTCGACTATTCGTTGACCAACTGGTCATATTATTGTCCCACTGGTCAATCATTGATCTGAGCGGGCGAAAATGTCAACATGGATTCGCGATGCATGGATCGGTCCGGTGAAACTCACACGTCTCAGCGACATACGCCGCAAGGAATTGCGGCAGGCAGCCTTCGCGGTGCTGGAGCGCGAGGGCATTGCCGGCGCGACGCTGGAAAAGGTCGCGGCCCAGGCCGGCGCCTCGAAGGGCATCGTGCTGCACTATTTCCGCAACAAGCAGGAACTGTTCGAGCATGCCATGCGCGAGGCGAATGCCGTGCTCCGCAATGCGGTGGTCGTCAGGCTTCGGCGCGCACGGACGCCGATGGAACGACTGCACGCCGTGATCGAGGGCAATTTCGAGGAGCATCTGTTCCTGCCGCCGCTCTGCCACGCTTGGCTGTCGCTCTGCTCCGAGGTGCCGCGCGACGAGAAGCTGGCGCGCATCCAGAAGGTCATCCACGCGCGCATGCGTTCGAACCTGTTGTCCGGCCTGCGCGACCTTGCATCGCCGGACCTAGCGGATGAGATCGTGCTCGGCGTCACCGCGCTGATCGACGGGCTGTGGCTCCGGCTCGGGCTGCAGCCGGGCAGCGTCACACGCGAACAGGCGGTCCGCCAGGTCAAGGACTATGTCGCGGGGCGGCTCGCCCTGCGCCGGCCCGCAACCGTCGAGGCTGGCCTCCGCCATACGGCGGGGTGAGGTCTAGTCCCCGACCTCGTTATCCAGGTTGCGGAAGCCAAGCGCCTCAATTTCGTCCAGAATCTGCTCGCGGATCCAGCGATGCGGCGCCTCGTCGTCGCGGCGGGCGTGCCAGTACATCCGCACCGCCGGAGAACGAATTGAAATCGGCGCCCGATAGATGCCGAGCGGCAAGGATTTCGCTGCCACCGCCGCGAACTGTCTTGGAACGGCGGCCAGATAGGATCCGCTCGCCACGGCCAGCGCAACGGCCTGGAAATGCGGCAAGGCGAGCGTGACTTGGCGCGTCCGGCCCATCCTGCCCAGCGCGTCGTCGGTGAAGCCCGACATCGAGCCGTCGACGGAGCGCAGCGCGTGCGGCAGCTCGCAGAAGAGGTCGAGCGGCACCTCTTCCCCCTCGGCGATCCCCGCATGGCGAAGCGCGGGATTGTCTTTCGCCGCGATGATGGCAAAGGGCGACCCGAACAGCGGCACGCTGGAGACCCATTCGGCGACGTCCAGCGGGCGCTCCAACGCCACGTCGATCTGATCCTCCTGCAGCAGCTTCGAGACATCGCCACTGGCGCTGTCGAGGAAGCGGAACGACACACGAGGTGCAATGGCCGCGATGCGCGCTGCAAAGGGCGGCATCAAGAGCATGGAAAAGAAATCCGCGCCCATGAAGGTGAAGGTCCGTTGCAGTCTCGCCGGGTCGAAGGCCGTCGTGGGCTGGAAGGCTCGCTCGATCTCGCGCAGCGCCGCGCGCACCGGTTCGGCCAGGCTTTCGGCGCGCGGCGTGGGCACCATGTCGTTGCCGCGCCGCACGAAGAGCTGGTCGTTGAGCGCGTGGCGCAGGCGGTTGAGCGCGGCGCTCACGGCGGGCTGGCTGAGGCCGATCTGCTCGCCGGCGCGCGTCGCGCTTTTCTCGCGCAAAAGCGCGTCGAGCACTCTTACCAGATTGAGATCCAGCGCATTCAAATTCATCGCATCAATCCGCCCCATACGATCATTCGATTTCCGTCGCCCGCCCATCCCTGTTTAGGTCCCCGTCGACGCCGCTCGGCCGGCCCCAGCACAGGGAGAGAAAATCGTGACAATGATCAACAGGACCATAGCAGGCAAGGAACTCCTTTGGTTCAACAACACGCTCGTCGCCGTCCAGATCTCGTCGGCCGACGGCGAGGATGGCGTCTGCGTCATCGAGCATCGCCTGCCCTGCGGCGATTCCCCGCCGTTGCATGTGCACCGCAACGAGGACGAGATCTTCCACATCATCGAGGGACGGATGCGTTTCCGGATCGACGACCGTGAGCGGATCGTCGGCACTGGCGAGACCGTCATCACGCCGAAAGGCCTGCCGCACACATTCAAGGTTGAATCCCCGGAAGGCGCGCATACGCTCACCATCACGCGTGGTTCGGATTTCGAAACGATGGTCCGCATGGCGAGCCGTCCTGCCGAACGGCCGGACCTGCCGCCGCCGGCGGAGCCGACGCCGGAGATGATTGAGACGCTGACAAGGATTTGCGCCGAGAACGGCATCGATATTGTCGGACCGCCGATGGGGTGAGCGCTTTCCCTTCTCCCCTTGTGGGAGAAGGTGTCGCCGAAGGCGACGGATGAGGGGCGTTGGAAGGATTGCGACGTTGAAGAACTAGGCGCTTTCAATCCTCAATTTTCTGGCGCCTCGTTTCTTCCAACACCCCTCATCCGTCTCGGCGCTGCGCGCCGATCCACCTTCTCCCACAAGGGGAGAAGGAAGAGGCGCCACGCTTCAACCGATTTGCATCCCGCTCGCCCGCAATCTTCGCTTGATGCGTTTTGTGCAACGCGATACGCCGTTGCCGAATTCGACAAGCGGAGACCTTTCGTGAGCGCTGAAAAGACCAGAACCGAAACCGATACATTCGGTCCCATCGAGGTGGCGGCCGACCGCTACTGGGGCGCGCAGGCGCAGCGTTCGCTGGGCAATTTCAGAATAGGCTGGGAAAAGCAGCCGGCCTCGATCGTGCGGGCGCTGGGCGTCATCAAGCGCGCCGCGGCAGAGGTCAACATGGAGATGAAGCGGCTGGATCCAGCCGTCGGCAAGGCGATCGTCGAGGCGGCGCAGGAAGTCATCGACGGCAAGCTCAACGACCACTTCCCGCTCGTCGTCTGGCAGACGGGCTCCGGTACGCAGTCCAACATGAACGCCAATGAGGTGATCTCAAACCGGGCGATCGAAATGCTCGGCGGCGTGATGGGCTCGAAGAAGCCGGTGCACCCCAACGACCACGTCAATATGAGCCAGTCGTCGAACGACACCTATCCGACGGCCATGCACATCGCCTGCGCCGAGCGGATCGTGCACGACCTGATCCCCGCGCTGCACCATCTGCACAAGGCGCTTGCCGCCAAAGCCCGCGCCTTCAACCACATCATCAAGATCGGCCGCACCCACACGCAGGACGCCACTCCCCTCACCCTCGGCCAGGAATTCTCCGGCTATGCCGCGCAGGTCGTCTCGTCGATCAAGCGCATCGAGATGACGCTGCCCGGCCTGCAGGAGCTGGCGCAGGGCGGCACCGCCGTCGGCACCGGTCTCAACGCGCCGGTCGGCTTCGCGGAAAAGGTGGCGGACCGCATCGCTTCGATCACCGGCATTTCCTTCGTCACCGCGCCGAACAAGTTCGAGGCGCTCGCCGCGCACGATTCCATGGTGTTCTCGCATGGCGCGATCAACGCGGCGGCGGCCGCGCTGTTCAAGATCGCCAACGACATCCGCTTTCTCGGCTCCGGCCCGCGCTCGGGCCTCGGCGAGCTCTCGCTGCCGGAAAACGAGCCGGGCTCTTCGATCATGCCGGGCAAGGTCAACCCGACCCAGTGCGAGGCGATGACGCAGGTCTGCGTGCAGGTGTTCGGCAACAACGCCGCGCTCACCTTCGCCGGCAGCCAGGGCCATTTCGAGCTCAATGTCTACAATCCGCTGATGGCCTATAATTTCCTGCAGTCGGTGCAACTGCTCGCGGACGCTTCCGTGTCCTTCACCGACAATTGCGTGGTCGGCATCGAGGCCCGGGAAGACAACATCAAGGCCGCGCTCGAGCGCTCGCTGATGCTGGTGACGGCGCTCGCCCCCACCATCGGCTACGACAACGCCGCCAAGATCGCCAAGACCGCGCACAAGAACGGCACCACGCTGCGCGAGGAGGCTCTGGCCACCGGACTGGTCAGCGAAGCCGACTACGACCGGCTGGTGCGGCCGGAGGACATGACGCATCCGGGGTGACATTCTGCGGCGGGAGAATTTGCTCCCGCAGCCGATTCTCGCGACGCGAATTTCGCGTCCGTCGGCGCGACCATAGAATATATAATCTGTGAACAATGTGTCGCCGCATAGACAGCTTTGGTGAACGGTCTTCGTCGTCTATCTGACTGGGCATTCAACCCCGCTCGGAGACCCGCCATGTCCATCAACACTTCCGCCGCTACCGCCGGCACCGCGTCCAACAATTCCACCACCATCCTGCTCGGCCGCGCCCTGCTTGCCGTCATCTTCCTGCTTTCCGGCTTCGGCAAGCTTACCGCCATTTCCGGCACCGCCGGCTATTTCGGCGCCCTCGGACTGCCGCTGCCGACCGTCACCGCCGTCGTCGTCGGCCTCATCGAGCTTGTCGGCGGCCTTGCCATTCTCGTAGGCTTCCAGACGCGTGTCGCCGCCTGGGTGCTCGCCATCTTCACGATCGCCACCGGGCTGGTCGCCCATACCGGCTGGGCCGACCAGATGCAGATGATCCAGTTCCTCAAGAACCTCGCCATCACCGGCGGCTTCATCCTGCTCGCCTCGTCCGGCGCCGGCGCCTACTCGATCGACGCCAAACGCGGCTGAAGTTTTTGTTTGACGCAATTCCGAACGGAAGGTTACGGCGAAGTCGCCGAACCTAAACGCTTCACACTTTTCCTGGAATTGCTCCCCCTCCCAAGCCTGAAACCAAAGCGGCGCGGAATTTTTCGCACCGCTTTTTCGTTTTCCGGTTGCAGGCGTAGACTGCACCGGCAGCCGGCCAGATCCTGATCGGGCGTCGGCAAGGGAGGTTGCAATGTTCCGCAACGCACTGCTTCTGATCTCGCGGCTCCTGCTTGCCGCGCTTTTCGTGCCGTCGGGATTCCAGGCACTCACCAACATCGCCGGCACCACCAGCTATTTCGCCGGCCTCGGCCTGCCGCTGCCGACTTTAGCCGCCTGGGGCACCGGCCTGTTCGAGCTGATCGCCGGATTACTGATCCTGATCGGCTTCCAGACGCGGATCGTGGCGCTGCTGCTTGCCGCCTTCTCGATCGTCGCCGGCTTCATCGGCCATTACGGCCAGGGCGGCGACGATGCGACTTTAGCCTTCCTGCACCAGCAGATGCTGATGAAGGACATTGCCATTGCCGGCGGCTTCCTGGCGCTCGCCATGGCCGGCGCCGGCGCCTGGTCGGCGGACGGGCGCAGCATTGGCATCGGCGCCGAAGTCACGTGATCCGTTACTTGACGGAAACGCTCGGACCGCCTTCGACCGCCAGCACCAGGCGGCGGTTGGTGATGCGCGCCAGTTGCGCCAGCCGGCCGGCCGGGCGCTCGCCATAGAGGTCGGAGAGCGAGGCCGGCAGCACCAGCGCCAGCGCGCCGTTGCCGCGGCTTTCCCATTTCAGCCTTGGCATCACGCCCGGCATCGCCGCCGTCAGCAGGTAGACGACGCGCATCATCGCCGCCAGCACGCGGGCGCGCTCGAGCATGCGCGACGGCGCCAGCGCCTTGATCTCCGGCGCGATTCCATCGCTGAAGATGCCGTCATGGCGGTAGGCGCTGGCCAGAGCCAGGTAGGCGCGGCCGGGATGGTCGACGCCGATGAAGGAGGCATGCGCGATGATGTTGAGCGACTGCCGTCCGCGATATTCCGGGTGCGCGCGCCAGCCGATATCGGCGAGCAGGCACGCAGCGTGGCGATAGCGCGCCTCGTCCACCGTCTCGTCGATGCCGAAGGCCTTGAAGGCCTTGCCCGTCCATTCGACGAGGTCGTGCGCATGATGGACCGAGCGGGAACGCAATACCGCCAATTCCTCGGCCGCCGAGATCAGCGGATCGGATTTCTGCTCGGCGGCGTCAAGCAGCGAATAGAGGAAGCCCTCGCGCACGCCCTGCGCCGAGACGACGATCTTGGAAGGCTGCATGGCCGCCATGATCTCCTGCAGCACGACGGCGCCGTAAGGCAGCAGCGAGCGGCGGTTCTTGGAGACGCCCTCGATACCCTTGACCTTCTCGATCTCGCCCTTGGCCACCTGCCTAAGGAAGGTCTGGGCGCTGTCGGCGGCGATCTCGTAGTGATGCATGACGCCAAGCGGGTAGTTGTTCATCTCCATGTGCAGGCGGGCGAGGTTTCGCCAGGTGCCGCCGACGGCGTAGAAGACCCTGCCCTGCCCGCCCTTCAAGAGCTTCGCCCGCGCCAGTTCCTGGCGCGCGATCTTCTGCGCCTGGACGAGCGAGTTCTTCGCCATATCCTGCAGGCGCAGCCCACCGAGCGGCAGCGTGATGCCGTCGCCGATCGCTTCGCCATTGATATCGATGAGCTCCAGGCTGCCGCCGCCGAGGTCGCCGGCGATGCCGTTGGCCGGGTGGAAGCCGGAAATGATGCCGAGCGCCGAATAATGCGCTTCCTGGCGGCCTGAGAGCACCCGGATCTCGGTCTTCAGCACGTCCTCGGCGCGGTGGATGAAGTCCGGGCCGTTAATCGCCTCGCGGGCCGCCGCGGTTGCCAGCACATACATGTGCTCGGCGCCGGCCTGGTCCGAAAGCGCGCGAAACCGCCGGAACTCCTCCATCGAGCGCGTCACCGCCTCGGGATCGAGCTTGCCCGTCGAAACGATGCCGCGGCCGAGGCCGGCCAGCATCTTTTCGTTGAACAGCAGCGTCGGCGAGCGCGCCAGCCCTTCATAGACGACAA
This sequence comes from Mesorhizobium sp. M1E.F.Ca.ET.045.02.1.1, assembly GCF_003952485.1. Classification (NCBI taxonomy): domain Bacteria; kingdom Pseudomonadati; phylum Pseudomonadota; class Alphaproteobacteria; order Hyphomicrobiales; family Phyllobacteriaceae; genus Mesorhizobium; species Mesorhizobium sp. M1E.F.Ca.ET.045.02.1.1. Next base: position 6,046,857 of record NZ_CP034447.1, read on the forward strand.
GGCGGATCGAGTTCGATCCGATGTCGATGATCGACAGCGGCCGCCGGTCCTGGAGCCGGCCCTGGGAAATTGAAATCACGCGGCGCCGTTCTTCTTGCGGCGCTTGAACTGAGCAATGCGCTTGGGCGCATGCGATTTCAGCGCGTCACCCCGTCCGGAAAGGCTCGGATTGGTCATGAAATATTCCTGCGCGTTGAACGGCTCCTCGCCCTCCTCCAGCATGACGCGCCGGGAGGTTCCGTCTGCCAATACGTCGAAACTTTGCTGGTTGTCCATGACATTGCCCAGCATGATCTGGCCAAGCACCTGTTCATGCACAGTTGGATTGGTGATCGGCACCAGCGTCTCGACGCGGCGGTCGAGATTGCGCGGCATCATGTCGGCCGAGGAGATGTAGACGATCGCCTCGTCCGACGGCAGACCGTGGCCGTTGCCGAAGCAGTAGATGCGGCTGTGTTCGAGAAAGCGGCCGACGATCGACTTCACCCTGATGTTCTCGGACAGGCCCGGCACCTGCGGCCGCAGGCAGCAGATGCCGCGCACAACGAGGTCGACCTCGACGCCGGCGCGGCTGGCGTCATAGAGCGCGTCGATGACGGTCGGATCGACGAGTGAGTTCATCTTCATCCAGATGCGGGCCGGCCTGCCTTCACGCGCATGGCCGATCTCCTCGGAGACGTGCTTCAGGATGCGCTTGCGCAGCGTGAAGGGCGACACCGCGATGCGCATCTCCTCGGCGGGCTCCGCATAGCCGGTGATGAAGTTGAAGAGCTGGGCGACGTCGCGCGCGATCGTCGGATCGGTGGTGAAGAAGGACAGGTCGGTGTAGATGCGGGCGGTGACCGGATGGTAGTTGCCGGTGCCGAGATGCACGTAGTTGCGCAGCCGGCTGTCCTCGCGGCGCACGATGAGCGACATCTTGGCGTGGGTCTTCAATTCCAGGAAGCCGAACACGACCTGAACGCCGGCGCGCTCGAGGTCGCGCGCCCAGCGGATGTTGGCCTCCTCGTCGAAGCGCGCCTTGAGCTCGACAAGCGCTGTGACCGACTTGCCGGCCTCGGCCGCGTCGATGAGCGCGCGCACGATCGGGCTGTCGTTCGAGGTGCGGTAGAGCGTCTGCTTGATCGCGACCACTTCCGGATCGGCCGCCGCCTGGCGCAGGAACTGCACCACGACGTCGAACGATTCGTAGGGGTGGTGGACGATGATGTCCTTCTCGCGGATCGCGGCGAAGCAGTCGCCGCCATGCTCGCGGATACGCTCGGGGAAGCGCGGGTTGTAGGGCGTGAATTTGAGGTCGTCGCGCGGAACAGCGACGATCTCGGATATCTGGTTGAGCGCCAGCGGACCGGTCAAGACGCTGATGCGGCTCGACGAGACGCCGAGCTCGCCGGCGACGAAGTCGCGCAATTCGGCCGGCATCAGCGTGTCGAACTCGATGCGGATCACGGAACCGCGGCGGCGGCGCTTCAGCGCCGTCTCGAACAGGCGCACGAGATCTTCCGACTCTTCCTCGACCTCGATATCGCTGTCGCGGATGATGCGGAACGTGCCTGAGCCCTTGACCTCGTAGCCGGGAAACAGCTTGCCGATATAGATGCCGACCGCTTCCTCCAACGGGATGAAGCGGACATGGTTCTTGCGGTCGGGCAGACGGATGAAGCGTTTCAGCGCCACCGGCAGACGCAGAAGCGCGCTCATCTCCTCGCCGTTCTTGCGGTGGCGCAATTGCAGCGCCATCGAGAAACCGAGATTGGGAATGAACGGGAACGGATGCGCCGGGTCGATCGACAGCGGCGTCAGCACCGGGAAAACCTGGTCCTGGAAATGTTCTTCCAGCCAGGCCCTCTCGTCCTTGGTGAGCCCGTCGCGGGTGATGCTCTCGATGCCTTCCTTGTCGAGCAGCTCCATCAGGGTCGACAGGCTCTTCTGCTGGTCTTCCTGCAGACGCTCGACCTCGCGCAGCAACTGTTCGAGCTGCTGTTCGGGCGTGCGGCCGTCTGGGCTCTTCAGCGCGATGCCCTCGCGCACCTGGCCGGCAAGGCCGGCGACGCGGACCATGAAGAACTCGTCGAGGTTGGCGGCAGAGATCGACAGGAAGCGGACGCGCTCGAGCAGCGGGTGGCGCGTGTTGAGCGATTCCTCGAGCACGCGCCGGTTGAACTGCAGCCAGGAAAATTCCCGGTTGACGAAGCGGTCGGGATTACCGCCGTCCGGGCTTGCCGCCTCGACGGTGATGAACTCGCTCTGCACCGGCCTCAGTTCGCTCATGATTCCTGCTCTTGCCTGCAACCGTTCTCTTTGAGCGCCATACACCGCCGGACGCGTTGTGGATGCTCTAACATGCTTTCATGACGCATGATGTCACGGAATCGGTTCGTTTCCGGGGCGATGCGCTTAACCGGCTCAACTTATCCTCTGACAGGGTTTTGCGACAGTTTCATTTCATCGATCTTGCAAAGAGACCGGTTATGATCCAGATGCAAACGGGCCGAAATCAAGCCGAGACCAAATTGGAGACGACGATGGCAGGCGGTTCCATTCCACATTTCCAGAACGATGCGGGCCATCCGGTCATCGACATCGGCGTCAAGGAATTCATGTGCACCGGCGCCAACCCGCCTTTCGACCATCCGCATGTGTTCCTCGACATGGGCGACGACAACGAGAAGGTCTGCCCCTATTGCTCGACGCTCTACCGCTATTCGCCAAAGCTGAAGGCGACGGAAACGCAGCCTGCCGGCTGCCTCTATATCGACCAGGCCGCCTGATTCTGCGCGATCATGGATGAGGCGCGGTCCCGGCAGGTCGTCATCGCCGGGGCCGGCATAGCCGGGCTGACGGCGGCGCTGGCCTTTACGGAGCGCGGCTACCCCGTCACGGTGCTGGAGCAGGCCAGGCAGCTCGAAGTCGTGGGCGCCGGGCTCCAGCTTTCTCCCAACGCGACCCGCATCCTGCGCCGGCTCGGCGTGCTCGACCGCTTACGGCTGAGCGCGATCAGGCCGGAAGCGGTGGTGCTTAAGGACGCCGCCACCTTGCGCGAGCTGGCACGCGTGCCGCTGGGCCAGGCCGGCGAAGACCGCTGGCGAGCGCCCTATCTTGTGGCGCACCGCGCCGACCTGCATGCCGCGCTGACGGCGACGGTTGCGGAGCGGCCCGAGATCGAGCTTGTGACAGGCGCACGGGTGACGGCCATCGCCATTTCGTCTCCCAACATCACCGTCACATCCGAAACGGATGGCGACAGCATCGAGGTCGCCGGAGGCCTGCTGGTCGGCGCCGACGGCGTCTGGTCGACGGTGAGATCGCAACTTGCCGGCAGAGAGCCCGCTTTTGCGAGAAGCCGCTTTTCCGGCGAGCTCGCCTGGCGCGCCACGGTGGCGGCGACAAGCGCCGCCGGCCAGGCCTTTGCGGCGATCGGCGCGCTCGACTGCGTCACCGCCTTCCTCCATCCTGGTTTCCACATGGTCGCCTATCCGGTAAGCGGGGGCAGCGCCGTCAACCTCGCCGCCTTCACCAAGGGCGAGCGCATTGCCGAAGGCTGGTCGGGCCATGCCGATCCCGCCATTCTCGCCAGCGCCATGCGCGGCACGTCGCAGGTTCTGGCAAGGCTTGCCACGCTCGCCGGCCCCTGGACGGCATTTCCGATCCACACCGTCGAGCAGCAGTGCTGGACGATGCCGGAAGGCGTCGCGCTGATCGGTGACGCCGCGCACGCCATGACGCCGTTCGCGGCGCAGGGCGCGGCTATGGGCATAGAGGACGCCGCGATGCTTGCCAGTTTGGTCGCCGACTTTCCCGCCGATCCGCGGCAAAGCCTCGGTATCTGGGAAAATCTCAGGCGCCCGCGCATCGAGAAGGTGCTCAGGCGCGGCGCGCTCAACCGGTTGGCATGGCATGCCTGGGGACCGGTGGCGCTAGCCCGCAACCTGGTGCTGGCGACGCGGCCGGCGGAAAAGCTCGCGGCGGATCTGGACTGGCTCTATGGCTGGGAGGAGCGGAACGTTGTAGGGCGGTAAGGCGTCGCAGCGATAAAGCTCGACAGGCTGGCGGGACAGAGGGGGGTGTGACGGAACGCGGCGTTCGCAACTCGCGGATATGCCAACCATCAATCATACAGCCTCATCGACAACCCCAGCGACACCGGGAGCGGGTTCCACCAGCCGGTGCGCAGGCCGGCGGTGCGCAGTGCCGCCGCCGTCCAGGTGTTGCAACCGACCAGCGCGTTGAAACGGCCGTTGGCCTCGTAGAAGCGGTCGAAGCTGGAATAGCCGGCATTGTCGATGACCGTCGGCCCGTTCGGCCCCTGCCGGAAGCTCGATTGAATGTAATCGAGCAGCACCGAAAAGTGCTTCTCGTCGATGTCGAAGCCAGCGACGTCCGGGCGCGGTTCGGCAATCGCGCCGGCGAGGTCGACATGCATCACCGAGGCGTCCAGCGTCAGCGCCTTCAGCACCGGCACGGCCCTCAGTTCCGACCATGTCGGCGTCTCCAGGTAGAACGCGCGACCGCCCCAGCCGAAAATAAGGTAGCGCGCCTGCGGCGCATCGGTGGGCAGCCCGGCGTCGGCGAGGAAATGATAACGCCGGCGCACGCCGTCATCGACCGGGATCGCGATGTCGGTATGGATCGGGTTCTTGAGCACCAGTATGCGCCTGGTGCCCTCGCCCGCGGCCACCGCCGGCCAGAGTGGGCGCGGCACCAGCGTGCCGAGCGCGGCGGTAAAAAGGAGCACAGCGACCAGCATGGACGGGAAACGCAGGAATTTTCTCGTCAACGGCGGGGCTCCGTTGCGCCTCTAGAGCAATTCCAGAAAAAGTGTGTAACAGTTTTCCGTCCGGAATTGCGTAAAAACAAATAGTTAGAGTGGGTCAGCGATTCTGTGAAAAGCCGAAACCGCTCTAAGCACAGAGTTTCTTAGCCGATCGTCCAAAAACAAAGAAGCCCGACCTTGCGGCCGGGCTTCTCAAATCGTTGTCGCGCTGTGTTAGTGCAGGATCTGCGACAGGAATAGTTTTGTGCGCTCATGGCGCGGATGGTCGAAGAATTCGGCCGGCGTGTTCTGCTCGACGATCTGGCCCTGATCCATGAAGATCACCCGGTTGGCGACCTTGCGGGCAAAGCCCATCTCGTGCGTGACGCAAAGCATGGTCATGCCCTCCTCGGCCAAGCCAACCATCGTCTCCAGCACTTCCTTGATCATTTCCGGATCGAGCGCCGAGGTCGGCTCGTCGAACAACATGATGCGCGGATTCATGCACAGCGAGCGAGCGATCGCCACGCGCTGCTGCTGGCCGCCCGAGAGCTGGCCGGGATATTTGTTGGCCTGCTCGGGGATCTTGACGCGCTTCAGGAAATGCATGGCGATTTCCTCGGCCTGCTTCTTCGGCGTCTTGCGCACCCAGATCGGCGCCAGCGTGCAGTTCTCCAGGATGGTCAGATGCGGGAACAGGTTGAAATGCTGGAACACCATGCCGACCTCGCGGCGCACCTCGTCGATCTTCTTTAGGTCGTTGGTCAGTTCCTTGCCGTCGACGATGATCTTGCCCTTCTGGTGCTCCTCCAGCCGGTTGATGCAGCGGATCATGGTCGACTTGCCGGAGCCGGACGGACCGCAGATGACGATGCGCTCGCCGCGCATCACCTTGAGGTTGATGTCCTTCAGCACATGGAACTCGCCGTACCATTTGTGCATGCCGACGATATCGATGGCGACATCGGTGGTCGAGACATGCATCTTCTTGGCATCGACCTTGATGTCTTCCGCGCTGACGGCGTTTTCGGTGCTCATGGCCAATTCCCCTTTTATCGTTCGATTTGATGCATGTCGTTATCCCAAAACCGTTTCACACTTTTGGGCGACATGCATCAGCGTTTGTAGCCGGTGTCGAGCCGGCGTTCGGTGTACATTGAATAGCGCGACATGCCGAAGCAGAACAGCCAGAATACGAAGGCGGCAAAGACGAGGCCGGATTTCGCGGTCTGCGGCGTCGCCCAGTTGGCGTCGGACAGGTTCTGTTTGACCACGCCCAAAAGGTCGAAGATCGAGATGATCAGCACCAGGCTGGTGTCCTTGAACATGCCGATGAAGGTGTTGACGATGGCGGGGATGACCAGCTTCAGCGCCTGCGGCAGCACGATCAGACCCATCTTCTGCCAGTAGCCGAGGCCGAGAGAATCGGCGCCCTCATACTGCCCCTTCGGGATCGCCTGAAGGCCACCGCGCACCACTTCCGCCATATAGGCGGCGGCGAACAGCGACACGCCGATCAGCGCCCGCAGGAACTTGTCGAAGGTGACACCGGCCGGCAGGAACAGCGGCAGCATGACACTGGCGAAAAACAACACCGTGATCAGCGGGATGCCGCGCACGGTCTCGATGAAAATCACACACAGCATCTTGACGATCGGCATCTTGGAGCGCCGGCCGAGCGCCAGCAGCGTGCCGAGCGGCAGCGACACGGCGATACCGACGAAAGAGAGGCTGAGCGTCACCAGCAGCCCGCCCCAGCGCGAAGTCTCGACAAGCGGGAGGCCGAACGCACCGCCGGACAAGAGAAAGAAAGACACAACCGGCAGCACCAGGAAGAGCAGGATGGCGTTCAGTCCCTTGCGCGGCACGCGTGGAATCAGCATCGGCACCAAAAGCACCACCAGCAGGACAGCGACCAGGATCGGCCGCCAGCGTTCCTCGACCGGATAGGTGCCGAACATGAACTGCCCAAACTTGGCGTTGACGAAGGCCCAGCAGGCGCCACTCCAGCCGTCGGGCTGGATGCCGCCCTGCGCGACCGTTGCGCAGACCGTGCGGTTGGGCCCGATCCATTGGGCGCTGATGAAGGCCCAGTTGATGACCTGCGGCAGCACCCAGAGAACAATGGCGATGCCGAGAACGGTGAGGATCGTGTCGCTGACCGAACCGATCAGGTTCTTGCGCACCCAGGCATAGGCGCCGCGCTCGGTGGGCGGCGCCGGCTGGGCAAGCGCCATCTCGGTGCGCACCCAGGACATATCGTGTTCCTGCATGACCCTACCTCTCCACCAGCGCCATTCTGGCGTTGACGACGTTCATCACCGCGGAGGTGATGAGGCTCAGCACCAGATAGGCGATCATCATGATAAATACGCCCTCGACCGCCTGCCCGGTCTGGTTGAGCACCGTGCCGGCAGTGGCGGTAAGGTCCGGATAGCCGATGGCGATCGCAAGCGAGGAGTTCTTGGTCAGGTTGAGATACTGGCTGGTCATCGGCGGAATGACGATACGCATCGCCTGCGGCACCACAACCAGGCGCAGAATCGGGCCGGAGCGCAGACCAAGGGCGCCGGCCGCCTCGGTCTGACCCTTGCTGACACCCCTGATGCCGGCGCGCACGATCTCGGCGATGAAGGCCGCCGTATAGCAGGAGAGCGCCAGATAGAGCGACAGGAACTCGGGTTTGACCTGGAAGCCGCCAGTCAGATTGAAGGTCGACTGCTTCGGCAGGTCGAAGGTGAGCGGCATCCCGGCGAGCAGGAAGGCAAGCACCGGCAGGCCGACGATCAGGGCCACCGAGGTCCAGAACACCGGGAACTGCTGGCCGGTCGCCATCTGGCGCTGGCGCGCCCGGTACGCGACGAACCAGGCCATGGCGAGCGCCACGACGAAGGCGACGCCGATCAGCCAGGAGCCATCGCCCCAAATCGCGCGCGGAAAATAAAAGCCGCGCTGGTTGAGGAAAGTGCCGAACGGCAGGTGGAAGCTTTCGCGCGGCGGAGGCAGGACGGCCAGCACGCCCGAATACCAGAAGAAGATGACCAGCAGAGGCGGGATGTTGCGGAAGATCTCGACATAGACCGTGCAGATCTTGCGGATCAGCCAGTTGTGCGACAGGCGACCGATGCCGATGACGAAGCCGATGATGGTGGCGGTGACGATGCCGGCAACTGCGACGATGATGGTGTTGATCAGGCCGACGAGGATGGCGCGGAAATAGGTCGAATCGGACGTATAGGCGATCGGCGTATCCGAGATGTCGAAACCGGCCCTGCCCCTCAGGAAGCCGAAGCCGGAGGCGATGTGCAGGCGAGCCAGATTGTCGATGACGTTCTGCACGATCCACCAGACCGAGCCGAACAACAAGACGATGACCAGCGTCTGAAAGAAGATGCTGCGTATTTTCGGGTCATTGACGAAGGAGCCGCGGCTCGGCTCCTCGCGAAGGATTTCCTGCGATGCCATGCGACCATCCCCTGGAAAGAGAAACCGGGAGGCAGATGACCTGCCCCCCGGGATCACGTTTCGATCAGCGGATCGGCGGAGCGTATTGCAGGCCGCCCTTGGTCCACAGCGCGTTGATGCCGCGCGCGATCTTGAGCGGGCTGCCGGAGCCGACATTGCGCTCGAACATTTCGCCGTAGTTACCGACCGCCTTGACGATGTTGACGACCCAGTCATTGGAGACGCCGAGATCGGTGCCGATCTTGGTGTCGGCTTCCTGGCCGAGCACGCGCTTGACCTCGGGATTGTCCGAGTTCTTCATCTCGTCGACATTGGCCTTGGTGATACCGAGCTCCTCGGCGTCGAGCAGCGCGAAGTAGGTCCACTTGACGATGTGGTACCACTGATCGTCGCCCTGGCGCACGGCCGGGCCGAGCGGCTCCTTGGAGATGATCTCGGGCAGCACGACGTGATCGGCAGGCGAGCCCAGCGTCAGACGGATGCCATAGAGGCCCGACTGGTCGGTGGTGTAGACGTCGCAGCGGCCGGCGTCATAGGCGGCGTTGACCTCTTCCAGCTTCTCGAACACGACGGGGTTGTACTCCATCTTGTTCGACTTGAAGTAGTCGGCAAGGTTGAGCTCGGTCGTGGTGCCGGTCTGCACGCAAACGGCGGCGCCCGAAAGCTGCAGCGCCGAGTTCACGCCCGGCAGCTTCTTGGCGTTGATCATGAAGCCCTGGCCGTCATAGTAGGTGGTGCCGACGAAGTTCAGGCCGAGCGCGGTATCGCGGTTGATCGTCCAGGTGGTGTTGCGCGACAGGATGTCGACCTCGCCGGACTGCAGCGCGGTGAAGCGTTCCTTGGCGCTGAGCGGTGTGAACTTGACCTTGGTGCCGTCACCGAAGACGGCGGCCGCGACGGCGCGGCAGAAGTCGGCGTCGATGCCCTGCCATTCCCCCTTGTCGTCCGGCGCCGAGAAGCCGGCGAGACCGGTCGAGACGCCGCACTGGATAAAGCCCTTCTGCTTCACGGTATCCAGCGTGCCGGCCGAAGCTGCCGACGCCGTAAACCCGAGCGCGGCGGCGCCAAGAATGCCGATTGCGATGTGTTTCATGACCCACAGACCCTTTTCTGCTTTACAGGCGCCCCTGCTTCCCAGGCAGCCCTGATCTTTTTTCATGTGTGAATGCAGCTCCCACTTCGGCCCACTCCCGGACCCGCACCGTTGCCGGTGCACTGCCTCCCATTCACGAAACGCATCGAAGGCGATTATTCCTGTGAGGTCAAGGGAAATGACCGAATTGCGACACGTTTGAAAACCGATTGCCGGAAATGCCCGAATTGCAGTCAGAAGCGCCCGCGAATTGGTCAAAAGCTGCAACCGGAACCGGCAAGTCGGAGCCCACGGAAATTTTGAACGTTACGCTAATTCATGCCGGTAACTACTGTCGCCGGCGATGGAAGGACTGGCGCGATTCATGGCGAAGGGCGGGCGCGCCAAGGTGCCTTCGACGCAAGTCCACCGGAGGCGCGCAAAGGGCGCGATCGGTGAGCCGGCGAGCTTTTATTTGGCCCACCCAAACACCGACGCTTGGCGGGCTCGGAGCGGTTGCACGGGCCGCCACGCCGCACTATGGCTGAGCTCCAGACACACTACGACAGGCGACGAACCATGGCGACAGACGGCAGCAAGATCGGCATCAACACGCGGCTTGCCCATTCCGGCAACAACCCGCGCGACTATTTCGGCTTCGTCAATCCGCCGGTCGTGCATGCCTCGACAGTGCTATATCCCGACGCCGCCGCGATGGCATCGCGCAGCCAGAAATACACTTATGGCACGCGCGGCACGCCGACCATGGATGCGCTCACGCTGGCCGTCGACGCGCTGGAGGGTTCAGCCGGCACGATCGCGGTGCCATCCGGCCTTGCGGCGGTGACAATCCCCCTGCTCACTTTCGTCTCGGCTGGCGACCATCTGCTGATCGTCGATTCGGTCTATCATCCGACACGGAATTTCGCCGACACCATGCTGAAGCGCCTCGGTGTCGAGATCGAATATTACGATCCGCGCATCGGCGCCGGCATCGCCCAGCTGATCAAGCCCAACACCAAGGTGGTGTTCGCCGAATCGCCGGGATCGAACACCTATGAGGTGCAGGACATTCCGGCAATCGTAAAGGCCGCGCATGCGGCAGGCGCCATCGTCATGATGGACAACACCTGGGCGACGCCGCTCTTTTTCAAACCGCTCGACCATGGCGTCGACATCTCGATCCATGCGGCCACCAAATATCCGGCCGGCCATTCCGATGTGCTGCTCGGCACGGTGTCGGCCAACGAAACGCATTGGAAGGCGCTCTACGAAGGCTTCTGCACGCTGGGATGCTGTTCCGGGCCGGACGACGTCTACCAGGTGCTGCGCGGCCTGCGCACGATGGGGGTCAGGCTCGAGCATCACCAGAAGAGCGCACTCGACATCGCGCGCTGGCTGGAGGAGCAACCGGGCGTGGCGCAGGTGCTGCATCCGGCACTGGAAAGCCACCCGGATCACGCGCTGTGGAAGCGCGACTTCTGCGGCTCGAGCGGCATCTTCTCGATCGTGCTCAAGGGTGGCGGGCAAAAACAGCAGCACGCCTTCCTCGACGCATTGAAGATCTTCGGCCTCGGCTATTCCTGGGGCGGCTATGAGAGCCTTGCCGTGCCGGTCTTCCTGGGCGACCGCACCATAGCCAAGGGCTCCTATGCCGGTCCGCTCATCCGCCTGCAGATCGGGCTCGAGGACGTCGAGGACCTCAAGGCCGACATCCAGCGCGGGCTCAAAGCGGCAGCCGAAGTCTGAGCGGCGGGCATAGCGCCCGACCAGATCGGACAAGTCCGGGAACCTTTTGCCGGCAGGCGCATCCAATTCACGGATGAAACGCCTGTCCGGGAGATTGGGCGCGATTGAGAAAGCCGAGGCCGCTGGCGGTGTGGCGAACGCGTCGCCTCGCGCAATAATATTCTTCCCGGCCGCGAATATACGGATTGGTTTGGCTTCCAAATCCGTGGCTTCGGCGGCATTGCGAGCAGCGCAAATTCCAGCCATTTGATCCCAAGGGCCTGCCATGGCGTTCCGCCTCTTCGTTCCGATCCTTGCCGGCGCGACGCTCCGCGAACGACTGCTTGCCTGCATCGGCGCGACCATCGGCGTCGCGCTGACCGGCGTGATCAGCGGGCTCGCCATGGGGAGCGGCCCGCATGTGGCGCTGCTGGTGGCGCCGATGGGGGCTTCCGCCGTGCTGCTGTTCGCCGTGCCTTCGAGCCCGCTGGCGCAGCCTTGGTCGATCATCGGCGGCAATACGATTTCGGCGCTGGTCGGCGTCACGGTGGCGCATTTCGTGCATGACCCGGTGATCGCCTCCGGGCTGGCCGTGGCGCTCGCCATTGCCGCCATGTCGTTCACGCGCTCGCTGCATCCGCCGGGAGGCGCCGCGGCTCTCACCGGCGTGCTTGGCGGACCGGCCGTGGTCAGCGCAGGCTTTTTGTTTCCCTTCGTGCCGGTGGCGCTGAATTCGATCATATTGGTGACGCTCGGCTTGCTGTTCCACAAGCTGTCGCGGCGCAATTATCCGCATGTCCACGCGCCTGTGGCCAACAGCCACGGCACCGCCGACCGGCCGCCCACGACGCGCGTCGGCTTCCGGCCGGAGGATGTCGATGCTGCCCTTGCCGCGCTCGACGAGAGCTTCGACATCGACCGCGACGACATCGAAAGGCTGCTGCGTCAGGTCGAATTGCAGGCGACGGTGCGCTCGCACCGCACCCTGCTCTGCCGGGACATCATGTCCCGCGACGTGATCTCGGTGACGGAGAACGCCACCGCGGACGAGGCGCGAAAGCAGCTTCTCGACCACAATATCCGCATCTTGCCGGTGGTCGACGCCGAGGCAAGGCTGGCCGGCGCCGTCGGCCTGCGCGAGCTGACGAGACCGACCGACACGGTAAAGGGCGTGATGTCGAAGGCCGGCACCGCCTCGCCCGACACGCCGGCGATGAGCCTGCTGCCGGCGCTGACCGACGGGCACAGCCATGCGGTGGTGATCGTCGACGCCGGGCGGCATATTCTTGGCCTGATCACCCAGACCGATCTGCTCGCGGCGGCCGCACGCGTGGAGACCGCAGACAGGGCGGCGCTGAAAGCTGTAGCATAGCTCGGGAACCTTTTGCCGGCGAGCGCATCCAATTGCTGGATGCAACGCCTGTCCGGGAGATCGGGACACGATGAGGAAGCCCGCACTGCAAGCTGCCGCTATTGCCGCGGCCGATGATGGCGACATGGCGCTGGTGCGCCGCGCGCTTGCGCGGGAAGCGGATGCCTTCCGCGCAATCATCAAGACGCACAACCAGCGGCTCTACCGCATCGCGCGCGGCGTGGTGCGCAACGACGCCGAGGCCGAGGACATCGTGCAGGAGGCCTATTTGCGCGCCTTCGCCAGTCTTGATGCCTTTCGCGGCGATGCCTCTTTATCCACCTGGCTGTCGCGCATCACGATCAACGAGGCGCTCGGGCGGCTGCGCAAGAAGAAGCGCATGGTGGCGATGCCTGAAAACCCGGAGGCGCAGATCATCCGGTTTCCCCTGAACCCAAGTAACTTGAACCCTGGCGACGATCCGGAGCGGACGATGGCGCAGCGGCAGATCCTCGGGCTCGTCGAACGGGCGACCGACAGCCTTCCCGACGTCTATCGCAGCGTCTTCGTCGCCCGTGTCATCGAAGGCCTGAGCATCCAGGAGACCGCCGAGGTGCTCGGCATCAGGCCGGAGACGGTAAAGACCAGGCTGCACCGGGCGCGTGCGCTGGTGCGCAAGGCGCTGGACGACGAGATCGGCCCGGTGCTGCTCGACGCTTTTCCTTTCGCCGGCCGGCGGTGCGATAGGCTGACGCAGGCGGTGATGAAAAGGCTGGGGTTCGAGGGCTAGCGCGCGTCGCTATTCGCGAACGCCGAGGGACAGCACCCCCCTCTGTCCTGCCGGACATCTCCCCCGCAAGGGGGGAGATCGGATGTCGCGCCGGCTTTCGCTAATCTCCAACGCTGCAGGACGGGCGGGGCGCCGAAGCTGCCAATCTCCCCCCTTGCGGGGAGGATGTCCGGCAGGACAGAGGGGGGTGTGACGGAACTCGGCGTAGCAGTGCTCGCTCCCCGCAGAGAAAACGCCGGGAACGTTTCGCCTCTCCCCGCATCCAATGGCCGTCAACCCCAGATGAGCCCTGCAGATGTGCCGGGCGAAGGAGATGCCATGTTTATCCGACCGACCGCAGCCCTTGCGGCCTTCCTGCTTGCAGGCGCCGCGCCCTATGCGCGGGCCGCTGAGAAGCCCACCGACCCGCAGATCGCCCATATCGCCTATACGGCGGGCACGATCGACATCGAGGCCGCCAAGCTGGCGATCAAGAAATCGAGGACCAAGGAAGTCGTCGACTTCGCCAAGGACATGGAGCGCGACCACGAGGCGGTGAACAAGCAGGCCCTGGACCTGGTGAAGAAGCTGAAAGTCACGCCCGAGGACAACGCCACCAGCCAGGCGCTGGCGAAGGCCGCGAAGGAAGAGCGCGCCAAGCTGGCGAAGCTGAAAGGGGCTGCCTTCGACAAGGCCTATATCGAGAACGAGGTGGCCTATCACAAACAGGTCGACAGCGCGCTCGAAACGCTGCTCATCCCCTCGGCCAGCAATACCGAGCTGAAGAGCCTGCTCGAGACCGGCCTGAAAATCTTCCAGGGGCATGAGCAGCATGCCGAACATGTCGCCGGCGCGCTGAAATGAGGGCGAGCCTGCTGCCGCTCCTGGCCGCGCTGACGCTGGCGCTCGTCGCTTCGCCGGCGCTCGCCGCCACCATCGAGTTGACGATCGACAAGCTGGTCTTCTCGCCGGCGAGCGTCGAGGCCAAGGTCGGCGACACGATCGAGTGGACCAACAAGGACGTGATCGCCCACACCGCCACGGTGAAAGGCGGCTGGGAGGTGACGATCCCGCCGAAGTCGAAAGGCAGGATCACCCTCAAGCAAGCGGGAGCGGTCGATTATTTCTGCCGCTTCCACCCCAACATGAAGGGTCACCTGGAGGTTTCGCCCTGACCCGCCGCCCGGTCGGGCGAGGCGCGCCGCGCCTTGTCCAGCCGATGCGTCCATGAATTCTTCCCTTGGACTTAGAGCGGCCGCAAGGGAGCGGCTTTCGGCTTGTTTGTATATTCACTAGTCGGTATACTTCGTGGATGAGCGAAAAGGCCAATCCGACCAGAAAACGCCTCGTCGACGCTGCGGCGAAACTCTTTTATGCCGAAGGCATCGGCCGCGTCAGCGTCGATGCCGTGGCGGAAAAGGCGGGGCTGACCAAGCGCACGCTCTACTATCACTTCAAGAGCAAGGACGAGCTGATCACGGCCTATCTCGACAGCCGCGACCAGCCGAACCTCAAGCAGATGGCCGGCTGGTTCGAGGCCGCGGAAGGCGGCGCGGACAAGAAGGTCGTGGCGATCTTCACCCATCTGGCGCGCGTGGCGCGGCACGTCAAATGGAAGGGCTGCGGCTTCCTGCGCACGGCCGCCGAGCTCGCCGCGATGCCCGGCCATCCGGCGGTGAAGGCCGGCTCCCGCCATAAGAGCAATTTCGAGAAATGGCTGGCGGGCGAGCTTTCGAGCCATGGCGTGCGCGAACCGAAGATGCTGGCGCGCGAGATCGTGCTGCTGATGGACGGCGCCTTTTCCAGCATGCTGATCCACCACAATCCCGACTACATCACCGCCGCCGGCCACGCCGCCGCGACGCTGGTGCGGGCGCGGATGGCGCAGAGGGCGTAGATCCCGGCTTCGAACCGGCCGGCGAAACGCGGCCGCATCCCCCTTCGCCGCAACCTGGCGCCCCCCGGCTGCGCCGGAAACCATGAAGGAGGCTTGGCCGGCTCGGCGCGGGCGGGTTGTTCCAGCGCCTTGGACCAAAGAGCTGGGACGAGAATTAGGGCCAGCCGGCCTGACTTGGGTGGTGCAATGCAGGAAGCGGATGGTCATTATAAGGAGAGTCTTTATAACGGTCGATCTGATCACGACCACCAAGGGGAGACGATGCGTTACATACGTCCGCTTTCAATAGAAGATGCCGTTGGCGAGCTCGCCAAGGCGGTTGGCCCGGCAGCCATCCTTGCCGGCGGCAGCGACCTTCTCGTGAGGATGAAGGGTGGTTTCATCGAGCCCGAGCTGATCGTCGACATCAAGGCGATTAACGGCCTGAGCGATATCCAGGAAACGGCCGACGGCTTCAGGATCGGCGCCGCGGTGCCTTGCGCGGTGCTGGGCGAGAACGCGGCGCTGAAGAAGGCATGGCCGGGCGTCGTCGAGGCGGCCAAGCTGATCGGCTCGAAGCAGGTGCAGGGACGCTGCACCATCGTCGGCAATCTCTGTAACGCCTCGCCCGCCGCCGACAGCGTGCCGGCGCTGGTGGCAGCCGGCGCCAAGGCCGTGGTTGCCGGGCCGAACGGCAAGCGCACCATTGCCGTGGAGGCCGTGCCGACCGGGCCTGGCCGTACCTCGCTCGCCAAGGGCGAGATCGTCGAGGCGATCCTGCTCGACAAGCGCCCGCCGCATGCGGGCGACGCCTATCAGCGCTTCATTCCGCGCACCGAGATGGACATCGCGGTTGTGAGCGCCGGCGTGAACCTGACGCTCGATGAGGCGGGCATCATCAAGGCGGCCCGCGTGGCGCTGGGCGCCGCGGCGCCGACGGTGCTGCTCGTCGAGGAGGCGGCGCAGGTTCTCGTCGGTTCGAAGCCGGACGAACAGACGCTGGAGCGGCTGGCAAAAGTCTGCTCGGGCGCCTGCCGTCCCATCGACGACAAGCGGGGCACCATCGAATTCAGACGAAAAGTCGCGGGCGTGCTGGCGAAACGGGTCGCCGCCACCGCTTATGAGCGTGCAGGAGGCAAATGATGGCCGGTGTAGCGGTTTCAACGACAATCAATGGCGATCACGTCGAGTATCTCTGCCAGCCCGACGAGACGCTGCTCGAAGTGCTGCGCGACCGGCTGGGGCTCACCGGCGCCAAGGAAGGCTGCGGCACCGGCGACTGCGGCGCCTGCAGCGTCATCCTCGACAACCGGCTGGTGTGCTCCTGCCTGGTGCTCGGCGCGGAAGCGGAAGGCCGGCAGGTCGAGACCATCGAGGGTATGGCGCACGGCGACCAACTGCACCCGCTGCAGCAGAAGTTCCTGGAGCATGCGGCGCTGCAATGCGGCATCTGCACCCCCGGCTTCCTGATCGCCGCCAAGGACCTTCTGGCGAAGAACCCCTCGCCTACCGAGGAGGAAATCCGCTTCGGGCTGGCCGGCAACCTCTGCCGCTGCACCGGCTATGACAAGATCGTGCGCGCCGTCCAGGACGCGGCAAACGTGATGAAGGGAGCCTGAGATGAATTTCGATCCGCGCTATTCGGGACGCAGTTTCTCTTCGGTCGGCACGCGCCCCATCCGCCCCGACGGCGTCGACAAGGTGACGGGACGCGCGCGCTACGGCGCCGACTTCAACATGGCCGGGCAGCTCGTGGGCCGCATCCTGCGCAGCCCGCACGCCCATGCCGTCATCAGGAAGATCGACACCTCGAAGGCGGAAAAACTCGCCGGCGTGAAGGCGGTGATCACGGCGAAAGACCTGCCCGACCTCACCGACGGCGATGCCGCGATGTACGACATCCTCGACAACTCGATGGCGCGCACCAAGGCGCTCTATGACGGCCATGCGGTGGCCGCGGTCGCCGCGATCGACGCCCGCACCGCGAGACAGGCGCTGAAGCTGATCGAGGTCGACTATGAGGTGCTGCCGCATGTGACCGATGTCGACGAGGCGATGAAGCACCACGCGCCGCTCATCAACGACGCCATCTTCACCGAGGGGCTGGAGGAAAAGCCCGTAAAACCGTCCAACGTCACCAAGCGCACGCAATACGGCCATGGCGACGTCCATCAGGGTTTCGCCCAAGCCGATTTCGTCGTCGAGCGCTCCTTCAAGACCGAGCAGACGCATCAGGGCTATATCGAGCCGCATGCCTGCGTAGCGAGCGTCAACCCGGATGGCACCGCGGAGCTGTGGGTCTGCACGCAAGGGCATTTCGTCTACCGCCAGCATTGCGCCCAGTTGCTCGGCATGGAAGCCTCGAAGCTGCGCGTCACCTCCTCCGAGATCGGCGGCGGCTTCGGCGGTAAGACCCATGTCTGGGCCGAGCCGGTGGCGCTCGCCTTGTCGCGCAAGGCCGGCCGGCCGGTGAAGCTGGTGATGACCCGCGACGAGGTTTTTCGCGCCTCGGGTCCGACCAGCGCCACCTCGATCGACGTCAAGATCGGCGCGAAGAAGGACGGCACGATCACTGCGGCCGAAGCGACGCTGCGCTATAGCTGCGGCCCCTATGCCGGCATGTGGGCCGAGATCGGCGCCATGACGGCGTTCGCCTGCTACAAGCTCGAGAACGTCAAGACCGTCGGCTACGAGGTGCTGGTCAACCGGCCGAAGACGGCGGCCTATCGCGCGCCCTCGGCGCCGATGGCGGCGTTCGCGGTGGAAAGCGCGGTCGACGAGCTCGCCAAGGAGATCGGCATGGATCCGGTCGATTTCCGCATCAAGAACGCGGCCCAGGAAGGCACCCGCGCCTCCTACGGCCCGGTCTACGGCCCGATCGGCATCGGCCCGACGCTGGAAGCGGTGAAGAACCATCCGCACATGAAGGCGCCGCTCGGCCTCAACCAGGGGCGCGGCATGGCCTGCGGCTTCTGGTTCAACTTCGGCGGCCAGACCTGCACCGACCTCAACATCGGCATGGACGGCTCGGTCTCGCTCGCGGTCGGCACCGTGGACGTCGGCGGCTCGCGCGCGTCACTGTCGCTGGTGGCGGCGGAGGAGCTCGGCATCGACTACAGCCACGTCAAGGCGATCGTCGCCGACACCTCCAGCCTCGGTTACAACGACATGACCGACGGCAGCCGCGGCACCTTCTCGTCCTCGATGGCGACCATCTCGGCCGCCCGCAACGCCATCAAGGTGCTGCGCGAGCGCGCGGCGCAGATGTGGGACATTCCGGTCGACGACGTCGCCTGGGAAAAGGGCCATGCGGTCGCCAAGGGCGAGAAGCACGGTAATCTGGGAAAACTGTCGCTGAAGGAGATCGCGGCTTCCTCCGGCAAGACCGGCGGGCCGATCGCCGGCCACAGCGAGCTCGTCGCCGACGGCGCCGGCGTGTCCTTCGCCACCCATATCTGCGACATCGAGGTCGACCCCGAGACCGGCTCGACCAGGGTGCTGCGCTACACGGTGGTGCAGGACGCCGGCAAGGCGGTGCACCCGACCTATGTCGAGGGCCAGTACCAGGGCGGTGCCGCGCAAGGCATCGGCTGGGCGCTCAACGAGGAGTATATCTACGGCAAGGACGGGCGGCTGCAGAACCCCGGCTTCCTCGACTACCGCATCCCGGTGTGCTCCGACCTGCCGATGATCGACACGCAGATCCTGGAGATTCCCAACCCCAACCACCCCTACGGGGTGCGCGGCGTCGGCGAGACCTCGATCGTGCCGCCGCTGGCGGCGATCGCCAATGCGGTGTCGAACGCTGTCGGCGTGCGCATGACGCACATCCCGATGTCGCCGCCGCGCATCCTGGCGGCGCTCGAGGCCGAACGGGAAGGCTGATGCTGAAAAACGCGAAGCGATTTTCAGCTACGGTCCAATGAGGATCTGAGGCTAATGGTCGAAGTCACGCTCTGGGGCTCGCTCGGCGCCGCCGCCGGAGGCCAGAGCAAGCTCGACATCGAGGCTAAGGACATAAGGGAGCTGTTCCGGAAACTTTCGGAACAGTATCCCGCCTTCGAACCCCTGATCGATCGCGGCATAGCGGTCGCGATCGACGGGACGATCTATCGCGATACATGGTCGAAAGAGCTGCCGCCTGGGGCGGAGATTTTCCTGCTGCCGAGATTGGCGGGGGGGTGATGTAGGGAAGCGGCGGATAAAGTGTAGCACAGTCAGACTTTCGCACTTAACCTATGCATTTGCCATTTTCACTAAATAAACGGCTTTGACAAACCTCGCAAGGTACCTTTCAAGACTAATATTGATTCGATTTCAAGGATCAGCGTTTTGAAACATCCAGTACACCCGTGGAGCAATCTGGCTGGCCCACCAGTTCGTAGCTCTCCTGCGATCGGGCCTGACGACCGCAACCGCAGAGACTACAGCGGATTCATAAAACTACGACTTGCTCATAGCAAAGGAAGAACCTATCTCATCCCAGACGTACTAATTGGGGTCAGTGAACTTCGGTTTTTCTTGCCAAGCTTTTTCTCGCCACCGCTCATCGCGTTTAACGTCGAGGATGATCGGCATATTGCCGATTTCAGCTTGGACATTGGCCCACCTCGCGCTTCCAATTTTGCAAGGCTCTTGGTGAGAGTCCGGTCTGAGGATCGAGTTTTGAACTACGAAGACGGAGCCCAACTCTATCGGTGTACGTTTGATGGGCCGAAAAGACTTGCAAGCTTGGCGACAGGGCTCTGTCGACGGACACCAGACGGCGATTTCGCGCTTAGACTATATCATCACACTAATCGGGCCGCGGCTGCGAACATCAGGAGGACCAACGAACTTTGGTCATCACAATGGAATTTAGCAGGCACGCGCAATCTGCTCAACGTCGCTTATGGCTATTTCACGCCCTTGACCAATATAAATAACGAGCAAGACCTTCGCCGGATAGCGATGTCCTCCGATGAATTCATCAATTTTCAGACGACATCGAGCAGTACTAGAGAGAAGGTCCTGTCTCTAAAAGTCTATCGAGGAAGCACGACGGACAGAGTAGCTACTATTGGCTTCGACTTGCAATGCGCAGTAGTAGCACCTAACCATCTATACTTTCATCCGAACGTTGGCACAAACCCAGCCTACTATGAAGTGGTAGGACCCGAAATTGTGCGAGTCGGCGTTCGACCATCCGCCAAACTTCTCATTTCCGGGTCAAACATTGAGATCGAAAAGGCAGATCTCAAACGCTTTGAATATGTTATTTTGGGTGATACTGGGACGCTCGATGGGTTGGCGGCTCCTTACAACGAGGAAGAAACAAAAGAAGTTGCTATCCTGGAAAAGCTTAACGCACGCAATGACTTTTTTCAATTTTGGTGGACAAATCAGAATACCGACCAGGTCACAGGTCGATCATTTGAGCACCGTGAAATCGATAGCAAATAACATATGATGGTTGCCGCGCTGTTTAGCGCGGTCGAAAGTGCGCTCTTCTTCATCAGTTGCGACTTTGGCGCGCCGGTGCAGTTGGAGATTCATAGTTGCCTAGGAATTGATCGCATCGAGGCGATCAAAACCAGGCGACCCGTAGATGCGTATCTCGTGTCCTTCAAATGCGGGCCGTATATCGGCCACACCCAATGTAAGAAAGCTTTGGTTGATCTCCCGTTCGAAGTCAGCCTGAAACTGCTGCTCAAGACCGTCGCCCGTTGCAGCGTAGCTTTCGATGATTCGAGGGTCGCCAAGTGCAAAGTGTTTTTGCGGACCTGTCGCATCCTCACGGATCACCGGCCGCTCCACAATCGCGAAAAAAGTCGCTGAACCCACTGTCACCTGCGCGGAATAGAGCAGCCGTTCCGCGCCTACTGGAACCCTCTCAACATCGGTAAATTCAAGAGTGCAGGCTACTCCTCTGACGGCAGCAATCTCTTGAAAGCGGCCCAACTCTGCCGAAGCTCGCACCACATCTGCAATTGAGAGTTCAACATCGTCCGTGGAGAGCGAACGAAGGAACTCCAGAACCGGGTAGAGCTGGTGCCAGCGACCGTCCGCAGCTTTTCGCGCTCGACCTCCGTAGATGCGCCTGCCCCCGGCCCAAATTTGCATGTCCGTGTCACTGCTTGTGACAAGCGTCAATAATCGGACGTGCGCCACCAACGCACCTAAACTTCGGCGCTCTTCGATTGTGATTTTGCTGTTGAATTGAACGCCGTTGTCGCTGGTTGACCAAACTAGGTCCAAGAACTCAGAGCTGAAGCGTGCATAACCTCTCGGAAAGGTCGTAAACGCCGCCTTCCCCGGTATCACAATCGGGGTGTCTTTATTCTTTGCCCGAATTCTGATCTGGCAACTATACCAAGTTGCGGGCGATGCCGTTAGGGTCGCGGTGCCGGCGAGCAATTGGCCACGTTTGTCTGGCAGTCCAAACCGCTTCGGAACAAACTCGAAATTTTGTATTTGCACCTCACCAATACCCAGAAAAACTTTGGCAACTTCGTCCGCGTTTTCAACTTGGAAACTGAATTTAATTGAAGCGTGACCTTCCTCATATCCAACTGACCGAAAGATGTTTAGCTTCTTACTTTGATAGTCGACACCGACCGCTATGATCGTCTGCTCAATCCATTGGACCAGGTCTTCGGTATGGTCGTCGCTACCATCGAATGAAATCGCGAGCGTTCTTTTGTGAAGCTTTTCGCCCGCTAGATCTGCCAGGCGTATCGCCTTCAAGCTTTCCGTTATCAGATCGCCCCAAATGTGACGCGCATATATTCGTCGTTCACCCGACGCAGGTCGATGGAAAAGAACGATGAACCAAGGATGGCCCTGTTGGGCCATTCGGCGAGCGTTCGACAAGGTGATTGACGTGCTGCGATAGCGACCAATCGTCGATTTTATTTGTGCATATGCAGAAAGACCAGCTGGTTGTGCCTCCGCCGGCACGAAGTTTGGGTCCGGCGGAAATTCAACGAGGCAGTCCCAGCCTGTCTCATCCTCGTTGACGACCTGTGGATACACGCCAGCATTTGCGCAAATAGTGGCGAACTCATATTCGCTGGCTTTATCAACGCGAGGCTTTCTCCCCATTCCCTTACTCCAATACTGCCGATCACACTGCGGAGAACCGCTCAACTAAGGTGAGACAGGAAAGAATATGATTCCGGCCCAATCGACTCTAGTGATCCTAAGTGCTCATTCCTACGTGTTAGGAGACCTATTTTCCTGTAGGTTCACTGTTTCTTCCAACGTTAACCTTTCAAGAGTGAGAAACGTTAGTGTAGACATGCTTCGCCTCGATCGCCTGCGCGACCAGTTTGCCTTCGGTTTTGGATCTACACCGAGAATAGTTGAGCAATCTCTCGAAATAGAACAGAACCTTTCCGCAGGTATGACGCCAGGCCTCTATCGCATCGCGAGGGTAACCCTTTCGGTTGACGGCGATGGGGAAGACGTCGACCCCCAACAATTTAGCGTTACCTTCCCCCCTACCGTTATTTTTCAAATACGGTCTGCAATTGAAATCCCTGCTTCTCCAGAAACAATCGCAAAGCGGGCAGAGGCCATAATTTTCCGGCGGTCTTTGCTCGCTCGAAAGCCACATATCGTTAGCCCTCTGGAAGAATCGGATGAAGGACTACGTTTCCTGGTCCGCGTATTCGGTGTCGGTTGCCTGATTCACCAATCCCAACAGCTAGAGGGCTTTTCCATATTTCCGCTTGGAGTTGGACTTTCACATCGCGACATGTGGGAGATTGTAAACGGCTTCCTCGAAAGCGACGGATCTGAGCCGCTACCCTTTATTGAGACCACCGAACAATCATTTCAGGCGTCAACTCCGATATTCGTTATCTCATACGAACAAGTGGTCGCCGACAACGTCGACGCAGCGTTCAAATACTGCGCGCAGCACGCTCAACGTGTCTTCAGCATACTGGGTATAGACCGAGGGCAAAAGCCTAGAGCGTTCGCCTATGTGGTTGCTCAGTATGATACGAATCGGTGGTGGCATGAGTTCGTTTTTCCCGGCTACAGGGGCAATTTTGCTGTTGACTTCAATCCAGTTGAAACTGGCAATTTGATAGAGAGATTGCTCCCAAGACTGGAGACGAGTCCATTTTCTCGACTGATTGTCGCCACCTATGCGGATGCTACCGCAGAACCCGAATACGGATTTGCGGTTTTGCGCTTTTGGTCAGTGATGGAACTTGTCGCGGAACATAGCATTCCAGGCGGCAAACCAGTCCATCACCCAGATGGATCGCCAATTCTGAAGGCGAACGGAAAAGCCGAAACCACGAACAGCAAACATGGCAGGGTTTACGAATACATCCTAGCGGGTGGCACCTATGAAATGTTTGGGAACTACGTTGAAGAGGGCGTCCAAAAAACGTTGTACATAGGGGGTTCTACAAGCACCAGTGCCCAATCGGCCACCGAAGCTATCGCCCTGTGGGATATGGTTCGCGCCGTCTACGCAGTCAGGAATTCAATCGCACACGAAGGCCAGTTTGATATTGCTAAGGCGCAGGCGGGCGACGAGTATGAGCGGTTAGCAGTCCGCCTCATGACCGGCGCACAAGGAGTGACGCCCTTGGAATATATCAAGTGGCAGGCACGGCGCGCCATTTGGCGAGAGATTTAGCCACCGCCAAAGGATCGTACCATCCCGCAATCGCTGCTCAACCAACACCTGCGAAGAGCCTTCGCCGCCCCCTAAGCCCCCAGCGTCGGCTCCGTATTCACCTCCAGCGCCTCCTCCGCCTCGTCCTCCTCGCCAAGCACATCGCCCTTCACCGCCAGCGGGCGGCCTATCCAGATCGGGTCGACCAGGTGGTCGCGCTTGGGGTTGGTGGTGTTCGGGTGGATGAGGATGCTCAGGCCGCCGTGGTTCAGCATCAGCCACGGAACCAGCGTCGCGAAGATCTCGTTGGCGAACGAGACCTGGTACATCGCCTGCTGATGCGGGCCGACCGGCTCGTCGCGCCAGTTGCCCAGGCGCACGCGGAAACGTTCGCCGATGCGCAGGCGCAGCCATTCGGCCTGCTGCCGCTCGGCCGGCCCGTCATAGTAGATATGGGCGTGATAGCTGGCAATCTCCGCGATCGGCCTTGGACTGACTTCGTTCACCTCAATCCCCCCTTCGATGACATAGCGCCCGGCAGAAGCTTACCCGAAGCGCGGACGCTTTGTCTGTAGGGGGTGCAGGGCAATCGCATATGGCAGCGCTGCCCCCTCTCCGTCCGCTGCGCGGCCACCTCTCCCCCATTTCATGGGGGCGAGGAAACGCTAATCGCTGACGTCGCGGCCTTGAGAGCCTGGGTTCCTCGCCCCCACAAAGTGGGGGAGAGGTGGCTCGGCGAAGCCGAGACGGAGAGGGGGGCGCCATATGCGATTGCCCTGCCACCCGACGGGCCCCTCGATCCTGTCCTTCAGCAGTCGAGGCCGTCGACCCCTTACCTCCTCAGCCCAATGCTCATGCCGCTGAGATCGGCGTTAACCTGCAGGCCCACCTGCCTGCCGGTGAGCTCGAGCTCGGCGCCCTTGTCGTTGGTCATGACGATCACCTGGGCGCCTCTGCCGAGCGCGCCGCCGCCGCCCGCCGCGCCGTACACGCCGGTCACGTCGCTGGCGCGGCGAATGTGGCGCACCTTGCCCTTGAAGTAGGTCTTGGAGGCGCCGAAGGCGAGGCCGCCCGAAATGCCGCCGATCGAGATGGGATAGTTGCGGCCGTGGAAGGTCAGCGTGCCCTCACCGCCGGAGCCGCCGATGAAGAAGGCCGCCTTGTAGACTGCGAAGCGGATCGTGCCGCTGTCGGCATGCGCGGCGCCGGCGAAGCCGACGCACGCGGCGGCGATGGCGGCAACCGCGACTGAACGAAACCTGGACGAAATCTTCATGATGAGAACTCCTCGAGATCGCCGCCCAGCCCAGCCGGCCCGGGCATGTCGGCATCGTATCAAACACATAGCTGAACAGTTCTAGACCGTCATTGGTTCCAGGCACGCGGCGCTGAATCAGCCGCCGGACGGCCGCCACGAAACGGGCATCGCCCTGCCCCATCTAACGCCGCCCGCCGCCGCGTCCGCTCGAACCCCACAAGGCGCGCGTGATGAGGTTGCGCTTCGCCTTGCGCGGGATCAGATCGACATCGCTGACCAGCTTCGCCCCGCCCTCGCGGCGCTCCAGCGTGATCTTGCGGCTGTGGAAAGCTTCGAGCTCTGCACGGTGCGCCACGCTGATGATGGTGACCTTCGGCAGCTCGCGGACCACTGTCCGCATCATCTTATCCTGGCTCTTCTCGTCGAGCGCCGAGGTCGCTTCGTCGAGCACGACGATATCGGGGCTGTGCAGCAACAGGCGCGCGAAGGCGAGGCGCTGCTTTTCGCCGCCCGACAGCGTCTGGTCCCAGGGCGCCTCTTCCTTGAGCCTGTCCTTCAAATAGTCGAGGCCGACCTTGTCGAGGGCGGCGTTGATCTCCTTGATTGTCCAGTTGTCTGCGGCGGCGGGATAGGCGACGGCGCGGCGCAGCGTGCCCGAGGGGATGTAGGGGCGCTGCGGCAGCATGAACAATCGCCTGCCGGCGTGGAAATCGACGCTGCCGCTGCCCCACGGCCACAGGCCCGCGACGGCCCGCACCAGCGTCGATTTGCCCGAACCGGATTCGCCGGCCACCAGCACCCGCTCGCCTGGCTCGATCTCGACCTCGGTTTCCTTGACCACGGAGGTGCCGTCGTCGAGCGTGACGGAGAGATTGTCGAGGCTGAGCATGGCGCCGTTCGCCGTCTCGCCGTGCTGGATGCGTCCGAAGGCCTCGCTCTCTTCCGCGCGCTCCAGCCCGTCGAGCGACATCATCAGCGAAGCGATGCGGCGCGCCGAGGCGTTCCAGTCGGCAAGGCGCGGATAGTTGTCGACCAGCCAGCCGAACGCGCCCTGCACGATGCCGAAGGCGGAGGCCGCCTGCATGACCTGGCCGAGCGACATCGAGCCTTCGAGGAATTTTGGCGCGCACAGCAGGATCGGCACGACCGGCGCGAACAGGCTCGACCCTTGCGAGACCAGCGCCGTGCGCATGTGCTGGCCGGTCAGCAGCGCCCATTGCCTCAGCACATGGCCGAAACTCCTGTCGATGCCGCTGCGCTCCTCCTCCTCGCCGCCGAGCAGCGCGATGCTCTCGCCGTTTTCGCGCACGCGCGTCAGCACGTAGCGGAGTTCGGCTTCAGCCTGGTTCTTGTCCTCGGAGAGTTTCACGAAATGGCGGCCGATGACCGCCATCGAGGTGGAGGTGATGGCGGCATAGATGACCGCGGCGGTGACGAGGAAGCCGGGAATGGTGAGGCTCAAGCCGCCGAGCGTGAAGCTCAGCGCCCCGCCGATCGTCCACAGCACGACGATGAAGGTCGAGGCCGACAGGAACGCGTTGAGGACGCCGGCGATGAAGTCGACGGGCGATTCCGTGGCGATGCGCAAATCCTCCGTGAGGCGGGCTTCAGGATTGGTGTGATCGCCTTTGACGAGGTTCAACTGATAGTAGCGGCCGTTGGCGAGCCAGCGGGCGATGACCGACGTGGTGAGCCACGAGCGCCAGCGGCGCTGGATCGTCATGCGCATATAAACCTGCGTGACGACAAGGCTTGCGCTGCCGGCCACCAGCGGCAGGAAGATGGCGATCAGGAAGTAAACGGTGCCGGCATTGCGTTGCTCGAGGGCGTCGAAGATCGAGCGGTTCCAGACATTGATCCCGTACTGGAAGCCGATATTGACGACGATCAGCATCAACACGCCGATCGTGAACGGCCATGCGCGCCGGTCGCCGCTGCGTCCCCAGTAGCCGCGCGCGCTGATCCAGAAACGCCGCAGCAGATATTTCTTGCGCGCCTGCTCGGCCTCCTCATGCGTCAGCTCGGGATCAGGCTCGACGGATTCCGGCGGCGGCGGCGCGGGTTCGCCGACGGCCTCCGGCGTGGCTTCGGCAGGCGGTCCCTTCGCGTCGCTTGATTTCTCTGGACTCGGCTTTTCCGGAGGGCTCGACTTTTTCGGGCGCGGCTTTTCTTCGCGCGTTTTCTCTTCGCGCGACTTCTCCTGGCGCGACGTCCCCACATCGTTTGGTTTGGCGCCGGTCGCCTTCGGTTTGGATTTGGTCTCTGACATCAGGCCGACAACGGCCTGAAAATCAGAAAGTTTCACCGTCTCCGCGCGGCAGCGAGTCATCCACTCGGTCGGCAATCGCATAGGGCAGCGCCGGCCCCCGCTCCGTCTCGGCTCCGCCGAGCCACCTCTCCCCCATTTCATGGGGGCGAGGAACCCAAGGTCTGCGAGGTCGCGACTCTGGCGATTGGCGTTTCCTCGCCCCCACAACGTGGGGGAGAGGTGGCTCGACGAAGTCGAGACGGAGAGGGGGAGCACCCTATGCGATTTTGGCTCTCCGCCTTGTCACCTCACCCGCTAAAACCCCGGCGCGCGGCGGCCATGCCTTCCCACATCAGCTTGATGCCGAGCGCGCCGACCACGGCGCCGGCGGCGCGGTCGATCCAGTGCTTGGTGCTGAGATAGGCCGAGCGCGGCCGGCTGGCGGAAAAGGCGAAGGCGACGACCGCGTACCAGACGAATTCGTTGAGGAAGAGCAGCGGCGGCAGCACGAAGAGCATCCACAGCGGCGGCGAGGCCGGCAGCATGGCCGCGAACATCGAGGCGTAGAAGATCGCGGTCTTGGGGTTGGCGAGCTGCACCAGAAGCGCGCGGCGCAGCGCCCGCCAGAACGAGCCGGCGCGCGCCGATGCATCGCTGGCGATCTCGATCGGCTCGTTGGCGCCGCGCCAGATCTTGATGCCGATCCACAACAGATAGGCGCCGCCGGCGATGCGCAGAAAAATGTCCAGCCAGGCGACCTGCACGAGCAGCGCGGTCAGGCCCGCGACCGCGATGGTGGCGAAGATGAAGCCTCCGATGCCCATGCCGATCGCCGCCGCCAGGCCGTCGGTGCGCTCGCCGGCAACCGCGATGCGCGAGACGACGACGAAGCTCGGCCCGGGGCTCATCGCGCCGAGCAGGAAAACGCCAAGGATGGAAAGGATGGTTGCAATCTCGGACAAGGCTCTTCTCCCAGGTCGATGTCGGTTGCCGCGCAAGCAATGCACGCGCAAAGCGGATTGTCACCACCCTGGCAAGCCGATCCGTTCGGCCAGCACGGCGCCAAGGATCGTGCTCCAAGCCCCGACGTCACGGCGAAAAGCAGTTCGTGGAGCCCGTTCCATGGGCTATAATGCGGTGCTGTTGTGAAGCATTGAGGTGCTGGCATGCCGGGCTGGCTCGTATCGGTTGTCCCCATGAATGTCTCTTCCGCTGTCGGAGGGACATCGTGAACGTCCTGATCATCTATGGAACGACCGAAGGGCAGACGGAGAAAATTTCCGCACGGACGGCAGCGCATATCCGCGAACGCGGGCACCAGGTCGAGCTTGTGGATAGCGCAGAGCTCACATCCGATTTGAAGCTCGGACACTTCGACGCGTTCGTCATTGCAGCCTCGGTCCACCAAGAGCACCACCAGGAAACCGTCACGAACTTGGTGTTTGCACATCACGAAGCGCTGAACGCCAAGCCTTCGGCCTTCATATCCGTCAGTCTCTCGGCGGCGCTGGAAGACCAAAAGGCGGAAGCTCAAAAATACGTGGATCGCTTCGTCGCCGTGACAGGGTGGCAGCCAGGCATGACCCTCCTCCTTGGGGGTGCCTTGCGCTTCACCAAGTACGATTTCTTTCAGGAGCAGTTCGTCAAATTCGTCGTCATGAAGAGCGGCGATCCGGTCTCCGAGCGCGATCACGAATTCACTGACTGGAACGCACTCGCCAACTTCGCCGATCGATTTCTCGATCTGGCTAAACAAGGAGGTGCTTGAGTCCGGCGCAGCCGGCATCGGCGCACCCTTCGCCTTGCTTGCCGGCGTGGCGCATGGAACATGGCCAATCCTTACAAATTCGAAAGTCCGACCCGCTGCCCACCAGGTCTTGACGAAGACTGGTGCGCCTGTTTGAGACTTAAAGCGCGTCGCGCTGAAGCGGAGCCAGGCGACGCGCTTTAAGTCTTTGTTTTGATGCATGTCGTTCCCCCAAAACCGCTGCGCACTTTTGGGCGACATGCATTAGGGGTAAATGAGGCACTTGCTCCATGGGGAGATGAGCAAGCGGTGGGCAAGCTGTGAAGCGCGTTTTTCGATTGCTTGCCGCTGTGATCATGGCGTCCGGCGTGACCGGGTGCACCAGCATTTCGTACTACGCGCAGTCGTTGGAGGGCCATGTTGAGATCATGGCGGCGCGCAGAAATGTCGGGAAGCTGATCCGTGATCCTTCGACGCCGGAGGCATTGCGCGCCAAGTTGACGTCGGCGAGCGTCATACGCCGCTTTGCCACGGACGAGTTGACGCTGCCCGACAACAGCAGCTACCGCAGCTATGTCGACGTCGGCCGGGACTCTGTGACCTTTGCCGTTTTTGCCGCGCCGCAATTCTCGCTTACGCCAATAACATGGTGCTTTCCGGTCTTCGGCTGCGTTCCGTACCGGGGTTACTTTTCCCGGAAATCCGCAGCCGAAAGCGCTGTCGGACTGCAGCGACAGGGGCTGGACGTCTATGTCTCAGGCGTCACCGCGTATTCCACGCTGGGCTGGTTCAGCGACCCGCTGCTCAGCACCATGCTGCGTCAGGACGACACCTATCTCGCAAGCCTTGTTTTCCACGAGCTGGCGCATCAGAAAATCTATGTGAACAATGACTCCGCGTTCAATGAGGCTTTCGCGGTTGCCGTCGAAACCACCGGCGTGAGGAAATGGCTGCGCGCCACCGGCAATCGCGCCGGATTGCGCCGCTACGAGGCCAATCGCAAGCGCAGTGCCGATTTTCTCGGTCTGATAGCGAAAACCCGGGACGAGTTGAGGCAGGTCTATGGAAGTCCCCGTGCCCCGGACCAGATGGCGGCTGCCAAGGCAGCCACAATCGACAGGCTGCGGATGCGCTACCGGCAAATGCGCGATAGGCGATGGGCCGGATACCGCAGATACGATGCCTGGTTCGATGCCCCGATCAACAACGCAAAGCTCGCCGCCACTGCTGTCTACGGCGAACGGGTTCCGGCGTTTCTTCGCCTGTTCGATTTGTGTTCCGGCGACTATCCAAGATTCTATGCTTCCGTTCGACGGATCGCGGCCTTGCCCGAACCTTCCCGTGCGCAGGCCTTGAAGACCGCGGCGACATGTAATTGAGTTTGACGGACAAGGCGGCCCGCGCAGCCCGGCCCTGAGCGATGCCGGCTCGGGCAGCCAATCACATGGGGCGCTCCCCCTCTCCGTCTCGGCTTCGCCGAGCCACCCCTCTCCCCCACCTTCGGCGGGGGCGAGGAAACGCTAATCGCCGAAGGCCGTGACCTTGGCAATCTTGGGTTCCTCGCCCCATGAAATGGGGGAGAGGTGGTTCGGCGCGCAGCGCCGAGACGGAGCGGGGGCAGCGCTGCCATATGCGATTGCCCCCCGGCCGCCACACGAAGCCGCGCTACGGCCCGAAAAAAGGCCCCTTGCGGGGCCTTTGCAACGTCTTCCGGGCGCAGCGCTAGCTCGGAAACGTCACGGTCACGCCGCGCTGGCGAAAATAAGCCTGCATCAACTTGCGGCCCGAGCGGTTGTTGTGCGCCAACTTGGCCGGATCGAACACCGCCTCTTTCAGCCCTTCTCGCGCCAGCGCCGCTTTGAGCGTCGCGATATGGACGTCGATGTCGGCATTGTCCGCCTTGAGCGAGGCGTAGATATTTTCGGTCGCCTGGGCCACGGTCGGTTCGCTCACTTGTGTCGTCCTTTGGTTGGTTGCGCGGCGCGCTTAACACAGATTCGCGGCATGGCGATACCGATGAGAGCTTTGGCTTGGCGCGAAGGGGCCAGGCCTACGAACAAAAAAGGCCCCCTCTCGGAGGCCTTTTCGCAACAGTTTCGATTGTGGAGCTATTTCCCGGCCAGCGCCTTCGCGTTCTCCGCCGTGATCGCGGTGGTGTCCACGGTCACCGTCGGCTCGACGGAGGTCGCGCAGTCGAGCAGGATCTTCTTCGACATCTCGATCGCTTCCTTGGCGCCGGTTGGATAGGTGAAGGTCGCCGCCCAGTCGCCCTTGGCGACCGCCTCGATGCCGCCGGCCGGGCCAGGCAAGCCGTCGGTGCCGATGATCTTGACGTCCTTGCCGGCGCCCTTGGCGGCCAGCAGCGCGCCCGCCGCCATCATGTCGTTCGAGGCATAGAGCACCTTGATGTCGGGATGCGCCTGCAGCATAGCGGAAAAGGCGGTCTGGGCTTTATCCGGAACCCAGTCGGCGGCCTGCTCGGCGACGATCTGGATCTTCGGGTTCGCCTTCACGCCTTCCTTGAAGCCGTTGAGGCGCTCCACCGCCGGCGTCGAGCTCGGCAGGCCTTCCAGCACCGCCGCCTCGCCGCCATCGGGCAGCAGCTTCGAAGCTGTGAACTTGCCGGCTTCCTCGGCGATCTTGAAATTGTCGCCGCCGATGAAGGCCGTGTAGTCCTTGCCAGGGTCGCCCACCGTCTTGCGGTCGAGCTCGATCACCGGAATGCCGGCATCCATGGCGCGCTTCACGGCGGGCGTCAGGGGTGCCGCCTCGAAAGGCGAGATCAACAGGATGTCGACCTTCTGGGTGATGAAATTGTCGACCTGCGAGGTCTGCGTGTTGACGTTGCCGGCGCCGTCGGCGATCTGCAGCGTGAAGCCCGGCACTTCCTTGGCGGCCGCCGTCAGCTCGTCATTGACGTGCTGGCGATAGGGCTCGGCGTTGTTGGCCTGCGAAAAGCCGATGATGAACTGGCCGTCCTTGGCGCAGGCCTTCACCATCGGGTCGGCCGCCTGGGCAGCACTTGCTATGCACAGGCCGGCGCCCGCCAGAAGCACGGCTTTGAGCGCGCTGCTTAATCCTCTCTGTGTGGTTCTCATGCTCAGTCTCCTCCTCGTCCGGCTCGCGGTGCCAGACCTTTGGTTGCTCTTTCGGGATGCTGCCGCCGACCTCCTATCGTCCCAAACCCTCGCGGCGGCGAACGAGGGATTGAAGCACTGCCGCCAAGACGATGATCGCGGCGGTCGCGAGCAGCTGCATGGCAGGGGTGATGTTGTTGAGCTGAAGGATGTTGGCCAGCGCACCCAGCATGATGGTGCCGGCGACGGTGCCGACCATAGAGCCCGCGCCGCCGAACAGGCTGGTGCCGCCGATGACGACGGCGGCGATGGCCGTCAGTTCATAGCCCATGCCGTCATTGGCGCTGCCGAAGTTGAACTGTCCGGCATGCACGATGCCGGCAAGCGCCGAGGCAAAGCCGGTGATGGCGTAGACCGATATCTTCACCATCGACACAGGCACGCCGGAAATGCGCGCCGCGCGCTCGTTGCCGCCCACCGCATAGACGTAGCGGCCGAAGCGCGTGGTGTTGAGGACCAGCGTGGCTATCGCGGCAAAGATGATGAAGACGATGGTCGCCACCGGCACGGTGTTGTCGAACAGACGCTCGCCCAGCACCGCGAATACCGGCGGCGCGAGACCCGGCCCGTCGCCATAGGAAATGTTGATGTACTGATTGCCGGAAACGACCAGCGCCAGACCCCGCGCCGCCTGCAGGCCAGCGAGCGTGACGATGAAGGGCTCGAGCCGGAAGCGGGTGGAGATCGTGCCCTGGACGATGCCGAAGACGGTGCCCATGACGAGCACGGCCAGGATGGTGGCGATGAGGCCGAAGCCGCCGGAGATCATCATGGTGGCGGTCACCACGGCGGAGAGACCCAGCACCGCGCCGACCGAGAGATCGATGCCGGCAGTGATGATGACGAAGGTCATGCCGATGGCGATGATGCCAGTCTCCGACACCGCGCGCACGATGTTGGCGATGTTGTCGGGGTTGAGGAACAGGATCTCGCCGTGGCGCCGGGGCGAGAAGATGACGCCGCCGATCGCCACCAGCACCAGGCCGATCAGGCTCTGGAAGCGCACGATGATGGCCAGCGGGTCGACGCGATGTTTTGGCGCCGCTGTTGCGGTCCGCCGGCCGGGTACTGCCGGATTGGCCGTCCCCTCAATCTTCTGGTCCGACATCAGGCCTCCCTGCCGTTTGCCGCGGCAAGCACGGTGTGCTCGTCTACGCCGCCGATGAATTCCGCCACATTGCGCCCCTGGCGCAGCACCACGATCCGGTCGCAAAGCCCGATCAGTTCCGGCATCTCGCTGGAGGCGACCAGAATGCCCAGTCCCTGCGCCGCGAGTGCCCTGAGCCTGGCATAGATCTCGCCCTTGGCGCCGACATCGACGCCGCGTGTCGGCTCGTCGAGCAGCAGCAGGCGCGGATTGCCGAGGATCTCCTTGGCCAGCACCACCTTCTGCTGGTTGCCGCCCGACAACGCGCCGACGGCGATGTCGGGGTTCTTCGGGCGGATATCGAACTGGCCGAAGGACTGCCTCACGGCCTCCGCCTGGCGGCGCGGCGACATCAGGCCTGCCGGCGAGATACGACGGATCACCGACATCACCAGGTTGAGGCCCACCGCCATCCTGAGCATCAGGCCGCTGCCACGGCGGTCGTCGGTGACGAAAGCGATGCCGGCCTTGCGCGCCGCGTCGATGGATTCGAGTTTCACCGGCCTGCCGTCGACCGCGACTTCGCCCTGCCAGCGGCCGGCAAGGCCGGTGCCGTAGAGCGCGGAGAGCAGTTCGGTGCGCCCTGCTCCCATGATACCGGCAAGCCCGACGATCTCGCCTTCCCTGACCTCGAGCGAAATGCCGCGCGGCGGCTGCCAGCCGGCGCTTTCCCGAACGAGCCTGAAGCTCGCATCCTTGAGCCTGAGCAGCGTCTTGCCGGCCGACCTGGCGCGCGCGGGATAAAGCTCGTCCAGCGGCCGGCCGACCAGCAGGCGCACCAGCTCTGCCTGCGGCGCATGCGGCTCGGTGATGCCCGCGACGCGGCCGTCGCGCATCACCGTCACGCGGTCGGCGATATCGGGCACTTCCTCGAGGCGATGCGAGATGTAGACGATGCCGACCCCCGTGGCGGCGAGCTTCCTCATAATGTCGAACAGCCGCTCTACCTCGCCGACGGTAAGTGCGGCCGTCGGCTCGTCCATGATCAGCACGCGCGAGGCATAGGACAGCGCCTTGACGATCGCCACCACTTGGCGCTGGCCGATCGACAGGTCGGCGACGAGGCGCGCCGGATCGATGGCGAGCTCAATCGCCTCCAGCCGCTGCTTGGCCTCGCGGCGCATCGCCGGCACGTCGAGCATGCCGCCCGGCCGCATCAGCTCGCGGCCGAGGAAGAGGTTTGCCGCCACGTCGAGCGAGGGCACGAGGTCCAGTTCCTGGAAGATGGTGGCGATGCCGGCGGCCTGCGCCTCGCGCGGGTTGTTGAAGGTGACCGGCTTGCCGTCGATGCGTATCTCGCCCTCATCTGGCGAGTAGACGCCCGACAGGAGGTTCATCAGCGTCGACTTGCCGGCGCCGTTCTCGCCGAGCAGCGCGTGGATCTCGCCGGCCTTCAAATCGAAGTCGACGCCGCGCAGCGCCTGAACGCCGCCGAAGCGCTTTACAGCGCCGGTTACGGAAAGCAGCGGCGCGCTCATGCCGGCCTCGCCTCGGCCGGCCTCGCGCAGGATTGGCGCGCCTGCAGCCTCGCCTGGAGCCGTACGGCGCGGGGCGCCGCGCCGCTGGAGGCGATGCGCTCGCTGAGCAGCGCCGCCGCCTGGCGGCCGATCTCGGTGCAAGGCTGCTCGACAAGCGTCAGCCTGGGTTCGAAGCAGTCGGCCCATTCGAAATCGTCGAAGCCGACCAGCGAGAGGTCACGCGGGATCGAAAGACCCTTCTCGCGGATGGCGCGGACTGCCCCGATCGTCGTCATGTTGTTGCCGGTGACCAATGCGGTGGGCGGCGCGGGCAGCGACAGGATCGCATGGGTCGATACCGTGGCGCTCGCCGTGTCGACATTCTCCGGCGAGACATAGTGCGGCAGGCACTCAAGTCCATTGGCTGCAAGCGAGGCGCGGAAGGCGTCGACGCGCTCGCGCGTGGTGGCGAGCCCCGGCTGGCCGGCAATGTAGCCGATACGCCTGTGGCCGAAGGAAGCGACATGGTCGATCAGCGCCCGCATCGCCGTCTCGTTCTCGACGCCGATCTGGTCGAAGCGGTCGTCGGCGAAGCGGTCGATCAAGACGCAAGGCAGCTTCTTGTCGGCGAGATAGGCGATCGCGCGCTCAGGCGAACCGGACGGGGCCAGGATCACGCCGTCGACGCGGCGCTGGTGGAAGGCGCGCACCACTTGGAGCTCGCGGTCGGGGTCTTCCTGCGTGTCCGACAGGAACACCATCAGGCCGAGCCGCGCGCATTCGGCTTCGACGGCGCAAATGATGTCGGTGAAGTAAGGGTTGGAGATCGCCGAGATGGCGAGCCCGACGCTGTTGGTCGAGGCGACTTTCAGCGAGCGCGCCAGCTCGTTGGGCTGGTAGCCCATGGCGGCGATGGCGTCGTTGATGAGCTGCGCCTTCTCGGGCGAGACGAAGCGCGTGCGGTTGACGACATGCGAGACGGTGGAAACCGAAACGCCGGCGCGGCGCGCGACCTCAGCCATTGTCGGCATGCGAACGGAGTGCCCGCAAGCGCTCCTCCCTTAGATGCGTTTCCCGTCCGCTCTTCGGCGGATCTGGCGAGACCATAGAGCCATCGAAACGTTTGCGCAATCGATTCGATGGACACCCGCGACAGATTTTTGTCGCGGCGGAAAAGTTCG
Source organism: Mesorhizobium sp. M1E.F.Ca.ET.045.02.1.1 (assembly GCF_003952485.1). Taxonomy (NCBI): domain Bacteria; kingdom Pseudomonadati; phylum Pseudomonadota; class Alphaproteobacteria; order Hyphomicrobiales; family Phyllobacteriaceae; genus Mesorhizobium; species Mesorhizobium sp. M1E.F.Ca.ET.045.02.1.1. Next base: position 6,082,663 of record NZ_CP034447.1, read on the forward strand.
AAGTCAGGAGGTGAAAGCCAGCCAGGCCGTGCCGGCGAGGAGAGTCAGCAAGGTCAGCGGCAGGCCGACCTTGAAGAAGGCGGAGAAGGACAGTTCCTTGCCCGCCGCTTTCGCCTGCTCGGCGACGATGAGATTGGCGACGGAGCCGAGCAGGGTGAAATTGCCGGCGAGCGTCGAGCTCATCGCCACGACCAGCCAGGCGCGCTCAGGGTTTCCGAGGCCCGGGATGAAGGGCCTCAGCGCCAGCACCGCCGGCACGTTGCTCATGATGTTGGAAAGCACCGCCGTGAAGCCGGAGAGCCGCCAGACGTTGTCGAGACCGATAGTCTTCGCCCAGGCGACCATGTCGGGAGTGAGCAGCGTGCGCTCGGCGCCCGCCACGACCACGAACAAGCCGGCGAACATGAACAGCAGCGGGCCGTCGATCTCGCGGTAGATGCGGTGCGGCTTGATCGCGCGGGTGACAAGCAGGAAGGCGCCAGCGATCAGCGCCGCCTTGGCGACAGGCACGCCGGCAAAGAAGGCAATGGCCAGCGCCACGCAGACGATGGTCGCTTTGAGCACCTGGCCGGGCAGCATACGGCCGCGATAGACCTCGGGGCTGAGCTCCACCGTGCGGGAGAATTCAGCGCGGTAGACGATGCGGATGATGACGATGACGGCGATAAGGCCGAACAGCGCGACAGGCGCGAGCGCCGCCGAAAAGGCCGGATAGGAAATGCCCGACAGCGCGCCGATCACCATGTTCTGCGGGTTGCCGGTGATGGTGGCGACGCTGCCGCAGTTGGAGGCTGTGCAGGTGGCGATGAGGTAGGGAACCGGATTGCGGTTTATGACGCGGGTGACGTGGACGACGATCGGCGCCATCACCAGGCAGATCGCGTCATTGACCAGGAAGGCCGAGAGCACGCCGGTCAGAAGCGTCACCATGATCAGAAGCATGAAGGGCGCGTGCGCATGCTCGATGGCGAAACCGCCCAGCGCGCGGAAGGCGCCGGAAACGTTGAGATGCGCCACCACGATCATCATGCCAAGCAAGAGCGTGATGGTGTCGAAATTGATGGCGCGGTAGGCGTCTTCCATACCGATCGCGCCGATAGCGATCATGGCGGCGCCGCCGAGCAGCGCGATGCCGGCGCGATCGAGGCGCAGGCCGGGAATGCGGCCGACAGCAACCCCGGCATAGGTGGCTACCAGGATGAAAAGCACGCCCGCGCCGGTCCATGTCATTGCCGGAAGATCCCGTTACCTGCCCTTGCCCGGCGGAATCTGCTCGGGCGCTCTTTGCCGGACCACCTTTAGCAAGGGCGGCGCAAAGGGGAAGCGTCGACCGATGAAACTTTCGTCATCCGTCGCCGGGCTTTTATATCGCGGATGGCTAATGTAATATTTTCCAAAAAACCGGGCCGACTATCCAGTCGTTGGGGATCAAACGGATGAACACGGTCGTTGAGGCGGAGCATCGCGTCTCGCCCGAGGAAAAGCCGATGCCCTCGATAGAGTGCCGGCGCTGCCACGGCGCCAGGAAAGTCTTCGTTTGCGAACGCTGGGTCAGTTCCAACGGTCATTGCTGCCCGGAAGGGACACACCGGCTGAACTGCCCAGGGCAAAGTATGGCGTGCCTCGAATGCGGCGGACACGAAGGCAAAAACGACTGACCGGTCGCGCCGCCCAGCCGAAGCCGGCGGGCGCTCCGGGCGATGGCACCAGGGCGCCGCTCAAAAGACTTGCGGTGTTCCGGCGGCGATCCATACTCGTTACCGAAAAGTCCATGACTGGAATCCCGGTACCTCCATGAAAAGCCTGTCGATCATTCTTACTGCCGGCACGATCTTGTGGGCAACGTGCGCCGCTCATGCCCGACCTGACACACGCGCCATGAGCTGCGCCGAGGCGCAGGCGCTGATCCAGAGCCGGCACGCCGCGGTGCTGACCACCGGGCCCAACACCTATGATCGTTTCGTGCGCCAGTTCGGCAATGAGTGCGACTGGCCGGAGGTGCCGATCTCGGTCGCGATTCCGACCCGCGACGGTCCATGCCGCGTCTACCGCTGCGAGGAACCGGTCTTCGACTTCCCCGGTTGAGTGACGCTTCCACCTGCAGTGCGGAACCGTTGCGGCGGCGCTCGAATTGTAGCGGTTAGCGATCCCGCGAGACCGGCTGCAGGAGGAACGGCCATGTCCAACGATATCATCCGCAGCGGCAGTTGCCTGTGCGGCGGCGTGCAATTCCGGGTAACCGGCGAGCCGCTGAGGGTCGGCCTTTGCCATTGCAAGGACTGCCGCAAGACCAGCGGCTCGGTCTTTCACGCCTTTGCCGTGTGGCCGCGCCAAGCTTTCGAAAGCACTGGAATCACCAGCACCTATGGCGATCGCAGCTTCTGTCCGACCTGCGGCAGCCGTGTGCCGTCCGTCGGAGAGGACGAGGTCGAGGTGATGATCGGCAGCCTCGACGTCGCGCCAACCGAAGGGCTGGTGCCCAGCTACGAACTGTGGATTGGCCGCCGCGAGCACTGGTTGCATCCCCTGCCCGAGGCGCGTCAGTTCGACCATGACAGGATTGCCGACGATTCGGCGGCCGATGGTGGCGAACCGGAGACGGGCGGGGAGCCACATCGGCGTTCAGCCTAGGTCTTGGCGCCGGCAAGGCTTAAGTCCGATGCCAGAGAGAGCTTCGGTTTCAGTGAGTCGGCAATGTGTCCGGAAATGGTCGGCCGCTGACCCGCGAGGCCCTATCTTCTTCCTGAAGTACGCGCATTTTCAACCACCGGTCGGTTTGCCGGAGCGACAACGGCCGTTAGCATCCCGGGCGCGGCGAAACCTTTTGGAGGCCGCTTTGGCCGGCGCGGCTCAGGCAACACACCAGCATTGCCGCGCCGGCCTTGCAAAATAGATAGAATGTCCAGCCTTGGCACGCATCCAGGCGAATACAACTTTAAGATTATTTTGAATGGCGCGGTTTTTGCCCATCGCGGGAAGCGCCAAGCTTCAGTTGCAGCAGCGAAGTGAAAATTGTTTCGGCAAGAGAAAATTTATTCATCATTCGTATTTTCTGGTTATGCCAACCATGCCATCAAACTATGTAAGCAAGCAGCGGTCCCTATGATTTTCTGCCTTGTACAAATGCCATCTTTGTTTCTTTGGGATTTTGCGACATAGTACTGGCGAATCTTGAAACCGGACGGGGCGGTTTTCATGACGTCGGCGCCCGAACGCAGCCGCTACGCGCATATGCGGTATCCACCGATCGACGGGTTCTGGACCTGGGATATCAAGCGTGACCGCATCTACGGGGATGCCAATCTATCCGCCTATTTCGACCTGACGCTCGAGGAATTCTCGCATGGCGCTCCGCTGGAAAGGTGGATGCAAAGCATCGAGCGGGAGGACCGGTCGAGGGTTCGGCTGGCGATCCGCAAGGCGATAGAGCGCAGGTCAGGCTTCCGCGAAGTCTACAAGGTCCGCTCGGAAAAGATGGGACTGCGCAAGATCCTTGCCGTTGGCCGATGTTATGTCGACGGCATGGGCGAGGCGGCGCTCTATCCAGGCTGGTTCGTCGATCTGACGCAGGACGCCGCGTGCGAAGAGCATTCGCTGCGCGAAATTCACGACCATGTCGAGCAGGCTCAGGCGATCGCGCAATCGATCGGGCACGACATGCTGTCTTACCTGCTGGACAACATCCAGGAAGAGATCCGGCAAAGGCTTGGCGAGAAATCGAGGGGGCACAAATCGTCCTGAAGCGAACCTTGCCAGTTTCTGGGCTAGCTTCTGGGCGCGAGCCTTCCGCGCCTGCCGACCTCGGCCGTCACCATGCGCGCGAAATGCGACTGGGGCGAGCGGCGCTCGATGAGCTTGGCTCGTTCGAGCGCGGCATCGGCATAGAATTCGATCAGCACATTAGCGGCTTTGATGGCGTCGGCCTGCATCCGTCCGACATCGGCCTCCCCACTCGAAGGTTCGCTCCTGGCAATCACGTCAAGCATGGCTTGCAACTTGTCGGGAGTGCTGCCCTCATCTTCGTGCATGGTCGCTATCCGATTGGGGCGTAAAATATCGACATTTTTTCGTAATGTCCAACCGGTTTGTTGATCGAGGTCAATGCAACCGGATACGTCCCCACCGTTAATCGCGTCACAATCTTCATGCAGCATAGTTAGCCAGATCTACTTCGCAGACATTGGGGACACCGATGGACCAGCCAAGCAAAATGGAAAACCTGCAGTTTGCGCAGGGGATATTGCGGGAGCTTCGCCAGAGGGCTGAGGCCGATGGCGAAAAGCTGCTGACCTATCTCATCGACATGGCCTATCTCGAAGCCAGCGACCGCATCCGCGCCCATTGGATCGGCAGCCACGAAAACGAGAATCGCCGAGCCAAGGGCTGAGTCCGCATGCCGGAACACAAAAAGCCCGCCATGCCTTTCGGCACGGCGGGCGTGATCGTGCAAAAGCGGCTGCTGCGTAGCCGCTATTTTTATGATGCGGCGGCCTTTTGACGGACCGGAAGCTTCCAGCCCGGCCGGACGAAATGGCAGGTGTAGCCGTTGGGATAGCGCTCGAGATAATCCTGATGCTCGGGCTCGGCCTCCCAGAAGGGACCGGCCGGAGCGAGGTCGGTGACGACCTTGCCGGGCCACAGGCCCGAGGCGTCGACATCGGCGATGGTATCCTCGGCCACCCGCTTCTGCTCGTCGCTGGTGTAGAAGATCGCCGAGCGGTAGCTCATGCCGACATCGTTGCCCTGGCGGTTCCTGGTCGTCGGGTCGTGGATCTGGAAGAAGAACTCGAGCAGCGTGCGGAAACTGGTCTTGGTCGGATCGAAGATGATCTCGATCGCCTCGGCATGGGTGCCGTGGTTGCGGTAGGTTGCGTTCGGCACGTCGCCGCCGCTGTAGCCGACACGAGTGGAGATCACGCCGGGGAAGCGACGGATCAAATCCTGCATGCCCCAGAAGCAGCCGCCGGCAAGGACCGCACGTTCGGAAGAAGCCATGTCAAACCTCCTTTGGATTTCTCCATAGGTGGGGATTGTGGCCTGCTTCTTCCAGCCGCTCAAGCGTCCGACAGGGTGAGGCAACAGAGCGCGGAGTTACCTGGTCTGCGCCCGATGCTCGCCGGTTGGGAACCGGCGATCATCGGTTGCCTGGCCGGCCTCACTTAGGCCCCTTATCGCCTCTGCCGTTGTTGCTCCCGCCCTTGTCGCCTCGGCCGTGATCACCCCTGCCTTGGTGGTGGCTTTCGCCACCCAGGCAGTTGGCATCGCCGACGCCGCAGCAGCGGCCGGCCCAGAGCTTGTTGGTCGGCGTGTTGTCGCATTCGTAGATCTGCTGGCCGGCCATCGCGGAGCCGCCCAAGGCTGAGACGGCGACAGCGGCGAGAAGTGCATTGCGCAGGATTGCAGTCATCGGAAAATCTCCATGGGTAGATAGTGTTCATTTGCACCCATGCGTCGCCCGGCGGCACAAATTGGTTCACGGAGTTTTCAGAGAATCTGCCGACGGCTTAAGGTCGTCTACGAACAGGCCTGGATTGGCAAAGTCCGTGCCGGGGGACCACCTCATTCTTCCGGCGCCGGCCTGAACCGCCGCACCACCACCTCGAACACGATGTCCGAGATCCACATGGCCGAGACGCCGATGAGGAAGGCGGCGGCTAAAGTGGTGGTATCGTCGGCGGCGTCCGGCATCGGCAGGCCGCTCGCCTGAACCCAGGCGGCGACAGGCAGCGTCAGATAGGCGGCGGCCAAAGCGCCGCAGATCGGCGATGCCACCATCTCGCGCAATTTGTAGCGATGGCGCGAGAGTGCCCTGAGCACCCCGCCGGCGAGACCGGCGGCCACCACCTGGCCCTTAATGCCAAGCAGATCGAAGATGTCGTGCATCACGGCCTCCAGCCGCAGAGTTTCTCGCCCTTGCGGTTGTGGGCGAGAAGCGTCCTCGCTTCCTCGTTCGACAGCGCATCGACCGCCTTGGCGGAGAGCCGCAGCGGCGAGGACATCGCGCAAAAGCCGCTCTTGGCCGTGGCGCAGCCGCTGAGCGCGGCGGCGAGGACAGCGGCGATCAGTTTTTTGCCCATGACCTCAGCTCCATCTTGACCGCATCCGCGGGCAGCGCGCCGACATCGTTATCGACCTGGTCGGCGATATTGCGGGCCGCCGCTTCACTGGCCGCTTGCCTGGCGCGCTCGGCGCGCGCGCCGGCGAGCCTTTGGTGAAAGCCCCAGCCAAGCGCCGCGACAAAGGAGGCCAGGATGCCCAGGATCGCCGGATTGCCGGCGAGGAAGGAGAGTAGCGCCGTCATGCCAGCCACCACATGACAAGCGCGCCGATCAGGAGCAGCGCGCCGATGACCCAGGGCAAGGCCCGGCCGATGAGTTCGGTGAAGACCTCGACCATTTTTTGCTCCCTCACTTCGACCAGTGGAACCTTCGGGCGAACGCGTACCAGGCCTCGGCGGCGAAGCTGAGCGCCAGGCCGATGCCGGTTTCGAGCGCCACCTGGATGTCAGGATCGGCCGAAAGCGCCGCGGCGTCGCCAGCGCCGAGCAGGCCGCGCGCGACGAGGACGCCGGCGCCGTAGCGCAGGCCGATGCGGATGATGACGGCGATCATTGGCAAAACACTCTGAAGAGATTGCAGGGAAGATGCGCGGCCCACGCGACGGCCGAGCCGAGCGCCAGAACGATCAAGGCGAAGATGCCGGCAAGGCCGGATGACGGAGACTTTGCCGGCGGCACGGCGGGCGGTTGTGTCGCGCCCCCGGCAGGCGTCGCAACCGTTGGCGCCTCGCCCGGGGATGCTGGCATCATTGGCGAGGATCCAGGAGGCATTTGCGGTGTTGCCGACATCAGCAGCGCTTGCCGGCGCACCGAAGCCACGCGCCCGCTCCAGCCTCTGCCGAAGGTCGGCCAGGTTGGCAGCCGCTGGAGGAAGGCGAGCCGCGCATCGCAAAGCGCATCGATGACAACGCCGGCGGGTTTCGCCCTGGCCGCGGCGAGCGTGGCCGGGCCGATTCTGCCGTCCTGCGCAACGCCGAGCGCCGCTTGCAGGTATTTCGCCGCCCTGCCCGGCCCGCTGTTCACCGCGAAGTCGAAGACGGCGTAGTCGATGCCGTCGGGGAGCGCGGCGCCAAGGACGGCATCCCAATAGAAGCGCCGGTAGGTTCTGATCGGCATCGAGGAGCGGGCGGAGCCTCGCTTCGAGGCCGCGGATACGGCTGCGGATCTCTTCATCGCTCAACCGGTCGAGACTGTTTTGGTTCGCATCGAGACCTTGCGAGAATTCCTTGGGCAGCATCGTCAGCACGACCTTCAGATACTGGTCGGGCTTTTCCGCCCGCACGGCGGCGATCACGCCGGCGCCATGGGCGCGGAAGTCGGCGCGAAGTGCTGCGGCGAAATCATCGCCCAGCGTTTTTTTCGAGCGCTTCGGGCGGGTGGCAGCCGTGCCGGCCGGCGTCGCTCTTGCGGTCTTCGGCCTTGCGGTTCGGGCACCGGTCGTCCTGCGTCGCGCCTTGCTCGCTCCGTCAGCCATGGGCCGTCGCATCGGAGACTGGTGCCTTGGCCGTTCGCGCCTTGGCGACCTTGCGCGCCGGTTTCTTGCGCGGCTTTGAGCGAACTGGCCTTGGCGACGCTGCTTCGCCGATCGAAGCGACCTCAGGAGACGGACCAGACGCTGCCTTCAGCGTCGCCGTAACGGCAGCGATCGCCGAATGGTCCAGGCCCTGGCGCGGAAAGCCGAAGCCGGCGACCGGCTCGACCGGGCCGCCGCGGACCATGCCGATGCGCACGCCCGGCGCGACTTGCTCGACGCGGCCGGCGCGGCGCGGCGCGGCGCGGCGCGCCGAAGGATTCGAACTCGCCGATGGCGCTGACGATCTCGGCGCCGTCGTCGCCGGTGATGATGGTGGCATAGCGTGGCATGCAAGACTTCCGCAATTCAACTGAAAGGTCGAGTTCCCGCCCACCCCCACTGGCCTGCCGGCCATCTCCCCCGCAAAGGGGGAGATTGGATGTCGCGGCCGCTTTCGCCAATTGGCGCAGCAGACAGTAAGAAGGGCCGGCGCGGGAGCTGCTGATCTCCCTCCTTGCGGGGGAGATGGCCGGTCCACCCTCCGCAGCTGCTGCGGAGGACGGGCAGGCCAGAGGGGGGTACTGTCCCGCCAGCGCTCCAGGAATTTTGTGTGCGCTTGCAAAACAAGACCCGCCGGGCGGCGGGTCGTTGGCGCAAATCAGCACCATGGATAAAATCATAGCATTGCTGCCCTCACCGGGCAACGGCTTTTAGGTAAATATTCCTATTTTCTTTGAGAGCCTCTCCATGGCGCCGCACCACCGCAAACGCCCGGCCGTCGAAAAACGGCCTGACCGGGACAGGTCGCCGCAGGCGGGCATTTTTGTTTGGAACCATGGGCGGTCCGAATGGTTGCGCCCCTAGTCGCGACGCGACGACCTTCGCCAAGAAAGGAGAAATCATGTTTAGAACCATCCTTGCGGCCTCGGCGCTCACGATCGGTCTTGCCACGGCGGCGATGGCGCAGAGTGCCGGCCATATGGGCTCGGGCAACGCAAACGATACGACCGGCATCGGCAGCGGCCAGACGGTTATTCCCAATCCCGACAACAACATCGACACGGGCACGACCGGCAGCATTTATGGCGGCCCGGCCTATGACGACGGCATGAATTCGAACGCCGACCGCAACTGCGCGCCTGGTCCGCAGGGCGCTCAGCCGGATGCCAGCAACCTGTCGTCCGGAACCACCGCGCCCACCGTCAACGACAACCACTGCGGCAAGTAGCCTTTGAATTTCGTTGCACTGAGGGCCGTGGAGTTCGCTCCGCGGCCCTTGCCTTTGGCGGTCGCGGTCAGCTCGCTGGGAACCAGGAGACGCCCCGGCCGTTGGATGAAAAAAGGGAGAAAACAATGGCGGACAACGACACAAGCACTCAGACAAGCGGCAACGGCAAGGGCACGGTGAGCACCCCGCGCAACAGAGGCGCGTCGCGCAGCGCGCGGTCCTCGGGTGCTTCCGAGGCGGCGATGAAGAAGCAGATCGCGGAGCTGAAGCGCGAGGTGAGCCGGCTCAACCGGATGCTCTCCGACCAGGCCGAGGAGACGGCTCACGGGTGGTATCAAAGCGCAGCCGACCGCGCCTCGAACCTCTACAGCAGCGCCACCGGCCGCGCCTCGCGCACGGCCAGGCAATTGCGCAGCCAGGCGCATAGCGTTTCCGAAACGGTGCAGCAGAATCCCGGCACGATTTCCACCGCGGTCGCGATCGGCGGACTGTTCGGCGTGCTGATCGGGCTCGCCATCGCCAGAAATTCGCAGCCGGAGCCCGACTGGTTCCACCGCTGGCATCGCTAAAGCGCGAGGCGGCCTTGCCGCCTCGTCGCTGCCTCATCAACCTTGGCAGGAAAGGCCAAGCGCGAAACGGTCTTGCCGTCTCGTCGCTGCTCGTAGACAGGAAGGCAGCGCCGCGAGCCCGGGCTTACTTCCTCGGGCAGTCCTGCCCCGTCTGGCTTGTAATGACTGGTCATCAGCCGGACCTTATGGAATCATCCCGCATTGGAATCGCGGAGAGCGGGCATGGACAAACCTGCCATGGCATCCGTCTTTCGGATGCGGCATGTGCCAGCAAGCATTTCGGGCGTTCGCAGCCTGGGCCGGGGCCAGGCCGATCCGATCTTCCACTCGAGGCCGCTCGGCGAAGCCATCCGCTTCATCGCCGAGGCCGACGGCCAGTATGATCTGAGCGCCGTCGCCATCTCCTACGGCGACCGCTCGACGCCGCCGCTTGGCAGCCGTGAGGCCAAGCAGCTCTGGACCGAATATGGCGAACGCCTGATGGAGGCTTAGACCTCGCCGGCGGCCGGCCCGCGGCTGCTTTCAATGAGAAATCGTCGCAGTGGACCAGGTTATTTACTTGGAACTCATCTGAACCGCCTTGTTCGCGTCATGGAATTTTGCTCGGTTCGGGCGCGATTTGATTTCAGGAGGACAGATGCGTTTCGAAATGCGTTTTGGAGCGGTGCTTATCGGCGCCTCACTTCTGGCCGGCTGCACCAGCGCCAAAGAAGGCCAATGGAACAGCGCGCAAGCGGCGATGCAGGGCAGCCCTGCGTTCAAGCGAGGAATCATCGCCGACTGCACCAAGCAAATCGGATCGCGCCGTTTGGAGGACAGGCAGACCGTGGCGAAGCTGATGAAGGTCGGTATCGCCCGTGTTCCGGACGCCTTCTGCAATCGGTTCTTCAATGCGTGGGCGAGCGGCCGGCTTAGCTATCGCGACATTCAGGGCATCCATTCCCAGACGGCCGACAACAGCCGCTTCGTGCGCATCCTGCAAGGCAGGGAATAGCGGGACCGCCCGGTCCTCGCTGTCATGCCGAAACGGCCCGCCTAGCTAATCGGGACCGAACACGCAGCGGCACCAAGCATCGCGCCGGATCGGAAACGCCGCTCGCGCGTTTTTGAGGCGAGGTCAATGGGAGGAAGCGCCATGAACGTCGCCAATCTGCAACTCGAGGGCCTGCTGATGGCCGTCGCCGCAATCAACCATACTCTCGTGCGCAAGGGGGTGCTGACGGTCGAGGAGATCGACATCGCGCTGCGCAAGGCCGAGGCGGTGGAGACCGGGGAAGACCGGTCCGAAGGCATGTCGGCGTCGAGCCGCGACGCCGTCAACTTCCCGATCCGGCTGCTCGAACTCGCCAACCAGTGCCAGCCCGAGGCGGACATGCCGTCCTTCTCGAAGCTGGCGCGCATGGTCGGCCAGATGAAGGAGCCGTACAACGACCAGATGTGAGGTCAAGGGAAGCGGTTTCGAGGCAAGTCGGCGCTGCCCCTCATCCGCCTTCGGCACCTTCTCCCCGTAAACGGGGAGAAGGGAAGTTCACGCCCTGCTCGGCCAGCCCTGGCGCACCGCGAGCACGCTGCCCGCGCCGTGCGCTGCGGCGAAGAGCAGGCCGGCGGCGAACGGGAAATGCGACATGAAGGCGCCGAACTCGGCCTGGTTACCGGCCCAGTGCGACGGGCCGTGGAAGGCAAAGCCGAGGAAGACGACATAGACCGCGCCGATCAGCGCCAGCGGCGTCATGAAGGCGCCGGTGAGAAAAGCGATCACCAGCAGCGTTTCGAGGATCGCGGCGCACCAGGCCAGAAACAGCGGGAACGGGAAGCCGGCCGCGGCGATATAGCCGGCGGTCGCCCCCATATCCATGAATTTGAAGGCCACCCCCATCGCGAACATGGCGGCGAAGATCAGGCGGGCGATGAGAATGGCGGCGGTCTGCCAGGTCGATTGCGTTTCCACGTTTGTCCTCCGGTTGGAGCGGTCGATATGCTCCAAGGACGAACGAAGGGCGATGGTTCCGACAAGGGGTGGAAATTTTTCTCCTTCTCCCCTTGTGGGAGAAGGTGGATCGGCGCGAGCGCCGAGACGGATGAGGGGTGCCGGAAGAAGGCGACCTAAAAAGGCCTAGCAATTTTAAGCGCTTAGGTCTTCAAAGCCACACTCCGTCCAACACCCCTCATCCGTCCGAGCTTCGCTCGGACACCTTCTCCCGCAAGGGGAGAAGGGGCGCCGGCCCTACCCCGCCTTCGCCTGCCGCGGATGGCTGATCGAGTCCCGCACGGTGCCGTAGGACGCGCCCCAGCGGTCGGTCATGTCGCAGCGTATGTCCCAGAGCTCGGGGAAGAAGCGGTGGCGGGCGCCGCCTTCGAGGATTTCCACCGGTCGGCCTTTGAGCGACTTCGCGCCGAGCCCGATCGAGCGGTGGATGAGATAAAGGTGGTTGGCGCGGAATTTCTGGAAGAGCTCGTCGAACTCAATCAGCGCCTCGGCAACGACGTAAGCGTCACCATGGTCGTAGTGGGCGTCGTAGATGTCCTCGACCGAGAGTCCACGGCCGTCGAGATAGGAGTGCTTGAAGGCCCGCCAGAGGTCCGGCGGCAGGCGCAGGATGAGCTTGAAGCCCGGCGACTCCTGGCCGCTGCCATTGCCGAGCTCGAGGCGTATCTGCTGATACTCTTTGGGCGACATGGTCTCCAGCAGGTCGAGCTGCGCCGTCATCATGCGCATCAGCCGGTGCACGCGGCCCATGAGCGTGACGATGCGATGCGTATCCTCTCTCTCCAGATAATCGAGGACGTCGACCAGCGTGTAGGCGATGAGCTTCATCCACAGCTCCTCGACCTGGTGCACGATCTGGAACTGCAACTCGTCGGCGTTGACCATCTCGGCGAGCGGCTTCTGGCAGGTGAGCAGTTGGTCGCATTTGAGATAAACGCCGTAGTCGCGCATTTCGGGCGCCTCGATGCGGGCGTGATAGTCCGATTTGTCCATGGCTCATCCTCCTCGCACGGGCATGTTCGACGGATGCCCAAAGAATAGCGCTTTCGGCTTGAACATTGTTCCTTTCTGTTATCCAATTCGGCGAAATCGAAGGACAATTCATCGCCTTTTATAGAGTTTTGGAGAACGAAATATGCTGGACGCCGTCGACCGCAAAATCGTTGCCGCCCTCGAACGCGACGCGCGCATCTCCTTCGGCGAACTAGCCGAAGAGGTTGGCCTGAGCAAGACGCCGTGCTGGAAACGGGTGAAGGCACTTGAGGATGCAGGCGCCATCCGCGGCTATTCCACCCGCATCGATCCGGCGGCGATCGGCTTCGGCATCGAGGCCTTCATCCAGGTGTCGATCGACTTTGAGGTCTCGGACGCCTTCGAGGCGGCCGTGAAGAAGCATCCGCTGATCCGCCGCTGCTACGCCACGACCGGCGAGGCCGACTATCTGTTGCAGATCGTCACCGTCGACATGAGGGCGCTGGACAGGATGCTGCGCGAGGAACTCAGCCGGCTGCCCGGCGTGCGCCGCACCGTGACCTCGATGGCGATGCGCGAGATCAAGGGCGATATCTCGTTCGCCGACGCCGCGGCGCATGCGCTGACATAAGTCACGGCGGCAAAGATCAAAGAGACGTCGGCGGGACAGAGCGCGAAGGAACGCTACGGTAGGTATTCGGAGGTCACCTCCGGGCCAGGCTGAAGATCCTCGTGACGAGTTCCGTCCCGCGCTACCTCTTCCTTTTCCGCATCGGCCTTGCGCTTCGGGCACTCCTCGAAATCATGGTCGCGGCCACCGCAATAGGAGCAGCATTTGGCAGGCTTATCGGGGTGGAGCATCGAGGCCATTCCCAAGAATGCGCGAAAAGGTTTCCGGTTGCAGCAATGCGTGAAGCCGCCGCAACCACCCAATGCCCCACTGTCAAAATCAAAGGAGCTCGCCGCTTGCGCGGCGGGCTCCCGCTCAGTCACCGCTCACGCATGCGCGTGGGGATGACGGAAGTCCCAGACGGCATAGGCCGATGCCGCGATCACCAGCACGCCGAGAACGACATGCGTGGCCATCACATTCGTGTCGGCCGCAAAGCCCAGCAGCCAGGGCGACACGATCAGCCAGAGCCCGAGGGCCATATTTACCCATTCTTCCCATTCTGCGAACACCGAAAGCGTCGCGAGCGCCAGAGCGCCGAGCGCAACGCCGACAATCCAGGCGTTCCACGCGGGCACCATTACCGCGGTGAATCCGATGACCCAGGGTGAGATGAACAGGCAGATCGCAAGGACCAGAGTGATCCAGTCCATGCTCTTTCTCGCTTCCATCATTGCCATGACAACCTCCATGGATGAAGCTTGACCAAAGCAACTCACTTCGCGTGGACATTGCACGCTCACTCATTGATATAATTACGTTTTGTGAAGCTGCAAGGACGCGAGCCGGCAACCGCGGCTTGCGCCCTGCCCGGTGCCAGACGGCAAATACCTCTCAAACGCTGAAGTCGCCTTCGCCTTCCGCCCCCAGCTGCGGGACGACGATAGCCTCGAGCGGCGCCGTCAGCGACCATTTCAGCTCGCCGGGCGAGCGTTCGAGGCTGGAGGTTCCGCCAAGCGATTGCGGCGCCACGCGCTGCAGCACCACCGTGCCGAAGCCTTTTCGTGTGGACTCGTTCGTCTCGCTCTGTCCGCCGGGGTGGTTCAACGCCTCCTGCCAGACAAGGTGAAACCGGCGCCGGGCCTCCGGGCCGGTGTCGACCGTCCAGGTGATCTCGACATTGCCGCCCTCACCCGCCAGCGCGCCATATTTCGACGAATTGGTGCCGAGTTCGTGGAAGGCCATGCCGAGATTCTGCACGGCGTTCGACTGCAGCGTCAGCAGCGGGCCAGAGAGCGAGATGCGCTCCTCATGGCCGAACGGCTTCAGATGCTCCTGGATGAGATCGAAGAGGCTCGCCCCCGCCCATTCCGAAGTGACCAGAAGATCGTGCGAGCGCGACAGCGCCATGATGCGCGCACGGATCATCTCCTCGAACTCGCCGGGATCGGTCGAACGCTTGCTGGTTTCGCGGACCATCGACAGGATGACCGCGAACTGGTTCTTCACGCGATGGTTGACCTCACGCATCAGGAGCCGGATGCGGCGCTCGCTTTCCTTGGAGGCGGTGATATCGCGAGCTATCGTGGACGCGCCGACAATCTGGCCGGAAAGGTTCCTGATCGGCGAAACCGTGATGGAAACAGCAATCAGCGAGCCGTCCTTGCGCTTTCGCGTCGTGTCGAGGCTCGCCACGCCCTCGCCCCTGCGGATGCGGCCGATAATGTCACTTTCCTCGTCCTGCAGGCGCTCGGGGATCAGCATCAGGATCGACTGGCCGATGACCTCCTCGGCTTTATAGCCGAACATGCGCTCGGCCGCGTGGTTCCAGTCGGTGATGATGCTGTTCAGATTCTTGCCAATGATGGCGTCGAATGAGGAATCGACAATGGCCGCCAGCCGCGCATCGGCGTTGCTGATTTGTGATGCCCTGCCCCCGGATTTCACTGTTCCCTGCCCCTGGATTGCGCCAAGGCGTTAGTTAGCGCACTTGCGGATCAAGACAACAACCCGCAAAAGATGAAAAGATGAGATGCCATCTTGCTCTAAGTCTCGGAGCGATCGGGGTTTTCGTCGCCTTTGGCGGTCGGCGACAGCACACCGAAGTCCTGCGACTTGACGCCGGTCTCGGCGGTCAGGAAACCTTCCGCCGCGAGACCCCGGCGCAAAAGCTCGCGTACGGCAGCGGAACGGCTCGGCATTCGTTTGTCGAAGCGCCAGTTCTCGACTGCCGCCAGTTCCTCCTCGGTCAACATGATCTGCAGCCGCTGCGGTCGCTCCAACTCAGCCACTTCAGCCTCCCAAGAGACCAATACCAGGAATGAGTATGTGTCTCACTATGAGTGAAAATGGGAAACAGCACGCAGAACGTCAAGGTTGCTCGATAGGCAAAAGGCGGATGACCCTAACGATGCGGGTGATACCACGAAATCACATTCGTGATACTATGCTAACTATTTGTTTTATTTATGAATTTTTACATTTTCCTATTGCTATTCGCCCGATACGGGCGCATGGTGCGAACAGAGGGACAAACCGTCCGCGAAAGGAGGGTTTTCCGATGCAACGAGAATTTCCCGACCAGATGCGCGATGATGCCCACCGCAAGGTCCAGGAGGCCCTGCAAGCGAACGGGATCGTCAATATCATCAGCTTGTCGGAAGAGATCAGGCTCCGGAACCTCGAAGAGAACTTCGCCCGCGAGGATATCGAAGATTTGGTCATGCAGGTGGCCCAGATCTACGGCGCGCCGATCGAGTTCGACGAGCAGGTTCTCACCGCGCTCGACCTCAATGACGCTTGGCCGGGCGACAGGCGCAACGATCTGGAAAAGGCACTCGACCAACGACGGCTGCCGGGTTCCCCGATCGATCTGCTTCATTTGGATCCGAAAGGCTGAATTGCACAAGCGCGTCGCCCGAATTCGCCGCGACGCGCTTTAGTGGCCGTTCAACTCGCCCAGCAAGCGCAGGCCCTCCTCGTACTTGGTCGGGGCGATGCCCGCCTGAAACGCCTGCCAGAGATTGTCCTTGAGGTCCGCCTTCTTGACGGGCAGCGACAGCGGGTTCGAGGCTGCGCGAAAGATGAAGGCCTGCTCGCTCTCGTCCATCCTTCTGGTCAGGGCATCGACCGCCACGACCACCCGCAATCCGAAGCCGGCCGCCTCCAGCCTGTTCAGCGACCAGCCTTCGCCTTTCTCGATCACGTCGTGCAGGTAAGCGACGGTCTTCTCGTCGTGGGTTTCGACGGCGTCGGCAACGCGCCTTAGATGTTCGATATAGGGTCGGCCGGTCTTGTCCAGTTGGCCGCGATGGGCCTGCCTGGCGATCTTCGCTGCCCGGTGGAGCATGTTCACCTCGATCAACCTGTAAGCCCGCCTCGGCGGGGAGAGGGCCGAGACGGGCTGGATCGGGCTCTGGATACCCGGTCCGACAGCGCACATTTCGCGCGGATGCTGGGACTGCGCGCCATGGTGCAAGAGGAACATCAGCGACGCCTAAATGTTCCCTTCCAAATCCCGATTCCGGCGTTCGGCAAAGGCAGGAACCTCCGTGCAGCGCCGCCGTTAGCTCCTTGTGCAAAACGAAGGAGTTCGCGCCATGGATTGGAACCGCGTCGAAGGAAACTGGAAGCAGGTCAAAGGCAAGGTCAAGGAACAGTGGGGCAAGCTCACCGACGACGACCTCGACCGCATCGCCGGCAAGCGCGACCAGCTCGAAGGCAAGATCCAGGAACGCTACGGCATCGAGAAGGACCGTATCCGTCGCGACATCGACGACTGGGCGAGGCGCCAAGGCTGGTAGTGTCCGCCGACCGGAAAGCAAGGGATTTTGATTTCCGGACAATGAGGCTATGTTAGCTGACTAAGTGATTCATGGCACGGTGAACCGATGGCCAAGAAGAAATCGAGAACGGCCTTGTCCGTTTTCGCCACAGCCTCGCGATCAGAGGCCTCCGAAGCGATTTATTTTGCCCGCAAATGCGGCCTCACCCCTGACGAAGCCCTGCGGATAATGCGCGAGGCGCATGTGACGTCAGGGTTCAAGTCGCCAGACAACGGAAAACAGAAGCGCTGAGCCCGCAAGGGGGCCGATCGCGCCACCGGCAGGACGTATCCGCCGGCTGGCGGCTACCTTGGCATTGCGGAATGGAACTTCGGTCACTGCTGGCTGTTCCACTTGAAAGGCGGGCATCAGCATGACCAGATCGTCGCGGCATCTGCTCAAGGGCATCGGCTATACAATCTCGACGGCAAGCGTGATCCTGCTGGCGACCGTCAGTTGGGAGAGCGCATCGAAAAGTCCGCTGTTGATTGCCTGCCTGCTCGGCGGCGCCGCCACGTCGATCGTCGGCATGTTTTGCCGCTGGCTTTCCTACGAGATCGAAAAGCGTGGGGACGAGCGCCAGGGCAGCGTGACCGAGAAAAGGCCAAGCCTCGGATCGCCGCCAAGCAGCGTCACCTCCGTCTCCGCCGCCGGAACCCCGAGACCAGCACCGTGATCAAGCTGCTGGCAACGATCATGTGGCAACCTCGCCGCCGACACGCGGTTTGGTATCGCGGTCGGGATGGTTCCGGACAGGCGGCAGGGGGTGGGCCAGCGCCGAGATCAAAAGAAGCCCCGGCCGAGAGGACCGGGGCTGCAATTTCGGGAGTAACACGAAGCTCGGGAAACTGTCCGGTAACTCGCGCGCCTGGCAAAAGTTCCGGGCCAGTCCGGTTGGCCGTCCTTACTTCGGGTTTTGCGGCGGCAATTCATCAGGCTCGATAATCGGCATCTGGCTGTTGTCGGCCGGCGGAACGGTGGTGTTCTTGTCGCCGGTGGGCGGCGGCTTCAGCACACCGCCGCATTTGTCGAGCGTTTCCGACAGTTCATTCGTGGCGGCCTGCGGCTTCTGCTGCGGCTCCTTGGTGTCGGGCTTGGCCTGGCAGTCCCCTAGTTGCTGCAAGTCGGGGATGAGCTGCTGGTCCATCGGCTGATCGGCCGTCTGGGCGACCGCCGGCAGCACCGACATCATAACGGCTGCCATGATGAGAAGAATTTTCTGCATGGGATCCTCCTCATGGGTTCAGTAACCTCCAACGATCGGCAGGATCTCACCGGTGATGTAGCTTGAGCATTGCGGCGAAGCCAAGAATACATAGGCCGGCGCGATCTCCTCCGGCTGGGCGGGGCGCTTCATCGGCGTCTTGGCGCCAAACTGCGCGACGTCCCCGGCCTCCTTCTCCGACGGGTTGAGCGGCGTCCATACTGGACCAGGCGCCACCGCATTGACGCGGATGCCCTTGCCGATGAGATTACCGGAGAGCGCACGGGTGAAGGCGTGGATGCCGCCCTTGGTCATCGAATAATCGACCAGCTCCTTGGAGCCCTCGATGCCGGTGACGGAGCCGGTGTTGATGATCGCCGAGCCCGGCTTCATGTGCGGCACGGCTTCCTGCGCCATGTGGAAATAGCCGTAGAGATTGGTCTTCAGCGTGGTGTCGAAATGCTCTTCGGTGAGATCGGCGAAGTCCGCCGAGTGAACCTGGAAGGCGGCGTTGTTGACCAGCAGGTCGAGCCCGCCGAGCTTCTTCACGGTCTCTTCGACGGCCTTGCGGCAGAAGGCGCGCCTGGCGACATCGCCGCGCAGCGTGATGCAGCGCCTGCCCTCGGCCTCGACCGCCGCTTTCGTCGCCTTGGCATCGCGGTCCTCGCTGAGATAGACGATGGCGACATCGGCGCCTTCGCGCGCGAACAGCACCGCGACCGCGCGACCGATGCCGGAATCGCCGCCGGTGATCAGTGCAACTTTGCCGCCTAGCTTATTCGAGCCTAGCCAGAACGGCGCATCGTAGAGCGGTGCCGGCTCGATCGCCCATTCCTCGCCGGGCTTCGGGTGATGCTGCTTCGGGAAAGGTGGCACCGGATATTTTCGCGCGCCGGCCTGCATCGCACGCGAGGATTTGGATTTGCCGTTCGACCTGACGCGGTCCTTGGCATCGACCTTGCGCTGCACATCGCGCTGCTTGCGCACAGCTTGCCCGGTGTCGGATTGGGTCGGCGTGGCTGATCTCGTCGGCATCGCTTTCTCCGTCGCTTTGGAAGAACAACGCATGCGGGGAGAAAAAGTTGGCCCTGTCGGATGTCGACCCTTAGGAGCGGACCGTCGCGGCCGGCGTCAATCGGGATGCTCCCGCCCTTTTCGCGAGTGGAGCGGAGACGTCTTCGTTAAAGGATGGCCGGCCTCATCAAAATGGATGGCGACAGCGGGCAGCGGCTGTAGTGATATCTCGCTGAACTCCCGGGCAGGACGTCGGAGCACTCCGGTTCCTGTTGCTCCGGTGCAGGGCCGGTCAGCTCCGCGGGTTTCGGTGACGACGAGGAGAATTAGATGCGCTCTCCTGCCGAAAAGAACAAAAGGACGCTTCGCCCATTGCCGGTTGAGGACGAGCGCCAGCTACGGCTTGAGAAAACGCTCAGGCTCAGGTGCCTGAGAGCCTACGCCTCCTCGCTCTCGTTTGCTCCCGATGCTCAGTTTCACGATGAAATCGACTGCTCGGCGCTGTTCGCCGACTGGAACCGAGGTGGCCAGGCGCATTGCCAGTCGTATCCCCAGGTTCTACCGCCTCGCGCGTCCTTTGGACGCGCAAAGGACCCTGTAACCGTTTGATCCTGTGCATGATCCTTCCCGAGTATCCGATCTTTCGCGATCGTGCGTGGAGCAGGATGCAAGCGTCAATATGAACGCAGCCTCCGCTAGCGTTGCGGCCCGGGCCTGCGGATAGAGTCGAGACAGGATGGCAGGCCGGGCCTTTGCCCCCGACCGCTTCGGCACGGTTCATCAGCGCATACGTCAAAGTTAAATGCGGACGATCGCCGCAGATGCTAGTCGATCACTGTTTGGGGTCACTCTTAGGAGGAGAGTACCGTGGACATTGGAAATCTGATCGGCAAGCTATCAAGGACATTTCGGCGCCAGCGTGCCGCCCCAACCACTCCTCTCAGGCTGACCATGCTTCGCTCGCCGACGTGCCGTTAAGGCTACGGCCGCGCCCGCCCCACCGTCGGGCTCCGCCCATTCGGCCAGCGAGCAACATGTAGCTCGCATTTACAGCCCGCCCTTGGCCGATCGAATGCAACCGGTCGGCGGCATCTTCGTTTATGGCGATCCCAATCCTGATGGTGGCAACATGAAATCCATTTGGGCGAACAATCCTCTCTTCATTGCGGCGGCGGTGTTGACTGCGGCGCCCTTCGTCGGCCTCGCCTGGCGCACACGCGAATGGATCGGGTGGTGACGGGCCATGAGCCGATTTTTGCCGCTTACCATCCGCTTCGTCAGCGGCGGCACGATGGTGGTTTCCTCGATCGCCGGCGCAAAAAAGGCGCTTGGCGGAGAATGGAAGGACAAGAAGGCGCCGGACTACCTCGCGGCGGCGCGGCTGGTCGACGACGCCATGGCAGGCATCTGCCGCCCGGCTGTTGCCTTCGCCGCCTTCAAGAAGGCTGCCGCCCAGCAAGGCCTCCTGAGGTCGGCCGACCCTAGCGCGGCGCTCTCGATGCTCGACGCGCTATGGTCACGCGACGGCAAGAGCCCGCCGGACTGACGCGCTCACCTTCCAGTGGCCGCAGCAACCATACCCGACCTGAGCCGTTCCGACACCGGGAAGGTAAAACATGTTCGAAGGGTTTGAAATCGCCGAGGTCGACACGGACGGAGCACGGATTTTCATTCGCCGCGCCGGCAGCGGACCGGCGCTGCTCCTGCTGCATGGCTTCCCCGAAACGCATCTGATGTGGCGCGACGTGGCGCCGAAGCTCGCCGACCGGTTCAGCGTCGTCTGCGCCGACCTGCGCGGCTACGGGAGAAGCTCCTGCCCGCCATCCGATCCGGTCCATGCGCCTTACGCCAAGCGCGCCATGGCCGCCGACGTCGCGGCGCTGATGACGAAGCTCGGCTTTGCCCGCTTCATGGTTGCCGGCCACGATCGCGGCGGGCGTGTGGCTTATCGCCTGGCGCTGGACTGCCCCGATCGTATCGAAAAGCTAGCCGTGCTCGACATCATACCCACCGCCGATGCCTGGGACCGGGCCGACGCCCGGCTGGCGCTCGGCTATTGGCCCTGGTCGCTGCTGGCGCAACCGGAGCCGCTGCCGGAGACGATCATGGCGGCGGCCGCGGATGCGATCGTCGACAATGCGCTGGGCGGCTGGGGCTCCTCGCCTGACGTGTTCCCGGCTGCCGTGAGGCAGGCTTACGTCAAGGCCTTGCACGATCCGATGCATATCCATGCCATCTGTGAGGAATATCGGGCGGCGGCGACGCTCGACCGCGAGCATGATCATGCCGACCGGTCGGTCGCCCGGCGCATTGCTTGCCCGGTCCTGACGCTCTGGAGCGAGCATGGCGCGCTCGCCGAGTGGTATGCAGCCGAAGGCGGCCCGCTGGAGCTGTGGCGGCGCTGGGCCCATGATGTGCAGGGCGGCGCAATGCCCGGCGGTCATTTCTTTCCCGAGGAACTGCCTGACGAGACAGCCGCCATGCTCAGCGATTTTCTGCTGCCGCCTAAAGCCCGTAGACCAGGGTGAGATAAATCGCCGGCGCGGCGATCAGGCAGAGCGCCATGGCGATAACCACGGCGTTGCCAAGCCGCACGGCGCGCCTGGCAATGTCGGCGGCGTCTTCATCGTCCTGGATGAGGTCGAGGATCGAGGTGTCGGCGAGCACGGAGAAATGATTGTCGTTTGCGGGGCGGCTTTCAGCGTTCCGCAGCGCGGGCTTGGCAGAAATAAGGGGCAAAACGTCGTCTCACTTTCGAAACCGGCAACGCGGCTTCCTTGTTACGATGATTCTTGTTGGGTTCCGACGGTATCGGGTGCCCGCCGTTTGCGCGGAAACGGCGGGCACCCAAAAGCCGACGACGGAGGGGGGTCCATCGACGACCGCCCAATAACTCGAAACGCATGCTTTGGTTGCTCTGCCGGGCCTAATGCTCGGGCTCCTCGGACCTCGGTCGTAGGAACTGCTCGGACCATGGCCTGCAAGCAGCGAGCGGGCGGCTCGCTGCTCATTCCCATTTCCGACCGGCGGGTCGACGATCGCCGCCGCGCTATTCACAAAATATTTCGCGCGGAACGGCCGCCGCGGGCGCCGGTTCTTCCTATTCAAGGAAGTCAAACCTCCCTTGAATTCACACCAAGACCATCCGGGACAAGATGGAGTTCAGATATGCCCAATCGAGGTGGACGCCACGAACAGCATGTGAAGGCCGGCCAGCAGAGCCATAAGAACCGCGACCAGGATCGGCGTCGCGGCAGCGGGCAGCAGCAAGCTGAAAACCGCAACATGGGTCAGCACAGAGGCGGCAGCGGCAGTTTTGCCGAAGACCGCGAACGGGCTTCCGAAGCAGGCCGCACGGGCGGCCAGTCCTAAATCTCGAACCGGTGCCCGCTGACGCGGGCGCTTTCCCTTTTTCAAAATCGACGTGTCATTCAAATCGATGGAGCGCAACAATGGCGAAGAAATCCGGGGCGGCGAACGGCCTTGAAAGCCTTTTCGTAGACGGCCTGAAAGACATATATTACGCGGAAAAGAAAATCCTGAAGACATTGCCCAAGCTTGCAAAGGCGGCACAGTCCGAGGAACTGAGCGCGGCGTTCGAGAAGCATCGCCTGGAGACGGAAGGCCAGGTCGACCGTCTCGAACAGGTCTTCGAACTCATCGGCAAGGCCGCCAGGGGCAAGACCTGCCCGGCGATCGACGGCATTCTCGAAGAAGGCGCGGAGATTCTCGAGGAGTATGAGGAGGAACCTGCCCTCGATGCCGGCCTTGTCGGCGCCGCCCAGGCGGTCGAGCACTATGAGATAGCGCGCTACGGCACGCTGATTGCCTGGGCGGAGCAACTCGGCCTGGCCGACGCGTTGCCGCTGCTGCGTGAGACGCTCAAGGAAGAAGCCGCTACCGACGAGGCGTTGACCAAGCTCGGCGAAAGCGGCGCCAACGAACGGGCCTTGCGGGCGGCCGCCTGACGTGGCTGTCATTCGCATGCCAAGGACCTGATGCGGTCGTGCGGTCTTGGCTCGCAGTCGGGACCGCATGCTGGCGCCGATCCGTGCCGGGGCGAGGGACATAGCCGCATCAGCCATTCTCTCCCTGATGGAACCAGTCGCGCCTCCCGCAGTTGCCTAGAAGCGGCCGTCCAGCAAGGCGGCCGCTATCGGCGGGACAACCAGTGGAGGCTCCGATGTCGCTGCAGACCCTTCATCCCGAACGCGTCGACGAGACACGCGTGCAAGCCTACTCGACCTTTGCTCCCGCCCTCATCAACGCGCTGTCGCAACGGCTGGCCCGCTGTCAGGGCCTGAAAGAACTGGGCGAGATGGAGACGTCGCTGATCAGGCTTGTCGAGGAAACGGATATCGCCGCGCCACATGCCGACGCCATGCGTGAATTCGCGATCGAGCTGATTGTGTCGACGATGAGGAATGTGCGCAGCCATCCCGACACGAAGAGCGATCTGGAGGAGATCGACGACCGCCGCACGCAAGGGCGCTCGGAGATTCCGGAGACGCTGGAGGAACAGTTGCAGTCCGGTCTGGAGGACAGTTTCCCGGCGAGCGATCCGCCGGCGGTCGTCTCGACCGCTATCACCGGCGGGTCGAAGCACATCGTCGGAACCGATGAGGTGCTGCGCCGCAAGAAGCAGGCACGCGGCAGGTCATCGGGACGGCGGGCTGGAGCGGCAACAACGGGAGTTTTACGATGAACCAGCCTAACGGCAAGATCCCGAACCGCCCGGGCGCCGGTCATGCGCCGTCACCCAGCCGGTTGCCGACCAAGGGCGGCGACGATCCGGACGTGCGGTTCCTGGCCGAAAACACCGATCTCTCGCCCAAGCAGGCGCGCGAGCTGATCCGCGAGCATGGGCATGATCGCGACAAGCTGCTTGAGATCGCGCGAACCATGAAGGCGGAGGGCTGAGTTCGGCCCGACGTCGAATGAGAGGTGAGTCACTGAGCGGATGTAATCTCCCCCCTTGATGAGGGGAGATCGGCACGCGCCCTCAGCCACCGTAAAGACCGATCTCGTCTGGCTGGATGGAAGCAGATTTCCCCTCGCCTTGCTTGCCAGCTTCCCTCTCCAGCGCAGCGTCCAACCTGTCGCCGTCGCTGCTTTGCGGATCGGCGATTGAATTGACCAGCGTATCGAGCGAAACGCCAAGCTGATCCAGGCCAAGCTGCCTTTCGATCTCTGCGATCGCGGACGGGGATTGCCGCTTCAGCGCCTCGACCGCGTTCTTGACGGCCGTGCCATAGGAGATCACGGATTCGTAGTCGCCCTGGTCGAGGCCGAACTCCTTGCCCGCGCGCTCCATCAGCCGGACCTTTGTCGCCGTGACGTTGAGGCCGTCCAGGCTGAACATGGATTGGGAAATTTCGGCCATGAGCGGCGCGCCGGAGCCGAGATCGGCGGGGGTGCGATTGATGTTCGCGACGAGACCGTCTCCTGCCGATCCGGCCGCCGACGCCGGGCGTTGCTGCTGCAGGATCGAAAGGGCGGCGTTATTCAGCGTGGGGAGTGAAGACATTGCTGGCCTCGACGGTACCCGTCCGTCATGGAATGGGTGCCGGATATTCGAGCCAAGACATCATGCCTTGAGCAAAGCAAAGGTCGGTTCGGCAAGGCCGTAGCCCAATAATCCTAAGAATTTCCTAGAGCGGTTCAGCGTTTTGATGGGATCGATGAACCGTTCCAAGTGTTTGTTTCATGCGATTCAGGACGGAAAACCGTTGCGGGCTTTTCCTGGAATTGCCTCAGTTTCCTGGCGCGCGGCAGGCCGGCAGGCAGCGCCCCTCCGCTGCCCGCCGGGCGGTCCCCCGCCGGGAGATTGCGGCTTTCAACGCCGATCGTCAGTCGTCGCCGCCGCTGTCATGACTGCCGCTGTCCCCGCCCCCATCGTGGCCACCGCTGTCGCCGCCGCCGTCATGGCTGTCGCTGTCCCCGCCGTCGTGATCGCCGCCCTGGTGATCGCCATCCTCGTCCTGGTCGCCGTCATGCGAGCCCGTCCCGACGCCGTCGCCCTCATGATCGGCCTCGTCATTCTCGGCGACGGCGTGGTCACCGTCATCGCCGGCGGCGGCGCCCTGGTCGTCGTCATCCTCAGCCACGGTCACCTGGCCGCCATGGTCCGAACCCGCGAAGGATGGCT
Source organism: Mesorhizobium sp. M1E.F.Ca.ET.045.02.1.1 (assembly GCF_003952485.1). Classification (NCBI taxonomy): domain Bacteria; kingdom Pseudomonadati; phylum Pseudomonadota; class Alphaproteobacteria; order Hyphomicrobiales; family Phyllobacteriaceae; genus Mesorhizobium; species Mesorhizobium sp. M1E.F.Ca.ET.045.02.1.1. The sequence goes on from NZ_CP034447.1 coordinate 6,107,790, forward strand.
GCGTTGCAAAGATGCCGAGCAGGCCGATTGCGGTTGCCGCCAGCGTTGGAAGGGTCTTCATCTCGTCGCTCCGATCCGATTGTCGGTGCGGATCATTGCCTTGCCGGATTACGGCGCGCTTAAACGAGCGGTTTCAATTTTAGCGTTTGCTTATTTTATGCCGCCCACTCGGGCATGCGGTCTTTCAAACGGCGCCGCGCCACCGGCCGCCCGCGCCACGATCGCCTCGAGCGGCTCGGGCCTGTGCAGGAAATAGCCCTGGCCATAGGCGACCCCCATGCCCATGAGGATCTCCAACGCGCTCTTTTCCTCGATCTTCTCGGCCACCACGGCGCTGCCCATGCTTCTGGCAATGCCGGCGATCGCCGAGACGATCTCGCGGTCGAAGCGGCTTTCGGCGATGTGCTCGACGAAGGAGCCGTCGATCTTGATGACGTCGATGGGGAAGCGCCTCAGATATTCGAAGGAGCTCATGCCGGCGCCGAAATCGTCGAGGCTGACGCGGCAGCGGCGCAACCTGGCCTTGCGCACGAATTCTTCCGCCGCGTCGAAATTGGTGACGGCGGCGGTCTCGGTGATCTCGAAGCCGATGCCGGATGGCGGCGCGCCGCTCCCGGCGATCGCGGCATCGACGAAGTCCCAGAGCTGCGGATCGGAGAGCGTCTGCGCCGACAGGTTGAAGCCGAGCGAGATGGCGCCGGAGCGCATCGCCTTGCCGTGGCGCGCCAGTGCCGCGCGGATGATCCAGCGGTCGAGCCGGGCGGCAAGGCCGAAGCGTTCGGCCACCGGCATGAACTCACCCGGCGGGATCAGCTTGCCATTGCGGCCTTCGAGCCGCGCCAGCACCTCGACATGGCGGTTCTCTTCCCAGGGCCTGCCCAGGCGATGGATCTCCTGGCCGAACAGCTTCAGCCGGCCGTCCTCCATGGCGTCGACCAGGTCGGCGGCGAGCCGCGCGGCGTTGAGGCCGCCCGAGCCGGAGGCCGTCTCGGCCGAGAACACCGCAAAGCGGTCGCGCCCGCCGGCCTTGGCGGCGTAGCAGGCGTCGTCGGCGCAGGCGAGCGCGTCTGCGACGGTGATGTTGCGGTCATACACGAAGGCGATACCGATGCTGGCAGCGAGCCGACGCGAGGTGACGGCCGGGCCGAGATCGGCGTCGCGCACGGCGGCGAGCACCGCACGCGCGAGCCGCTCGGCGCAGGCGTCGTCGCAATTCGGCACCAGCAGCGCGAACTCGTCGCCGCCGAGGCGCGCGGCGTGCGCCGAGGGCGGCAGGCTGGCGACGATGCCTGCCGCGACACTCTTCAGCGCGAGGTCGCCGGCGGCGTGGCCGGCATAGTCGTTGAGCGCCTTGAAGTAGTCGAGGTCGACATAGAACACGGCAAGCGGCAGCCGGTCTGCCGCGCCGATGTTTTCGGCCAGCAGGCGGTCGAAGGCCGAGCGGTTCAACAATCCGGTCAACGCATCGTGGCGCGCCGCATAGGCAAGCTCCTCGGCGCGCTTCTTTTCGTCGGTGATGTCGCGCACGGTGCCGAGGATCTGGCCGGCCGAGCCGACGCCGGCGATGAAGCGCACCAGCGACTCGACATGACGGATCTCGCCGTCGCGTCTGATGATGCGATATTGCGTGGCGGTGACGCTCTCCGAGCCCGGCGGCGGCAGGTGCGCGCGCTCGGTGGCCTCCTTGTCGTCCGGGTGGAGATAGGTGTGCCAGAGGCCGGCCGTCACCTCGTCGGTATCGCTGACAAGACCGAAGATCTCCCTGGTGCGCGCGTCCCAATAACTCTTGTTGGTGCCGATATCGTAATGCCAGATGCCGGTGCCGCTGGCGGCGAGCGCAAGGCGGAAACGCACATTGATCTGCTCGAGCGCGGCTTCGGCCTCTTTCTGCCTGGTGATGTCGGTCTGCACGCCCATCAGGCGCAGCGGCTTGCCTTCGGCCTCGCGCTCGACGATGCCGCCGCGGTCGAGCACCCAGACCCAGTGGCCGTCCTTGTGCTTCAGGCGCAGTTCTGTATCGATGGAATCGACGAGGCCGGCGATGTGGCGGTCGCCGCTCGCCAGCGCCCGTTCGCGGTCGTCGGGATGGGTGAGCTTCAGCCAGAGATCGGACGTGTTGGCGAGCTCGCCCTCGGCATAGCCCAGCATCCTCCACCAGGTCGGCGAATAGTAGCAATCGCCGGTCGCGAGGTTCCAGTCCCACAGGCCGAGTTGGGCGCGGTCGAGCGCCAGCGCCCAGAATTCACCCTTACGTTTCTCGTCGTCCGCCATGCCCTGGTTTTGCCTCTCCCCCTTCGGGCATCCTGCATGAAAGCAGAGAAGAAATGGTTACTAGGGGGCGGTTCCCTTGCGTAGGTCGCACTCCGTCCCACCCTCCTCTGTCCTGCCGGACATCTCCCCCTCAAGGGGGGAGATTGGCAGCGTCGCCCACAGTGCTTCTCCCGTAACGTCGGCGATGGTTTGGCGAGAGACTGGACTCATGGACGAGCGGCTTCGTTTTGTTGCGGAATGAGCGGACGTTCGAGGAGAATGGCCTGCCGGATCGGTTCAGAAGCGACAACGGCTCGCCATTTGCGTCGGTCGGCCTCACCGGGCTGACGCCGCTTAGCGTGCGTTTCATCAAGCTCGGCATCGTGCTGGAGCGCATCCAGCCGGGCAAGCCGCAGCAGAACGGCTGCCATGAGCGCTTCCACCTGACCATGCTGCCGCTGGCCAAGGCGCCGGAGGCCGACAGGGCGGCGCAGGCTCGGGCCTTCGAGGCTTTCCGGCGCGAGTACAATGAGGAGCGCCCGCACGAGGCGCTGGGCATGGACACGCCGGCACAGCATTACCGCCCCTCGACCCGCGCCATGCCGAAGACGATACCGGAGCCGGACTATCCGGCCGAAGCTGCGGTGCGCAGCGTGCGCCAAAACGGCGAGATCAAGTGGAACGGCGACTTCATCTACGTCTCAAAGACATTGGCGGGTGAAGCGGTTGCCGCAACCGAGACCGAGAACGGGCAATGGGCGCTCCACTTCTATACCCATCCGCTCGGCTTCATCGACGGCAGACACAAGAAACTGGTCCGCCGCAGTGCCCTTCAACCCGACCAGACGGCACTGCGGCGGACAGCAACTCAGGGGGAAAACTGTAACCTATGTATCCGGTTCAAAGTGTTACCCATCTATCGGCTGGACACTCGGCGAAGCCGAGACGGAGAGGGGGACAGCGCCCTGCGAAGCCCCCTCTCCGGCCGCTTTGCGGCCACCTCTCCCCCGCTTTCAGCGGAGGCGAGGAATCCAAGCCCAAAGATGCCGGCGGAACAGCGCCCCTTCTGCCCTGCCGGGCATCTCCTCACGGGGGGAGATCGGCAGCTTCACCGCCTGGCGTTTCTTACTGACTCGGCGCAATCGCGTGTTCGCACGACACTTTCGGGTTCATGTCGGCGAAGGTGCCGGTCGGGTTGCTCTTCCAGGCCCAGACATGCAGTTCGTAGAACTCGCCGAGACCGTAGCGGTTGGGCGCGCTGTTGAAGTTGAACAGCTGGCCATCGAGCGATGCCGGACCCTTCGAGGTGATGTATTCGACCGCCACCAGCTTCAGCGTGCCGTCGGCCATCGGCTAGACGCCCGACTGGTCGTTCAAGATGCCGATCTTGACCTTGCCGTCTGAGATTTCGCCAGCCGCCGCCGGCATTGCAGATGCCGCAATGAGCGCGGCCGAGACGAGATAGGGTGCTCTCACTGGTGGTCCTTCCCTCGTGGCCAACCACGTCAAACACGGCGGGCCTCGCAATGGTTCAACAGTTTCGTCCGGATTTTTGGATTTTGGGCTCGATCCCGCCTGCCACTCCTCTTCTCGCGAGACCGCACCACCGCGTGCCTTGGGTGCACGGGCGCGGAGCCTCGCATCACACTTCGTAGGCCGAGAATGCTATTTTCGTAGCAAGGCGTATGGGCAGGTAGGACGCTCGAGCCGTTCACCACGGCAGCTTCATGCCATCGCGGAAGAAGCCGCCCGTCGGACCGTCGTCCGGCAGGGTCGCGGCCCATACGATGCCGGCCGCCCCTGGCGCGACTGGGCGGCTGCCGGGCCCGCCCATGTCGGTCTCCATCCAGTCCGGGCTGATGGCGTTGACCAGGACGCCCGCGTCGCGCAGCTCGGCCGCGAGAATTCGGGTGAGCGCACTGAGCGTCGCCCTGCCGGTCGAATAGGCCGGCGAGCCAGCCTCGGGCGAAACGATGACCAGCCGGCCATGACCGGAGGCGCTGAGCAGCGGCGCGAAGGCGAACGCCACCCGCCAGGCGCCGACGACATAGCTCTCGAAGGCCTTGCTGCCCACCGTCCGGTGGGGATTCAGCGCTCGCGCGGACAACTCGTAGTGGATGGCGGCGTTGTTGACGAGCACGTCGAGCCGACCGAATCGGCGCTCCACCTCGGCTGCAGCAAGGGCTGGCCCATCGGGCGCGGCGACATCCAGCGCGATGGCCTCGACATTGCCGCCGGGTTTCTTCGCCGCCGCCTCGCCCTTGGCGAGGTCGCGCGCGCCGATGAGCACGGTGAAGCCAAGTCCGGCGAGCTGCCGGCCGGTCTCCAGGGCAATGCCGCGATTGGCGCCGGTGACGAGCGCCACCTTGCCGGAATGATTTGCTGTGCTGGTCATTGCTCCCGCTGGTCAAAATCTGACACTTGGTCGGACCGACAACAGACTCGCGGGAGTTTTTTGGACGATCCGGTCGGCACGTTCAATCGAGACCGACCCAGATGTAGCCATCCTCCTCGCGGCACGGAATGAGACGCAACGGAGCCCGGTTCTTCGAAATATCGCCGAGGACCTCCATGCCGGCCGAAGTTCCATCCTCGTTGAGCGCCTCGCACCACTTTACGATTTCGCCTGTATCCAGATCGAATCCGGAGTGATGCCAGCGACACACCAGCGTGCCATCCTCGTCTACAGTGCTCGCCTGTCGTGCGTGGCCGTTGGTCCGCGAGGTGCTTTCGAAGAACGGCAATTTCAGATGCGGGCAGGCATTGTTAAAGGCATGGACGCGCCCGCCCCTGCGCAAAATCACGACGTAAAGCGCTTGGAACTCGATGACTTTGTAGTCGCCGTCCTTCAGTTCGCCCGTCGCGACCGTCCGGTGCCACGTCTTGCCGCCCAGTTGCATAGTCTCGCGCGCGCCTTTTTCGTTCAACCGGCGCTCGGCTTCAACCTTCAGCTTCCTTATCTCGTACAGCGTAATTCGGTCGGAGGTACCGCGCAAACGCACCCGAATGAAATCGGATATTTCAACCTCGTCCTTGACCCGTTCATAGAGCGTCTCCGAAATCAGGAGGCGGGTTCCGGCCTCCTTGTTGGCTGTTTCGACGCGGCTCGCCACATTGACCGCATCGCCGATAGCCGTCAGGCGCTCGTTTCCGGGTGATCCGACCGAACCGATCACCGCTTCGCCCAGATGCAAACCGACGCGAATATCGAAGTCGATGCCGTACATCGAGGCAAAAAACGGCTTCAGCCGATCGACCGTGGCAAGGGTCTGTAGGGCCGCATTGACCGCGCGCACCGGCGCATCGTCTTGGCCGTTCACGCCAAATATCGCCATAAGCCCGTCGCCGACGAACTTGTCGATGTAGCCGTTGTTGAGCTCGATGACTTCGGCGACCTGAGTGAAATAGCGATTGAGCAGATACATGACATCGTAAGGCGTCAGCGTTTCGGAGAAGTGGGTGAATCCGGCTACGTCGCTGAAGAAAATGACGACCGACTTCAGCTCGCCCGCACTGGTGGACCTGTGCGGCAGCAGCTGACTGGTCATTCGCAGGTCGGTCTCGTCGAGTACGAGCCTGCGGAAGGTGATGTCGGAGGCAGGTCTGAGCTGGCATGCCAGGCGTACGTTGTTGCCAAGCCCCAGCCGCTCTACGAGCGTGCGCTCCAGCGCTGTGCGCTCCGGGCAGCCGTCTGCACCGTCGAGAATCCAGATCCGGCAGGTTGAGCATTTGGCCTTACCGCCACAAGCGCAGGCGATCGGGACATCTGCCCGGCGAGCGGCTTCAAGGACAGATTCCCCGAGCGCCGATTTGATCGATATGTCGTCGGGCAGCGATAGCAACGTAGGCATCGGAACCGATCTTCCTGTACGAGTGGCGCCAAACGCTGGTAGTCAATAAAAGGTCTATCAGCCGGACACCGTTTCAGCCTCGTTCGGACGACATTAGCCCAGCAATGGCTTGGATGCCATCGTCGAGTCCGATAGTCCGCCCCGGGTCGGTCGAAAGTCGCGCTCCGCATCGGGTACCAAGTGTCCGGCCTACTTCTTCTGCGGGTGGATCGTCTCGCCGCGCTTCAGCATGTCGACGAAGCTTGCGATCTTCTTCTTGCGCCCGGCCTCGGTCTTCATGTTGTGGGTGCGGAAGGCGAGCGCGAAGCGGTTCTGGGCGGAGAGCTTTGCCAGCATTTCCTTCGCTTTCGGCTCAGCGTCGATCGCCGCCTGCAGGTCGGGCGGGATCGTCATCTCCTTGGACCCGCCATAGGCGCGGTCCCAGCGCCCGTCGGCCTTGGCCGCCTCGACCTCGCGCAGGCCATGCTTCGTCATGCGGCCCTGCTCGGTCAGGCGCGCGACATTGTCGATGTTGATCCTGCTCCAGATGCTCTTTTTGCCACGCGGCGTGTAGCGCTGCAGAAAGCTCTTCTCGTCGAGCGACTTGCGCACCGCGTCGATCCAGCCGAAGCAGAGCACAACGTCGATCGCCTCCTTTGGCGTGATCGAGGGAAGACCCGAACCTACCTTATGGATCTTGATCCAGACCTCGCTTTCGCCGGCGTGGTTTTGGCCGAGCCAGGCATAGAAACTCTCCGCGTCGGGGAACTCGCGGATCTTCTCCGGATCGACCTTGATCGGGGCCATCATCACCTCGTCTGCTTGTCTCGACCGACAGTTTGAACGATTCCGCCGCTGCTGTAGCGATGGTTGGTGCCAGTTTCTGTCAGCAGATCCGAGGATGCCATCGGCCTTTCCGATGACACTATCGGTTTCTTCCGTTTCCGCGTCGAGCATCCGCCTGCCACATCACTATCCATGCAAAGGAAAGGCATGGACATGGACAATCGAAAAATCCTGATCGTCGGCGGCAGTTCTGGCATGGGATTGGCGCTGGCCAGGCGCTGCCTCGACGAAGGCGCCAGCGTCATCATCGCCGGGCGCGGCGAAGCGAAGCTGAGCAAGGCCCGCGATCAACTCGGCCGCCCGGCCACTTTGGAGGCGGCGGCGGTCGACATCAGCCGCGAGGACGAGGTCGCGGCGCTGTTCGCGCGCATCGGCAGGCTCGACCATATCGTCAGCACGGCCGCCGCGATCGAAGGCGCCTACCGGCTGTTGCCCGAGATCGAGCTTTCAGCCGCGCAAAAGATGGTGGAAAGCAAGGTCTACGGGCCGCTGCTGCTTGCCAAGCATGGCGCGCCAAAACTGTCGCCGGGCGGCTCGCTCACCTTCGTCTCCGGCATCGCCGCCAACCGGCCGGCGGCGCGCGGCGCGGTCGTCGCGGCCGTCAACGCAGCGCTCGAAGGGCTGGTGCGGGCCCTGGCCGTCGAGCTTGCGCCGATCCGCGTCAATGCCGTCTCGCCCGGCTGGGTCGACACGCCGATCTGGGAGTTCGTCGCCGGCGAGAAAAAGGACGAGACGCTCGCAGCTATGGCCAAGCGCCTGCCGGCCGGGCGGGTCGGGCGGGCGGAAGACATTGCGGACGCGCTTCGCTTCCTGATGGGCAATGGTTTCACGACGGGAACGACCCTGCATGTGGAGGGCGGCCACCGGCTGATCTGACCGGCGCAAAGCCCTCATCCATCGCCGCGAGCAGCGCCTTGAGCGTCGGCGGCTGGACGCGCCGGCGGCGCCAGATCATGACGAGGCCCGCGGAACGGACCGGGCCGGGCCAGGCGACCTCCGCCACCCCGCCGCGATCGAGCACGGCCGCGACCGCCAGGCGCGGCACGATGCCGAAGCCGGCGCCGGCTGCCACCAGCCCGGCGATGGCGTCGATGCTGCCGACCTCGGCCGCGAGCCTCGGCCCGCCGAGGCCCGCCTCGGTGAAAGCTCTGTCGACCATGGCGCGGTAGACGCATCCGGTTTCGGTGGCGACGAAGCGTTTTTCGGCAAGCTCCGCCAGATCGACCTCCGTCCTGTTCTCGCCCGGCGGCGCGATCAGCACCAGCGGCTCGGCCGCGACGACGCGTCTGGCGAAGCGCTCGTCCGATTCGCTCGCGCCAGAACGGTCGAAGCAGAAGGCGACATCGATCTCGCCGTCGCCGAGCCTGCGCAGCAACTCGCCGCTGCCGGCGATCTTCAGCTTGATGTCGATGTCGGGATGAACGGCATGGAAGTCGGCCAGCCAGCCGGCAAGCCTTGCGGAGGCAATCGTCTCCAGCGCGCCGATCGCAAGCCGGCCGGCCGTCGCGCTCCTGGTGGCATCGATGACGGCGCGCGCGTCGTCGGCGAGCGACAGCAATTCCTCGGCATAGGGTTTCAACGCCTCGCCGGCCGGTGTCAGCTCCAGCCCTCGCCGAGAGCGCATGAAGAGGCTGGCGCCAAGCTCGGCCTCCAGCGCCTGGATCTGGTCGCTGACGCTCGACTGCGCGAGATTGACCTCCACCGCGGCGCGGGTGACGTTGCGCGTGCGCGCAACCGCGAGAAATGTCTTCAGCAACCTTGGATGCATCGGGCGGGCGGCGCTACTGCAGCTGCGGCTTCTTGAGGAAGGAGTTGCGGTCTGCGGATTTTACCCTGAGCCAGGTCTCGCGGCCGTCGCGCACCACGCGCAACGGGATCTCGGCGCCTGCCGGGTTCTGCCAGAGCTTGCGATAGAAGTCGGCGAGACCGTCGACCTCACCGTCGCGCACGTCGGAAATGATGTCGCCCTGACGCAGGCCTGCCTTTGCCGCTGGACCGCCTTCGGCGACGCTCATCACCACCACCATGCCGTTCGACTCGGCCGAGAAAGCGCCGAGCCACGGGCGCGGTGGCCGGGCCAACTGGCCACGCTTCACCAAGTCGTCGAGGATCGGCGTCAGAAGGTCGATCGGCACGATCATGTTGATGTCGGCGACCTCGCCGGCGCGGCTCATCTGCAGGCGCAGCGAGCCGACGCCGAGCAGCTTGCCGTCGCGGTCGAACAGCGCGGCGCCGCCCCAGGACGGGTGCGCCGGCGCGGTGAAGATCGCCTCGTCGATGAGATATTCCCAGTAGCCGGCGAATTCCTGCTTGGTGACGATGTGGGCATCGACCTGCTGGCCGATGCCGTCGGCAAGCGTCACCGCGTCGCCGATATTGGCCTTCCTGGCGTTGCCGAAGGCGACCGCCGGCAGGTTGAGCGGCGACAGCGCCTGCACCAGGCCGAAGCCGGTCTCCTGATCGTAGGCCAGCGCATGCGCGGCGACCACGCGGCCGTCCTGGTCGGTGAGCCACACCTCGTCGGCCTCGGTGATCAGATAGCCGATGGTGAGCACCAGCCCGTTGTCGCGGATCACCACGCCGCTGCCCTCGCGGCGTGTGCCCAGCGCATTGGCGGTGAAGGCGTCGTCCGGAACCGTGGCGCGCACGGACACGACGGAGCGCGAGACTTTTTCGATGGTCATCGGTCGATCCTGGATTGCGGGTCTTTTTCTATAGGTATGGCCAATGCGGCGTGGTGCAAGGGCTGACGCCATTCCCTTCTCCCCTTGTGGGAGAAGGTGGCCGAGCGAAGCTCGGTCGGATGAGGGGTGCTGGACGGAGCGCGCCTTCGGCCGTTTGCTCCCCGCGTCCTAATCTCCCTCGTATCATTTCTTCCAACACCCCTCATCCGTCTCGGCGCTGCGCGCCGATCCACCTTCTCCCACAAGGGGAGAAGGGGAAAAATCCTGGCCCAGTCATTAGTTCAACGAAAATTGAACTTTTTTCTTTGACGCGCGCGGAACCGCACCTAAATCTTGCGTCAACCAACTCGCATCCGCCCCCCGAACCCACAAGGCCCCCCACGATGAACCAGTACACCCCGCCGAAAGTCTGGACCTGGAACAAGCCGAATGGCGGCGCCTTCGCCTCGATCAACCGGCCGGTCGCCGGGCCGACGCATGAGAAGGAACTGCCGGTCGGCAAGCATCCGCTGCAGCTCTATTCGCTGGCCACCCCCAACGGCCAGAAGGTCACGATCATGCTGGAGGAGCTTCTGGCGCTCGGCCACACGGGTGCCGAATACGACGCCTGGCTGATCCGCATCAACGAAGGCGATCAGTTTGGCTCAGGCTTCGTCGGGGTGAACCCGAACTCCAAGATCCCGGCGCTGCTGGACCGCAGCGAGCCGAAGCCGGTACGCGTGTTCGAATCCGGCTCGATCCTCACTTATCTGGCCGAAAAGTTCGGCGAATTCCTGCCTACCGAGCGTGCCGCCCGCGCCGAAACCTTCTCGTGGCTGTTCTGGCAGATGGGCTCGGCGCCCTATCTCGGCGGCGGTTTCGGCCATTTCTACGCCTATGCGCCGGAAAAGATCGAATACGCCATCGACCGCTTCGCCATGGAGACCAAGCGGCAGATGGACGTGCTCGACCGCAGGCTGGCGGAAAGCGAATACCTTGCCGGCCCCGACTACACCATCGCCGACATGGCGGTCTGGCCCTGGTATGGCGGGCTGGCCAAGGGCCGCAGCTACAACGATGCCGCGCAGTTCCTCGCCGTGCACGAATACGAGCACGTGCAGCGCTGGGCCGACGCAATCGACGCCCGGCCGGCGGTGAAGCGCGGCCGCATGGTCAATCGCATCTCCGGCGACCCGGCCTACCAGCTCCACGAGCGCCACGACGCCAGCGACTTCGAAACGAAGACGCAGGATAAGTTGGTGGCGGCGGAGTGAGTATCTCCTACCCTCCCCCTGGTGGGGAGGGTCGCTGCGAAGCAGCGGGGCGGGGGGCTGGCGCCGACCCCCACCCGGACCTTCGGTCCGACCTCCCCACAAGGGGGAGGTAGAGCGCCCCGCTACCTCCCATACGTATACGTCACGCTCGCCTCGCCGAGCGCGGAGCTTTTCGCCGCGACCGAGACCATATCCGGCGACGGATTTTCCGGCGTGCGCAGCTTCGCCTCGCCCAGCGCGTAGAGCGTGAAGACATAATGATGCGCGCCGCTGCCGGGCGGCGGACATGGGCCGAAATAGCCGGCGCGGCCGACACCGCCCGTGCCGGACACGGTGCCCTTGGGCAGGCGCTTGCCGCCCTTGGAACCCGCGCCTTCGGCCAGGCCCTTGGCGCTTGCCGGGATGTTCCAGGCGAGCCAGTGCCAGAACCCCTTGCCGCCATTGGCGTCGGGATCGAACATGGTGAGAGCGTAGCTTTTGGTGCCGGCCGGCGGATTCTTCCACGCAAGCGCGATCGAAACGCTCTTGCCGCCGCAGCCGGCCTTGTCGCCGAGATATTTTGCGTCCCATTTGCCGTTGGAGACCGACGGGCTGGAGATCTCGAAGGCCGATGCCTGGGTGGCGAAAGCAGTGAGCGCAAGCAAGGTTAAGCCAAGGCGTAAGGTCATGCTTTCCTCCCCTTTTGGCCGAGATGTGATGAGTTTGGCCGAGACGTGATGAGTTTAGCGGAAAAGCGGCCCAAAAAAAGGGCAGCGCCAACGTCTCAAGAACGAAAAAAAGCCCCGCCGGTGGAGGCCGTCGGGGCTCTTTCGTTCGGGCCGCGAAGGTGGGACTTCGCGGCCTGTCGATCCAGGGGGTGTTGGATCGGCCGCGACCCTAGCCGAAGAATCGGCCGCGCCGACAATCACGCCTGCGCACCACCGATCACGCCTGCGCGAGAAGGAGGTGATGGTTGGCTGCCGATCTCCCCCCTCGAGGGGGAGATGGCCGGCAGGCCAGAGGGGGTCGTCTCACATCGAGCGCCAACCTCCTCACCTTTGCGGAAAGGCGTCGGCGCTCGATGCGCGGCGACCCCCTCTGTCGCCTCCGGCGACATCTCCCCCTCAAGGGGGGAGATTAACCTCTCAACAGTTTCGCCAACCTTGGCACGCCCTCGCCCACCGCGCGGTCATCGGCAAGCGTGAACGACATGCGCAGCGTGTTGCGGCCGGTGCCGTCGGCGAAGAACGCGTTGCCCGGCACGAAGGCGACGCGCGCCTCCTTCACCGAACGCGCCAGCAGCTCGGTGGCGTCGCCGCCTTCCGGCAGCGTCAGCCAGACGAACATGCCGCCGTCCGGCCGGTTCCAGGAAATGCCATTCGGCATGTTGGCTTCGAGCGCGCCGAGCAGCGCGTCGCGGCGCCGGCGATAGGCGCCGATCAGCTTTTCCACCTGGCCTTCGAAAATGGTCTCGGCGACGCGGTGCATCACCATCTGGTTGATGGAGGGGCTGTGCAGGTCGGAAGCCTGCTTCATCAGCACCAGCTTTTCCACCACATGGCGCGGCGCGCAGACCCAGCCGACACGCATGCCGGGCGACAGGATCTTCGAGAAGGAACCGCAATAGAGCGTGCGGGCGTTATCGATGCCGCCGGAGCGTGCGCAGTCCAGCGCCAGGATCGGCGACACGGCCTCGCCGTCATAGCGCAGCGCGCGGTAGGCGGCGTCCTCGATGACGGCGATGTCGAGCTCGCCGGCAAGGTCGAGCACCGCCTCGCGCTGCTTGGCATCAAGCGTGTTGCCGGTCGGGTTGGCGAAGTCAGGCACCAGATAGGCGAATTTCACCTTGCCGCCCCCTTTCGAAAAGGCAGAAGGGGCGGCGGCTGCCGCGCGATAGGCCTCCGGCGTCATGTTGCCGCCGGCCGTGTTGAGCCTGTCGTAGCGCGGCTCATAGGCGTTGAAGGCCTGCAGCGCGCCGAGATAGGTCGGCCAGGTGACCAAAGCCGTGTCGCCCGGCGACAGGAACAGCTTGCCGAGATAATCGAGCGCCTGCTGAGAACCGGACGTGATGAAGATGTTGCCCTCGTCGCACGCCACGCCGAGGCTGCCCATATGGCCGGCCAGCCATTTGCGCAGCGGCAGAAAACCTTCGCTGACCTGGTACTGCAGCGCAGCGCCCGCTTCCGCCCCGCCGAGCACGGCCTGATAGGCGTCGCCGATGGCTTCGGCAGGAAACAGCGAAGGATCCGGGATGCCACCGGCAAACGAGATGATGTCGGGCTGGTCGAGCAGCTTCAACAGCTCGCGGATTTCCGAGGCCTTCATGCGCGAGGAGCGCGAGGCCAGAAGGTTCAACAGGGTCAAGGCGCACCTCCCGGGGGGCGAATTTTTGTATTTAGGTCAACCAAGCTGACCTATTATCAGCCTTTGCTTTCGGCGTGAATAGCCAAAACGGCCACGACGCATCGTCCAGGCGACATTGTTGTCACGCATGTCGTCTTCCCAAAACCGCCGGGACACTTTGGGCGACATGCGCTGGGCCTGCATATTTTCGTCAACGCTAATGGAAAAATGTTGCGGGCTAAGCGAACTCGGCGCAGCATGAAACCCAGAAGCCGGCAGCCTGAGAGAAAATCAATCCGGCCGATTGGGGGGTACGCATGACGCTCGAGATTATCGGGGCCGGATTCGGCCGCACCGGCACGTGGTCCACTTTCGCCGCGCTGAACAGGCTTGGCTTTCCGAGCTACCACATGCAGGAAGTCATCATAAACAAGGCCAACAAGGGCCATCTCGACTTCTGGCGCAAGGTGGTTAACAGCCCGCCCGGAAGCCAGCACGATTGGAACCGCGTCTTCGCCAATTACCGGGCGACCGTCGACAATCCGGGCTGCTGCGTATGGAAGGAATTGATGGCCGCCTACCCTCGCGCCAAGGTGCTTTTGACGCTGCATCCGCGCGGCGCCGAAGCCTGGTACGAAAGCACCATCGACACGATCTACTTCACCGAGAATGTCTGGCAGGTCAGGGTGCTGGAATGGCTGACGCCGTTCGGCCGCAAGTTCGGCGACATGTCGCGGAAGCTGGTCTGGGGCCGCGCTTTGAAAGGCGTGATGAACGACCGCGACAAGGCGGTGGCGCGCTACAACGCCTATATCGACGAGGTGAAGGCGGCGGTGTCGCCGGAAAGGCTCCTGGTCTTCAAGGTCACCGACGGCTGGGGCCCGCTCTGCGATTTCCTCGGCGTCCCGCTTCCGAACGAGCCCTTCCCCAACTTCAACGACCGCGCCAGCGTAAAGAAGATCATCCGCGACATGATCATAGGTTCCTATGTGATGCTGGCCGGCGTCGCGGCGCTGATCGCGCTGGCGGTCGGCGGGCTCTGGTGGTGGCTGGGGTAAGCGGAGAACGCCGGATCGGCGGTGGGCGCAGCAGGGTGCCTCTCAGCGTCCAGTGCCAACAGCGGGATTGTCGTTATATTAGAATAGGCGCATATTATCGTAAGCCGAAGCCATGCTCCGGTTGAACCGCCCGTTGGCTGTGATTGCCCGGGCGGTCCAAAGACCAGGTCAAATGTCAGGAAAAAGAAGGCAAGTCCGGGCCGCCCAGGTGATCGGGCAGCCCGAGACAGTGATATTTGGAGGAGATTCCCATGAAGGTTACCATATTGGCGAACTACGAACCCAATGCCGCCAAAGGGCTGATGCAGGGATCGAACCGGGAAGCTGCGGTCCAGGCGCTTTTCGAAAGCGTCGGCGGCAAGATGAACAGTCTAGTGTTTACACGCGGCCTCTATGACGTCGTCGTCAATGGCGAGGTGCCGGATCAGGTTGCGGGGATGGGCATGACGCTTGCGGTGCGGGCAAGCGGTTCGGTGCGAGACCTCGTCGTCCTCGAGGAGCTCGACATGAAGGCGGTGATCGCGGCCGCCAACAAGGCTGCCGGCGTCTACAAGCCCGCCGGCTGACCCGTCTGACGAGGCAGCATGGGGCGGATCGAACGTACCCGTGCTGCCGGTTCGCACATGACAGCATCCGGCAACCGAGGATGCGCCCGCACGGTGGATGCCGCCCAGGAAACATGCAGCGCTCCTTGGCTAGAACAGGATTGCTGCTCAAACCGATCGGAGGAAGCCATGACCGCCTACAATGTAGTCCGCTTTCGCACCAAGCCAGGCCAGGAAAAGGCCTTCGTCGACGCGCATCAGAAGATCTCGCTGGACGCCAACGGCTTTCGCAAGGGCGCCCTGATCAAGACCGGCGAACGCACATTCTGCTTTGTCGGCGAATGGAGCGACATGGACAGCCTCGCCGCGGCGCGCCCGATGATGATCGGCATTCTCGACACGTTCCGCGATATGCTTGAGGATCTCGGCGGCGATCTCGGCGTGACGGACCCGGTGTCCGGGACGGTCGTTGCGGAAATAGGCTGACGAAGCCGCCAATTGGCGATGACCGGGCCGCGAGGCGCGCCCGGCTCCTCAGAGCGGTTCGGGGCAGAATCGCCGAGCCGCTCTAACCATTTGTTTTTACGCAATTCCGGACGGACGGCTACGGCGAAGTCGCCGAGCCCGACCGTTGCACACTTTTCCTGGAATTGCTCTCAGAACGGCAGCCGGATCTCGTTGTCCTGAACGGAATCAGGCCAGCCGATGTCCTTGCGGATTTCCGGCGGCAGGCCGTTCAGTTCGCGCGTCGTCCTGCGGCGCTCGCTCGCCTGCGCAAAGGCGGCGCGGATGCGGCTAAAGCTCTTAAACATCGGGACCTCCACAAGGCAGCGGCAGAAAGATCGGCCGTTCACCGAGCGCCGCTTTTGAGGTGCGTCTGTAACCAGTCGATTGCGCACGAACGGTGAAATGCTTCACGAAGCCCAAGCGGCCTGAAACATATGCATGCGAACTAATTGGGGGATCGCAGAGGTACGAGCGCCATGCCCACCCCGGGCTGCGTCACCCCCGATATCGGATGCTTCATCGGCTGATGCGTAAGCTCACGCCCGTGATAGGATATTTTATCGCGCCATGCTAATTCAGTCAGATGTTTCTTCTGAGCTTATACTTTGTGGCAGTCGCCGCCCCGTATGCTGCTGAGCGCCTATTCTTCGCGAGAAGATTTGGGCTCTTTGCGGTTCTATTTTGGCTGCTCATCTTTCAATCCGGCGTTTTATTCGCCGGTGAAATCATCCTCGAAAATCACTTAGACCAATCAGCGCCCAGTTGGGTTAATTCCGTTGGCCTTGCGATTGGAACATTCGCCTACCTGACGATTGGCTTGACGCCAATCACTGCCGTCATAGCTGCATTGGGGTTCGGGACAGTGATCGCAGCCAAGTGGTTCTTGGGAAAGCTTGGGGAAGATTCAGACTGATCCATTCGCCGCCCCGACACCTCGCCGCCGCTCAACGCGCCGCCCAATTGCCTTTCAGCCCGGTCGGCCCGGCCTCCCTGACGATGACCTCGCGGTGCGGATAGGGGATGCCTATGCCGTTCTCCTTGAACGTATCCCACAGCGCCAGCAGCACCTTGCCGCGCACATTGGTCAGCCCCTGCTGCGGATCGCGGATCCAGAAGCGCAGGACGAAGTTGAGCGAGGAATCGCCGAACCCCGTCAGCCAGCAGACCGGCCGCCGGTCGGCTTCGACCCGGCCGACGCTGATCGCGGCCGCTATCGCCAGTTCGCTGACCTTATGCGGGTCGGCGTCGTAGGAGACGCCAAAGTCCACGTCGAGCCGCACGAGATTGTCGCTGAACGACCAGTTGATGACCCTTCGAGTGATGAAGTCTTCGTTCGGGATGAGATATTCGCGGCCGTCGCGCGTGACCACCGAGACGAAGCGCGCCCGCAATTCACGTATCCAGCCGAATGTGCCTTCAAGCGAAATGGTGTCGCCCGGCTTGATCGACTTGTCGAGCAGGATGATGATGCCGGAGACGAAGTTCGAAACGACCTTCTGCAGCCCGAAGGCGAGACCGACGCCGATCGCGCCGGAGAAAACCGTCAGCGCCGTCAGGTCGACGCCGACGGCGGAAAGGGCGACAGCGCCGGCAACCAGCACCAGGCCGATCTTCGCCACCTTTCCGACAAGGACGCGGATTGAGGGTGTCAGTTCCTCGGAGATGCGGACACGCTCATCGACATAGTTGCCGATGACCACCGCAAGCCAGACCGTGGCGACCAGCAGCAGCGCCGCCTTGAGCAGCACGAGGACCGAAAGGCGGATGGCGCCCATGGGGATGGCGAGGCTGTCCAGCACCGCCGCGGTCTCGTCACTGACGCCCAGGATGACAAGCGCCGCATAGATCCAGATCAGCCAGCCGAGCAGGCGGGCGACGAGGCGGTTGTGGACGACGCGCGACAGCACCGACGCGACAAGCCACGCAAGCGACAGCGAAAGCGCGACATGGACGAGGTAGGTGTGGCTTGGCCACACGAAAGGGCGCATGAAGTTGAGCGCGGCGACCAGGAAGAGCGCGAAAAGAATCCAGTCGGTGCGCCGCAACAGGGCGATCACGACCCTCAGCAGTCCGGGGTGACCCTTGATCTGGCGTGCCCGGTCCTCAACGAACGGCTCGACGCGTCGCCCGGCGAGCCTGGCCGCGAGAAACAGGGCCAGGATAATAGCGAGCTGATAGAGGAGCCACGGCGTGGCGGCATAGTCGAACCATCCGCTGGACCAGGCCAGCGCTCGAGTGATGGCGTCGCGAACATCCATTGCCACACGCCCATCATGCACGGGCTAACAACCCAGAGTCCGCCTTCGTCCCAAGGCCCGTTTCAGGACCGCGGCCGGCAGCTATGCGCCGGCCTAGCTGGCACGTCGCCGTTTGTCCGGCGAACCCTTGCGTTGATCCTCGTCGTCAATCTCGCTCATCGCCTGTTCCCAAAAGCGCAAGTCGGCGCCCTCGGGCTTTCCTTCTTTTTCCCAAAGCTCATAGGCGCGCTGGCGGATGCGTTCTTCCCTGGTCTGTTCAGCCATGGATTCCTCCCGATCTCTGTTTCACCAGAAGGAACGTCGGCGCCAGCGAAACGATCCATGCGAAGGCTCTGCAGTGGCCAATTTTCTCGGCGCAGCGTCCGCCCCTCACCCGATCATCGCGCCATCCCTGGCAATCGCCCTGCCCCCACGATAGACCGTGCGTTCTCTCGGCACAGCGACCACCGCCTCCGGCACATGCTCGGCCTTCAGCGCGACGAAATCGGCCTTGGCGCCGACCGCGATGCCGTAGCCCTCCAGCCCCAGCGCTTTCGCGCCGGCATGGCTCGCCACATCCCAAGCCGCCTCCAGTTCGCGGTCCTCGTAGAAGCCGGAGCGGTAGCCGATCATGTTGGCGCGGTTGAGCATGTCGCCATCGCCATAGGGCCACCAGGAATCGCGGATGTTGTCGGAACCGGCAAAGACCGTGACGCCCGCCTTGCGCAATGCCGCCACCGGCGGGAAAGCATGGTTGCCGGGAGCGTTGCTCATGATGGCGACGCCTGAGGCGGCGAGCATCTCGCCGGCCCTGGCCAAGGTGTCGGCGGAAATGTCGCCCAGCGCGTAGGCGTGGCTGACGCCGACTTTTCCCTGCATGCCCAGCGCGGTGGTCCGCGCGGCGATCTCCTCGATCTCGAACAGGCCGAGCGTGCCTGCGTCATGCAGATGGATATCGACGCCGACGCCGCGCTTTTCGGCAAGGCCGAAGACCACGTCGAGATGGCCCTTCACGTCACGGTCGAAGCTCGCCGGGTCGAGCCCGCCGACGAGATCGCAGCCGAGTTTCAGCGCCTCGTCCAGTAGCTCGGCCGTGCCGGGCGAGGACAGGATGCCGCTCTGCGGAAAGGCGACGAGCTGGATGCCGATCAGCTCGCGATAGTGTTCGCGCACGGCGAGAATCGTCTCGACATGTTTCAGCCCGACCACGCCGTCGACCATCACGTGACTGCGCATCGCAAGGCTGCCATGGCCGATGCAAAGCTCGAGCTGGTTTTTCGCGCGCTCTTCCATCGGCGCGGCCTGGGCGAGGTTTTGCATCTGGAAGGCGACGCGCTCGCGCACGTCGAAGCCGGTGGTGCAGGGAATATGCGGGCGCCAGGCATCGCCATAGAAGGACGTGTCGAGGTGGATGTGGCCCTCGACGAAACCCGGCAGCACGAGTTTTCCGGCAAGGTCGATGGCGCCTGGCGGCGGGGTTGCCGCTTTGGCGGCGGGGGTGATGGCGCGGAAACGGCCCTCGGTGACGGTGAGGTCGGCCAGCGAGTCGTCGGCGAGCCTGGCGTTGAGAAACTGGTGCAAGATGCGATCCGTTCGAGGTGAATGCATCACTCGTCGCCGCTCGGGAAGCGGAGGTCAATGCGGAAGGGGATAGAAAGTGTTTCGTCGAAGCCGCCGAATTCCTCGCTTGTGGGCAGATTGCGCGCCCGATCGCCTTCGCAACCGCCGCCGTTAACCTTAATCTCACATGCCGGTGGGGAAGTCCGTGCTCCCTGCCTATTCCGCTTTCGCGGAAGTTTCCGCGCGAAAAAAATGTGCCATAGTACAGTCTGCGGTATGAGGCCGCCGTGGTCGACGCGGACGCCCAAGCACATCCCCAACAATGTCGCCCCCAACGGCCGCGTCGACCATGAACTGAACGGCGATCTGACCCGGGTCGCCGTTTTGTTCTGGGCAATCAGGCTTGCGTCCTGGCGTATTCCGCGACCAGCTCCTCATATTCCTCGAAGGCCGGCAGGGCCGCATAACTGTGCACGGCGAGCGTCGTCGCCCAAGGCAATTTCTCGCTGGTCCAGGTTTCGATGAAGGGCGTGAACCAGGCAGGGTCATCGAGCATGGTCGGGCGCAGATTGACGAACCAGTCGAGCCCTTCCGGCCGGGTAAACATCCAGCTCATGCAGTAGCCGCAGAAATAATGTTTCGAGGCGCCGTGCAGGCCGCCGATCACCGGCTCGCCCTTGGTGATCTCGAAGCCTTGCGCGGGAATGGCGGCGCTCAGCGAATAGGCGCTGGACGACATGCGCTGGCAGCCGGTGCAGTGGCAGGCCATGGTGAGCAAAGGTTTCGCCGAAATCTTCAGGCGCACGCGGCCGCAGCGGCAGCCTCCTTCAGCGGGCAGGGAAAGGGTTGGCACGGTGGGGCTCCTTGGGTTGGTTTCCCCCTTCTCCCCTTGTGGGAGAAGGTGTCGCCGAAGGCGACGGATGAGGGATGCTGGACGGAGTGAGGCGATGGAGATCCTGGCGCCTCAACAGCAGGCGCCTCGTTTCTTCCAACACCCCTTGCATGTTGGGACAGCGGCTATTTGTGCAAGATAGCTGCACTCCCCGACAGATGGCCGTCCGCCGGGGAGTGGACGGATGGGACCGTACACCCCTTGGCGTGAACCGCGGTTGAGCAAGGTCCATTCGTTCTCGCACGGGTCCTGAACAGATGATGGGGAGCAAGTCCCGCATGCAAGGCAAGGTATTGTCCGAACCGAATGCGATGCTGGCAGTCTATGCCGGCATCGACGTGTGTAAAGAGTGGCTGGATGTGTACGTCCATCCGGTCGGTCAGGGTTTTCGCGTGACCAATGATGGTTGTGGCCTGCGGCGGCTGAAGCGCCAGCTCCAAAGTCTTGCGGTGAGGTGCGTGATCATGGAGGCGACGTCCAAATATCATCGTGCGGCGCAGCGCTCGCTGCACGAGGCCGGATTGCACGTGGCCGTCGTTAACCCGCTGCGAGCTCGGCTGTTCGCAGAAGCCTGCGGCCAGCTTGCCAAGACCGACAAGATCGACGCCCGGCTGCTGGCCTTGATGGGAGTTGCACTCGATCCGTCGGAAACGGCGCCTGCTTCACTTGCGATAGAGTTACTGCAGGAGATGGTTGGCGCACGCAGTGCCGCCAGCGCCGAGCGTACCGCGCTCATCAACCGCTTGGCGACGTTCAAAAGCCCCTTCCTGCGCGCTGAACTCAACCGCAGGCTCAAAGCGCTTCAGAGCCATATCGTACGTCTCGAAGCCGAGATTGGACGCTTGATCTCGGCTGATCCCGTACTTGCCCGACGCTATACCATCTTGATGTCGGTCCCGGGCATCGGGCCGGCCACCGCCGCCACCCTCCTTGCCGGCCTCCTCGAGATGGGTACGCTCAACGCCAAGCAGGCGGCCATGCTGACGGGGCTCGCTCCAGTCGCCCACGATAGCGGCCCGCACGTGGGACGCCGCGCAATCAAAGGCGGACGCAAGGGCGTCAGAAACGCCCTCTACATGGCTGCTCTGTCAGCAAGTCGTTACAACAACGATCTTGCCGTGTTCGCCTCCCGGCTGCGCAACGCAGGCAAGCCCGCAAAGATCGTTCTCGTCGCCGTTATGCGAAAGCTCGTCGTCATGGCCAATGCGCTCATCACACAAGACCGTACCTGGAGCCCAATCGCTCCTTGACAACAAACACAGATGCTCATCCGTCTCAGCGCTATCGCGCCGATCCACCTTCTCCCACAAGGGGAGAAGCAGAAGAGCGCTCAGCTTTCCACCAACGCAGCCGTCGTCGTCATCCGCGCGCCCTGCTCGGCAAAGGCGTCGTTGTGCCGCGCGATGATGTCGGGCGCTTTCTCCTCTTGCGAATCCAGCGTCGAATGCGCGTCGGAGACCACGGTGACGCCGAGCCCCTCGGCAAAAGCACCCTTGACGGTGGCAGCGACGCAGAAATCGGTCTGGGCGCCGATGAGCACGACGTCCTTAGCACCCTGCCCTGCCACCCATTCGGCAAGCGCCGCGTTGGAGAAAGCATTGCCGACCGTCTTGCCGAAGGTCGGCTCGTCGGCGGCCTGGCCGAGTTGCGGCCACACCGGCCAGCCGGAAGCGCCCGGAGCCAGCGGATCGCCCGCCGGCCCGTCATGGCGGACGAAAGCCACCTTGCGGCCGGAGCGGCGCGCCCAGTCGATCAGTTTTCGAGCGCGCTCGGCGATCGTGTCCGCGTCGTGAATCGGCGGATCGAAGCGGCCGTCGAACATGCCGGTCTGAAGGTCGATGACGATGAGCGGAGCGGCGGCGGAGGGAGCGGTGTTCGGCATGGCGCGAGGATAGCGTGGGTGGAGGATGGGTCAAGGATGGGGCAGCGCCGCAGGTACCATTGTCGAGTCGAGGCGAACAATCCCCAGTTGAAAAGTGATAACATTACAACTACTTTAAGCCGAGTGATTGGGCGGAATGTCTGGGGAAATAACAATGAATCAACAATGCAGCGTATTCCTGATCGGGGCAGACGCCGGCGAGGACGAGCAGGCGTTGTTCACGCTGCAAGATGTGGGAATCAAGTGCCGGCTCACCTGTAGCTATCGGAACAAGGTCATCGAGGCGGAAGAAGACGACTATTTCGAAGCGTTGTGCCAAATCCGCAAGCAGCTCGAAGTCGAAGGGATACTGCCCTTTTGTTACGGCGCGAGCTGCAACGTTTTCCCTGAGGGGACCGTGACCGAGATGAGTCGTGGATTGGTGGTCTGCAAGGTGAAAACAGGGGAACACCCTAACAAGAGCAATTTAGTCAATATATTTGACCAGGGCTATGATGTGGTTCCCGTGTTCGTCCACATGCAGCAGAAGTTTTGGGATACATGGCTCGCCTCCCTGCCCCGATCGCAAGGCTCAGAGATGACGACCACAAAGGTCGGCGCTGCGCCCTCACTCTGGCGATTACTAACACTTGGCTTCGCTAAAGTGTTGAAATCGCTATCTCCCCCACCAAAGGAAAGATAGCACCGCCACCCTACGACATCAGCGGCATCGGGCCCTTCAGCGCCTCGGCCAAGGCGTCGCGGAACACTGCGATCGGCCGCGCGAGCCTTCCGGCCGGCGGGCGGTGGAGCAGCCAGCAGCGCACCTGCGGGCGGAAGCCGGGGCAGTTGACCACCTCGACCACGTCGCGCCACGGGCTGCCCGACAGCGCGCCGGGGGTTACGACGCCGATGCCGTGGCCGCGCGCCACCAGCGACATACGCAAGTCGGCCCCCTGCGCCTCGACGCCGACATGGAAGGGCAGCCGCGCCAGCTCGAAGCGGTGGCGGATGAAGGCGCGAAAACCGCAGCCGGTCTCGTTCAGCACCCAGGGGTAGCGCGCAAGATCGGTGAGCTCGGCCGGCTTCGGCACGCCGAGGCTTGGCGAGGCCACCAAAAGCACCGACTGCACGCCGAGATCGTCGCCGACCAACTCGGGCGGCGGCGCGACGCCGTCGGCAAGGCAGACGGCGACCGCGTCGATCTCGCTGTGCAGCACCTGCTCGACCAGGCGCGGCGACAGGCTGGAGGTGATCTTGAGCGTCAGTTGCGGGAAGGCGGCGCGCAAGCTGTCGAGCGGCTCGGACAGCGCGCTGGTCGAGAGATAGGGCATGATGCCGAGGCGGAACTCGCCCCTCACCTCGCCGGCTGGCGAGACGCTGGCCTTCAAATCCTCCAGCGAGCGCAGCACACGGCGGCCATGCTCATAGGCCTCGCGGCCCGAAGCGGTCGGCTTCAGCGGCTTCGACTGGCGGTCGAGCAAGGGCGTGGCCAGCCGCTCCTCCAGGCTCTGGATGCGGCGCGTGACACCTGGCTGGGTGAGATTGAGCCTGGCCGAGGCGGCGACGATGGAGCCGGTCTCGATGACGGCGACGAAGGCTTCGAGGTCATGGATGTTCATGCGTAACTCGCATAATCATTATCGTGTTAATTCAATTGTAGCATTATGCTCGATCGCAATAAAGTCCTCGGCAGATATGCGAGCCACGAGGATTTTTCATGCACGGAACCAACAATGCCGAAGTCGCGGCGGCCGAGTTCGCCGAGCGACCCCGAGCCGGCGAGAGCACCGGGGCCATCACCCGATCGCAGACGCTGCTGTTTGCCGCTTCGGTCGGCATCATCGTCACCAACCTCTTCGCGCCGCAGACGCTGGTCGGGCTGATCGGCCCGTCGCTGGGGGCCGCTGCGTCCGAGAGCGGGCTGGTCTCGATGGCCACCCTGCTCGGCTATGCCGCCGGGCTGTTCTTCCTGGTGCCGCTGTCGGACCTCGTCGAGAACCGCGTGCTGGTGCTGCGCATGCTTTGCGTCGCCGCAGTTGCGGCGGCCGTCGCGGCGTTCGCGCCCTCTGCCGCTTCGCTGCTCCTCCTGCTCTTCATCCTCGGCGCCGCCTGCTCCTGCATCCAGGTGCTGGTGCCGGTCGCGGCCTCGATGGCGCCGCCCGGACAGGACGGGCGCGTCATCGGCGATGTGATGAGCGGCCTGATGATCGGCATTTTGCTCTCGCGTCCGCTCGCCAGCCTTGTCGCAGACGCCTTCGGTTGGCGCGCCTTTTATGGCATCAGCGCCGGCGCGCTGGCGCTGCTCGCCATGCTGCTCGGGCTCGCTCTGCCCCGGCGGCGGCCGCTGGCAAATGCGAGCTACGCGGCGCTGCTCGCATCGCTGTTTGAGCTGTTGCGCGAGGAGCCGGTGCTGCGCCGTCGTGCGCTGACGGCGAGCCTTGTGATGGCGGCCTTCAGTGTATTCTGGACGGCGGTGGCGCTACGCCTTGCAGCACCGCCCTTCGATCTCGGCCAGCGCGGCATCGCGCTGTTCGCGCTGGCCGGTGCCGGCGGCGCGGCGGTGACGCCGCTCTTCGGCCGCGCCGGTGACCGCGGCTTCACGCGACCGGCGACGATTGCCTGCCATCTCGGCCTGATCGCGGCGCTCGGCCTTGCGGCGTGGGCGGGCGCGGCCGAAGCCGGCGGCACATGGGTGCCACTCATCTTGATGGGCGCAAGCGCCGTGCTGCTCGACATCGGCGTCACCGGCGACCAGACGCTCGGCCGCCGCGCCATCAACCTTTTGCAGCCCAAGGCGCGCGGAAGACTCAACGGGCTCTTCGTCGGCATCTTTTTCATCGGAGGGGCCATCGGTTCGCTGCTGGCGGGAATCGCCTGGGCATGGGGCGGATGGAATGCGGTCTGCGCGGCGGGGGCGGTATTTGGGGTTGTGGCGCTGGTGGTGGATTGGGTGAAATGAGGTGGCGCCGCCCTCACCTTCTCCCCTCGTGGGAGCAGGTGTCGCTGAAGGCGACGGATGAGGGTTCCAGAAGGAATGAGATGCAGAAATATTGAGCGATTTCAGAGCTTTACCTTTCAGCGCAGCGCTCCGTCCAACACCCCTCATCCGTCTCGGCGCTTCGCGCCGATCCACCTTCTCCCACAAGGGGAGAAGGTGAGGCGCTAGCCTATCCCGCCCGTCACCACATACGCCCCCGCCGCGCGCCCATCCGGCAGGCGCACGATGGCGGTGACGATCGAGCCGTAGGAGCCGCGCCAGACGCTGTGGAAGCCCTGATGCGTCGAGGCCGGCACGACGACCCTGCCGGTATAGCGGTTGCCGCTCGCCTGCATATGGACCGACTCGCCGTTGAGATGGACCTTGACGACGGCGACATCCGGTCCTGCCTCGCTTGCATCGATCTCCAGCGTGATCGCGATCTCGTCGGTGTCGCCGGCGCGGGTCGTCTCGGCAGTCAGCATTATCGTAAGCGGCACATCGCCAGCCGGACCCGGCGCGTCCCGGCCCTCCACAAACACATCGCCCGCCAACGGCGGCGTGCGCGGCGGGACGGTGCGGCGCTTCGTGGCGCGCTCGTAGTCGCCGGCGAAGCGCAGCAGCGCCGCGTCGTCATAGGCCTTGCCGGCAAAGGTCAGCCCGACCGGCATGCCGATATCGGCCATGGTGCCCATCGGCACCGTCACTGTCGGGATGCCGAGATGGCGCCAGACGAGATTGCCGTTGGCGACCCAGGTGCCGTTGCGCCAGGCGAGCGCGGCGGAGGTCTCGTTGACGTCGGCGTCGGCGGGCCCAACATCGGCGGCGGCCGGCAGCACCACAGCGTCGAGCCCGTTTGTGTCCAGCCAGTCCTCGAAATCGACGCGGCGCGTTGCCTCCAGCCCCTTCAGCCCCGCCTCGATGGTGGGAATTTTTTCGAGCGGCGTCACACCTCGCCTGGCGCGCTCGACATACTCCGCCAGATCGAAGCCGTCGTCGCCGTAGCGGTCGGGCAGCGCGCCCGGCGGCTGCGGGAAGATCTTTGGGCCGTCGACCGCGGCGAGATCGGGAAGGACCGGATCGGCATTGGCGCGCAAAAAGTCGTCCCAGGACCAGATGGAGAGATCCCAGATCTCGCGCTCGGCAAACGCCGCCGGCACCAACCCGCGATCGACCATGGAGCGCGCGCCCGGCCGGTCGCGCTCGTAATTCGAGACGACGGGAAGATCGACCTCGACCACTTCCGCGCCGAGCGCCTCCAGGTCGCGCGCCGCCTGTCGCCAGAGTTTTAGCACCGAGGCGCGGGTCTCGATCGGCCGGTCGGCGCCTTCGTCCCTGCCGATATACATTTTCGGCACGCCGAGCCGCTTGCCCTTGAGCACGCCTTGCAACGCCAGCCGCTTGTAGCTTGCCGGCCTGAATTCGGACGCCTTCGGGATCGGCACTGAGCGCTGTACCCGCCAGAAGTCGCCGCGCGTCTCTTCGTCGTCGGCGACGATGACGTCGAGCAGTTCGAGCATGTCGGGCATGCTGCGCGTATGCGGCACCACTACGTCCATTGTCGGCACCAGGGGCCAGTTGCCGCGCACCGAGATCACGCCGCGCGAGGGCGTGTAGGCGACGAGCGCGTTGTTGGAGGCCGGCGCGCGGCCGGACGACCAGGTCTCCTCACCGAGCCCGAAGGCGGCGAAGCTCGCCGCTGTCGCCGTGCCCGAGCCGTTGGACGAGCCGGAGGCGAAGGCGGCGGTGAGGTAGTCCGCATTGTATGGGCTCTCGGCGCGGCCATAGACGCCGCGCTGCATGCCGCCATTGGCCATCGGCGGCATGTTGGTGAGGCCGACGAGCACGGAGCCCGCGGCGCGCAGCCTGGCGATGGTGAAGGCGTCGTCGGTGGCGACTAGATGCTCGAAGGCCGGCGAGCCGGCGGCAACCGTCAGGCCCTTCGCCTTGTAGCTGTCCTTGGCGGTGTAAGGGATGCCGTCGAGCGGTCCGAGGGTCTTGCCCTGGCGCCAGCGCCGGTCGGAAGCCTCCGCCTCCTCGAACATCTGTGGATTGAGGATGGGCACGGCGTTGAGCGCGATGCCGTGCCGGTCGTAATGGGCGATGCGCCTGAGATACGCGCCGACCAGTTCGACGCTGGTGACGGTGCCTTCCTCCAGTGCACGGCGCAGATCGGCGATCGAGGCTTCGACGAGGTGGAGGGTGGGCATGATTGCGGGCGAATTCCTTTGCAGAGGCTGCGTTCCGTCACACCCCCCTCTGCCCTGCCGGGCATCTCCCCCGCAAGGGGGGAGATTGGCTGGCGCGCTGGCTTCGCCAATCGCCGGCGTTGCAGGAATGGTGGCGCCGCCAACGCTGATGATCCCGTTGCGGGGCCCATTTGAGGGAGATTACGCGCTCAGCCGCTCTTACCAGTTGTCAATTGCAGGCATCTCAGCTCACAGCGTTTTGCTATCGAACTGACCGTTTTCCTTCATGAGCTCGATATAGGTCTTGGCCTGGGCGTTGCCGTGCTCGGCCGCCTTGAGGAACCACTTGGTTGCTTCCAGGTAGTTCGGCTTGCCGTCAATCCCCCGAAAGTAGAGCGTACCAAGGCTGAACTCGGCATCGACATTGCCAGCCTGGGCTGCCTCAAGCCACCAGGTCTCGGCGGCCTTGTCGTCCCTGGCGACGCCTACGCCGTTTGCATATGCGTAAGCCAGGCTGAGCTTCGAATTTAGATTTCCCTGCCGTGCGGCCTTGAGCCACCACGCAATTGCATTCGCCTTGCTCTCCGAGACACCGGTACCCGTGGAATAGGCGTTCCCGACTGCTTCCTCGGCCATCGCGTTGCCCTGCTCAGCAGCCTTACTCAACCAAGCGAGTGCCTGGGCGTCGTCCTGTTTGACGCCCTGTCCCAATCCATACATCGTGCCGATATTGTATTGCGCGACGGCATGCCCGTTGACCGCAGCTTTCATCCACCACTGGAAGGCCAATCCGCCATCCAGGGCAAATCCGCGACCTTCATGGTACAGAATGCCAAGCTGGTACTGGGCGTCGGCATTGCCTCCGTCGGCGGCCATTTGCGTCCATTTGGCGGCCAACCCGTCGTCCTGCTCGATTCCTTCGCCGAGCAAATAGGCCCGGCCAAGATTATAGCCGGCTTCGGCATTTCCTGCCTCGGCACCCTTGCGCCACCAGATCGCGGCTTGAGCGTAGTCCTGCGGAACACCGGCGCCGACGGCATACATCCCGCCGAGCGCGGATTGCGCTCGGGGGGTGCCTTGATCCGCTGCCTTGTTCATCCAGTAGAATGCCTGGGCGTCGTCCCTGGCAACGCCATTTCCCGTGCGATACGCGTTTGCGAGACTGTACTGTGCCACCGCAACGCCGCTGGCCGCGGCCTTCGTCCACCATTTGACCGCCAACCGGTCGTCCCGAGCAACGCCGAGGCCTTGGTGGTACAGAATGCCGAGTTGACCTTGAGCGTCCGCGTTGCCTGCGTCCGCGGCTTTGAGCCACCAGACTGCACCATCCCGGCTGCTCTGGGCAACGCCCCTGCCCTTCAAGTACGCATTCCCCAGCGACAACTGTGCTTCGGCGTTGCCTTGCTCCGAAGCTTTGCGCCACCAGGCAACGGCTTGAACATCATCCTGCCGCACGCCCATACCAAGCCAGTACATCGTACCCAGGCTTGATTGTGCTAAGGGGTCACTCTTGTTGGCCGCCCTGCTCGTCCAAAGGAATGCCTGGGCATCATCCTTGCCGACGCCCTTTCCAGTGGCATACGCGGTGCCGACATTGTATTGCGCCTGCGCGACACCATCGGCAGCGGCCTTCATCCACCATTGAAATGCAAGGCTGTCGTTCTGTGTCAGGCCTTCACCCAGATGGTAGAGAACGCCGAGCATGTACTGGCCGTCGGCGTTTCCCAGATCCGCAGCCTTGCGCGCCCAGGTGGCGGCAAGCTGGCTGTTCTTGTCGACACCGAGGCCGAACTTGTAGGCCTTACTGAGAACATAGGCGGCCTCCGCATGCCCGTTGTCGGCCGCCCTGCGACTCCATGTCGCTCCAATTTTGTCGTCTTTCTTGACGCCAAGGCCATAAAAGTAAGCTTGGCCAAGACTGTACGCGGCCTCGACACTTCCCGCATCAGCAGCCTTGCGCCACCAGTAGAGTGCCTGCTCGTCACTCTTGCTCAGCCCGTGGCCCTGTGAGTAGAGGACCGCGAGCTGATACTGACCATTTGCGTTGCCTTTATCCGCCGCCTTTCGCGCCAAGCTGGCGGCGAGCTGGTCCTCCCTCGCGACACCGCGCCCAAGAGAGTAAGCTTGGCTAAGGGCGGCTTCGGCCTCCGCATTTCCACCGTCCGCGGACTTACGCCACCAGAAGACTGCCCTCTCGTCGTTCTGTGCGGTTCCTTGGCCGCGCCAATACATCGTGCCGAGATAGCCCTGCGAATCCCGGTTGCCCATGTTCGCCAGTAACGACAACTGATGGAACTCTTCGTCATAGTCCTTGGCTAGGGCGGCAGCTTGCATTTTTCTTATGGCCGACCATTGTACGTAGTAGTTTCGCGCCGGCCAAAACAGCACGAAGGCTGTCAGCGATATCAGGATGATTGGAAAGAGTCTTCGGCGACGCCGCGCAGGCGGGCTGAAAACAGTCATATCCGCTTCAAGCGGCCGGTCGTTATTGCTCACTGCCCCAACCCATTGCAACCCACAAGTAATCACTAGCGCAAGCCGCGCCGTTCTGGAATATCCCCGGTTGTGGACGTCTCTTTTTATTCCGGCGCCCCCGCGAACAGCACCACCCCATCCCCGCCCGCCGCCGGCCAGTCGCGGATGGTGCGGTCGATGCCGCCGGTGAGCAGCGTGCCGTCGGCGGCGAAGGCGACCGCGTAGATCGGGCCGGTGCCGGGCTCGAACTCGGCGATCTCGGCGCCGGTATCCATGTTCCATAGCCTGGCCGTGCCATCGAGCGAGCCGGAGGCCAGCCGTTTGCCGTCGGCCGATAGCGCCAGCGCATAGACGGTTTCGGAATGGCCGTCGAAACGGCGCACCTCCTTGAAACCGTCGAGATCCCAGAGCTTGATCGTGCAGTCGCCGCTGCCGGTCACCGCATGATGGCCGTCGGCAGTGAAGACGGCGCCATAGGCGCCGCGGTCATGACCATGCCAGCTACGCAGTTCTCTGCCGGCGACGATGTCCCAGAGCTTCAGTTCGCCATCGATACTGGCGGTGAGCGCGCGGGTGCCGTCGGGGGAGACGGCGACGGCGCTGACCGGCCAGAAGTGCCCGGCCATCACATGCAGCGCGGAGCCCTTCTCGATATCCCAGACGATGACCTTGCCCATGGTGTTATGCCCGCTGACCGCACGTTTGCCGTCCGAGGTGATCGCCAGCTTGTTGACACCGCCGTTCAGGCCTGACGAAAAAACGTGCAGCACCGCGCCGTCGGAAAGCTGACGCAGCACGATCTCGCCGTCGTCGCCGGCGGTCAGCGCGGTTTTGCCGTCCGGCATGAAGAGCGCCGTGCGCGCCATGTCCTTGTGGGCTCCGAGGTCGCGGATCAGCCTTTTGCCGTCGATGTCCCAGAGCTTGATCATGCGGTCGGTGCTGGCGCTCATGATCTCGTGCCCATCGGCCGAGACCGCCAGCCAGACGACGGCGTCGCGATGGCCTTCGGGCGCGGTCGGCCGGGCCGGAGGCGTCGGCGGAGGCGGAGCGACCGTTTCGGGTGGCGTAGGAGGAGCCAGCGCTGTCCGCTGGGCGGGCTCCGTGGGCGCCGGGGAAGCCTGCTGCGTCGACGGCTGGGCTGGCGGAGCGCGCGCCAGGTCGGGCGGCACCTCGGTCAGGGGCGTCGGCCGGGCAGGCGCCGCAACAGGCTCGGCGGGCGGCCTCGCCACCGATTCCTGAGCAGGGGTAGCCGGCTGTGGAGCCTGAGCCGGCACAGGCTCCGCGGGCTGCGCGGGGACGACGGCGACCTCCTTGGGCTCGGTCGGTGCGGCCGCTTCGCCGTCGGACGACCGCCACGGGCCGGGCTGGTCGGCGACGATTACGAGCAGGGCAAGCACCGGCACGGCAAGCGCGATGCGGCGCAGCGTGGGACGTCCGGCGGGCGCCACCTCGGCGTCACGGCCGAAGAGAGGCGCGGAAGGATCATGCCTTGCCGCCGCCGGCAGCAGGCCCGCGAGGAACAAAAACCCGGCAAGGACCGAGAGCACGCCTGCCGCGCCCAAGATCCCGGCGCGCGTCGTGGCTGGCGGCTCGCCGCCCAGCGCCAGATAGAGCTTGGCGAAGCAGGCGAAGCCGACGACGAGCATCGCCAGCGCCAGCAGCCTGTCGGTCGAACTTTTCATCAGCGCCCCCCGCGGCCGCCCGTCCGATGACCGAAGCGGCTTCAACATCCTAGAGCGTCGGACGTTCAGGTTGAATCGTGAAGGATTGAACGAAGCCGCTAACGCGGCATTTGGCGGATCGGTTTGCGGGTGACGCTTCTGTTTTGAAGGATTGTGGCTGTTGAAGCGCAATCTCGAGAACAGGAGCAATGAGATGGTCGAGTTGAGCCCTCTTCGCCGGCGCATGATCGAGGACATGACGATCCGCAATTTGTCGCCGGCCACCCAGCGATCCTACGTGCATGCGGTGGCGAAGTTTTCGCGCTACTTTGGCCGCTCCCCTGACCGGCTTGGCCTTGAGGACGTGCGCGCCTTCCAGGTGCATCTGGTTTCAACGGGGATTTCGTGGCCGGCGCTGAACCAGACGGTGTGCGCACTGCGGTTCTTCTACGGCGTGACGTTGGGCCATGCCGAGATCCCGGAGCGCATTGTCTACGCCCGCTTACCACGCACGCTGCCAGTGGTGTTGAGCGCCGACGAGGTGGTCAGGTTCCTGGAAGCGGTCCCGAGCCTGAAGACGCGCACGGCCCTGACCACAGCCTACGCTGCTGGACTTCGCGCCTCGGAGACCGTCGGCCTAAAGGTCGGCGACATCGACAGCGGTCGCGGCGTCATCCGGATCGAGCATGGCAAGGGCGGCAAGGACCGCACCGTGATGCTGTCGGCGCAGCTTCTGCGCATCCTGCGGATCTACTGGCGGCTGGCGAAGCCGCAGGACTGGCTGTTTCCCGGGCGCGGCGCCGATCGCCCTATCGATGTGCAGGTGCTGTATTCCGCCTGTCGCTCGGCGCGTGCGGCCGCCGGCATCGACAAGCGGGTGACGGTCCACACGCTCAGGCACTCTTTCGCCACGCATCTTCTGGAGAACGGCACCGACATCCGTATCATCCAGGTTCTCCTCGGCCACAACAACCTGTCGAGCACGGCGCGCTACACCAGGGTCTCGAACGGCCTAATCCGGCGCACGACGAGCCCGCTCGACCGGCTGAACGTCGAGGTCGTGCCGCCGGGTTGATCCGGTCCCGCCCATGCCGGCGAGACTGGAGGTGGCGGATATCTTCCGCCGCCATGGCGAGGCGTATCGGCAGGCCCATGACGGCCATCTCGGGCGCGTCGAGCGCCGCACGATGAGCGCGATCGAGCTATGCCGGACCGCCGAACTGGGCGGTCATGTCGAGGGCTGCCGCTCCTGCGGGTCGATTCGCGTGGCCTACAATTCCTGCCGCAACCGGCATTGCCCCAAGTGCCAGAGCCAGGCCTGCCGGGACTGGCTCGCCGCGCGGCAGGACGAGCTGCTGCCGGTGCCCTACTTCCATGTGGTGTTCACGCTGCCGGCCGAGGTCGCCGCGATCGCCTTCCACAACAAGACGGCGCTCTACACGATCCTGTTCAAGGCGGCGGCCGAGACGCTGCGCACGATCGCCGCCGATCCCAGACATCTGGGCGCCGAGATCGGCCTCATCGCAGTGCTGCACAGCTGGGGCCAGACTCTCACCTACCATCCCCATCTGCATTGCATCGTGCCGGGCGGCGGCGTCTCGCCCGACGGCGCACGCTGGATCTCGTGCAGGCCGGGATTCTTTTTACCCGTGCGCGTGCTGTCGCGCCTGTTTCGCCGCCGCTTCCTGGAGGAACTGCGAGTGGCCCATGATGCGGGCCGGCTGGGCTTCTTCGGCGATCTCGCCCACCTGGCAAAGCCCGATGCCTTCGCCCGTTTGCTCGCCGAAGTCCGTCACCTCGAATGGGTCGTCTACGCCAAGCCGCCCTTCGGCGGCCCGCAACAGGTACTGGCTTATCTCGGCCGCTACACCCATCGCGTCGCCATCGCCAATTCCCGGCTGGTCAGCATGGCCGACGATCGCGTCGCGTTCCGCTGGCGGGATTATCGTCATGGCGGCAGGACGAAGGTCATGACGCTCGATGCCGATGAGTTCATCCGCCGCTTCCTCCTGCACACGCTGCCCGACGGCTTCCACCGCATCCGTCATTACGGCTTCCTCGCCAACGGTCATCGCGCCGCCAAGCTCGGCCTGTGCCGCCGACTGCTGGCCAGCCAACAGCAGAACAATCTCGAACCGAGTGCCGAAAGCGCCGCTGTCGCCGCCGGGCGCCTGGCGTTGACGCATCGCTGCCCATGCTGCGGAGGGGCGATGGTCACGCTCGCCACCTGGCGATGCGGGCAGGCGCCGACCCCCTTCTGGAATGACACCTCATGATCACGCCGAGTGCGTCCACATCGTCTGGTTCGGCACCCGTCGCCTTGCGCGCCGGCACCCAGACCTTTGCCCCATCGCACAAAGCCGCAAGCAGCCAGACCAGCGGTAGAGGCCACTGCTACCTGTCTGACGGTTCACGCCATCACGGTTTTGCCTTCCGCCATGCTCTCCATCGCCGTGGTCGAACCGCGAACGCCGTTCATCGGCCTGGCAAAGACAATCCCCACCGCTCCGCAGGGCTACAATCCCCATAGCGCCAGACCGACCCGCGGCTCCGTTCAATCCGGCTTGCAATGAGGTCCGACGTCGTGCCAAGCGGCTCCGTCGAGCCAACGGACCTCACAGAAGCCTCCAGATTCCACTGATGTTGGGTTTGTGATTCACTTCCTTATGGAGGTGATTTGCCATGCCCAAGCCTTATTCGCTCGATTTGCGTGAACGCGTTGTACGGTTTGTCGAGGCTGGCCATTCGCGGCGTGCGGCGGCGGCACATTTTGGGGTGTCGGTTTCGTTCGTCGTGATCCTGATGAGGAACTATCGAAAGACCGAGAGCCTGGCGCCCAAAGCCAGCGGGGGTCGCCGCCATTCCAAGCTCGACCCGCATCGTGCGTTCCTGCTTGGTTGTGTGGCCGAGAAGGACGACATCACCATGCCGGAGCTTGCCGCCGAGTTGGTTACTGCTGCAGGCGTCCAGGTCGCTCCCGCCTCGATCTCACGTTGGCTCATCAGGAACGGCTACCGCTTCAAAAAAAACGCTGCTGGCCAGCGAGCAAGATCGACCCGACATCAGCAAGGCGCGCCAGGAGTGGCGGGCCAAACGCCAGCCGCGGATGCGGCTTGAGCCACATCGGCTGGTGTTTATTGACGAGACCGGAACCACGACGAAGATGACGCGCCCGCGCGGTCGCTGCCTGAAGGGTCGGCGGTTGCGCTCAAAGGCACCGTTCGGACATTGGAAGACGCAGACCTTCATCGCCGGGCTGCGCTGCCATGGGCTCACCGCCCCTTTCGTCGTCGACACGCCAATGAACCGCCGCATCTTCGAGACCTACGTCGAAACGCAGCTCGCTCCGACGCTGGCAAAGGGCGATGTCGTCATCCTCGACAATCTCGCTGCCCACAAGAGTCCGGCCGCCGAGGCAGCCATCCGGGCCAGAGGCGCATGGCTGCTCTTCCTGCCGCCCTACAGCCCCGATCTCAACCCGATCGAAATGGCCTTCGCCAAGCTCAAGGCGCATCTGCGCGCAAGGGCCATCAGAACCATCGACGCCCTGTGGCAGGCCATCGGCGATATCTGCAATCTCTTCTCTCCAACAGAATGCAGAAACTACTTCACTGCCGCAGGCTATGGACTCACATGAAAGTCCGCCGCTCTAGCCGAGCTTCTTGCCAAGGCTAAGTGTGAGGCATCACACGAGATAAGATAAATATGCCTTGGCGAGGCCTGTCTTTTCCATCCAGCTTGCGGCCGTTGTTCGGATTACCCGGACTGCGAACCAATATCCCGGTGCTTGGTGCGCGCGGTTCTTTGTCTTTCGCATGGTGACCGGCCAACCTGTGAGCAGAAAGCCACATTTCCAAAGAATAGACTGGACTACCAGCCGGCTTGGTTGACAAGAATGCCCCCTATGACATTATCCGGCGGGGATTTTCAGGAGAGCTTGGCATGAAGAAGATTTACGAGAGGCCTTCCCTGGTGAAAAAGGGCCGGCTTTCGTCGGTTGTAGCGCAGTCGCTTTCCACGCCGACTTAACCACTGCAGGTACGGAAGAGCCTGATCGGCTCGTGCTAGGGTGTTCTGGCACGGCGCGTTGATGCCTGCCGGTGAATTTGCATTCAGGATAATTGGAGGATTTAGACAGTGAAGAAGACATACGAGAAGCCGACCGTCGTCCGCAAGGGCAAGCTTTCGGCAGTCACGGCGCTGAACGCCCCCTCTCGAGGCTGATCGAATTCGCACCGCGGCGCAGTTGAACCGCGGCGCAGTTGAGGAGCGGCATCGTTCTCGATGTCGCTCCTTTGTGCTTGTCAGGGCTGTGGAGCCGATCCTCGCCAGAAGGGCAAGACTACGGCAATTCCGCATAAGGCCCGTCAGTGGCAGATAAACTGGGCGAAGACCGGCCTCACCGCGCCAGCACCAGTTCATCCAGCACAGCCTGCCAGTAGTGCTTCGTGGAGATGCGCACGCGCGTCACCGCCTTCAGCATCGGCGCGTAATGGACCGGCGTCAGCGCCGAAAGCACGATCTCGTCGCTGGCGACGAGATCGTCGCCGAGCCAGCTTTCGACCAGCGCCACCTCGCCTTCCGAGGCCAGCCATGCGGCGGCGAGCATCGCCGAATGGAAGCCGAAGGGCGTGGCACGGCCGAACTCCGCCGGATGGCCGCTGCTGGTGTAGGTCACATGGCCGCCAGAGAGATTGCCGTTGAGATACCCCTCGCTGTCCTTGACATATTGGCTCGTCAGGGCGTTGAGGTTGCGCCAGTCGAGCCCGCCATGGCCGGAAGGGACTTTCTGGAAGGGCAGCGCGGTGACGTCGTCGAAGCCGACCGTCTCGAGCGCCGCCTTGGCGGCGATCGCGCCCGGCCGCAAAAGGCCTAGATCGGCCGGATAGGGCGAGAGCGCGAGGCGCCGGTCAAGACCCGAGCCCGCAATCGCAAGCGTGTCGGCCTCGGCGGGAAGATCGATATGGAAGCTGCCGGGCGCGATCGGCCTGGTCTCCAGCAGCCTGCCCTTGCCCAGCAGCGAAAGCGTTGCCTCGGCCTCCGCGATGCCGCGCACGAAGCGCGCTGGCGAGAGGCCGACCATCGCGGGCAGATCCTCTCCCACCAGGCCGGCGGGTGAGCCTGGCAATCCGCTGAGCCTCAGCGACTGGTTCTCGTTGCCGGTGCTGACGCGCCAGCCTTTCGGCACGGAGACGCAGAAGCGGTAGGTTCCAGGCTTGCGCAGGACCGCGCGGCGCTTCTTTGTCGACATGACGAAATTGGCAAAGCCGCCATTGTTGGTGCGCACCGCTGCGAGGAAGGCGCCCTTCTCGTCATAGGCCCGCACCACGATGCCGCCTATCGGGCGGTCGGCCTTTCCGAATTTCCCGTCGCCGTCGACATCCATGAAGACGAAGGAGGAATAGTTGAGCGTTCCGCGACCGCCGCTCCAGTTGGTGCGGGGCGCATAATCGCGCGCGGGATCGGCGCTGCCGCGCGCCTTGCGGCGCGTGCGATGGAGATGCCGGGCGAGAATGATGAGAGCGATCGCGCCGGCGAGGAAGAGGGCCGAGACGAGAAGGATGAGGGTATTAGCCATGGCGGGCGAGCGATGGCTGGACAAAAATATTCAAGATGAAAAGCATAAAGTCTGCCCCCCCTTTTTATGACTTGCAAAACTAGCGTGGGACGTCGATGCCGCACAACCACCACTGATTAAACGCTAAGCGCAGGCCTTGAAATGCTGGAGGGACAGCGCCGACTTGCCCTTCTCCCCTTGTGGGAGAAGGTCAGGTAGCCACCTCCACCCACACCGGCGCGTGATCGCTGGCGTTGTCCTGTCCACGCACCCCGCGATCGATGCCGGCCCCTCTCAGCTTGCGCACCAGTTTCTTCGACAACAGGACGTGGTCGAGTCTCAGCCCCGCGTCGCGCGGCCAGCGGTTCCGGCGGTAGTCCCAGAAAGTGTAGAGCTTCTCCTCCTTCGGGAAGACTTTTCGCAGCGCATCCGTCCAGCCCTGCTCGATGAGCGCGGCGAAGGCGGCGCGGCTTTCAGGCTGCACCAGCGCGTTGTCGTCATAGGAGCGGGTTTGGTAGATGTCGCGCGGCTCGGGCACGATGTTGTAGTCGCCGGCGAGCACCACCGGCAGGCCGGTGTCGAGAAGCTCGCTGGCATGGGCCGCGAAGCGCTCGTGCCAGGCGAGCTTGTAGGCGAATTTCGGCCCCGGTTGCGGATTGCCGTTCGGCGCATAGAGGCAGGCAATGACGATGCCGTCGACCGCCGCCTCGATGTAGCGCGCCTGCCGGTCGCCATCGTCGCCGGGCAGCGCGTCGCGCGTCAGCACCGGCTCGGCGCCGCGCGCGAGAATGGCGACGCCGTTCCAGGTAGGCTCGCCCTTCCACACCGCGCCGTAGCCGGCGTTCGCCAGCCGGGTCAACGGAAACTGCGTGTCGCGCGCCTTGAGCTCCTGCAGGCAGACGACATCGGGTTTGGCGACGGCCAGCCAGGCGAGAAGGTTTTCCAGCCGGCTGTTGATGTTGTTAATGTTGAAGGTGGCGAGTTTCATTCAAGTCAGACTCGTCGGCGCAATCAGCCCGCGATCCAGGCCCTCACCGTCTCCGCCACCGTCTTCAGATGATCTGCCGTCGAAAACCCCGACACCGCCTTGCGGGGTTTCAGGTCGTGGTCGCCGTCCTCCAGCCAGACCACCTGAATAGCCTCGGACAGGCCGTAGGTCGCGACCTCGTCCTTCGTGCCGAACTCGTCGCGCGTGCCCTGGAAGATCAGTGTCGGGGTCTTCAAGTCAGCGAGGTGTTTTGTCCGGAGTTGCTCCGGCTTGCCGGGCGGATGGAAGGGATAGCCGAGGCAGACCAGGCCGGCGATCTCGCCCTTGGCGAACATCTCGTCGGCGACCATGGAGGCGACGCGCCCGCCCATCGACTTGCCGCCGATGATGAGCTTGCCGGTCACGCCCTTGGCGCGCAGATCGGCGATCGCCTTGATGTATTCGGGATTCACCGTCTCGGCGCGCGGCGGCGGCTTGCGGTGGCCGTAGCGGCGCGCCGCCATGTAGTGGAACTCGAAGCGCGCGACGCGAAAGCCGGCGGTGGCAAGCGCCTTGGCAGTGGCGGCCATCGAGGCGGAATCCATCGGCGCGCCGGCGCCGTGGGCGAGCAGGATGGTGACGGGGGCGGATTCGGGGCCGTCGAAGAGGAAGTAGGTCATGGCGTCTCCGGCGTGGGCGACCCCTTCTCCCCTTGTGGGAGAAGGTGGCCGAGCGAAGCTCGGTCGGATGAGGGGTGCTCCAGCTTGGCGGACACGCCCATCGATTTCCCGGCAAACGACAAGATCACCAGCGTCTCATTCCTTCCAACACCCCTCATCCGTCTCGGCGCTGCGCGCCGATCCACCTTCCCCCACAAGGGGAGGAGGAGAGGCGCTCACCCCGCCGTGCGCGCCATGTGCAGGTCCACGAACTGTATCCCCTTCTGCGCCAGCCTTGCCCATTCTGACCCCGCATCGAGCTCGAGATAGCGCACCCACAACCGGCGGGCCTCATTCAGATTTCCGGCGTCGAATTCCAGCCGCGCAAGGTTGAACACCGGATCGGCATAGGCCTTGTCGAGCGCGATCGCTTTTTGCAAATGCCTTCTCGCCGACGCCACCTTGCCCTCGTCGCTCATCAGCCCGGCAAGATTGAACCAGGCTTCGACAAAGCCCGGATCGAGTTTTATCGCACGGGCGTAGTCGTGCGCGGCGTCGGCCACACGGCCGGCGCCGCGCAGGCAGTTGGCGCGGTTGAAGGCGGCGATGGCATCCTTGGGATCGATCGCCAGGCAGCGCTGGTAGAGCGCGGCCGCGTCGTCGTGGCGCCCCCCTCTTCCGCGGCTTCGGCCTCGGCGAACAACTCCTCAATCGTGTCGTCTTCCGGTGAGCCGAGATCGAACAGGAGCTGGCCGTCGAGTTCGCTCATCCCATCGTCGAGATAGATCGCATCCGGCCTGCCATGCTGCGAGCCAAGGTTGAGCGACTTGGCGGTGAGCGAGGCAACCGGGCCGGAGCGGTGGACGGAGCGCGCGATCGCGCCCCAGGTGGCGCCGCTGGCGATCAGCCCCGCATATTTGCGGGCCAGGATCAGGTCGCGGAAGGAGTAAGGCTCGGCATCATGCTCGAAGGCGTCGAACAGCGACAGCATGTCGAGATCGTCGCCGGTAAGCCGCGACTGGTCGATGAGAGATTGCCTGGAAAGCGAGGACGCCTCCGGCGCTTTCATCAGCCCGAGCAGGCGCAGAAACCCGTTCTCGCTGATGAGCGCACGCCCGGCGCCGCGCTCGGCTTTCGCGCGACGCTCGATCTCGGCGTCGTCGGCCTTCGTCGGCTTGACGAGAAGCGCGCGGCCGAACACGACATGCGTGGTGCGGCGCGTGACGCCGCGCCTCAGCTCGGCATGTCGGCGCTCGACCTCGCGCGCGCCGAGCCTGAGCGGAAAGGCTACAAACGCGCCAACGACGCCGAAGACGGCGCCGGGAACGATCGCCGGCCCTCCAGTCACTTCTTGCTCTTGCCGACGGCCTTCAACAGGTTCGCCTTCAGCGGATTCTCAGGCGCGCCGCCACCGGCGGCCGCCTTCCTGGCGGGCTTGGCCGGCGCCTCTTCGGCCTTGCTCTTCGACTTGGCCGGCGGCTTCGCCTGCTGCGACAGGCTCGCCTTCAGCGCATCCATCAGGTTGATGACATTGCCGCGCTCCGGTGCCGCCGCGATGATCGGCTTGTGGCCTTTCAGCTTCTCGCGGATCATCGCCATCAGCGCCACTTCGTAGCGATCCTCATAGTTCTTCGGATCGAAGTGGGTTTCCTTCTGCTTGATCAGCGCCTGGGCAAGCTCCAGCATTTCCGGGTCCGGCTTACCCGCCGGGATGTTGCCGAAATATTCAGCCGTGCCGCGCACTTCGTTGGGGTTCCTCAAGGTGCAGACGAACATGCCGTTCTCGCGCGCGCCGATCGTCACGACACGCTCACGGCTGGAGAGAACGAGGCGCGCAATCGCCAGCTTGCCGGATTTGCGCATGGCTTCCCGCAGCACGGCGAAGGTTTCCTCCGCCATGGCGCCGTCGGGTGCCAGATAATAGGGCGAGTCCTGGTAAATGACATCGACCTCGTCCTCGTCGACGAAGGCCTCGATGTTCATCGTGTGGTTGGATTCGATCCTCACCGCGTCGAGGTCGGCATCATCGATGATGATGTACTGCTTGTCCTCGTATTCGTAGCCTCTTACCAGATCCGAGCGTTCGACCAGGCCGAGCTCGGGGTCGACCGGCTTCATGTTGATGCGGTTGTGGGTCTTCTTGTGCAACTGGTTGAACGAGATGCGCTCGCTCGCGCTGGTGGCCGGATAGAGCCGAACCGGACAGCTGACGAGGCTGAGCTTGAGATAACCTTTCCAACTTGCCCTGGGCGCCATGATGAACTCCTACGCGGCCATGCACTGACGGTTAATTGCAGCGCTTCGTCCGAAGGACGAATGAGGCTGCGGAAATCCTACACCGACCCCTGATGGTACATGCAAATTGCTGACGAAGTGTTTTTGGGGCGGATTGGGCCGGAGGATAGTTCAAATTGTAGGAAGCGTCGATGGAGAGGGATTGAGACGCTGGCGATTGGCCGAAAGCCTTGATGCTTCGTCATTCTAGGGCGAAGCAAGGAGCGAAGCGACGCGCGCAGACCCTAGAATGACGAAAAACGGGAAGGCAAATCCCTCGCAGCCTCATCGATCTCCGCCCAGGGATCGCCCGACGTCTCCAAGAGCCCTGGCAGCGAGGCGTAGTTCAGATCCTCCGGCGCGTCGATCGTCTCCAGGTCCGTCCAACTCACCGGGGTCGAGGCCGGCAAATTGGTGCGGGCGCGCAGCGAATAGGGCGCCGCGGAGGTGTGGCCGCGGGCGTTGCGGTGGAAATCGATAAAGATGCGGCGCCTGCGGTTTTCCTTGCCCATCGTCGTGGTGAAGGTGTCAGGCGCGGTCGCGGCGAGAAAGGTGGAAATGGCGCTCGAGGCCTGGTGCAGTTTCTTCCAATTCTGCTTCTCCGTCACCGGCACGGTGATGTGGATGCCCTTGCCTCCGGAGGTCTTCGCGAACGGCACCAGGCCGAGGCTTTCCAGCCCACCCTTGATGTGGACGGCAGCCTCGACCACCTCGCGCCAGGAAATCCCCTCGCCCGGGTCGAGGTCGAAGACGATCTGATCCGGCTTGTCGAGCCTGGTGCGGTGCGCGCCCCAGGTGTGGAACTCGACAACGCCGAACTGCGCCAGCGCAAGGTAGCCCTTGGCGTCCTCGACCGAGAGATAGGTCTTGGTCTCGCCTTCCGAATTGGTGGACTCGAACACCGCTACCGATGGCGGCATGCCGGTGAAGGCGTGGCGCTGGAAGAAGCAGTCCTGTGGCTTGCCGGTCGGGCAGCGCACCAGCGACACCGGGCGGCCGATGATGTGCGGCAGCATGAAATCGCCGACCAGCGCGTAGTAGACGGCGATGTCGAGCTTGGTCGGCCCGGTCTTGCCGAAAAGCCGCCGCTCCGGATTGGTGACCCAAATGGCGGCAAGGTCGGATTCCGCGATCAGCCGCTTGCGCTTGACCGGCACCGGCGTGGTCAGGCCGCCGACATCGCGCAACCCGCGAAAGACGCCGTGGCGCAAGGCATTGTCGGCGGTGCGGTTGGCGTAGTGGATGCGGGCCGAGAGCAGCGGCTTGACCCAGTGCATCTCGCGCATGATCTCGCGCGGCACGCCTTCGGGCGGCGTGGCGCCGGCCGTCAGCCGCTCCAGCCTGGCGAGCAGGTCCGTCGCCATGTCGCGGTCGAAGCCGGTGCCGACCTTGCCGCGATAATGCAATTCGCCATCCTCGAACTCGGCCATGCCGAGCGCCGCCAGCCCCTCCGCCCGGTCGGAGACAGTGTAGCCGGCGATGACGAAATCGCCTGTCTTTTGCGCCTTGATCTTGGTCCAGCTCTTGGTGCGGCCGCTCTGGTAGATGGCGTCGGCGCGTTTGGAGATGACGCCTTCCAACCCCAGTTCCGTCGCCTGTTCGTATAGACCTCGCCCGTCGCCTTCGACATGGTCGCTGTACTGGATGGCGGAATTGGCGGCCTGACCGGCGAGCAGTTCGGCAAGCAATGCCTTACGCTTCTGCAGCGGCACCTTGCGCAGATCCCAGCCGTCGAGGTGGAGAAGATCGAAGGC
The DNA here is from genome assembly GCF_003952485.1 of Mesorhizobium sp. M1E.F.Ca.ET.045.02.1.1. NCBI lineage: Bacteria > Pseudomonadati > Pseudomonadota > Alphaproteobacteria > Hyphomicrobiales > Phyllobacteriaceae > Mesorhizobium > Mesorhizobium sp. M1E.F.Ca.ET.045.02.1.1. Next base: position 6,150,151 of record NZ_CP034447.1, read on the forward strand.
GTAAAAATGCAGCTTCGAGCCGGCGCCCTCGGCCAGCGCGTCCTGGAGCAGCGCGAAGCGCGAGATGCCCTTCTCGTCGAGAACCATGATCTCGCCATCGATGATCGCCCGGCTGACCGGCAGGCGCGAGAAGGCCTGCGGGAGATTGCCATAGCGCTTCGTCCAGTCGATGCCGCCGCGAGTGATCAGCCGCACCTCGCCATCGATGACATGCGCCATGGTGCGGTAGCCGTCGAACTTGATCTCGTGCAGCCAGAGCTCGCGGGTTTTCTGTGCGGGGTGTTCGCTGCCCGGCGGCTCCGTCACCTGGGTAGCGAGCTGCGGCTCGATGCGGGTCGGCGGGTCGCCCTTGACGGCGCCAGGCAGCGTGCCCGGCTTCAATGAGCCGGCTCTCGGCGGCAGGCGCTGCGGCTTCTTCCGCGGCGCCGCCAGCTCTTCAATGCGGCGGCCGGACTTCACGCTTTCCGGCCGCGCCTCCAGAATGTCCAGCTTGGTGTCGGAGGCGAGGTCGCGCTCCTTGAACAAGAGCCAGTTCTTCTTGTTCTCGTCCTCGCCGGGCTTGGGCTTCAGCCTGGTCAGCATCCAGCCGCCATTGAGCTTCTGGCCGGCCAGCCGGAACTTGAAGGCGCCGGTCCTGAGGCTCTTTTCGACATCCTCCATCGGCGCCCAGGTGCCGGTGTCCCAGACGATCATCGGCCCGCCGCCATATTCGCCTTCGGGGATGACGCCCTCGAAGTCGATATATTCGATGGGGTGGTCCTCGGTCTCGACGGCGAGGCGCTTGTCGGCCGGGTTGAGCGAAGGCCCGCGCGGCACCGCCCAGCTTTTGAGCACGCCGCCGACTTCGAGGCGCAGGTCGTAATGGTCGGCGGTGGCGTGGTGCTTGTGGACGACGAAGCGGTTGCCGCCCTCGCCGATCAGTCCGCCAGTGGGCTCCGGCGTGCGGCTGAACTCTCGCTTGGCGCGGTAGGATTTGAGCTTGGAGGGCATGGGTTAGGCGCCAAGGCGCAGAGCAGACAATGGCAAAGGCCGCGTTCCGTCACACCCCCCTCTGTCCTGCCGGACATCTCCCCCGCAAGGGGGGAGATCAGATGTCGCGTTGGCCTTCGCCAATCTCCAGTGTTGAACGAAGGGCGCCGCCGGCGAAACTGCCAATCTCCCCCCTTGCGGGGGAGATGTCCGGCAGGACAGAGGGGGGTGCTGTCCCGCCAGCATTTCGGATTTTCCGGCGCAGTGCGAGACGACGGCAGCCACGCTCAATCGTCGGCGGCCGGCGTCAATTCCAGCTCGGCGGGCGTCAACCCCTGCCTGAGCTGGTCAAGCCGGAACTCGTCGACCCAATAGGCCTCGCCATCGACCAGCACGCGCGCGCTGTAGGTGCCGCCGGAAAAGCTCTGCGCGGTGACATGGACCTTGTGGCGGTCGAGCGCCTTCTTCACCGCGGCGCGGCGGGAATTTTCTCTGGCGACGGGACTGGCCATGGCCTCACTCTGAACATGCTGCCGCGTGAAGGGCGGCGGATATAAGGATGGCGGAGAGCGGCGGGGGAGTCAATTTTGGCGCAACGGCGGCGATCGTTCCGGCAAGGTCGTGATTGCGAAAGCCCCTGAGCTTCGCCACCCACGGCCTAAGCCGGGGGATGGCGAAGTGGCTGGCTCAATAATTCATTCCCGCTCCGGGCGGCATTGCCGGAGCGGTCTCCTTCTTCGGCTTTTCCGCCACCATCGCCTCGGTGGTGACGAGCAGGCCGGCGATGGAGGCGGCGTCCTGCAGCGCGGTGCGCACCACCTTGGCGGGATCGATCACGCCTTGGCCGTAGAGATCGCCATAGTTGCCGGTCTGCGCGTTCCAGCCGAAGGAGAATTCGCCGCTTTCGCGCAACCTGCCGACGATGAGAGAGCCTTCTGCGCCGGCATTTTCGGCGATCTGGCGCACCGGCGTTTCCAGCGCGCGGCGCACGATCTCGATGCCGGTCCTCTGGTCCGCATTGTCGACGACGGCCCCGTCGAGCGCCTTTACGGCTCTCAGCAGCGCGACGCCGCCGCCGGGCAGGATGCCTTCCTCGACCGCCGCGCGTGTGGCGTGCAGCGCGTCGTCGACCCGGTCCTTGCGCTCCCGGACCTCGACCTCTGTCGAGCCGCCGACGCGGATGACAGCCACGCCGCCGGCGAGCTTAGCCAGCCGTTCCTGCAGTTTCTCGCGGTCATAATCTGAGGTGGTCTCGTCGATCTGCTGCCGGATCTGGGCGACGCGGCCCCGGATCTCCTCCTTCCCACCGGCGCCATCGACGATGGTGGTGGTTTCCTTTTCGACGGTCACCCGCCTGGCGCGGCCGAGCATCTCGAGCGTGACATTCTCCAGCTTGATGCCGAGATCCTCGGAGATGACCTGACCCCCGGTGAGGATGGCAATGTCTTCCAGCATCGCCTTGCGACGGTCGCCGAAGCCGGGCGCCTTGACGGCGGCGACCTTCAATCCGCCGCGCAGCCTATTGACGACCAGCGTCGCCAGAGCTTCGCCCTCGACATCCTCGGCGATGATCAGCAGCGGCTTGCTCGACTGCACCACCGCCTCAAGGATCGGCAGCAGCGCCTGCAGGTTGGAGAGCTTTTTCTCGTGGATCAGCAGATAGGCCTCCTCCAGCTCGACGCGCATCTTGTCCTGGTTAGTGATGAAATAGGGGCTGAGATAGCCGCGATCGAACTGCATGCCCTCGACGACCTCGAGCTCGGTTTCGGCGGTCTTGGCCTCCTCGACGGTGATGACGCCTTCATTGCCGACCTTCTGCATCGCCTCGGCCAGGAAGCGGCCGATCTCGGCATCGCCATTGGCCGAGATGGTGCCGACCTGGGCGATCTCGTCGTTGCGGGTCACCTTGCGGGCATTGGCCTTGATCTCGGCCACGACCGCCTCGACGGCGCGATCTATGCCGCGCTTCAGGTCCATCGGGTTCATGCCGGCGGCGACGGCCTTCGCCCCTTCCCGCACGATGGTCTGAGCAAGGACCGTGGCGGTGGTGGTTCCGTCGCCGGCGATGTCGCTGGTCCTCGACGCCACTTCGCGCACCATCTGTGCGCCCATGTTTTCGAACTTGTCCACCAGTTCGATTTCCTTCGCCACCGTCACACCGTCCTTGGTGATGCGAGGGGCGCCGAACGACTTGTCGATGACCACGTTGCGGCCCTTGGGCCCGAGCGTCACCTTTACCGCGTCGGCCAGGATATCGACCCCGCGCAGCATCTTGTCGCGGGCCTCGGTGTGGAATTTCACTTCCTTGGCAACCATGGAACCCTCCCTCCGCGAACGCCCTCTTCTGGGCCGCGCGCGTCTATCGAACTAGTCTGGCGCCTAGGGGTTTCAAGGCCGAAACCCGGAATTTTTCGGCGCCTGTCTTAATTTCAACGCACTGTAATCATGGGCTTATTCAGGATGGTGGGAGGACAAGCAGCGGCTGCCGCGCTGCCAGGCGAACTTGTGCAGTGCAGCATCGGAACACTTCGCCTTGTCAGCCCGTTCGAGTGATCCGGCGGCCGGCCTTGCCAGGCATTCGCGCAGGGCCGCAGAAGGTGGGCCGCGCCGCCGCCTTGCGCCGGCAAGCGAAGGAGATTGCAATGGTGCAGATCAGGGCGATGGCAAAGAACGACCTGGCAGAGGTATCGCGGTTGCTCGGAGGGTCCTGGCGGCGGACCTATTCGCCGATCATGGGTGAAGAAAACACCGCTCGGCTTTCCGACGAGAAGCACGCGCCGGAGAAATTGGCCGAGGAGCTCGCCGACCACGACAAGATGTCGTTCGTCGCGGAGCGGACCGATGGCTCGATCGCGGGCTATGCGATGGCGGCGATGGATGAGAAAGGCGACGTCATGCTCGACCGGCTGCATATCGAACCGCAGGAGTTCGGCACCGGCCTTGCCGTCGATCTTCTGCATGCCGTGCTCGCCGCCCATGCCGGCATTCCCAGCATCGCGCTGGAGGTGATCGAGGGTAACGACCGGGCGATCGCCTTCTACCGCAAGCATGGCTTCGAGGTGGTCGAGCACCGGCCGGCGGCGCATGGGGTCGGCGGCCACGCCTCGCTGATCATGCGTCGGCTGCTGCCGATGGCCTGAGCCAACAAGGCGGTCCAGGTGGTTCCGTCAGGGTTCCGAGGGAGTGGAGTCGGCCGGAACCACCCGCCCGCCTTGCGTCCTTCCCAAGACGGACCGACCATACGATCCCGCTCTCCGGTTTCCCTTGACATGGATCAAGCGCTGGACGTGCTCGGTGCCGACCCTATAATTTAGCCGGGTTGCAAATTCGGCCGGAGCAAGACGATGAGCCTGGGCAAGCAGAAACTCGGCAACCAGGGGCTCGTCGTCTCGGCGATCGGCCTCGGCTGCATGGGCATGAGCCAGTCCTACGGACCGGCCGACGAGGCGGAGTCGATCGCGACGCTGCACCGGGCGATCGAGCTCGGCTGCACCTTCCTCGACACGGCCGAGGTCTACGGGCCCTTCATCAACGAGGAGCTGCTCGGCCGCGCGCTGAAGGGCCGGCGCGATCAGGTGACGATCGCGACAAAATTCGGCTTCCGCATCGTCGACGGCAAGCAGGACGGAACGGGGCGCGACAGCCGGCCAGAGCATATCCGCGAGGTGGTGGAGGCTTCGCTGCAGCGGCTTGCCACCGACCGCATCGACCTCCTCTACCAGCACCGCGTCGACCCTGACGTGCCGATGGAGGATGTCGCCGGCGCGGTCGGCGAGCTGGTGGCGGAAGGCAAGGTGCGCTTCTTCGGCCTGTCGGAGGCGGGGATTTCCAACATCCGCCGCGCGCATGCCGTGCATCCGGTCTCGGCGCTGCAGAGCGAATATTCGCTGTGGGAGCGCAACCTCGAGCCCGAGATCATCCCGGCGCTTGCGGAACTCGGCATCGGCCTGGTGCCGTTCGCGCCGCTCGGCCGCGGCTTCCTCGCCGGCGACGTCAGGCGCGCGGAGGATTATCCCGAAGGCGATTTCCGTCGCGGCGACCCGCGCTATCAGGGCGAGAATTTCGACTTGAACGTCGCGGCCGCCGCCACGGTGCGCGACATCGCAACCGCCAAGGGCGTGAAGCCCGGCCAGATCGCGATCGCCTGGCTGCTCGCCAAGGGGCCGGAATTCGGCATCGATATCGTGCCGATCCCCGGCACGAAGCGGCGGATTTACCTGGAGGAGAATGTCGCGGCGGCCGACATCAAGCTCGACGCCACCGAGATGCTGGGGCTGGACATGGCGCTGACGCCGGACAAAGTGTCGGGGCCGAGGTATAACGAGCGGACGATGTCGATGGTGGACCGGTAGGGTCACCGACCTGCCTCACTTCTCCCTGCAATCCGGCAACGCCTCCATTGCCTTCCTGGCCTCGCCCTCGCTGGCGTATTTCTTCTTGCCGAGATCGATGACCAGCGTCCCGTCGGGCTTCTTCGGCACGATCTCGCACTGCTTCGAGACGGCATCCCTGGCGACCCAGTATTCGGCCGCCATGGCAGGCAGGCCGACAATGCCGGCGGCGAGGATGGCGATAGCGATGGCGCGAACCATTTCCGGTCTCCATTGCTTGCGTTGGAAAGCAGGCCGGAACTGCCGACGCTTTGCATAGAAGGCGCCGGCACACTGCTTTTCGGAAACGCCCTGCCCCGACTTCCGTTCCGGGAACTTCGTCGAAGCGCGCTTCGCTCAACCGCCCGAATGCGGGTCGATGCTATAAGGATGCACCGGATAGCCCGGGCCGATCGCCTCGCTCACTCGGCCGATCCAGGCGCTCACCGCCGGATAATCGGCGAGAGAGAAACCGCAATCCTCGGCGCGGTGGCTGTAGGCATAGACGGCGACGTCGGCGATTGTGAGCGAGCTGCCAACCAGGAACGGCATGTCCTGCAGGCTGCGCTCGAGTGCCGCCAGCGCGCGGGCGCCTGCCTCGCGCTTGCCGGGAGCAATCGCCTTGTTGCGCTCCAGCCGCCCGGTCAGCGTCCAGAAGCGCAGCGAGCCGATGACCGGCTCGACGTAATACTGCTCGAAGAACAGCCATTGCATGACCTTGGCGCGCGCAAGGCGGTCCGCCGGCAGGTAGGGCGTGCCCTCCGCGACGCAGGCGAGGATCGCGTTGGACTCGGCGATCGCCTCACCATTCTCGACCGCCAGCACCGGAACGGCGCCCGCCGGATTGAGCTTGAGGAACGCGTCCGTGCGGCTTTCGCCCTCGAAGATCGACACCTGCCGGGTTTCGTAGGCAATGCCGAGCAGTCCCAGCAGGACACGCACCTTCCAGGCGTTTTGCGATGGCAGGTAGTCGTAGAGCGTAAGCATGGCTGGGTCCCCCGATTGACTGGGACTGGTTTCGCATGCGGCGGTCAGGGGCGCCACCCGATTCATGCGGCGATCCGCAGGCTCCGAGGCTCCAAGATCTCGATCAGCCTCGCCACTCGAGCGCCCGGCATACGGCGGCCTTCATTGACCAGCGCCTCGTCGACGCCGATCCAGGCGAACGCATCGCGGAGTTCGCCAAGGCTGGCGCCGGTCAGCGCGATGGCGGCGATGACGGTGCGTCCACCGCCCAGCACTGAAATGATGTCCTCGCGTGTCATGGCTGGCCCCACACCGCCCCATGCAAGGGCGGGCCTTTGAACGACAACGAGGCCCGGCATGCGGCCGGCTTCCCGGTTCCATGATCAAATCTGCCGGCAGACGGAACGTGGGTCTTGACTTCGATCAGACAACTTCCACATCGACACTTGCCGGTCGCCTGAGGGGACCGGCAACGCCGCCGGCTTGCCGGCCGCGACTTGCTGGCCACGATTTTCTGGCCATTTGGGCACGGACCCGATGCGACGGCGCGGCTCGACTTGAGAGTCACACGATCCCAGGCCGGGACATTCAACGACATCCTGACGCGACCAGATGAGGAGGAAATGCAATGGCAATCCGTGATCTCATTCCCTGGGGCCGGGAGGGCAGCCAGCTCTCCGACATATATCGCGATCTCCATCGTGGAGGCGACCCCTTCATGATGCTGCATCGGGAAATGAACCGCCTGTTCGACGACGCCATGCGTGGCTTCGAAACGCGCATGCCGTCGTTTGGCGGGGCCTATGCCGGGCAAGCCTGGCCAAGTGTGGAAATCTCCGACAGCGAGACGGAGATCCACGTGACCGCCGAGATTCCCGGCATGGAGGAAAAGGACATCGAGGTGCTGCTCGAGGACGGCGTGCTGACGCTGCGCGGCGAGAAGCGCGCCGAGACCGAGGACAAGGGCAAGCAATTCTCCGAACGCTTCTATGGCCGTTTCGAGCGGCGCATCCCGATCGGCTACGAAGTCGAGGAAGACAAGGTCCACGCCAGCTTCCGCAACGGCGTGCTCACCGTAGCGCTGCCCAAGACCAAGCGCGCCCAGACCAAGGCCAAGCGTATCGCCGTCAACGAAGGCAAGGCCAGCAGCGCGAAGCATTGAGGGCCTGGCGCCCCCCTCCTCCCTTGTGGGGAAAGGGGGCGCACTTTCACCCCCGCTTCTTGATATCAGCGGCCACAGCCTGCGCCTCGATGCCGATCTCGCGCAGCAGGCCGGTGACCGGGTTGTGGAAGCCGACGAGATAGACGCCGAGGTCGGCCGCTCGCGGATTGACGCCGCTCTTTGCCGGCCGCAGCTCCGCAGGCAGGAAGCCGTCATAGCCCGGGCGGTAGCCGGTGGCGAAAATCACCGCGTCGAATTTTGTCTCCCGCCCGTCGCTGAATTTCGCGCCATTCTCGGTGAAGCGTATGATGTCGGGGAGGATGCCTATCTTGCCCGCCTTGATCGCCGCCACCGTACCGACATCGATCACCGGAATGCGCCCGGCGTCGATCTGCGCAAGAATGCCGGTCTTCGGCCGCACGATGCCGTACTTCTCCAGCCTGCCCAAAGCCAGGTCGAGGATTTTTGGGAACATCCAGTCGTTCAGCGCCTGCGGCATCGGCCGGCTGGCGATGCCCACCATCTGGATCGGCACGCCGAAGAGCTGGCGCGGAACGATGTGGACGCCCTTGCGCACCGAGATCGTCGGCCGCGCGCCGGACTCGGCCAGATCGAGCGCGATCTCGGCGCCCGTATTGCCCATGCCGATGACCAGCACGCTCCGACCGACATAGGGCGCGGCCTCGGTGTAGGCGGCGCTGTGCAGCACCTCGCCCTTGAACGCCTCGATGCCTGGGAAGCCCGGCACGATGGGCTCGGCATTGTTGCCGGTGGCGACGACGATCTTGCGGGCCCTGATCTCGCCGGCGTCGGTGTCGACCAGGAACCTTGCACCCTCGCAGCGGATCGATTTCACGGTGACGCCGAAGCGCGGCTCGAGGCCGAAATGCTGCGCGTAGGCATCGAGATAGGCGACCACTTTTTCGCGCGGGACGTAGCGGGGGTGGCTTTTCGGGAACGGCACGAAAGGCAGTGACGAAAAGGATTTCACCGTGTGCAGGTGCAGGCGCCGGTAGTGCCGCCGCCAGGCCGGCGCCACCTCGCTGGCCTTTTCGAGGATGGTGAAATCCACCCCCGCCTGTTTCAGGCAGGCGCCGACGGCCAGCCCCGCCGGCCCCGCGCCGACAATGACGACATTGGTGTCCATGCTCCCCTCCTCGCGCAGGCCATATCAGGCTATGCCGGGAGGTGTGGAAGGGACAAGTGGGGAGAAACACCTATCCCTCCAACCCGTTGGCGATTGGCGAACGCGACCGCGACATCCGACCCGCCCCCTTGTGGGGGAGATGTCCGGTCCAGCCTTCGCAGCTGCAGCGCAGCTGCTGCGGAGGACGGGCAGGACAGAGGGGGGCGCTGTCCCGCCAGCCTCAAGGCCTCTGCCAAGCAAATCCCCTCTCTTGCGATTTCTAGCACTTAGCTCCGCTAAAATGTTGAAATCGCTTCTCCCCTACAAGGGGGGAGATACGGCGTCGGCTCCCTACTCCACTCCGCCGGGCGCTTCGGGCTCGTCCTCGGGCGGCTCCAGGATCTCGATCAGTTTTGCCACGCGCGCGCCGGGCATCGCGCGACCCTCGTTCATCAGCGCTTCGTCGGCGCCGATCCAGGCGAAAGCCTCGCGCAGTTCCTCGAGGCTGGCGCCGGTGAGCGCGATATCGGCGATCACGGTCTCGTCGACCGGGCCAAGCACCGAAATGATCTCGTTGCGGGTCATCCTGCCCTCCCCGTGGATCGAGGCGATGGCATAGAAACGGGGGACGGCGGCGGTGGGTTCCGACGATCAATGTTGAGACGTCGGCAGGACAGAGGGTGGCGCGAAGGAGCGCCAGCGGCGGCTAGCTTTGCGCTCGCCGCCGACAATCGCTATGCACGAAGCCTCGCCCGGAATCCCACCGAGTCCCATGAAGCCAGCCATCCTGCTTTCCGCCCTCCTCCTCTCCACCCCAGCCCTCGCCGACTGGAAGCCGGTCGAGAAGATCGAGACTTATGCGATCTCGGGCCAGACGCCGGAGGCGCTCTATGTCTCGATCGGCGAGAAAGGCCCGGTGATCGGCAAGGACAGCGCGGGTACCGAGCGGCGGGTCATCGCGCACACCAATTTCAAACTGACGTGGCAGCGGGACTACCAACCGCAGGGCGGTGCCTGCGTGCTGAAGACGGCGCGGCCGAAGCTGATCATCACCTACACGCTGCCCAAGCCCGCCGGGAAGCTTCCACCTGCCGTGCAGGCGCGCTGGGATTCCTTCGCCGCCGGGCTCGCCGCGCATGAGAAGGTGCACGGCGCCGGCATCGTCGACATGGTGGACAAGATCGTCGCCTTCAGCGTCGGCCTCACCGTCGCCGACGACCCCGGCTGCACCAAGATCAGGGCCGAGCTGACGCAATATCTCGACCAGCTTTCCAAGGCCCAGCGCCAGGCTGGCCGCGACTTCGACAAGGTCGAGTTCGGACCCGGCGGAAACCTGCAGAAGCTGATCGCGGGATTCCTGATCGGCGGGTGAGAAGGACCAAGCAGCGGTTGTGCGGTTCCCTGCCCGTAGCGAGCAGAGCCACAATGGAAAGCACCGACCCGGCAATTCCCTCACCTTGGACGCATGGCGGCCAATCCCACTCCGCCGGAACGTGCGGATTTTCCCGGGCAGGTTGAAATCCAATATCTTAGTATTCTCTAATGTTTATTGGCCGCTATTCGACGAATTGATCGGCGGCGATTCGGCACGGCCCGGTTCGACATCCCCTCAAGGCTGGTGCCGCTCATCTGTCCTCAGCGACGAAAGTATAAGCCTGCGCGCCGCCGCTTTACAGGCAGGTTTGGTAGCGCTACCGTTTCACAGTCGCGTGACCCGGGGGGAGCTGGGGCAAACGTCGCCGACTTCAGTGGTGGACTGCCGACTTGCCGGCATCCGTTTCAACCACACCTGATAGAAACGGCTCCCCGCGAGGCTTCGCAGGGACCATCGGGAGGAGTTCGATGGCGTCTGTCGCGATTGGCGATGTCTACAAATCGTTTGGAGCCACCGAGATCCTGCATGGCGTCAGCGTCGGCATAGACGACGGCGAGTTCGTCACGCTTGTCGGGCCTTCCGGCTGCGGAAAATCAACGCTTCTCAGGATGATTGCCGGCCTGGAAAAAATCTCGCGCGGCCATATCTCGATCGGCAGCCGTATCGTCAACGACGTTGCGCCAAAGGAGCGCGACGTGGCCATGGTCTTCCAGAACTACGCGCTCTATCCGCACATGACGGTTGCCGAGAACATGGCGTTCTCGCTCATGCTCAAGGGTGTCCCCAAGGCTGAAAGCGATGCCGGGGTGAAGCGGGCGGCCGAAATCCTCGGGCTGGTGCCGCTTCTGTCGCGCTATCCGCGCCAGCTTTCAGGCGGCCAGCGCCAGCGCGTCGCCATGGGCCGCGCCATCGTGCGCAATCCGCAGGTGTTCCTGTTCGACGAGCCGCTCAGCAACCTCGACGCCAAGCTGAGGGTTCAGATGCGCGCGGAGATCAAGGAGCTGCACCAGCGGCTGAAGACCACCACCATCTACGTCACCCACGACCAGATCGAGGCCATGACCATGGCCGACAAGATCGTCGTCATGCATGACGGCGTCGTCGAGCAGATCGGGCCGCCGCTGGAGCTCTACGACCGGCCGAACAACCTGTTCGTCGCGAGCTTCATCGGCTCGCCCGCCATGAACCTGCTCAAGGGCACATTCGTAGCCGATGGCGCGCCGTCCTTCCAGGCCGCGGGCGGCATTTCCGTGCCTTTGCCGAAACCACCCTCGATCGGCAACGGCGAAGCCATCGTGCTCGGAGTACGGCCCGAGCATTTGCGGCTGGCCGACGATGGCATTCCGGTGACCGTGGCGGTGATCGAGCCGACCGGCTCGGAAGTGCAGGTCATCGGCCGGACGGCAGGCGGCGAGGACATCGTCGCCAATTTCCGCGAGCGCCATTCCTTCACGCCGGGAGAGACCATTCGGCTGTCGGTCGAGCCTGGCCCCATCCATCTGTTTCACGGCGAAACCGGCAGGCGGATCGAAGCAGCGCGATAAAGCCACGCAACGAGGAACAAACAGGAGGAGACGAGCATGAAATTCACCAGACGCGACGTGATTCGCACGACCGCCGGCGCGGCCGCCGGTGCCTTGGGCAGCCGCTTCATCGGTTCGAGCGCCTTCGCCCAGGAGGGCCTGAAATACAAGCCGGAGGACGGCGCGAAGCTCAGGCTGCTGCGCTGGTCGCCTTTCGTGCAGGGCGATGAGGACCAGTGGCTGAAGAATTCGAAGCGGTTCACCGAAGCGACGGGCGTGGAGGTCCGTGTCGACAAGGAGAGCTGGGAAGACATCCGTCCGAAGGCCGCTGTCGCCGCCAATGTCGGTTCCGGCCCGGACCTGATGTTCGTCTGGTTCGACGACCCCCACCAATATCCCGACAAGCTGCTCGACGTGACGGAACTGGGCGACTATCTCGGCAAGAAGTATGGCGGCTGGTACGACGGCCCGAAACAGTATGCGACGCGCGAGGGCAAGTTCCTCGGCCTGCCGCTCGCCACCATCGGCAACGCCATCGTCTATCGCGAAAGCTGGGTGAAGGAGGCTGGCTTCTCCGAATTCCCGAAGGACACGGCCGGCTTTCTCGAGCTTTGCAAGGCGCTGAAGGCGAAAGGCCATCCGGCCGGCTTCACGCATGGCCACGGCGTCGGTGACGGCAACAATTACGCGCATTGGCTACTGTGGAGCCATGGCGGGCAGATGGTCGACGAAACCGGCAAGGTGACGATCAACAGCCCCGAGACGCTCAAGGCGATCCAGTATGCGCAGGAGCTCTACAAGACCTTCATTCCCGGCACCGAAAGCTGGCTCGACGTGAACAACAACCGCGCCTTCCTGGCCGGCGAAGTGAGCGTGATCGCCAACGGCATTTCGGTCTACAACACCGCCAAGGTCAACAAGGACAAGGATCCGAAACTGACCGAAATCGCCAAGGACATGCGCACCACCAACCTGCCGATCGGTCCGGTCGGGAAATCGGTCGAGCTGTTCCAGGTGACCACGGCCGTGATCTTCAACTACACCCCCTACCCCAATGCGGCCAAAGCCTATCTGCAGTTCATGTTCGAGGACCCGCAGATGCCGGACTGGATCACGTCGTCGGCCGCGTATTGCTGCCAGACGCTGAAGGCTTTCGAGAACAATCCGGTGTGGAAGGCCGACCCGAACAATGCGGCTTACGCGAAAGCCTCGGCGACACTGCGCCCCAACGGCTATGCCGGGCCGCTCGGCTATGCCTCCGCCGCGACCATGGCCGACTATGTGCTGGTGGACATGTTCGCCAAGGCGGTAACAGGCCAGGCCACGCCGCAGGAAGCGATGGAAGAGGCCGAAAAGCGCGCCAACCGCTACTATCGCGTCTGATCCTGTTCGACCTGAGCCGGGGTGGCCGCCTGTCGTCCGGAGGCATTCGGAACGAAGAGCCGCCCCGGCCGCTCCATCAGACTTCATAGGGAACCCACGCCATGGCCGTGCCATCCGTTGCCGTTCAGCGACCTCCGTCGATCCTGTCGCGGCTCGCCGAGAGCCGGAACGCTCTTGGCCTCGGCTTCATGCTGCCGGCGGCGGCGCTGCTCCTGGTGTTTCTCACCTATCCACTCGGGCTCGGTGTCTGGCTCGGCTTCACCGATGCCCGTATCGGCCGTCCCGGCATCTTCATAGGCATCGAGAACTATCAATATCTGTGGAGCGACGGCGTCTTCTGGCTCTCCGTCTTCAACACCCTGCTCTACACGATAAGCGCATCGATCCTGAAGTTCGTGCTCGGCCTGTGGCTCGCTCTCATTCTCAACGAGAACTTGCCCTTCAAATCGTTCTTCCGCGCGATCGTCCTGCTGCCTTGGGTGGTGCCCACGGTGCTGTCGGCCATCGCCTTTTGGTGGATCTACGATTCGCAGTTCTCGATCCTGTCCTGGGCGCTGCAGCAGATGGGCCTGATCGACCATCGCATCAATTTCCTCGGCGACCCGACCAATGCGCGCGCTTCCGTCATCGCGGCCAATGTCTGGCGCGGCATTCCGTTCGTCGCCATCACGCTGCTTGCCGGCCTGCAGACCATTCCCCAATCGCTTTACGAGGCCGCCACGCTCGACGGCGCCAGCCGCTGGCAGCTGTTCCGCCATGTGACGCTGCCGCTGCTGACGCCGATCATCGCCATCACCATGACCTTTTCGGTGCTGTTCACCTTCACCGATTTCCAGCTGATCTATGTGCTGACCCGCGGCGGGCCAGTGAACGCCACCCACCTGATGGCGACTTTGTCCTTCCAGCGCGGCATTTCCGGCGGCCAGCTTGGCGAGGGCGCGGCGATCGCGGTCGCCATGATCCCCTTCCTGCTGGCGGCGATCCTGTTCAGCTATTTCGGCCTGCAACGGCGCAGGTGGCAGCAAGGCGGCGGAGACTGACATGGCGGCGATCAAGGAAGTCGAGCACCTGGACGCCGACGAAGGCGGCATGGGCTACCTGCAGAGCCTGCCGCGGCGGGTGGTGACGGTCTATCTGCCGCTGCTGGTGTTTCTGATCGTGCTGCTGTTTCCGTTCTACTGGATGACGATCACGGCGGTTAAACCCAATGTCGAGATGACCGACTATGTGAACTACAATCCGTTCTGGGTGGTGCATCCGACATTGGAGCACATACGCTACCTGCTCTTCGAGACGTCCTATCCAGGCTGGCTGCTCAACACCGTCATCATCTCGACCGCCGCCACCTTCCTGTCGCTGGCGGCCGCGGTGCTCGCAGCCTATGCGATCGAAAGGCTGCGGTTCTCGGGGGCGCGGCAGGTTGGGCTTGCCGTCTTCCTCGCCTATCTCGTGCCGCCTTCGATCCTGTTCATCCCGCTGTCGGTGATGGTGTTCAACCTCGGTCTCTACGACACGCCGTTCGCGCTGATCCTCACCTACCCGACCTTCCTGATCCCGTTCTGCACCTGGCTCTTGATGGGCTATTTCCGCTCGATCCCGTTCGAGCTGGAGGAATGCGCGCTCATCGATGGAGCAACCCGCTGGCAGATCCTGACCAAGATCGTGCTGCCGCTGTCGGTCCCGGGCCTGATCTCGGCCGGCATCTTCGCCTTCACGCTCTCCTGGAACGAATTCATCTATGCGCTGACCTTCATCCAATCGTCCGAGAAGAAGACGGTGCCGGTGGGAGTGCTCACCGAGCTGGTCCGCTCCGACGTCTACGAATGGGGAGCGCTGATGGCGGGGGCGCTGATCGGCTCGCTGCCGGTGGTCGTGCTCTATTCCTTCTTCGTCGAGCACTATGTTTCCTCGATGACGGGCGCGGTGAAGGAATAAGCGCCGCCCCGGCATCGGCTTTGCCGCGTCGCGGATGCCGCAGCGACGTCGGGATTGTTGACGGGATAGCCCGCTATGCGGCACGGCCTGCGTATGCCCGCCAGCCGCGAACCGGATGCGGCGATGGAATTCAGCAAAATATCAGCTGCCGTTCAGGACAAAGAAGCCCTGTCGCGGCGATGCTTTCGCAGACAGCCCGATGAGCGATCTGCGACGAGCACCGCTGCCGTTGGCTACCTGGAGGTGGATCATGCATATCAACGCCGACGCGCCTTTCCAGTCCGCCCAGCTGGCACGAGAGGAAATGCTTCGTTTCCTATCGACCGGTTTTGCCGGCCCATGCTGCGGCGAGAGCAACGAGATGCTGAGCTACCTCGAACGGGTGGCGTCCAGCGACAAAGCCCCGGCCACCGAGCCGACCCGACCAAGGTTTCGCCTTCGCGGCCTCTTTTCAGGCTTGAACTTGTTTCCAGCTTGACCTTGCCGACATTTGTCATTCCCATGAACGGCGCGCGATGAAGCGCGGCGATGGGGCAAGAGCTTGGCGCTACGGATCGGCGGCGCGGTGCTCGATCTCGACCGGGGTACGCTCCGGCGTGACGGCGAGATCGTGCCGGTCCGGCCAAAAACCCTGGAGCTGCTGGCCTATCTGACGCGCAATCCCGATCGGGTTCTGAGCAAGGAAGAGTTGCTGCAGGCGGTCTGGCCGGGAATTATCGTCTCGGAGGACTCGCTTACCCAATCGATCCACGACGCGCGCAAATCGATCGGCGACGAGGCGCAGGCACTGATCCGCACCGTGCCGCGCCGGGGCTACCTGTTCCAGGCGCCGGGGAACGAGGCGGTGCCACCGCCCGCCGGCGCCGCGGCTGCCGCCCGGGCGGAGCCGATGGTGGCCGTCCTGCCCTTCCGTGTCGATCCGGCCGACAGCACCGCCAAGGCATTGTTCGACGGCGCGGTCGAGGAAATCACCAACGCGCTCTCCTGCTTCAAGACCGTCGCCGTGCTGGCGCGTCATTCCGCATTTGCTCTGGCCGAGCACTCACGCGAAGACATCCGCGCGACCGCCGAGCGCCTCGGGGCCGACTATGTCGCCGAAGGCAGCGTCGAGACCGTCGGAGCGGACTACAGCGCGCGCGTGGTGCTTACCGAGACGGCGTCCGGCCGGCGCGTCTGGGGGCAGAGCTTCACCTTCCCCAAGGGCGAAATCTTCGCCTTCCAGATGATGGTGGCGCAGCGGATCGTGACGGCGCTGGTCGCCAACATCGAAAGCGCGGTGATGCGGCGGGGTCTTCCCGCGCCCGCCGCCAATGTCGAGGCCTATCTGCATTTCCTGCGCGGGAAGGAATTGCTGCGCAGCTATGGCGAGGGCGTGAACCAGGAGGCGCGCGCGCATTTCCTGAAGGCGATCGAGCGCGATCCAGGCTATGGGCTGGCGCACGCCTACCTTGCGCTCGCCGAGGTGATCATCGGCGGCTATGCCGATGCGCCGCGCGCCGTGCTCGACCAGGCGCGTGATCGCGCACTTCATGCCATCGCGCTCAGCCCCGACGAGGCGCGGTGCCACCGCATTCTTGCATTGACCCTGCTTTATCGCGGCCGTGACGAGTACGACGCCGCCGAAAGGCATTTCGCCCGCGCGCTCGATCTCAATCCCTATGACGCCGACACGCTGGCCCAGACCGGCCATTTCCGGGCGTTGCGCGGCGATGGTGAAGCCGGCCTGGCCCTGCTCGACAAGGCCGTCCAGCTCAATCCCATGCATCCGACCTGGTACTATTACGATCGCGGCGAAGCCCTGCTGGCCGTCGGCCGATACCGGGAAGCGGCCGCTTCCTTCTCCTGCCTGCCCCGCAAGAGCGCCTGGCAATGGGCGCGGCTGGCCGCATGCCATGCATTTGCCGGCGACCACGAAAAGGCGCTGGCCTGCGTCAGGGAAGGTCGTGCCCTGGAACCCGACCTCACCATCGCCCAGATCGTCCGAGAAATGCGCATGAAACGCCTAGAAGACCGCGAACGACTCCGTCGCGGGCTCGAACTCGCCGGCTGGGACACGGCCATCTGAGCCGGTCGCCCTTCCTAAAAGCTGATTTCCACCGCCGCCGCGCTCCGCTTCGCCTCGCCATGGAACACGGCCTCGATATTGTTGCCGTCGGGGTCGAGCAGGAAGCAGGCGTAGTAGCCGGGGTGGTAGCGGCGCTCGCCCGGCGCGCCGTTGTCCTTGCCGCCGGCTGCGAGCCCGGCGTGATAGAACGCGTCGACCATTGCGCGGTCCTTCGCCTGGAAGGCGAGATGGTGGCGGCCGGTCAGCACGCCGAGGGCCGCGCGGCTGTCGGCGCTGGAGATGAAAAGCTCGTCCGCCCAAAAATAATCCTCCGCCTCGCCGCCGACCGGGATGCCCAGCACCTCGAACAGCGCGCCGTAGAAACGCCGGCTCGCCTTGAGGTCGCGCACCACGAGCTGGATGTGGTCGATGAGCCGGCCGCGGTAGAGTTGCATGAGGTGACGCCTCCTGGGTTGAGAGGGCTCAATGTAGAAGGGGCGGGAGCGCGGTCAATGTGGGGCGCCACTGACTGCTGACATGTTGAGACGCTAGCGGGACAGCGCCCCCCTCTGGTCTGCCGGCCATCTCCCCACAAGGGGGGAGATAGGCACTCCAAAAAAATCCGGATAAAAAATGCAACCAGATTGTAGGATCGGTGTCGCCTGCGGCGTCCTTCGGACGCAAGCGGCGCGATGAACCTGGAAAAACCGTGCCGCATCAAACAGGATGCCTTACGGCATGGGAGAAAACCATGAAGCTTTCCTATCGTTGGGTCATCGTCGCGGCTGGCGCGTTGATGACTTGTGTGGCGCTCGGCGCGATGTTCTCGCTGGCGATCTTTCTCGAGCCAATGTCGCTCGACACCGGCTGGTCGCGCGCCGGCATTTCCAGCGCCATGACGCTGAATTTCCTGGTGATGGGCGTCGGCGGCTTCGCCTGGGGCGCGATCTATGACCGCTTCGGCGCCAGGCCCGTCGTGCTTGCCGGCGCGGTGCTGCTCGGCCTGGCATTGGTGGTGGCAAGCCGCGCCAACTCGCTGCTGGTCTTCCAGTTGAGCTACGGCGTGATCGTCGGGCTCGCGGCCAGCGCCTTCTTCGCGCCGATGATCGCGCTCACCACCGCCTGGTTCGACACCAACCGCAGCCTCGCCGTGTCGCTGGTCTCGGCCGGCATGGGAGTAGCGCCGATGACCATCTCGCCCTTCGCGCGCTGGCTGATCTCTGCCTATGACTGGCGCACGGCGATGTTCGACATCGGCGTCATGGCCTGGGTGCTGCTTCTTCCCGCCGTGTTCCTGGTGCGCCAACCGCCGGCGGCGGTCGCTGCACACGACGGCAGCATGCCGGCACCCGCCGCCGACGATCCCGGCATGAGCGTCGGCCAGGCGCTGCGCTCGCCGCAATTCCTGGTGCTGGGCATGACCTTCTTCGCCTGCTGCGCGGCGCATTCGGGCCCGATCTTCCACATGGTGAGCTATGCGATGGCCTGCGGCGTGGCGCCGATGGCGGCCGTCTCGATCTACAGCGTCGAGGGCCTGGCCGGCCTCGGCGGGCGCGTGCTCTATGGCGTTCTCGCCGACAGGCTGGGCGTCAAGCCGGTGCTGATCGCCGGCCTCGCGATCCAGGGCATGGTGATCGCCGCCTATCTCGGCGCCGCACGGCTCGAACACTTCTACGTTCTCGCCGTCATATTCGGCGCCACCTATGGCGGCGTGATGCCGCTCTATGCGGTGCTGGCGCGCGAATATTTCGGCGGACGCATCATCGGCACCGTGCTCGGCGCAGCCACCATGCTCTCCAGCCTCGGCATGTCGTTCGGCCCGCTCGCCGGCGGCATGATCTACGACGCCTATGCCAGCTATTCCTGGCTGTTCGTCGGCTCGGCGCTGGTCGGCCTCGGTGCCGCCGGCATCGCCATCGCCTTCCCGCCGCAGCCAAGCCGGCAGAGGCTGCAGATGGCGTAGCACAAGCCTGGATCCTCGCCCCCAAAGGGGGCGGGGCTCAGGCGGGCGCCACCCCTTCGAGCGCTATGATACGTGTGTGGGCGCAGCGGAAACGGATTTGCTTCAGCCGCTCATACTCGGGCGAGTCGTACCAGGCGGTGAGCGCGGCCATGTCGGGAAACTCGATAATGACCAGGCGGTGCGGCTCCCAGTCGCCCTCGAGCACCTTGGTCGTGCCGCCACGAGCAAGATAGTGCCCGCCATAGCGAGCCTCCGTCGCCGGGACCTCGCGCCTGTACTCGTCGAACATGGCCATGTCGGTGACGTCGACATCGGCAATCAGATAGGCGGGCATCGGAACTCTCCCCTTCTCAGATCATCTTCCAAATCATCAGAGGGGCGACCATTTTATATTAGAATTCACTTATATTGAAGGTGAAAACCCGCCCATCCCGGAAACGCTCGATCCTGTCGGGGCGGCTGTCCGCGATCCCTCAATTCCTCAGTGCGATCGTCGCGGCCGCGCCGCCCATGCACACCGCCGCGCCGCGGTTGAACAGGCGCGCGGCGCGCGGCGACTGCAAGGTGCGGCGCGTGCCGGCGCCGGCGATCGCGAAGGGGAATTGCACGGCCGCCAGGATGACGGCGGTGATGGCAAGCAGAATCGGCACGTCGAGCGCCGACAGCGCGCCGATATCGACCACCGTCGGCAGGATGGAGATGTAGAAGAGCACCGATTTCGGATTGCCGAGCGTGACCAGAACGCCGGAGAGGAAGGCGTTGCCGCCGCTCCTTGCGGCGCCGCTGTCGGAGACCTCGAAGGTCTCGCCCGCCCTCCAGAACTGGACCGCAAGCCAGCAGAGGTAGGCGATGCCCGCCCATTTGATGGCGATCAGGAGAAAGCTGAAAGTCTCGGCGATGAAGGCAAGGCCGGCAAGCACGGCGGCGAGGTAGAGCACGTCGCCCAGCACCATGCCGGCCGTCATCCAGGCCGCATGCCGGTAGCCGCTCCTGAGCGCCTGCGCCACGATGGCGACGATCTGCGGCCCCGGAATGATGGCGGCAATCGCCAGCGCGCCTGAATAGGCGGCAAAGCCCGACAATGTCATTGGTGTGGAGTCCTTCGATACGAGGTGAGCCAGGACAATCGGAGGGCGGGGCGATGGTGTCAACCGCGGGCTGGGGAAGCGCCGGCGGCCGTCACCATCTTCTCGACCACCCAGCGGTGCTTGCCGATCTGGCGGTTGCAGCTGAAACCCTGCGCTTCGAACATCGCCAGCGTGCCGTTATGCAGGAAGGCGCCGGCGACCGGGCGCCCTTCCGAATCCTCCGGATAGCTTTCCACCCTGCCGCCGCCGAGACGGCCGATCTCGGTCAGCGCGCCGGCAAGGGCTGCCGCGGCCACGCCCTTGCCGCGATGGGCCTTGTCGGAGAAGAAGCAGGTGATGCGCCAGTCCGGCAGCGCCGTCAGTCCCTCGCGATAGGCGCGCTGGTGCTTTATGCGCGGCAATTCGGCGGTCGGCCCGAACTGGCACCAGCCGACGCAGGCCGGACCGTCGAAGACGAGCGCGGCATGCGCCCGGCCCTCGCGCACGAGCACCTCCTTCGCCGCGCGGTTGCCGGCGGCGCCAACCCCCTTGGCGTGGAAGGCCATGCACCAGCAGCCGCCCCACACGCCATTGTGACGCTCGACCAGCGCGGCGAAATGCGGCCAGGTGGTCGTATCGAGAGGTTTTACACTGAAGCTCATCGTCACCTCTTCGGCGGCGAGGATAACCGATCCGGTTGGGTTTTGGAGCCAGGCGCCGGAACGGTTAGTCTCCCCCACAAGGGGGGAGATTAGCCAATCGCCTACCCCGTGCCCGTCCCCGAACGCAGCGCCTCCCTGCCCTCGTCGTCGCGGCGCAGGCGTGCGTCGGAGATCAGCACGACCGGGCACCGGCAGCGCTGCAGCACATCGCTGGTCGTCTCGCCGAACAGCAACTCCTCGCCCGGACGGCGCGCCACGCCCATGACGATCAACGCCACCCCCCTGCCGGCCTGGCGGGCAATCGCATCGGCGGCGGCAGGCCTCGAGCGGATGGCGGTCTCGATCTCGACGCCGTAGCGGTCGGCAAGCGCGACAATGTCCTTCAGCACCGCCTCCCTGCGGCGATGCGAGACGGCGTCGCGCGGCTGGTCGCGGCCGACCCGCGCAACGTAGAGCATCTTGACCGGCGCGCCGGTGACAGCGGCGATTGCCAACGCCAGCTCGGCGCCACGGCGAGCGACCGACGTGCCGTTGACCGGCACCAGGATACGACCCGACTCGGGGCCAAGCCTCGGCATATGCCGCCCGGCGGCAACGGGTTTCAGCACCAGGCAGAGCGGGCCGTCGAAGGCGCCGGCAACCTCGTTCAGCCGGTGCGAGAAACCGCCCTTGGCGGTCACCGCGCGGCCGAGGCCGATGAGCAGCATGCCATAGCCCTTACGCGCTTCCTTGGCCACCGCCTCGGCCGAGAGCTGGACCTCGTGCCTGCGGCGGGTCAAGGGGGCTTCACGCACGGGCTCCTCGTCGGCTTCCTTCGCCGCCTCGCGACCCTCCTCGGCGCCCTTCTCGATCTCGTCCAGATGCGCAGCCTCGCCCGGCTCGGCTTCGCTTTCGCCGCTGGCATGCAGCACCGTCATCGGCTTGCCGGCGCCGACTACGCCGGCAAGGTAGGCGGCGAAGCGGCCGACCACGCCCTCGTCGACCACCACCAGCAACCGCTCCAGATTGGCGATGAAGCCGCGCTGGTCGACCTCCTCGCGCTCCAGCCTTTTCTTCTCCGCCTCGCCGATCGTCAGGCGCCCGAGCGTCCATCGCAGCGTCGGCGGCATGGCCAAGGTGGTGATGACGGCCATGGTGAGGATCATGGTGAAGAGGTTGTGCGAGAGCACGCCGATCGACAGGCCGATCGAGGCGACGATGACCTCGGTCGAGCCGCGCGCGTTCATGCCGCAGCCGACCGCAATGCCCTCGGCGCGGCTCATGCCGGAGAGCTCGGCGCCGATGAAGGCGCCGCCAAACTTGCCGAGGCTGGCGATCGCCACCAGCGCTACGGTAAGTAGCGCGAGCTCCGGGTCGGCAAGCACGGTGAGGTCGGCGGACAAGCCGGCAACACCGAAGAACACCGGCATGAAAAGTGCCGTGATCACTCCGCGCAATTGCCCCTCGATGTGGCGCGACAGGATCGGCGACTCGCCGACCAGTATGCCGGCGACGAAAGCGCCTAACACGGTGTGGACGCCGATCAGCTCGGTGATCAGCGCCATGGCGCCCATGATGGCGAGGATGACGGTGACCACCGCATATTCCGAGCGGAAGGTGTCGTTGGTCCAGCGGATGGCGTCGAAGACGATGCGCCGGCCGAGCGTGAAGGAAAAACCCATGAAGGCGGCAACGCCGGCCAGCGTGAAGGCCAGACTGCCGGCCTCGATGCGGCCATGCGTAGCGATGCCGATGGTGATGGCGATGATCACCCAGCCGATCGTATCTTCGATGATGGCCGAGGAGACGATGATCTGGCCGAGGTCGCGACGCATGAAGTTCATCTCGCGCACCACCATGGCGACGATCTTGACCGAGGAGATCGAAAGCGCGGTGCCAAGGAACAGGCCGGCGACGACACGCTCGCTGCCGGCGGCGAGCAACGTGTCCGGCATGAATTGCGCCGCCGCGAAGCCCAGCACGAAAGGCACGGCGACACCCGTGGCCGAGATGGAGAAGCAGGCGCGGCCGACGCGGCGCACCAGCCGCAAATCCGTCTCCATGCCGGTCAGCAGCAGAAGCATCAGCACGCCGAGCTGGGCGATGGCATTGATCATCGACTTTTGCGCGGCATCGCCCGTAAAGACCACGCGCTCGGCCGCGGGCCACAGCCAGCCGAGCAGCGAAGGGCCGAGCAGGATGCCGCCGATCAACTGGCCCATAACCGCCGGCTGGCCGAACCGCTCCAGCAATTCGCCGATGCCGCGGCCGACGACGAGCAGCAAAATGATTTCGAGAACGAAGATGCCTTCGCTGGACATGCCGCTCTTCTCGGCGGCCCAGGCGACAGCCGGCATCAAAAGGAGCGCCGCCGGCGCAAGCGCGAGAGAGACCGACAGCAGCCGGCGCCGGTTGGGCATGAAGGACAATTTCTGCACCCCTCGATTATGCCCGGCGATAACGGTTTGGCGAGAGCTTCGGTTGCACGGCCGCGATCTCCCCTCTCCCGGGGGAGATGTCGCCGAAGGCGACAGAGGGGGTCGCCTCGCGTGAAGCGCCAGCGTCTTGTGCGCCGTGACGAGGTTGGCGCTCTATGCGAGACGACCCCCTCTGGCCGCTGCGCGGCCATCTCCCCCTCAAGGGGGGAGATTACGCACCGTCCCGACAATTCGATTCAAATACGACCGCTGATCTTTGCGTTTGCGTAAAGCGACTCGCGCATGGTCGAACACGGCGGGCAATAAGGAGAAGCTAATGAAAAGCGACTTTGCCGCCGCCCACCTGCACCTCGACAGGGCCTGCCACTATCTGCGCGGCGACGATGAAACGAGCCGCACGGCACTCGCCGCGCTCGACCTCGTGATCGAGGCGGTGGCTACCGCCCAGTATGCCCGGCCCGAGGCAGAGGTGCTGCAGTTTCCAGCTACTTCAAAGCGGGCATAGCGTCCCGCCGCATCCTAACTTATCCAGGAACATTTTTGCCGGCCGCACGTTGTGTTATATGGGGTGTGGCCGGCTCAATCGGCCGGCCACGGCGGGAGGCACGTGGCAAGGGGATGTCCCAGGTCCAGACCATAAAGCCGGCCGAGGCGGCAGCGGCGCCGCGCGGATCCGACGCGTTCGCGCTGAAGCTGACCTCCTCCGAATTCGCAACCACGATGTCGCACTTCCACCGCGCCGAGATCGCGCGCATGGCCGGCTGGCGCGACCGCCTCGACCGCACCAGCAACTGGTCGATCACTGTGGTTGCCGCGATGCTCTCGGTGTCGCTGTCGACGCCGAGCGCGCATCATGGCGTGCTGCTCTTCGCCATGCTTCTGATCACGTTGCTGCTCTGGATCGAGGCGCGGCGCTACCGCTTCTTCGATGTCTACCGGGCGCGGGTGCGCCAGTTCGAGCGCTATTATTTCGCGCAGATATTTTCGCCGCAGCCGGACTATGCCTCCAACTGGCTGGCGATCGTCGGCGAAGGCCTGCGCTCGCCGCGCTTCCTCATCTCGCAGCGCGCGGCGCTGATCAGGCGGCTGCGCCGCAACTACATCTTCATGTACACGATCCTGCTGCTCGCCTGGATATTGAAGATCACCACGCCGAGCCTGTCGCGCGAAGGCTCGCCGATCGGCTTCGGCGCCTCGCTCCTCGACACCTTCCGGGTAGCGACGCTCGGTCCCATTCCGGGCATCGTGGTGGTCTGCGGCGTGGTGGTTTTCTATCTCGCGCTTTTGGCCGCTGCCTTCCTGATGCGCGCCGACGACGGCGAGCTGTCGTTCGGCGACGTGCATGTGTAAGCGACAGCGCCGCTGTCTGCTCACAATCCCGGCGGCCTGACGAAGCCGTCCGTAAGACGCGCCAGCGCCTTGGCGACTGCCAGCAGCGTCATTTCCGAATGGCGGCGGCCGACGAGCTGGGCGCCGATCGGCAGGCCCTCGCGGTCGAGACCGATCGGAATGACGACGGCCGGATGTCCAGTCAGGTTGAAGCGGCAGACGTGGCTGAGCGCGCTCCAGTACGGCGTCTCGACGCCGTCGACGGGGATCGGCGCCCCCGTCTCGCGATGGCGGAAGGCTGTGCACATCATCGCCGGGCAGACGAGCACGTCCCAGTCGTCGAAGAAACGCTCCCAGGCGATGATGAATTCGTCGCGCTGGTTGAGCGCCTCGAGATAGGCCGACAGCGAGGGCGAGGCCTCGCGCGGCGGCTGGAAAGCCTCCGAATACCAGGTGATGAAGACCGAGAACAGCGTCCGCTCGGCCGCGAAATCATGCCGCGGCAAGGCCTGCCCCACTCGCGCGCCTGCGATGTCGAGAGCTCGAGCGAAGCCGGTGATCGCATCGGCGATATCGATCGCGACCGGCACGCCGGGAAATGTCGGCGCCCAGGCGACCTTGAGCTCATCGAGCGCGGGTTCCGGCATCTCGTCTGTGGCAACCGGCGGCACTTCGGTGTCGAGGCCGTCGGCGCCGGCGATGATGCGGTGGGCAAGGATGAGATCGTCGACGTCACGGGCCAAAGGCCCGATGTCGAACAGCAGGCGGAAGCTGCGCGGCATGTCGGGCGGATCGGCGTAGCTGCCGGTGATCGGCACGGTCGCCTGCGTCGGCTTGAAGCCGTAGATGCCGGTGAGATGCGCCGGCACCCGGATCGAGCCGCCGGCGTCGCTGCCGATCTCCAGCGGCACCAGCCCGGCGGCGACCGCGGCTGCCGCGCCGCCGCTCGAGCCGCCGGGCGTGCGGGTGACGTCCCAGGGATTGACGGTGCGGCCGAAGATCGGGTTGACGGTCTGAAAGTCGCGCAGCCTGGGCGGCACATTGGTCTTGCCGATGATGATGGCGCCCGCCTTGCGCAGCCGCGCGGCGATGGTGCTGTCGGTGGTCGGAACATGATCGGCACAGGCCTCCAGGCCGACGGTGGTGCGCATGCCCGCGGTGGCGTGGCCGTCCTTCAGCGTGACCGGCACGCCGGTCAGCGGGCCAACGGCTTCGCCGCGCGCGATCGCGAGATCGGCAGCCTTCGCTCCGGCCCTGGCAGCTTCCTCATCGAGGGTGACGATGGCGTTGAGGAGCGGATTGACCAGCGCAATCCGGGCAAGCTGCGCCTCCATCGCCTCGACGGCGCTGACCTTCTTCTCGCGGATCGCCGCCGCCAGTTGGGTGGCGGTCAGGAAGGTGGTTTCGGGGTAGATCATGGTCGTGCTCCAGGCAGTAGGGAGTAGGCAATAGGCAGTAGGGAAAGATCAGACTGGGGCCGTGCATTTTGGCTGCCACTACCCTACTCCCTACTGCCTACTGCCTACTGCCTCAATTCAACGAAAGCGCCGTGCGGAACTCCTTCGCGGTGTTGCGATTGGGATAGGGCTCGGCCGGCACCGGGACGCCGAGATGGGCGCAGAGTGGCTCCCAGCCGTCGCCGAGCTTGTGGATCAGGAGGCGCCCGGCTGGTACGGTCTTGAGCACAGCCTCGACATTGGCCTCATAGACGGCGATCGCATGCGCGCGGTCCTGCGGGCGGCCGCCGAAAACCTGCTTCTTGATCAGCGCGATGCCCAGCGACTCCTGGTCCTGGCTGTCGCTGATTGCCGGCACGATCGTCTTTGCAAAACTCTCCCACCAGCTTTCGGGCGAACGCCAGGTGAGGATCACGCGCGCCAGTGGGTAGGCTTGGATCAGCTCGCGCCAGTAGTGCGCCGACGGCCAGTCGACGCAGGATATGTAGCCAGCAAAGAGCTTGCCCCAGTCGGGTGCTGCGCCCTTGGCGAGAGCTCGCCAGAGCCGCTTCTGTTCCTCATGCGCCATGACCTCCGACATATGGTGGCAGGGGCCGAAACCCAGCATCGTCAGCGCCTCGCGCATCGAATCCGTGCCGGTGCGACCGAAGCCGGTTCCTACCACCCTCAGCGACATTTTTTTCTCCCCTCTCTCCCCGGTGCGGTCCGGCGTCCGGCCGGTGGCCGCCATCAAACCCCTTGAACCACGAGCCGCAAGCGACTGCCCTCCGGATCGGCGGCCTCGATGGCGTCGCCGATCCTTTTCGCCGGCACATTGGCGTCATTGAGCCTGGAAGCCACCGCATCGAGCTCCTCGGTCGAAGCGAGCTCGACCGTGAAATGGTCGAGGCCGGCAGCATTCGGCGGCGGCTCGCGCAACTCCTCGCGCGCCCAGATGTTGAAGGCGACCATATGCGGCCGGCGCCCGGTGCCGCAGTCGAACATGCCGAAGGTCCTGGACTGGATGTGCGGCCGGAAGCCGAGCACGCCGACATAGAATTGCATCAGCGCCTCGGGCGCGCGGGCGCGCATATGGATGTGGCCGATGAAGGCATCGGCTGCCATCCGCGGTTCGACATGGCCGGAATTGCCGAGATCGCGCAACAGGCCTGGGACGTCCAGCGCTTCGAGACCCGAATGCGCGCTGCCGTCGACGGCGATCAACGTCACGCGGCCGTCGGCCGACACCTCCCGGCGCAGGAAACGCTCCGGGGTGTCGAAACAGATTTCGATGCCGTTGCCGGACGGATCGGAGACGTAGAGCGATTCCGAAATAAGATGATCCTGGGCGCTGTACCTCAATCTCGATGCCTTGAGGCGGGCAGCCGCGTGGGCGAGATCGCGGCGCGTCGTCACGTGGATCGCGACATGGAAGAGATCGCGCGATTTCTGCGGCAGCGCTGTCACCGCTCCGGCGTGGAGCACGATCAGCGCCCTGCCGCCGGCGCCGAGCTCCGCCGTGACGGCATCCTCGCCGATCGGATCGAGTCCAAGCGTGTCGCGCCAGACAGTGAGGGCTGCCGGGATATCGGTCACCCTGAGATGGACCGGCCCGAGACGAGTGGCTTGAGACAGCAATCCGTCGTCCATCGTCGTCTATCCGATTGCGGTCGGGAACATATTAGCGCTGAACGATATTTCTGTCTTGCGCCAAGTTCGGGTTGACCCCTCCCCGGCGGGCGGCGACTATCGCAATAGGCAATTTGTTTTGACGCAATTCCGGACGGAAAATCGCTGCGCACTTTTCCTGGAATTGGTATTCGTTTTGGCGCAATTCCGGACGGAAAACCGTTACACACTTTTCCTGGAATTGCTTTGAGCAGGAGGACTTCCCATGGACGAGACCGACCACTGGCGCAACATGGCGAGCGCGCCGCGGGACGGCAGCCGCATCCTGGTGACGGTGCGCTCGTCCGAGCAGGGACCGGCCGAGGTCGACATGGCCTACTGGTCGCGCGCCGACCAGTTCGGCGAGGAAGGCTGGCGGGCTTCCGACTCCTCGCCCGGACGCGTGGTCGAATATGCCGAGCCGGAGCTGAGATGCTGGATGCCGCTGCCCACGGCAGGGCGCGGGTCGATGCCGAGCCCCTGGGAGGGCGAGGACGTGCCGCTGGTCGATGGGGAAGGGATTTAGCGGCACCTCTCTCCTTCTCCCCCTTGTGTGAGAAGGTGGAGCCTAATCCTCAGAACAAAAACGCCGCCGTGGCCGGGTCAGGCCCGGTTCGGCCGTCGGCGGAATCCATCCCTTGGATGGTCTCCATGTCGCCCGCGTCCAGCTCGAAATCGAAGACGTTGAAATTGCCGGCGATGCGGTCCTGGTGGACCGATTTCGGGATGACGACCAGCCCTTGCTGCAGGTGCCAGCGGATGATCACCTGGGCCACCGATTTGCCGTGCTTCTTGGCGATTGCCGCAAGCGTCGGGTCGGCGAGCAGACGGCCGCTGCCCAGTGGGCTCCAGCTTTCGATCTTGATGTCGTGCTTGGCATGAAACTCGCGTTTGTCGCGCTGCTGGAAATGCGGATGCAATTCGATCTGGTTGACGACGGGCGTCACGCCGGTCTCGCCGATGATGCGCTCCAGATGGTCCTGGTTGAAGTTCGACACGCCGACCGATTTGATGCGGCCGGCTTGCTTGAGCTCGACCAGCGTCTTCCAGGCCTCGACATATTTGTCCTGACTGGGCACCGGCCAGTGGATCAGGAACAGGTCGATCCGGTCAATGCCGAGCTTTTGCATCGTGTCATCGAAGGCGCGGAGCGCCGCATCGCGCTGATGGCCGCCGTTGCGAAGCTTGGACGTGATGAACAGCTCGCTTCTCGGCAAGCCGGCGGCGCGGATCGCCTCGCCGACACCTTCCTCGTTCCGGTAGCCCTCGGCGGTATCGATGAGGCGGTAGCCGGCCTCGATCCCCCAGCGCACGACCTTGGCGGTGATATCGGGATCGACCTGCCAGACGCCAAGCCCGATCTGGGGAATGGTGGCGCCGTCGTTGAGTTTGAGTTGTTCGGACATGGGGGATCCTTTTGGGAGGGAGGGGTGGTGCCGACTATGTAGGCCCTAGGTCTAGGATGACGAGTTGATATCTGGAAAAAACGGCTGAGCCAGCCATAAAGAGCGCGAAGGGCTCGCTCCTCCCTTCTCCCCTTGTTGTGGGAGAAGGTGGATCGGCGCGTAGCGCCGAGACGGATGAGGGGTGCTCCAGCGGAGTGAGATGCTGGTGTTTTCTGGAACACCCTCATCCGTCGCCTTCGGCAACACCTTCTCCCACAAGGGGGAGAAGGAGAGCCTTACCCTCTCGCCCCGAAGCGCAGCCCATCCATCAGCAACTTCACCAGCCTCCCCGAACGCTCGCGCCAATCGGGCGTGTTGGGAGCCGAATAGATTCCACCGAGCGCATGCATCACGTCGGAAGCGTCGACATCGGCGCGGATTTTTCCCGAAGCGGCGGCCGCCTCGACCAAGCTTCGCATAGCGCCCGAGACACGGCCGGAGGTGTCGGAGAACAGCGTCGAGTTGGTGGTAAGCAGGAGGCGCAGGCTGGTGGCGAGGCCGCGCTTGGTGGCGATGTAGTCGACGAAGCGCTGCATCCAGAACTCCAGCGCGACATCGGCTGGATGATCACGGGCGAGTTCGTCGGCCGCCTGGCAGAGCCCCTCCACCTCGCGGCGGTAGACCACCTCGACGAGGTGCTCACGCGTCGGGAAATGGCGGTAGAGCGTGCCGATGCCGACCCCTGCCCGCTTCGCGATCTCCTCCAGCGAGGCATCGACGCCGTCGGCCGCGAACGCCTGCGCCGCCATCTCGACGAGCTTGTCGCGGTTGCGCTGCGCGTCGGCGCGCAATGGCTTTTGCGCCGAGGCGTCGGGCTTCTCTTCGGCAGATGCTGGTGGCCGCTCGGACAGTTTTTTCTCCACTCTCGCAAATATGGGGCTTGAACCCATGCGGGTCAGCCCCCACGTAAATAAACGGAGGCGCCTCCGTTTTAGTGGAGTAGTCTTATCATATAATCAGGGGAAGCGGTATGTCACGTGTTGGTGAGAGCGTGATCTCCCCCCAAGTGGGGGAGATGGCCGGCAGGCCAGAGGGGGGCGCTGTCCCGCCAGCCTCTCGAGGCTTGGTAAGCGATTCCTCCGAAGACATTTCTCTCAAGAAAAGCAGACCGCCAACGCCGCGTTCCTTCGCGCCCCCCTCTGCCCTGCCGGGCATCTCCCCCACTTGGGGGGAGATTGGCAGCTCCTACGCCCTCGCCCTCCTTCGTGCCTCAGACCTTGCCCCTCTCCTCCCAAGCCCCATTTCCATCCGCCTAGCGTCCAGCAATCGGAGCCCGACGCCCCATGAATGATCAAGTCACCATCAGCCCCACCACCCTCTCCATAAACCTCACCATCAATGGCCGCGACCATGCGCTCGACATCGAGCCGCGCGTCACCCTGCTCGACGCGCTGCGCGAACGGCTCCACCTCACCGGTACCAAGAAGGGCTGCGACCAGGGCCAGTGCGGCGCCTGCACCGTTCATGTCGACGGCCAAAGGGTGCTGGCCTGCCTGACTTTAGCCGCGCAAGTCGAAGGCCGCTCGATCACCACCATCGAGGGGCTGGCCGACGAGGACGGCACGCTCAACGCCGTGCAGGCCGCCTTCCTCGAACAGGACGCCTTCCAGTGCGGCTATTGCACGCCGGGACAGATCATGTCGGCGGTGGCCTGCATCCGCGAGGGCCATGCCGGCTCCGACGAGGAAATCCGCGAATACATGGCCGGCAATCTTTGCCGCTGCGGCGCCTATCCGCACATCGTCGCCGCCGTCCGCCAGGCAGCCAAGGAGCTCCGCTCATGAAAGACTTTTCCTATCTCCGCGCCGACAGCGTCGAGGCCGCGCGCAACGCCGCCGCCCTTCCCGGCGCCATGCTGCTTGCCGGCGGCACGACGCTGGTCGACCTCGCCAAATGCGGCGTCGCCGAGCCCTCAACCGTCATCGACATCAGCCACATCGAGGGACTGAACGCCATCGATGTCAGCGCCGACCGCGCCGTCATCGGCGCGCTGGCCAGGATGAGCCATGTCGCCGACGATGCCGGGGTGAAGAGCTTGTTTCCGGCCGTGTCGGAGGCGCTTTGGCAGGCGGCCTCGGCGCAGCTTCGCAACATGGCGACCATCGGCGGCAACCTGATGCAGCGCACGCGCTGCCCCTATTTCCGCGATCCGCAAAACTTCCCGACCTGCAACAAGCGCGCGCCGGGCAGCGGCTGCTCGGCGATCGGCGGGGTGACGCGCGGCCATGCGGTGCTCGGCACCAGCGAGGCCTGCATCGCCACCTATCCGGGCGACCTCGCCATCGCGCTCGTCGCCTTCGACGCCGAGGTCGATCTCGGCGAGCGCAGGCTGAAGGTGGAAGACTTCTTCCTCGCCCCCGGCGCGACGGCCGAGCAGGAGCACGACATCCGCCCCGGCGAAGTCATCGTGGGAATAGAGATCCCCGGCTCGGCCGCAGCCAGACGCTCGACCTATCTGAAAATCCGCGACCGCCAGTCCTATGAATTCGCGGCGGCAAGCGCCGCGGTCGGGCTGGAGCTCGAAAGCGACGGCCGCGCCATCCGCGACATCCGCGTCGCGCTCGGCGGCGTCGCGACCAAACCGTGGCGCGCGCGCGCGGTCGAAGAGGCGTTGAAGGGCAAGACGCTCGACGAAGCGACCGTTCGCAAGGCGAGCGAGCTCGCCATGGAGGGCGCCGTCGACCATGGCGCCAACCACTACAAAATAGCGCTCGCGCCGCGCGTCATCGCGCGCGCCATCCTCGAATTGGGAGAGACGGCATGACCGTTCATGACATGAAACACGCGGCCTCGGACAGCGCACGCCTCGAAGCGGTCGGCGGACGCCTGTCGCGCGTCGACGGCCCGGCCAAGATCACGGGCGCCGCTCAATACGCCGTCGAGCAGCAGCTCGAAGGGCTGACGCATGCGGTGCTGGTCGGCGCAACGATCGCCGCCGGCAAGGTTACAGCCATCGACACCCGCGCCGCGGAGACCGCGCCGGGCGTGCTGGCGGTGCTGACGCCCGACACCATCATGCCGCTCAAGACCGCATCGGACTGGTTCGGCAACCGACCGTCCGATGGACCCTACTGCCCTTTAGCCCGAGAGGTCACCTTTTCCGGCCAGCATGTCGCGGCGGTCGTGGCCGAGACCTTCGAGCAGGCGGTGGCGGCGGCCGCACTCGTCAAGGTCTGGTATGACGAGATGCCGGCCATCGTCGACCTTAGCGACGGCAAGGCCGGCGACGGCATCCCGATCGACGCCATGACCAAGGAATGGGGCGACGCGCAGGCCGCCTTCGCCGAAGCGCCGGTGCGCATCTGCGCGGCCTACAACACGCAGCGCGAGTTCCAGGCGGCGATGGAGCCGCACGGGCTGATCGCGCGCTGGCAAGGCGACGAACTCACCATCTGGGAGCCGAGCCAGTGGCTCGACGGCATGGCGCGCACCTATGCCGAATGGTTCGGCGTGCCGTTCGAGAATGTGCGGCTGGTCTCGCCCTATATCGGTGGCGGCTTCGGCTCGAAGGCGCTGGCTCTGGCGCACAGCGCGGTGGCGGCGGCAGCGGCAAGAATGCTCGGCCGACCGGTGAAGCTGATGCTCAACCGCCCGCAGAACTTCACCTCCTATGGCGGCCGCGCCGCAACCCGCCAGACGGTGGCGATCGGCGCCGACGGCGAGGGCCGCATCCAGTCGATCGTGCATCGCGGCGTCAACGAGACTGCCGTCGACGGCATGTGGGTCGAGCCGCTCGGCTCCGTCACCTCGATCATGTACGCCACGCCCAATTTCTCCTCTAAGCAGAATGTGGTGCGGGTGAACACGGTGGTGCCGGGCGCCAAACGCGCGCCGGGCGAGAACCCCAGCGCCTTCGGCATCGAATGCGCCATCGACGAGCTCGCTTATGAGCTTGGGCTGGATCCGCTGGAGATCCGGCTTCGCAACTATGCCGAACAGGATCCGGAAGCGAAGAAGGCGTGGTCGACACGCCAGCTTCGCGAGGCGTTTGCAACAGGGGCGGACGCCTTCGGCTGGGCCAAGCGTTC
The DNA here is from genome assembly GCF_003952485.1 of Mesorhizobium sp. M1E.F.Ca.ET.045.02.1.1. NCBI lineage: Bacteria > Pseudomonadati > Pseudomonadota > Alphaproteobacteria > Hyphomicrobiales > Phyllobacteriaceae > Mesorhizobium > Mesorhizobium sp. M1E.F.Ca.ET.045.02.1.1. The sequence continues at coordinate 6,183,019 of NZ_CP034447.1, forward strand.
GCGCGAGCCGCGCTCGATGCGCGACGGCCACCAGCTCATCGGCTGGGGCGTGGCGGCCGGCACCTATCCGGTGCGGCGCGCCTATGGCGAGGCGGTGGTGAGGCTCTCCGCAGACGGCTCGGCCGAGGTCGAAAGCTCCTCCATCGATATGGGCCAGGGCACCTACACGATCCTGGCGCAGACCGCCGCCGAGACGCTCGGCGTGCCGGTGGGGAAGGTGTCGGTGAAGCTCGGCGACTCGCGCCTTGCGCGGGCGGGCGTCACCGGCGGCTCGCGGCTTGCCGGCGTCATGACCGGCGCCGTCTACAAGGCGGCGGGCCAGGCGCTGGACGAGCTGATCGGGCTGGCGCTCTCCGATCCGCGCTCGCCCTTCCATGGGCTGCAGGCGAACACGCTTGTCGTGAACGACGGCCGTGTCGCCTCGCCGCGCGGCGACGGGCCGGAGCTGTCGATCGCCGAGCTGATGGGCATGCTCGGCCGCGAAAAGATCGAGGCCAGGGGCGACACCGTTCCGGCGAGCTTCACGCGGGAGCAGCGCTACAACAACTACACCACCATCGCCACGGCGCTGCCGCACACCGAAGGCGACTATTCGCGCCATTCCTGGTGCGCGCATTTCGTCGAGGTGCGCGTCGACGAGGATTTCGGCACTGTGCGCGTGTCGCGCGTGGTGTCGGCGCTGGATTCCGGCCGGCTCTACAACCCGAAGCTGGCGGAGAGCCAGTGGAAGGGCGGCATCATCATGGGCATCGGCCAGGCGCTCTTGGAAGAAGGCATCGTCGACCGCCGCCACGGCCGCATCGTCAACGGCAATTTCGCCGACTACATGCTGCCGACCAATGCCGACATTCCCGACATCCAGACCATCTCGGTCGGCATCCCCGACCCGCATTCCTCCGCCCTCGGCGGCAAGGGCGTGGGCGAACTGGCAATCGTCGGCATCGCGCCCGCGATTGCCAACGCGGTGTTCCACGCGACGGGGAAGCGGGTGCGGGATCTGCCGATAACGCTGGAGAAGTTGATTTAGGGGCGGCGTAGAAACTGCCGATCTCCTCCCTTGCGGGGGAGATCAATCGCTCGCTCGCTTTCGCCAATCTCTGTATGATTGCGCTATGCTGAGGGAAGCATCATGAAGAGCATAGCGGCAACCATCATCCTGGCGCTTGCAACCACCCTCCCCGCTCACGCCGCCTCCTGCGCCTGGTCCGCCAAGATGGAGGAGGACGAAGGCGGCAGCGTGATGACGGCTTCGGTCTGCGGCGGGCCGAAGGGCGATGCGCATCTGATGCTGACTTGCTTTGCCAAGCCAGTACTGAGCTATGATATCGGCGCCGCGGGCGGGCAACTCGAGCCCGGCATCAACGCCTCCTTCACCTTCAAGGCCGGCGGCAAGATCGTGACGCGGAAGCTCGACCTTGAAGCGATGTACAACTACTTCACGGCCGAGCTTTCCGGCCCCGCCGACCCGCTGCTCGCCCTGCTGCGGGGAAAAGGCGAGGCGACAGTCAGCGCTGCCAAATATGGCGAGGCGAGCTTTCCGCTGAAAGGCTCCGGCGCGGCGATCGGCAAGGTGCTGGCCGCTTGCGGCAAGGGCTCGGGCGACGAAGCGGATTGAGCCGCCGATCCCCTACGGTCGGTGCCTTCCCTACCACTCCAACCCGAACACCAATTTGCCGAAATGCAGCCCGCCGGCGGCCATGTGGGTGTAGGCCTCGGTCGCTTCGTTCTGTGAAAACACCTTGTCGACGACCGGCTCGATGCCGGCGGCGCCGATGGCGCGGGCGGCGTCGCGCAGGTCGGAGACCGATCCGGTGTTGTTGCCCACCACCTTCAGCGCCTTGATGATGATCGGCAGCAGGTTGACGGTCGCCTCGGCGCCGGTGACGAAGCCGATGGTGAACAGCGTGCCGCCCGGCGCAGTGGCGTTGACGGCACACGCGAAGGTGGCGGTGCCGCCTGTCTCGACGACGAGGTCGGCGCCGAGGCCGCCGGTCAGTTCCAGCACCTTGCCGTCCCAGTCCGGCGTCGCGCGGTAATTGATGAGGTGATCGGCGCCGAGCGCCTTGGCCCGCTCGAGCTTCTCGTCCGAAGACGAGGTGATGATGACGGTGGCCCCGGCGGCCTTGGCGAGCTGCAGCGTGAAGATCGAGACGCCGCCGGTGCCGAGCAGCACGACCACCGAGCCCGGCCCGACATCGGCGGCGCGGAGCGCGTTCCAGGCGGTGGTGCCGGCGATGGGCAGCGTCGAGGCCGCCTCGAAGGAAAGATGCGCCGGGACCGGCACGACCGAATTGGCCGGCAGCGCGACATATTCTGCGAGCGATCCGGGCAGCGAAATGCCGCGCATCTGCGTCATCTCGTAAGGACGGGGCCGGCCGCCTATCCAGCGCGGCTTGGCGTGGGCGACGACGCGGTCGCCGACAGCGAACCTTGTCACGCCCTCGCCGAGCGCGACGATCTCGCCGGCGCCGTCGGCAACCGGGATGAGCGGGAAGACCGGTCCGGGGTAGTTGCCGCTCGCCACCGCGACATCGACGAAATTCAGGCTCGCCGCGCGCTGGCGGATCAGCACCTCGCCGCGCTGCGGTTCGGGTGTGGCGACGCTGGCGGTGCGGAAAGCGTCCAGCCTGGGTTGGGTCAGTTCGATGGCTTTCATGGTTCACTCCGTGGGTGGCCGTTTGGTGGTTGAGTGAACCTAGCTGCTGCGCTATTTCTCGATAATCCTTGGTCTCTGCATTTGAGTATTGCAAATCATGCAGCAATCCCATGAACCGGCGGCCCTTGCGGAAATGGCGGCGTTCGCGGCTGTCGCCGAGGCGCGCTCCTTCACCAGGGCAGCGGCGCGGGTCGGGCGCGACGCGACCATCCTGTCGCGCCGCCTGCAATCGCTGGAAGAGCGGCTGGGGGTGCGGCTGCTGCACCGCACGACGCGCAGCGTGTCGCTGACCGAGGCGGGTGCGGAATTCCTGGTGCGCGTACGCGCCATCCTCGCCTCGGTCGACGAGGCGGAAGCCGCCGCCTCCGCGCATGCCGGCGGCGGGCCGCGCGGGCTGCTGAGGCTGGCGCTGCCCGGCACGTTCGGGCGCATGTGGGTAGCCCCGTTCCTGCCCCAGTTCCTCGCCGAGTTCCCGAATGTGCGCATCGAAGCCGAATTCTCCAACCGCTTCGCCGATCTCGTCGCCGAGAATTTCGACGTTGCCGTGCGGCTGGGCAGCCTGGAGGACTCGCGCCTGGTGGCGCGCAAGGTGGCGACGCGGCGCCGGCTGCTCTGCGCCTCCCCCTCCTACCTCGCCCGAAGGGGTCGGCCGGAGACGCCGCAGGCGCTGCTGGAACATTCCTGTCTCGGCTTCACCGGCTTCCAGACCTTTCCGGCCTGGGAGATGACCGACCGCGAAGGCCGGCGCGTGCGCGTCGAGGTTTCGGGGCCGCTGGTCAGCGACGACGCCGAGGTGCTGGTCGAGGCCGCCGTGCAGGGGGTCGGCCTGATGATGAGCACGGACTGGCTGGTCGGGCGCGAGCTCGCCGACGGCCGGCTGGTGCCGATCCTGGAAGACTGGACGCTGGCCGACGAGGGCGCGGTCTATGTCGTCATGCCCTCGGCCAAGGGCCAGGCCGCCAAGACCCGCGCCTTCGCCGACTGGATCGGCAAGCGATTTTCGCCGGAACCGCCCTGGCGGCGGTGAAGCTGCCAATCTCCCCCCTTGCGGGGGAGATGGCCGGCAGGCCAGAGGGGGTCGTCTCACATGGAGCTCCGGCGCCCTGTCGCAACGAAGAAGAAGTTGGCGCTCCACGCGCGGCGCCCCCCTCTGTCGCCTTCGGCGACATCTCCCCCTCAAGGGGGGAGATTACCCGCCCTTCCCCTGCCCCTTCAGGAACTGGCTGAGCAAATCCACCGGCAGCGGGAAGACAACCGTCGAGGAGCGCTCGCCGGCGATGTCGTGCAGGGCCTCGAAATAGCGCAGTTGCATGGCCTGCGGCTCGGCCGCCAGCATGCGGCCGGCCTCGACGAGCTTTGCCGCGGCCTGCTGCTCGCCGTCGGCGTTGATGACCTTGGCGCGCCGCAGCCGCTCCGCCTCGGCCTGCTTGGCGATGGCGCGGATCATGCTCTCGTTCAAGTCGACATGCTTGATCTCGACATTGGAGACCTTGATGCCCCAGGCGTCGGTGCGCTGGTCGAGGATCTCCTGGATGTCGCTGTTGAGCCTGTCGCGCTCGGCCAGCATCTCGTCGAGCTCGTGCTTGCCGAGCACCGAGCGCAGCGTGGTCTGCGCAAGCTGGTTGGTGGCGGTCATGAAATCCTCGACCTGGATGATGGCCCGCTCGGCGTCGACGATGCGGAAATAGAGCACGGCGTTGACCTTCACCGAAACGTTGTCGCGCGAGATGACGTCCTGCGGCGGCACATCCTGCACCACCACGCGCAGGTCCACCCGTACCATCTGCTGGATGAAGGGAACGAGCAGGATGAGCCCTGGCCCCTTGACCCCGGTGAAGCGGCCGAGCGTGAAGACCACGCCGCGCTGATATTCCCTCAGGATGCGGATGGCCGCCGACAGGAACATGATCACCAGCAGCGCAAGGACCAGATAGGCGACATAACCGACCGTCATTGTTTTGCTCCGTCGTTTCCTGCCCCGTCGTAACCTGCACCACGCCGCCGCACCGTCAGCACGAGGTCGCTGACGGCGGTCACCTCTGCGCGATCTCCCGGCGCGATCGGCCCATCGGCCTTCGCCCGCCAGCGTTCGCCGAGCGCCAGCACATGGCCCTCGCCGCCTTCCCAGTCGAGGATCTGCACCGGCAGGCCGCGCATGGCCTCGCCGCCGACGCGCGGCGGATTGCGCCGCGCCGCCCAGAGGTAGCTGCCGGCAAGCAGCGCGAGCCCCAGCGTCAGCGCCGTGGCCGGGCCGATGACCACCCACGATATGGCGAAGCCGGGCCCCTCGACCTTGAGCAGCATGGCCGCACCGAGCAGGAACGCGGCCGCGCCTCCGACCCCCAGCACCACCGTCGGATTGAAGGCCTCGACGATGAGGAAGGCGACGCCGAGCAGCATCAGGACGAGCCCGGTATAGTTGATCGGCAGCAGATCGAGGGCATAGAGGGCGAGCACGATGCAGATGGCGCCGATGACGCCGGGCGCCACCGCGCCGGGACTCGTGACCTCGAAGACGATGCCGTAGAAGCCGACCAGCATCAGGAGGACGGCGACATTCGGATCGGTGATGACGCCGAGAAGCCGGATGAACCAGCCGGGATCCAGCATCTCGACAGCCAAGCCCTTTGTCGCCAGCACTTCCTTCTTGCCGGCCACGTCGACGGTGCGGCCGTCGGCCAGTTGCAAAAGCTCGGTCGTGTCGCGGGCGACGAAGTCGATGACATGTTCCTGCAGCGCAGCACTTGCCGAAAGGCTCGCCGCCTCGCGCACGGCCTTCTCGCCCCAGTCGCCGTTTCGCCCGCGCAGCTCGGCGAGCGAGCGGATCAGCGCCACCGCGTCATTGGTCACCTTGGCCATCATCGCGTCGCCCGGCGGCCGCCCGCTGTCCTTGCCGTCCTTGTCAGGGACCCCGTCCTTGCCAGGGGCAATGTCCTTCTCGCCGCCGGGAAGCGAGGGCAGCCCGCCGAGTTCGACCGGCGTCGCCGCGCCCAGATTGGTGCCGGGCGCCATCGCCGCGACATGGGTGGCGTAGAGAATATAGGTTCCTGCACTCGCCGCATGGCCGCCGGCCGGCGCGACATAGCCGAGAACCGGAACCGGAGAGGCCAGGATGTCGGCGATCATCTCGCGCATCGAGGTGACCAGGCCGCCAGGCGTGTCGAGCTGAAGGATGAGGACCGCAGCGTTGCGCTCGGCCGCGGCCTTGAGCGCCTCCTTGAGCTGGCGTGAGCTCGCCGGGCCGATGGCGCCGTCGATCGCGATGCTGAGAGCGATCCTCTCCGCCGCCATTCCGGCCGAGGAGAAGGGGAAAAGAACCGCCGCGGCCACGAAGGCCGCTGCTACGAAGGCCACCCGCGCGAGTTTCACGCTCAAAGCTCCTTAGATTCAATATGGGGTTGTGCCGGGGCAAGTCCAATGAGCTGCTGATCTCCCCCCTTGAGGGGGAGATGTCGCCGAAGGCGACAGAGGGGGTCGCTGCGCATGGAACGCCAACCTCAATCTGCCGCAGCAGGCCGAGCCCAGTCGGACCGACCCCCTCTGGCCTGCCGGCCATCTCCCCCTCGAGGGGGGAGATTACGCGCTCGCCCGCTTTCGCCTACTCACGATTCCACGGCAATTTCGACGCGGGTTCCAACGCTGGCTCCCTCGCCCATCCTGCATTGTCCCCATCGACCGCGCGACCAAGCGCGCCCGCAACCAATGGAGACGACAATGACGACTTTGGATCGAACCACTCGCGAAACCGGCCGGGCTGGCCTTAGCCTGTCCGGCCTCGTCGGCCGCGCGCTCAGCCTGGCCTATCGCGCCATGAAGATGCGCAGCGAGCGCGCCGCGCTGCAGGCCATGCCGGACTTTGTGCTGAAGGACATCGGCATCAGCCGCTCGCAGATAGAGTACTCCGTGCGCTACAGACAATTCGACACGGATGAGTGACGGCCGCTTCGGCGGCCGGAACGGCTCGAAGGCCTGTCAAAAGCCCCGGCATTGCCGGGGTTTTCGCGTTTGGCCCCGCCCGCCGACCGGCTTCCCGGGCGTTGGATTCCGGTGGCGGACGCTCGTCTCAAATGGAATGTCCAACGCAATTTCCACGGTAGGCGTATCAAAAATTCCACGCTGGCACCCACTCTCGTTCAAACGCTCGACCGCCAAAGAAAAGCGTCACGGCAACCAAGCCGCAAACAACCCTGGGAGTAGAGAAATGCAACCCAACACCAAACCTGCACGCGTTCCACTCAACGGCGTCGACACGCCGAACCTGATTGCGACGATCAATTTCGTGGCCGGCCAGCCGGAGCTGGCGAAGTTCCAGTTCCGCGCCCATAACGAATGGATCGAAGGCACCCACAGCAAGAGCGTGATGCACGGCTTCTTCGGCGCCGGCCAGGAGCAGAAGCATGAAAAGCCCTACTACGCCGACAGCGACCATCCCGCCATTCTTTGCGGCGCCGACAATGCGCCGACCCCGGTGGAATGGCTGCTGCACGGGCTGGCGAGTTGCCTGATGGCGGGTCTTGCCAACATTGCCGCGGCGCGCGGCATCAAGCTCAGCCGGGTCAAATGCTCGGTCGACGGCGACATCGACCTGCGCGGTATCCTCGGCATCTCCGACGAGGTCCGCAACGGCTTCCAGAACATCCAGGTGTCGTTCGAGGTCGAAGGCGACGCGCCGGCCGAGAAGCTCAACCAGCTCGTCGAGCAGGCCCGCGCCCGCTCGGCCGTCTTCGACGTGCTGACCAAGGGCGTGCCGGTCACGGTCGGGATCAAGACCATCCAGTGACCCTTTGAAGGTCGTGGAGACGGTCCGGTCCGGACCGTTTCCCTCCTCTGCCAGCGGAACGGAACCATGAAACGGGCTGACGTCGTCATTGTCGGCGCGGGCCAGGCCGGCCTTGCGCTCAGCCATTGCCTCGGCCGGACCGGCGTCGAGCATGCCGTGCTGGAGCGCGGCCGCATCGGCGAACGCTGGCGCTCGCAGAGCTGGCGCTCTCTCAGGCTCCTGACGCCCAACTGGCTGAACGCGCTGCCGGGCTCGCCCTATCAAGGCGACGATCCGGACGGCTTCATGGACAAACACGCTTTCGTGGCGAGCCTGGAGGCCCATGCGGGGCGCTGGCAGGCGCCGGTCGAATGCGGCATCGAGGTTTTCTCCTCGAGACGGACCGGCGACGGCTTTGCGCTCGAAACCAGCGCCGGCGCCTGGTCGGCCAAGGCCGTTGTGGTGGCAACGGGCCATTGCGACCGGCCGTCGATCCCTTTTGCAACTGAGGGCGAGCCGCTCGGCATCCACGCTTCGCAATATCGTTCCCCCGGCGAACTGCCGCCCGGCGGGGTGCTGGTCGTCGGCGCGTCCTCCTCCGGCGTGCAGATCGCCGACGAGCTCGCCCGCGCGGGGCGGCGGGTGACGCTGTCCGTCGGCAAGCACACGCGCCTGCCGAGGCGCTGGCGCGGCAAGGATATCTTCTTCTGGCTCTGCCGGATGGGTTTCATGGCGCAACCGCTCGACGCGCTCGCCAACCCCGAGAGCGCCAGGCGCCAGCCTTCGCTGCAGCTCGCCGGGCGGCCGGACAAGACCGATGTCGACCTCGCCACGCTGCAAGCGCTTGGCGTCGAGCTGGCCGGACGCGTGCGCGGGATTGCCGATCGCGAGATCGTCTTCGCCGACGATCTCGCGACGCAGATCGCGGCGGCGGAAATGAAGCAAGCGCGCCTGCTCGCCGAGATCGACCGCTTCGCCGGCGACGCGCGACCAGGCCGGCGCGAGCCGGTAGCCGTGCCTTCGGCTTGGCCCCAGCGGCTTTCGCTGAGGGACGGCTCGATCCGCACCATCATCTGGGCGACCGGCTATGCGCGGTCGTTCGGCTGGCTGGAGCCGCTGGCGCTCGGCGCCGACGGCGAGCTCGCGCATCAGGGCGGCGTCACCAGCGTTCCCGGCCTCTACGCGCTCGGCTTCCGCTTCCTGCGCAAGCGCGATTCCAACTTCATCGGCGGCGTCGGCGCCGACGCGCAAGCGATCGCCGCCGAGATCTCCCGCTATCTCGACCGCAACGGCCGCCAAGCCGCCTGAAGGAGGCCGCCTGAGGACAATGACGATGCCGATGACCCCGATTTCCCTTCCGCCCGTGCCCAAACGCACCCGCTACGACGCCATCGTCGTCGGCGCGCGCTGCGCCGGCGCCTCGACGGCCCTGCTGCTGGCGCGTGCTGGCCTGAAAGTGCTGGCAATCGATCGCAGGCCCTATGGCTCCGACACGCTGTCGACGCATGCGCTGATGCGGCCCGCCGTGCTGCAGCTTTCGCGCTGGGGCCTGCTGGAGCCGCTGCTCAAGGCCGGCACGCCGCTGATCGAGGCAACGACGTTCCACTATGGCGACGAGGAGATCACCATCCCGCTCAATGCCGGGCCTGACCTTCCCGGCCTGATCGCGCCGCGGCGCACCGTGCTCGACCGCATGCTCGTCGACGCCGCGCGCAATGCCGGCGCCGAGTTCCTGCACGACATGGCGGTCGGCGACCTCTTTGCCGACACGCGCGGACGCGTGCGCGGCGTCGAGATCCGCGGCGCCGGCCGCGCCGCCTTGCGGGTGAGCGCCGACATCGTGGTCGGCGCCGACGGCATCGGTTCGCTGGTCGCGAAATGCTGCGACGCGCAGGTGCTGCGAAGCGGTACCGTTTCGGCCGCCCATGTCTTTGCCTACGCGCCTGTCGAACCAAGGGGCGGCTACCAATGGTATTTCCGCGACGGCATCGCCGGATCCCTGATCCCGACCAATGACGGGCTGGCCTGCATCGTCGCTTCGGTGCCGACGCGGCTGTTCGACCAGCGCTTCCGCCTCCGCCACGGCGGGGCTCGCATGGAGGTGCTGGAGGCGCTTTCGCCGGCGCTTGCCGAACAGGCGAGCCGGGCGCCGAAGGATGTCCGCCTGCAGGCGTTCCGTGGCGTGCCGGGTTACATCCGCCAGGCTTGCGGCCCCGGCTGGGCACTGGTCGGCGATGCCGGCTTCTTCCGCGACCCGCTCACCGCGCACGGCATCTCCGACGCGCTGCGCGATGCCGCGGGCCTGGCGCACGCGGTCCTCGACGGCTCGGCGGCGGCCTTCGCGGCCTGGCAGCAGGAGCGCGACCGGTTCGCCAACCAGATCCTCGACACCACGGACGCGGTAGCGGGTTTCGACTGGACGCTCGCCGACATCGGCGAGCGGCATCGCCGCTTCAGCGCCGTCATGAAAGCCGAGGTCCAGGCGCTGGCCGGACAGCCGATGCCGGTCCTCCGCGCCTCGTCCGCCAAGGGCCGGCCGTATCGGGCGCCGGCCAACCAGGACGAGCCGCAGGCTCCGGCCGGCGCCTCGAATCTGAGCACCTCGAACCTCTACCGCAATCGAACCGGAGCAAGACCATGACTGTGCATTTGACGAAGGACGGGTGGATCGGCGTCATCAAGGGGCGGCCGCGGGTGGGCGCCGTCGCCGAGCGTTCGCGGCGCACGCGACCGCAGGATATCGACGCGTTCGCGGAGATGACCGGCGACCGCAACCCGCTGCATTACGATAAGGCGCTGGCCGAGGCTTCGGTGTTCGGCAAGCTCATTGTGCAGGGCGGCGTCACCTCCGGCATGCTCAACGCGGTGGTAGCGGAGGACCTTCCCGGTCCCGGCTCGGTGTTCCTCGAAGTCTCATGGAAATTCGTCAAGGCGGTCGGCGTCGGCGAATTGATCACCGGCCGCGTCGAGGTCAAGGAGGTGCGCGCCGACAAGCCGATCACAAAGCTGGAGACATCGGTGCGCAACGAAGCCGGCGAGCTCTGCCTAACCGGCACCGCGACAGTGTTCACCGTGCCGCTGGCCAAGGGCTGAACAACTTAGATTGTCCGGAGAAGATTGAGGCCGGTGCCGCAGTGGGCGGGGGGCGTTGGGGTAGCTGAGGCACCGGCCGAAGGCGGAATGAACCGCCGCCACTCAAGATAGGTTTCGCGCGCGGCGGCGAAATTACGCGATCGCGGAAGGAACATGTCTAGGACCCCGCGGTCTCGGCGACGAAGGCGCGGACGTGGCCGACGAACTCATCGAAGGCGGGTTCGCCTTCGAGCAGGATGTGGTTGCGGCTCTCCAGCTCGAAGAAGCGCGCGCCGGGAATGCCCGCGGCCATGGTGCGACCGGATTCGACCGGGGCGACGTTGTCTTCGCGCGCGTGCAGCACCAGGGTCGGCACCCGCACCTTTTCCAAGAGGTCGCTGACATCGATCACGGAGAAGGCGTTCTGCAGGCGCCAGGCGTCGTCCGGCGATATGGTGCGCAGCATCAGATCGTCCATCCAGGCGAAATGCTCGTGCGTGGCGCCGGGGATGAACATGGAGCAGAAAACCTGGCGGAACATCGGGTTCGACTTGCCCCAGCCCTCGCGCATCAGCGTCGCGATCGCCTCGCGCGTCGCGATCTCGCCGGCGTCGCCGCGCGCCCGCCAGCCTTTGACGTAGCCGCCATAGAGGATCATGCCCGACACCTTCTCGGGATGGCGTATGGCGTAGGCGACCGATACCGCGCAGCTCTGCGAGAGGCCGAGAAGCGTGAAGCGGTCGAGCCCGGCCGCCTCGACCACGCATTCGAGGTCCGAGACCATGGTGTCGAACGAGACGTCGACGACGTGGCGCTGCGACAGGCCGTTGCAACGCTCGTCGTAGCGCACCAGTTGGTTCTCGCGCGACAGCGCCGACATCCAGTGCCGCCAGATCGGGCTGTCCCAGTCGAAGGTGAGATGCGACATCCAATGCGCGGCGCGCAGGATGGCCGGGCCGCTGCCGGTCTTGGCAAAAGCAAGCCTCGTGCCGTCGCGGGCCCGGCAGAAGTGGACGGCGCGGCCAGGGTCCTGCGCGGCCATCGGGCTCTTCGCCGGCGAAGGCGATTGCACCGGCGCCACGCCAGTCGCGGCCGGTTGCGGAGAGCGTGGTGCCGGCTGGGCGGCCATTGCCCTGACCTTCTCCTCCAGCGCCTCGATCTCTTCCGCCAGGCCGACATCCTCCGGCAGCAGCCGGCGCAGGCGCCGGGCAAGCGGCAGCGCCCGCCTCGGCTCGCCGGCAAGGCGCTCGACCAGCTCGCGCAATATGCCGAGCTCGACGATCTCGACCTCGCTGGCGACGCCCGCGCGCCAGGCCTCGTATTCGAAGCAGCGGTCGAGCGAGAGATCGGCGAGGAAATCGCCTCGGATCGAACCGGCAACGGCCTCGAGCTCTTCCGTCGACGCCAAGGAAAGATCGCCCTTCGCCAGCGGCAGCAGCCGGGCATAGTCCGTTGCGACCTTGAGGGAGACCGAGTTGCGGTCGGCGACCAGGGCGGATTCGTCGTCGCCGAGCACCTGGCGGATCTTGGACAGGCTCCAGCGTAAGGCGCCGCGCGGATCGTCGGGAATGTCCCAGAAGATCTCGCAAAGCCGCTCGCGCTGATGCGGCTTGCCGGTGACCGCGAGATAGGCGAGCAAGGCTCTCGTCTTGCGCGACGGCGGCAGGTCGAGCAGCGCGCCATCACGGGCCACCTGGAAATCGCCGAGCACGCAGATGTCCAGCGGCCCGATATACGGACCGTCGGTCATGCGACCAGGCACCCTTCGACTGCCATTTACCCCTTTGCTTCTCGCGGCGGGAGATGACCGCACGCAATATCAAAATCGGCCAATTTACGAAAGCCTCGTCGCCACCGGCTTGGGGCTGAGTTACGACAGGACTGGTGGCGGCGAATGTGTGATGGGTAACATTGGCGGCGGTGCGGCGCCGCGACGGGAGGGCCGAACCGAGGATTTCAGCCCGCGGGACTCACGGCGGCGCGGGAGACCGGCCTGATGTGAGCGAACATGCTGCGGGCGTTCCAGGTCGGGAAGGCTCTGGCGAGCGACAGGTCGCCGTCGAGTTGGATGCGGCCCTCGCGGGTGGCCTGGGCCCAAGTAAGCTGTCCGGCGTGCCATTTGACGAAGGCTTCGGCTTCCGCCGTGATGTAGAGGTCCTCGTCGAAGCCAGGGCACATCTTGCAGATCTCGGTGTCTCCAAGCTCGATGAGCAGCCAATAGCGCTCACGGCGCGGGCGGCCCGTGAAGTCGAAACGGATGACGACGCGTCGATCCGGGAGCCTGTCCCTGCGGAGCGCATTGCACATCGACCACAGAGCCACAAAGGGGTCGAGGTGCTGGGGAGCAATCTCGAGCCAATGTGCACCCCACTCGCCGAGCGACTGGCAGACCGTGAAGAGGTCGTGGCCCGCGGACGTGAGCTCATAGTGGCGCCCGCGCCCGTCGGGCTTGGGTGTCGACTCGACGACCCCGACCCATTCGAGCTGCCTGAGCCGCTCCGAGAGCAGCGTACGGGAGAGTCCGGGCGCGCCCTCCAGGATCTCGCTGAAGCTTCCGCAGCCAAGGTACAAATTGCGGATGATCAGCGGTGTCCAGCGCTCGGCGAAAATCTCGGCGCCGCGGGCGATGGGGCAGTACTGGCCGTACGTTCTCACGCCGCCAGTGTTCCACGCCCGCCGTCGGCTGTGAAGTCCAGATTCTTGACTATACGGCAGCGGTCCGCGGTGGTCCGATGTGGCCTTCCTTCGAGTGAGAGGACACGACAATGACAACTATGATCGTCGGCCACCGGAGCCAGCAGCCAAGCGTCGCGGAGATCAACGGATTCCAAGGCCGGCTGATCAGTGCCGACCACGCCGACTACGACATCGCCCGCGCAGTCTGGAACGGCGCCATCGACCGGCGCCCGCGCCTGATCGCCCGATGCATCGGGACCGCCGACGTGATCGCGGCCGTGCGCTTCGCCCGCGACAACGATATGGAGATCGCCATACGAGGCGGAGGCCACAACGTGGCGGGCACCGCCGTTTGCGACGACGGGATCGTCATCGACCTCTCGGCGATGCGGGGCGTGCGAGTCGATCCCGCCGACCGCAGCGCCTGGGTGCAGGGTGGCGCGCTCTGGGGCGACGTCGACCGCGAGACCCAGGCGCACGGTCTGGCCACCACCGGCGGAATCGTGAGCCACACCGGAGTCGCCGGGCTCACCCTCGGCGGTGGCGTCGGCTGGCTGATGCGCAAGCACGGCCTCACAGTCGACAACCTACTCGCCGCCGACGTCGTAACGGCCGACGGTGATCTGCTGCGGGCGTCCGAGGACGAGCACTCCGACCTGTTCTGGGCATTGCGAGGCGGTGGTGGCAACTTCGGCGTGGTCACCTCGTTCGAGTTCCGTCTCCACGCCGTCGGGCCTGCCGTACTGGCCGGGCCCATCCTATGGGACGCAAACGACGCCGGGGATGTCCTCCGCTTCTACCGCGACTTCGTCCGCGATGCTCCCGACGAGCTAGGCACGGTCGTGAGGTTCGGTACCGCCCCGCCGCTGCCCGTCATCCCTGAGGATCTGCACTGGCGCCCCGTGATGATCGTGGGTAGCTGCTACGCCGGGCCGATCGAGGACGGTGAGAAGACGCTCCGCCCGCTCCGCGCATTCGGGACTCCCCTCCTCGACCTGGTCGGGCCCACGCCGTACGTGGGATTCCAGAGCGCTCTCGACTCAACCGTCCCCCACGGCTGGAACTACTACTGGAAGTCCACCCACCTGCCCGAGCTCCACGACGAGCTTGTCGACGTGATCGCCGGGCACGCGTTCTCCTCCTCATCGCCGCGGTCCTACGTGGCGCTGTTCCAACTGAAGGGGGCGGTGAGCCGTGTGGCCGAGGGCGAGACGGCGTTTGGGAACCGCCAGGCGTCGCACGCGATCACCCTGGACGCGGCGTGGCGACCCGGCGAGGACTATGGCGACCAGGACACCGCCTGGACGAGGAGGTTCTTCGCCGCCCTCGGGCCGTTCCGCGAAGGCGTTTACATCAACTTCCTCGGCAACGACGAAGATCCGAACCGGGTCCGCGAGGCGTATGGCGAGCCTGTCTACGACCGGCTGGTGGACGTGAAGACCAAGTACGACCCCGATAACGTCTTCCACCACAACCAGAACATCCGCCCGATTTGAGTGACGTTCGGGGGCAGCATGGGGCCAAGGACGACAGGACGGGTTGCGGGAATGTGTGGTGGGTTACCCTGCGGTGGCGCTGAAACCGCCGATCTCCCCCCTTGTGGGGGAGATGTCGCCGAAGGCGACAGAGGGGGTCGCCGCGCGTGGGGCGCCGGCGTCGTCTCTCGTCGCGAAAGACGTTGGCGATCTAGGTGAGACGACCCCCTCTGGCCTGCCGGCCATCTCCCCCTCAAGGGGGGAGATTGAGCGCGTCAGCGCCTTCGCCAACCTGCCACCGCGATCGTCATCGCTATCACCACCAGCCCCGCCGCCACAGCGAACGTGAATCGCATTCCGTCCGCGACCGCTTCCGGCGCCGCGCCGGCGATGTCCCCCGCCCCCACCGCGAAGGCAAATACCGCCCCCATCGCCGCCGTGCCGGTGACGAGGCCGAGATTGCGCGAGAGGCTGAGCATGCCCGACACCACGCCGCGCTCGTTGCTGTCGACATCGGCCATGACGGCGGTGTTGTTGGCCGCCTGAAAGAGCTGGTAGCCGGGCGTCAGAAGCACGATCGCCGCCGCGTAGCCGGCGACGCCGAACAGCGCCGGCAACACCGAGAGCGCGACACAGCCAGCGGCCATCAGCGCCAGCCCGGCGACGACCATCGCCGACGCGCCGAGGCGATCGACGACGCGGCCAGCGACCACACCACACAGCGCCGACACGATCGGGCCGATGGAAAGGACGGCGCCGACCGGCGCCTCGCCGAGCCCCAGCGCGCGAGACAGGAAGAAGGGCCCGACCACCAGCGTCGCCATCATCACCGTCGAGACCAGCGCGTTCATGGCAAGGCTCGGCGCCAGCACCGGATCGCGGAACAGCGCGGGCTTGACCAAAGGCGAGGCCACCTTGCCCTCGACGTAGAGGAACAGCCCGGCGCCGAGAGCGGCGATGCCAAGCAGCGCGGCGTTCATGCCGCCGAAATGACCGCGCCCGATCGTCATCGTCAGCGCGTAGGCGGCGAGCGTCAGCGCCAGCAGGATCGTGCCCAGAATGTCGAAGCGTGGTTTGTCGCTCCTCGCCTCACGGACGAGTTTCGCCGCTGGGCGGAGAAGTTTCGCCGCTTGATCGGCAGGCAGGAAGCGGTGTGCGGCAACTACGGCCACAATACCGAGCACGGCATTGACGAGGAAGATCGCACGCCAGCCGAAAGAGGCGATCAGCACGCCGCCGAGCGTCGGTCCAAGGGCTGTGCCGATCGCCGACATGGTGCCGAGCAGACCCATGGCGCTGCCGATGCGCTCCCTCGGCACTGTCTCGCCGACGAAGGCAATGGTCAGTGCCATCATCACCGCAGCACCCAGGCCTTGCGCGGCTCGGGCGGCGACCAGCAGCGGCAGCGTCGGCGCGAGCGCCGCCGCCAACGACGCGGCGCTGAACAGGCCAAGGCCGGCGACCAGCAGCAAGCGGCGACCGACGAGATCGCCCAGCCGTCCGACGCTGACGATGAGCGCGGTGATGGCCAAGAGATAGGCGAGCACCACCCACTGCACCGCCGGGAAGGAGGCAGCGAAGACTATGCTCAGCGTCGGCAGCGCGACATTGGCGATGCTGGTGCTGAGCGAGGACAAGAGCATGGCCAGCGACAGGCTGGCCAGCGCGCCGGTCGTCGAGCGGCTTGCCGGTACGGCGGCTGTATCGGCGATGTCGGTCATGGTTCTTCTCCGGCTCAGGTGAAACTTGCCGGGAAGATAAGCGCGCGGCTGATATGGCGGAACACGCAGCATTTGCACTTGAACAGTGCATGAAACGCCATGTCATGGCGCTGCAAGCGTGCTAAGGTCGCGCCATGTCGCGACCCGATCTCAACCTGCTCGTCACGCTGGATGTGCTGCTTGCCGAAGGCAGCGTTGCCAAGGCGGCACGGCGGCTGAAGCTCAGCCCCTCGGCCATGAGCCGCGCCTTGGCAAGGCTGCGCGAGGCGACCGGCGATCCGCTTTTGGTGCGCGCCGGGCGCGGCCTGGTGCCGACGCCGCGCGCCATCGAGCTCGGCGCCGAGGTCGGCCGGCTGGTGAGGGACGCGGAGGCCGTACTGCGTCCGGCAGAACGGCTCGACCTCAAGCGGCTGGTCCGCAGCTTCACGCTGCGCAACAGCGACGGTTTCGTCGAGAATTTCGGCCCTGCCCTTTTAGCGCGCGTCGCGGAGGAAGCGCCGGGGGTGCAGCTCCGTTTCGTGCCGAAACCAGACAAGGACAGCGCGCCGATGCGCGAGGGCAGCGTCGACCTCGAAACCGGCGTGGTCGGCGGCTCGACCGGGCCGGAGGTGCGGGCGCAGGCGCTGTTCCGCGACCGCTTCGTCGGCGTCGTGCGGCCGGGTCATTCGTTGAGCGAAGGCGGGATCACCGCTGCCCGCTTCGCCGCCGGACGCCACATCCTGATCTCGCGCCGCGGCCTCGATCGCGGGCCGGTCGATGACGCGCTGGAACTCGCGGGGCTGGCGCGGACGATCACGACCGTGGTCGGCGGCTTTGCCGAAGCGCTGGCGCTCGCCCGCGGCTCCGACCTCATCGCCACGGTGCCCGAGCGCTACACCGGCAAGCTCCGCGAAGGCCTGTTCACCTTCGCGCTGCCGATGCGGCTCGCCGGGCTCACCATCTCGCTGCTATGGCACCCGCGCGTCGACGCCGACCCGGCGCATCGCTGGCTGCGGGGGATCGTGCGCGAAGTGTGCGGGGAACAGAAGCTGCCAATCTCCTCCATGGGATGAGATCAGCTATCGCGACCACTTTCGCAATCGCCATCAAGCCAGCCTGCGAACGCCGCCACACTTGCATTGCAGGTCGCATTCCGCCTCATTAGCTTAAGCTAAATAATGTTATCTATTTGCTTGCCGAACAAACGGGCGCATGCCTTGGAACCCGCGCACCGCCGTCGCGGCGTTACCAAGCCCGTTTGGACCGGCCGGAGGCCGTTTGAGCGATTTCAGAAAGTTCGCCTGCCCTCAATGCCAGGGGGCAGGCAAGGTGTTCCAATGCGACAAGTGGGTCGCCTCCAACGGCACCTGCTGCCCGGCAGCCGGCAGCCGCCGCGACAATTGCCCCGGCCAGAGGCTGACCTGCCAGAACTGCAACGGGACCGGCCTGCGCGGCTACAGCGTGCCAGTCAGTCAGGAATAGCCAAGCCTTTGACGATCGCCGAGGGCTGACGTCCCTCAGGCGCTGGCGCCGCCCATCAGCGCGGCGATCAGCGTTGCCAGGAAAATGAGCAACCCAAGCGCCATACGATCCAGCCACGTTTTGCGCCTGGCGAGAATCTCGAGCAACCGATCGGTCATCGCACCCTCCCGCTCGCATCGTATATCATACCACACCGGCGTCAGGGCACCATGAAGCTGTTCACAGAGGTGCCTGATCTCTCCTCTCCAGGCAACGGCTTCCGTCTGCCGTGCCGACCGCTCCCTCAACCCCTCGAGAGGGAGATTTGGCCGTTCAAAGAGCGATATCTGGCGCCAATGTTGCGTTGCGGAAATGCCCCCAAAAAAAGTCAGGTTGAGAACCGAGCCTCGAAAACAGGTCAGCCGGCGAAAAACGAACCTATTCAAGCGGATAGGCACACAAGCCGCAGCCGGCTCGCGGGATGGCCAAAAAGCCCGGAAATCCGCCATTTTCCGGGCCTGCGGCAACCGCATGGCGTGATCGCGGGGGACCAATTTCGGCCCTGCACAATGCGGAAAACGCCTCGCGCCGGGCTCCTCCCCCGGCGTTGACAGCAGGCCCGGCCAGTGGCACTCCGCAGTCACTGGTCACGCCATGACCGTTGCTGTTGGGGACGGACGGGGTTTCAGCAGCTTGGCGGCGGCGCCGGACGGGCGGGCACTATGCAGTGTACCGCCCGCTCCTGGCCGGAAGCGGCGCGAGGTTTCCGCGCGAGGGTCCGAAAACGTTCGTCAGATCGCTATGGACGCGCCGTTGGCGGCCGTGACGGCGGAGAGCTTTCCGCGCTTGTCAAGCGTCGGCTTGCTGTATGCTTTCTTCATCGAGATTCCCCCTGAACACGATCCGCGCAAAATGAGCGCCGCGGGGGGCGATTGTCAAGTTTGGACAGTCGGCAGCCGGGGCGGATCTCAGAACGTGAATCCGGACGACGGCGCGGCGGCGGTCACGGCCGAAAGCCTGCCGCGCTTTTGCAGCCTGGGCTTCTCGTAGGTCTTCTTCATCGTCCGTTCCTGCACGGGTCAACGACCGGCGCAGGTGAGCGCGATGCGGCCGCACTGTCAAGCACGCCCTTAGCCCGCATGCTGCAGCCAGTGGCGGTCGAACACTTCGATGATGGCGCGGAATTCGGCCGGCGGGATCTGGTTGACGCCGCCGTCGCTTTCGGCGCTGAGGAACTGGCCGAGCTGCCGGTCGACCGCGTCCGGATGCTCGATGACGATGCCGAGGCTCGCCAGGTCGGCGGCGATCGAGGTTCCAGGCGACAAGTACCCGCCCCATTGTTCGGCGGCGGGCGCATCGCGCAGGCGCACCAACAAGATCCTGGTGAGCGAGGGTTGCGGCTCGGGGCCGATGATGGCGGTGCCGCACATATAGCCGCCGAGCACACTCACCGGCTGCGTCTGCGGAAACAGGCAAAGGAAGAACTGCGCCTCGCCGCCGACCTCCTTCAGATGCAGATAGAGGCTGCGCTTTGCCGGCGTGACCGGGCCGCCGAGCTGCAACTGGCCGGTCGGCAACGTCTCGCGATAGGTGGCGGTGAACCCATGCACGCCCGGACCGGCCTCGATCGACAGGCGGCCCCTGATGAGTTGGCCGCGATAATAGGGCGACCAGGCGCGCGAATAGCAGGCGTAGGTTCCGGCAAGCGCCTGGCCGACGCCCTTGTCGTCGTGTCCGGGCGAGGCCTCCGACTGGGCGCTTGCGCGGCGTTCGAGCTCCGCCGTATCGATGCCGTGGCGTGCCGCTATCGTGGCCGCGAAGGTCGGCAGATCGCTCTCAGCGATCCAGGCGCCGGGCTGTTCGAGGCGCAGCACTTTCGCCCAATCTTCATAGACGCTGTGCTCGCGAGGCTGGGCGCGGCCCTGGAGCCATTTGTCGGCCCGGCCGACATCGAAAGCCGTCTTCGGGTTGACGGCGCGGAACGCCGCCGCCAGGTCCTTGCGGGTGGCGGTTCCGAGCACGACCGAAGTCAGTCGCAACTTCTGCGCGATATTCAGTGCCATCCGGCTGCACCCGTTGCATCCCGATGGAATCGGGATCGGCCTCCTGTTCGAGCGAAGATCATGCTTTCAGGCTCGCCGCAAGGCCGCTGTGCAAGACATTCACCAGGATCCGCGCTCTTAGCCGACTAGTTTTCCATATGCTAATATTCCAGGAATTCCAGAGAATTCCACGGTGTTCCGCATGTACTCTCTTTTCGGGTCGGCGACCAGCGCTAAGCTCGCGACGGGCAAGGGGCAGACCGTCAGGAAAAACGCGCTGAATGTGGGGCTTGAGTTCCCCTTTCCTTCGTAGAGCTGTGACACGCTCGATTTCGAGCAACGGCGAAACCCGGCTTTCGGGAACAACCGAACCGTAATGCCACCTCCTCAGGAAGGAACGGCTTCACATGACCTCAACCGCCTCTTCCAGACTCACTTCATTGTATTCACCGCGGGATGCATCGCATTGGCGCTGCTCTTTGCCAACGCGCCCGACGGAGGCCTTACCTCGAAAGTTCCCCAGGCGCCCGCGGCGCAGGCTCTTCAACCGACGCGCATCGCCATCGACAACGACACGCACGCGATTCGCTTCTACATCGACGGCAGGCAGGTCGCCCTGCTCGACGCGTCCGGTTTCAAACATTGAGGAGGCGGCAAAGCCAAGAGGGAACATCGTCATGAAAATCATCCTGTCGGCGCTATCGGCGCTTGTCCTCACGTTTGCCCTGCCGCAAGCAGCGGAGGCTAAGACGAAAATCCTGGCAACCGAGATAAAGTGCAACACCGAGAAACACCGGCCGCTGCTCGATGAAAAAGCCACCGGCGGCATTATGCTTCCGGCCGGCGCGATGGCGAAGACCGCCGAACCGGGCCAGGCCTATCCGCCGCCGCTGGACCTGCATTTCTAGAAGCAATTCGACGAGAAATGCTCAGCGGCTTCCGTCCGGAATTGCTTAAGACAAAAGGGGAGCCGTTCACGGGAGGCCGCTCGGCGGCTGCGGATCGGCGAGGAAAAACGATCGGCCGGGCAAAAGGCCGAACCAGATAGCCACCCAGCCAGCCTGAGGGTTGGGAGGCTTGGCGCTGCCGGCGGGGGCCGGCGCCCGCCCGCGCGGATCGCAAAGCTGCGGTCCGCGCGGGCCTAATTTTTCGGAGCCAGTTTTTCAGGCCAAGTCCATTTCTTCTTCGGGCCAAGTCATTCTTGACGAAAGGACGGCGAACCGGAAAGCTCGTCGCGGCGCGGCGCCAGGAGGCGCGGCGTGGTCGGCGACAGTGTCTCGCTGGAAGAGGCGCGGGCTTCAGCACGCAAGGTCGGGCTGTCGATGCTCGGGAGCCTCACGCGCGAGCTCGGCAGCCTCGACAGGATCACCGGCTGGTGCCGCGTGCACGGCATGGTCAATTCGGCGCCACGCTTCACCGCGACGCCGGCAGTGATGAACGGCTTTTCCGATCTTATCCTCGAGGTCTTCGGCCCGGAGGTCGGCCGCCACGCCCGCACGGCAATCGGCGTCGCCGCCCTGCCGTTCGATCTCCCGGTCGAGATCGAGGCGGAGGTGACGATTGAGGGGTGATCGGCTTGACCAGCCCATCATCGGCGCGATAGGCGGACGCACCGTCATTCAAACGATGAAAGACCCGACATGACAGACGCGATCGTAAAAGACAGCAACGGCACGCCGCTGAAGGATGGCGACTCCGTGACCCTGATCAAGGACCTCAAGGTCAAGGGCACGTCCGAGACGATCAAGCGCGGCACGCTGGTGAAGAACATCCGCCTCACCGGCAATCCCGGCGAGATCGAATGCAACACCAAGCAGGTGAAGGGCCTGGTGCTGAAGACGGAGTTTTTGAAGAAGGCGTGATTGAGGCGGAGAGCGCTGCGCGGGCGACAGCCAATCTCCCCCCTTGCGGGGGAGATGTCCGGCAGGACAGAGGGGGGTGCTGTCCCTCCAACCTCTCTGCATTCGGCCTGCTTTCCTGAGACATGGGATTTTTGTCAGGCAGAGCGGGAAACGCCGCGTTCCTTCGCACCCCCCTCTGCCCTGCCGGGCATCTCCCCCGCAAGGGGGGAGATCGGCAGTTCCGGCGCCGCGCGCGCCCCTCGCCATCTCCCCCTATGTTGCACTGCGTTAGATTTGTTGCATTGCAATATGAGCGCGTAGAGCCGAGGCTTGATCCCAAGGCGGGATACGAACGACCGTTGCGAGGTTCGTCTTCGTGCCAGCACCATCGCCGGATTTCCGGCCCGACATCGAGGGGTTGCGCGCGCTCGCCGTGGCGGGCGTCGTCGCTTTCCATTTCGGCCTCAGCGCGCTGCCCGGCGGCTTTGCCGGCGTCGACATCTTCTTCGTCATCTCCGGCTACCTGATCACCCGCCATCTCACCACCGAGATTTCACAGACCGGCCGGCTCGATTTCCTGCGCTTCTACGCCCGGCGCGCGCGCAGGCTGCTGCCGGTGGCGCTTTTCGTCATCGCCGCGACGCTTGCCGCGGGCGCGATCATCCTGTCGCCGGAGGAGCAGGCGCTCTATTCCAAGGGCGCGATGTTCGCCTCGGCCTATATGATCAACCTGTGGCTGATCCGCTGGTCGTTCGACTATTTCGCCAACGACGCCGCCAACAACCCCTTCATCCACTACTGGTCGCTGTCGGTGGAGGAGCAGTTCTATCTCGCCTGGCCGGCGCTCTTGATGCTGGCGGCCTGGCTGAAGCCCGGCAAGCGGACCATCATGTTTGCGATCGGCATTGCTGGCCTCGTCTCCTTCGCGGTCTGCGCGTGGCTGACCCCCGTGTCGCAGCCCTGGGCCTTCTATTTCTCGCCGCTGCGCGCCTGGGAGTTCGCCGCCGGCGGGCTGGCCTCGATGGCGCCGGCATGGCTGCTGGAGAGGCGCCCGCGGCTTGCCCTGGCGTTCAGCCTCTGCGGGCTGGCGCTGATTGCTTTCGCTTACCTTACCTTCAGCGAGGAGGCTCCCTTCCCCGGTTTTCTGGCCCTGGTGCCGGTTGCCGGCACTGTCCTTCTGCTGCTGGCGGGCGCGGCCGACGCGAGGAGTGGCCCCAGCGCCCTCCTCGCGCTGCCGCCCTTGCAGTGGATCGGAAAACTTTCCTATTCGCTCTATCTGTGGCACTGGCCGGTCATCGTCTATGCCGGCATGCTGGTGGAGGAGCTGACGCTCGCCCAACGCCTGGCCTGCCTCGGGCTGACGCTGGCGCTTTCGGCACTGAGCTACCATCTCATCGAGAATCCGATCCGCCGCAACGGCTGGCTTATGGCCAATGCGGCGCGGGCGCTGGTGCCGGCCCTCCTCCTGACCGGCACCGGCGTCGCAGCCGCCTACGGCAATGCCGCGCTTGCGGTGCGCCACCAGAACCCCGAGCAGCGCAGCATCGCGGCAAGCGCCGCCGAACCCGCGACCGCGCGCGCCAAGGCCTGCGTCGAGGGCTACGACACGGTGACGCCGAAACCCTGTGTGTTCGGCAATGGCCAGCGCATGATCGCGCTGTTCGGCGATTCCCACGCCGATCATTGGTCGACGCCGCTGATCGAGGCGGGCAAAAAGAACGGCTACCGCGTCGAAACCTGGCTGAAAAGCTCGTGCCGTCCCTCGCGCTACTCCTACTTCGTCACGAAGCTCAACCGCGACTACCGCGAATGCGACCAATGGCGCGAGCAGGCGATCAAGGAGATCATTGCCGCGAAGCCTTCGCTGGTGGTGATCTCGGAGCTGGCGCTGACCTCTTCGCGCAAGATGGCGGAAGGCAAGGGCCAGCCGGACACGCCGGACGCCGTGTGGCGGGCCGGCCTGCGTTCGACGCTTACGAGCCTGAGCAAGGCCGGGCTGAAGATCGCCTTCATCCGCGACGTGCCGTTCAACGACGAGAACATCGACACCTGCGTGTCGCGCGCGCTGTGGCGCGACAAGGCGCCTTCGCTCTGCGACCAGACCCGCGCCGATGCCGCCAACGACAAGATGGCGGCGATCGAGCGCGAGATCGTCACCAGCGTGCCCAACGCCTCTTACGTCGACCTTACCGACCGCTTCTGCAACGCCACCACCTGCCACGTCTTCATCGACGGCCAGCTCGCCTTCCGCGACCAGCATCACCTAGCGACGCCGTTCGCGGAATCGCTGGAGCCGGAGGTGGAGAAAAGGGTGATTTCCAAGGTGGGGCGGTAGGCAGGTCGATCGAGCGCGTGATCTCCCCTTGCGGGGAGATGGCCGGCAGGCCAGAGGGGGGTGCTGTCCCGCCAGCGTGTCAACTGGAGAGGTTGCGACTCCCGATGGTTGAAGCCGTTATCGGAAGGGTTGGCGATCCTTCACACCCCCCTGCCCTGCCGGGCATCTCCCCCGCAAGGGGTAGATCGGCAGTTTCGGCGAAGGCGCTCTATCCCACCACGACGACAAAATGCTTGGTCACCGGCTCGAGGATCTGCCAGGTACCCTTGAAATCGGCCTCGACCACGAAGGCGTCGCCGGGACCGACCTCGACCGGCTCGCCGCCATCCGGGGTGATGACGATGCGGCCGGCGATCATGTGCACGAATTCATAGTCGGTGTAGGTGGCATGGTAGGTGCCGGGCGAGGCGCGCCAGGTGCCCGACATCACTTTGCCGTCCTCGGCGGTGTGCTGGACGGCGGTCTGCATGGTCGGCCTGCCCTCGACGACGACCCAGCCCGGCAGATCGCCGGCCTCGGCATGCTCGACGGCGCCGAATTTGAGGATGGTGGGCTTGGTCATGGGCAGCTCCTGTGGTTGCCGGGATTGGCTGGGCGATTGAGTAGCCGACGGCGCCGGCGGGTACGCGCGGCGCCGCGACAGCAAGTGGCGGTATGGCGACGGCGGCGTCTATCTCCCCTCGTTGTTTTGGAAAGAGACGCAAGAAAGGGGATTTCGTAGGGCGCCGGCACCCTTTGTCGGAGGCCGGCGCTTTTCCCCTCACTTGCGATTTCTAGCACTTAGCCTTCGGCTAAGATGTTGAAATCGCTTTCTCTCCCACAGGAGGAGAGATAGGGCGATGCATTTTCCCGGGAACACCGTCCGCGCCGAAACCGTTTATTGCCTGAAGGGGCATCCATCGAAAGAGGAGGCAGCGATGAAAAAGCTTCTGTTTGCTTCGATGATCGCCATCGCCTCGGCGTTCGCGATCGCGCCGGCTAGCGCCGGCAGCGTCCAGTTCGGTATCGGCATAGGCCCGTCCTACGACCCCTATTACGGAGACGACTACTATGGCGGGTATTACCCTCATCGCTATTACCGACACATCTATGACGACGACTACTACACTCCCTATCGTGAGCGTTATGTGGTGCGCTATCATAACCGGTATTATGATGATAATTGCCGGATTAGGATCGTGAAACACTGGCGCCATCACCACCGCGTCATCGAACGAGTGCGTATCTGCGACTAAGGGCGACTGAGCGAAGCCGATAGCGATGGCTAATCTCCCAGGCGTAGGATTAGCCATCGCCGCCTGCTTATCTGCGCGATGGGGATATTAGCGATTGGGAACATAGGCTGCCTCCGAAGCGTTTATGAGGCGATCAACCTTTAAGGAGGAGGTCTATGAAAAAGCTCCTGCTCGCCTCCGTCGTAGCCATTGCGTCGGCGGCCACCTTGATCGGCCCGGCCAACGCCGGCCGCCTCGAATTCGGGATCGGCATCGGCGACGGTTATTACAATGACTATTATGACGACTACGGGCCCTACTATGGCGACTATTACGGCGATCGCTATATGTATCGTCCGTATTACGGCGAATATTACAGCTACAGGCCGCACTATTACTATCGTCAGCATTACTACTACCGGCACCACAGGCGATGCCATATCGAGTATGTGAGGCACCGCCACCACAGGTACGAGGCGATCCGCATCTGCAGGTATTGAGCCGGGTCGGCATTGGCTGATCTCCCCTCTTGAGGCGAGATCAGCCCCCTTGCAAATCCCGCCCAAAAGCCATCTACAAAGCCGGCATTCGTAACGGAAAGCACACGTCGCAGCGAAACGGCAGCGCCGACCTGCCGCTGCACACTCGGGCCGGTCTTCACATGCCACTGATATCCTGTGAACGCCGCGCAGGAAGCCTTTCGCCGGCCCGAGCGTTGTCATGGTGAACCTTCAGGAGGAGGTTGCCATGAAAAAACTGCTACTTGCTTCGGTGATCGCCGTTGCCTCCGCGGCAGCCACGGTCGCGCCTGCTGATGCACAGTTCTTCGGTCTTGGCGGCGGCTTTTTCGGTCCGTTCGGCGGCTTCGGCCCCTTTTACGGCCCGTATTACGGCGATCCGTTCTATGGCGGTCGCTATTACGGCCCGCGCTACTACGGCCCACGCTATTACGGCGGCTATTATCCCCGCTACACGATGCGTTATCCGTACCGCTACTACCGGCACCATCACTACCGCCATTGCCATGTGAGGTGGGTGAGGCACTGGCACCATCACCACCGCGTGCTGGAACGCGTGCGGGTGTGCCGCTATTGACGAGGTCGGCTGATCTCCCCCCTTGTGCCCCTTGTGGGGGAGATGTCGCCAAAGGCGACAGAGGGGTCACCGCGCGTGGAGCGCCAACGCCCTTCGCGGCAAAGAGACAAGGTGGAGGATTCTGGACGCCGGCGCTCCATGTGAGACGACCCCCTCTGGCCGCTTCGCGGCCATCTCCCCCCTCAAGAGGGGAGATTTGCACCCGCCTTGCAAATCCCTCCCGAAATGCCATCTAAGTCGCCGGCATCCACGGAGAATCGACGTGACGCAGCGAAGCGGCAGCGCCGACCTGCCGCTGCATGGCGGGCGGGTCCCGAAATGGCTGGGCGAGCGCATGACCAGGCTCGGCGCGGTGCTGTGCGAAGCCATCATCCACCACTACGGCCGCGACGAGCTTTTGCGGCGCCTGGCGCATCCGTTCTGGTTCCAGTCCTTCGGCGCCGTGATGGGCATGGACTGGCATTCCTCCGGCATCACCACTTCCGTCATCGGCGCGCTGAAACGCGGCCTCAATCCGATGGCCGGCGAGCTCGGCATCCATGTCTGCGGCGGGCGCGGCGCGCATTCGCGCAAGACGCCGGGTGAGCTCATCGCCATCGGCGACCGCGTCGGCCTGGACGGCGATGCCCTCGCCACCGCCAGCCGCCTCGTCGCCAAGGTGGACAGCGCCGCCGTGCAGGACGGCTACGACCTTTATCTGCACGGCTTCATCGTCAGCGATGACGGGCGCTGGGTGGTGGTGCAGCAGGGCATGAACGGCGATGCCCGCCAGGCGCGGCGCTACCACTGGCTGTCGGAGGGGCTAACGAGCTTCGTCGACCAGCCGCATGCCGCGATCGAGGGCGAGCGCCAGGGCGAGATCGTCAACCTCACCGACCATCGCGCGGAGAAAGCGCGCGGAGGCCAGGTCGCGCTTCTGAAGACCATGAGCCCGGAAAAGATCCTGAGCGAGCTTGCCGCGCTGGAGCCCCAAGAAACCGCGAAGCCCGAGCCCGAGCCGGCCGCGCAGCCGCTGCTCCCCAACCTCGTCATGCCCGCGCATCACGACGTGCGCGAGAGCGACATCGTCATGCGCCGGCTGCACGGCAACATCGCGTCGGCGATCGAAAGCGGCCCGAAGGATTTTCCCGAGCTGCTGCTTGTGCCCGGCGTCGGCCCGCGCACGGTGCGGGCCTTGGCCATGGTGTCGGAAGTGGTGCACGGCGCGCCCTACCGCTTCTCCGACCCGGCCCGCTTCTCGCTCGCCCACGGCGGCAAAGACCGCCACCCCTTCCCCGTGCCGCTGAAGGTCTATGACGAGACGATCGCGGTGCTGAAATCGGCGGTGGGGAAGGCCAAGCTCGGGCGGGACGAGGAACTGCAGGCGCTCAAGCGGCTGGACGGGGAGTCGCGGCGGATGGAGCGCTATGTGACGGGGCCGAGCTTGAAGGAGATTGTCGCCGGCGAGATGGACCAGTCGCATCTGCTCGGAGGGCGCAGCGTTTTCGGGTGGGAAAAGGGGCCGGAGGATGAGCCGGAGCCCCTGAAGAAGGACGCTTGAGGCGGCGTGGTGAAACGCCGCTGACAGAGGCTGTCGGTCGGCGCCGCCCCTCATTGCCCTGCCGGGCATTTCGCCCCGTATAGTGACGGGGAGAAAGGGGCTGTCATCACCGCTTTCGCCAATCTTCAGCGTCGAGAATGAGCGCCGGCGTCGCGACCAGCCCTCTTCTCCCCGTTCACGGGGAGAAGGTGCCGGCAGGCGGATGAGGGGCGGCGCCGGGCTTGTGGATGTGGAACTCAAGGCATTGCGTCTTTCAGAGTTTGGTCTTTTCCGGCGGCCAGCATTTCATCTGATGTTCGTCGCGGGGCAAAGAGGCGTCGTAGATCATTGGCGAGATAGGGAGAGCGCTAAGGCGGCCTCCTTGCTTCCAGCTTCAGCCGCCAACTTCAGCCACTTCACACTTTCGCCGGCGTCGGCTCTCACCCCGTCTGCCCCGGCGGCGTAGGCTTTTGCAACCATAAGCTGGTATGGCGCTGCTGGATCGGCGCCTTCCTCGGCAACCAACGGACCCCGCGGGCCAAGCCGATGGAACCAGTAAATCGCATCCGCATCACTCTTGTGGACCCCGCCCCATCCGTAGGCATAGATTGACCCGACGAGCATCTGGGCAGTTCCATCCCCAAGCTGCGCCAGCGGTTTCAGACTCGCCAATGCAGCGGCGCCATCCTCCCGCTTCAGCGCTTGTACACCTCGATCCATCTGGCTGTTTCGCAGCAACAGCAACCCCACGCCAATTGCCGCCACCACGACCAAGCCCATCAGGAGCCGAGCAATCAGTCTGGTCATGGACCTTGCCTTCATCTCCTCCTCTCGATCAGTCGCATGCCGGTCTCAGGCGTTACATAGTGGATCAGCCCTGCCTTTTCGGACAGCACCTTCCTTGGGGTACTCCTCGGAATATTCGTCGGTATCCATGGAGCAGACCACGACGCCTTAATTGCCTTCCCAGACGAGGATCTTGTCGCCAAGCCGGGCAAGGGTTCCATCGGGGTATTTCATGCAGGCCCTCGTACGGATGGCAATCGGTCTCGAAAAGGTAGGTCATGGTCGTGAATATCCCAACGCCGTCGCGAGTCTGGCGAAGGTCGACGTGTCCTGTGGCTCGCCATATGGCCTGATCAACTGCCAAAGGTCGTCGCTATAGAGCAGCAAAAGCTCCTCGGTGGCAGGAACCACTTCGAGATTATTAGGCCGGAGATAAAAGCCAATGCTGTCAACGCCATCCTTCGAGATCGCCTTGTAAGCGACCAGGAATTCGCCTTGCCTTGTTTGAAGCCCGTCATCCGAGGATCCATCGAAAGGCTCAACGATCCGGCATACCGTGCCAATAGCCGTCTGGCGCACATCCTCAACGGGATGCCCGTAATTGCCTTTCGACAAGGACAACACCTTGACGTAGCAGCCGATGAAAATGTCTGGTTTCATTCCAACTTCGACGGCGTCGGCACCTGTTGCTTTCCTATTGATCACAGCATGATCCAGTCAGAGGCGCCAGAGCCGGCAATATTCGACTGCTGCTATTCTAAACGAAAAGCTGCTTGCGCAGGTCGCCAATAGCCATTTGCAATGCTTCGTCGGCAGACGCGGCCTCATATTCCTTCTGGTCGATGGACAGGTTGGCGGCGAACTGGATTTCGTGATCGGCGCCGTCCTCGGGATAGTCGCCAAAGGGCGGCTTGATGCGGAATACGTCATATTCGAATAGCCTGATCCGGTATTTGCCTTGCTCGTGGGCCGGCTTCTGCGCTTCGAGGCGAAAGCGATAAATTGCTGTTTCGACGGTGAACTCCACCTCGACGGTCTTTTCCAGTTCCCAGAGCTTCGTCATTGAACGGTCACAGTGGAGCGAGTTGGCCGTTACCGACCGGCTGCTTCATCTTCAATCCGGTGTCTCCTTGGCGATCATGGACGCCATCAAACGAGATGGTGGGTGCGATATATTCTAAACCAAACCGTTTCTTGTGCCACTCACCCAGCCCGCCTCCCCATCATCATCCCGTAATGCACCGCCAGCAGGTCCAGCCCGACCTTCAGCAGCTTCACCACCACATCCCGCCCGTCGCCGGTGCGCTCGGCGAGCGCCTTCACCGACTGGCCTTCGAGGCAGATTTTGCGCACCACCTCGGCTACCTCCCAATGGGCAAGCGCGGCGGCGGCGTGGGCATGCGCGCGGCCGGCTGAAAGCACGCGGTCGGGGATGCCGCCGCCCACCCGGCCGCTGTCGACGCGCTCGCTCCAGGATTGCGGCTGCAGGCCTTCGCGGGCGGCGCGCTCGAAATCGTCACGGAAGCGCCCTCCTGCCTCGCGCTGCTGGCGGGTGAGCGAGGTGATGCCGACCAGCGGATCGACGTTGCGCAGGCGCACGATGCCGCCGGCAGAGGTGTAGCCGCCATTCGACACCTCGTAGACGCGGCGCGCCTCCGCCGTGCCGGGGGTGAGGCGCTGGCGACCGAAGGTGTCGGGCTTCAGCGCGAAATCATGGCCGATCTCGCGGCGGATGCGCACCTGTTCGGCCTCGCCTTTGGGGAGCTTTGGGGGCTGGGGTTTTTTGGAAGGTTTGCGGGGCATGGGGGTCCTTGGGTTGTGGTGCGTGGCTAATGGGAAGGCTGAGTTCCTTCGCGCCCCTCTCTGCCCTGCCGAGCATCTCCCCCACTTGGGGGGAGATTGGCGGTTCCAGCGCCGGCTCTTGCTTTCAACGTTGGTGATTGGCGAAGGCCACGGCGACATCTGATCTCCCCCCTTGTGGGGGAGATGTCCGGTCCACCCTCCGCAGCTGCAGCGCAGCAGCTGCGGAGGACGGGCAGGACAGAGGGGGCGTCTCACGTAGAGCTCCAGCACATTGCAGACGCCGCAAGAAGAGGCTGACGCTCTACGCGCAGCGACCCCCTCTGTCGCCTTCGGCGACCTCTCCCCCTCAAGGGGGGAGATTAGCGTCGGCACACTCACATCCCCCTCCCGCGATGGCCGTGGAACCGCGCATGATGATGCGCGCAGTAGGAACGCGTTCCAGTCGTGCGCAGGCCGCAACAGAGCATGTCGGGGCCGGGGCGGGCGCCGGGCGGATCGTGTTCCGGATCCTCGCGCAGCGCGAGGTCGATCGGCGCGCGGCAGCGGCCGAACAGGCATTCGAGGAAGCGCATGGCCGCGACATGCGGCTGGCGGCCGGGCGGCACCGGGGGTGGTGGTGCGGGAAGCTTGTAAAGCTGGGCTTCGGATTTTTGGCGCTCGCCGGGGGCGAGCCAGGCGGGCGGCAAGGTGCGCGCGGGTTTGCGTGCTTTGGGTTTTTTGGGCTTGGGCGGAGTGCGGGCTTTGACGACGTCCGTTTGCGTGGCGACCCCACAGATGGGCATGTCGGCCGGACAGCGCCCCCCTCTGCCCTGCCCGTCCTTCGCAGCAGCTGCGCTGCAGCTACGGAGGGTGGACCGGCCATCTCCCCCACAAGGGGGGAGATTGGCAGTTGCGGCGCCGGCTTCCTCCACCAACTCGACATGCCTCGAAAGCGCTGCCGGCTCGGAAAGCGTCACGCCTCCAGCCGCCACCCTGCCCCGCCGGCCTGGACGATCCGGCCGCGCCGCGTG
The DNA here is from genome assembly GCF_003952485.1 of Mesorhizobium sp. M1E.F.Ca.ET.045.02.1.1. Taxonomy (NCBI): domain Bacteria; kingdom Pseudomonadati; phylum Pseudomonadota; class Alphaproteobacteria; order Hyphomicrobiales; family Phyllobacteriaceae; genus Mesorhizobium; species Mesorhizobium sp. M1E.F.Ca.ET.045.02.1.1. The sequence goes on from NZ_CP034447.1 coordinate 6,214,463, forward strand.
CTTCCTTGGCCGGCCGCCGGCGCGGCCGCCTTTCGGGTTGGCGAAGCCGATGGCGCTGAGGCCGGCGTTGCGGTGGACGATGCCGATGATGGCGTTGCGCGAGACCGGGCTGCCGCGTAGGGCGCTGAAGCGGCCGGCGATGCGCGAGGCCGAAAGCCCCTCCCTCAGCCAGGCGGCGATCTCGTCGATTTCCTTTTCGGTGTAGGCGGCTGCCATCTTTCTCATTCCGTTGATTGCTAGGGCTTGGGCTTGCGAAGGGCTCGGCTCGGGCCAAGCGCCAGGGTTCGGCCGCGAGGCCGATGTCAGGTCAGCGAAAGGGTTGGAGGTCAGGCGACGCCTGGTGCGCTTCGCCGTTTTGTGGAAACGGCTAAGCGCTCCATCTCGTTGTTTTGACGCAATTCCGGACGGAAAACCGCTTCGCACTTTTCCTGGAATTGCGCCTCGTTGTTCCGACGCAATTCCGGACGGAAAACCGCTTCGCACTTTTCCTGGAATTGCTCTGGCGCCGCACCAAGCAGTCGAAGAAGTGCCGCCTCGGCGGCGGCCCGCGTCAGGCCCGACACCGCCCGGCCCGTCGCGCGATCAAACAGGATGACGGTGCCGTCCTCGGTGCGGATGCAGCTTGTGCCGCCGGAATTGGCGGCCGGAGCCGGGGGAGGAGCGGCTCCGGCCGTTCCGGTGAACCGGGGTGCGGGCGGCTCGACCGGATCCGAGGCAAACGCCCCGGGATGCGTCCGGACCGGGGAGGAGGACAGCCCGGACGAATGGAATTCATGAGTCGAGGGACGCGCGTTCATGCCGCCTCCCCTTGCATCGCAGCCGCGGCGCAGCCGGCCAGCCATTCGTAGCTGACGCCGGCAATGCCCAGCCTGCGGCTCGCCGCCACCACATGCGGCCAGTGCTGCGGCGCGATGCGCCCGCGGCGGCGCATCTGGCGAGCGGCCTCGTAGCCGCAGCCGACATCGACGGCGAAAGCGCCGATGCTCTGCCAGCGGTCGATAAGCCCCGAGACACTCGTGGGCGGCCCCGAAATGCTCGTGGGCAGCGCCGGGATGCTCGTTGGTAATGCGGAAATGCTTGCGGGATGCTCATTCATGCGCTAAGCGTACGTTATGTACGAATGACGCGCAAGCGAAATCGTACACAATGGACGATAATTTTCAGGCATTTTGTACGATGATGGATTCCCGGCACAGATTGCAGCAGGCGCGCGCCCAGGCCGGCTATGCCACGCCCAGCGATGCGGCGCGGGCGCTTCGCGACATCAACAAGAACACCCTGATCAGCCACGAGAACGGCAACCGGCCGCTGTCGCGCAAGGCGGCGGAGAAATACGGCCGGCTGTTCGGCGTCGATCCCGGCTGGCTCTTGTTCAATGCGGACGGCGCCGAAGCCGCACCCGTCGGCTTTGCCCCCTCGCCCGTCACCGTCGACGTGCCGATCGTGTCCTGGATCAGCGCCGGCGAGCTCGGCAGTCAGGACAGCGTGGTCAACCTTTCCGATTATCCGACCATTCCCACCGCCGACCTCGAGGAAGGCGAGTGGATCGCGCTGCGCGTCGACGGGCCATCGATGAACAAGATCTCGCCGCCGGATTCGATCATCTTCGTCAATCTGCGCGACAAGCGGCTGGTGACCAATGGCTGCTACGTGATCGCCGACGAGACGGGACGGGCCACTTACAAGCGCTGGCGGCCGAACGATAATCCGCCGTTCCAGCCAGCGTCCTATCTCGATATCCCGCCGCCGGAGCTGGAGGGCGCGATCACGATCATCGGGCGGGTGAAGCGGTCGATGATCGACATGTGAGCGTTTCGAAAAGCCGAACGTTACTTCTCGACACGGCAATTTCTGCTTGCATGCAGATAGTCGGCCAAGGTCGATGGTTTTCGGGGGAGAGCCAGCGAAATGACGGACCTGGAGGGCGCGGGCGAAAGCCAGTTGATACGGCTGGTGCGAAAATGGCGCCTGCCGCTGTTGCTGCTGCTGGCCCGTGGATGAGGACTGGTCGCTGGTGGCCGACGCCTTCACCAGGAATGCTGGCACGCCGGCCGAGATGGATGCAATCGCAAGCGCCAACCAGAATTTCGAGGGTCTCTGCCCGGCCTTCGCGAAACTCTACACCGCCGCTCTGTCACTCGATGGCGAGCCCGGGCGACATATCAAAACCGCCCTGCTCTACGAGCTCGCGAAGAACTAGGCGCTGTGCTCGTGAAGCGCCCGGCAAAGTCCCGGCGAAACGCCGCGTTTCCTTCGCGCACCCTCTGTCCCGCCCGTCCTCCGCAGCAGCTGCGGAGGGTGGACCGGACATCTCCCCCCTCAAGGGGGAAATTGGCTGTCACCGCTGCTTTCGCCAATCGCCAACGTTGCAGAAAGGGCGCTTGCGCCGAAGCTGCCAATCTCCCCCAAGTGGGGAGATGTCCGGTAGGTGTACGAGGCCTTACTGGACCTTGATGGTCGCCCACATGCCGTTCATGAAATGATCGGGGATGTTGCAGAAGACCGCGTAGAAACCCGGCTTGAGATCGAGCGTCAGCGAGCCACTCTTGCCCGGATCGAGCTCTGAAACCTCGCCGAGATGGCCGGCCGCGTCCTCGTCGACACGGTTCTCGTTCGAAACATATGGCAGCGTTGTCTTCTTGGGGTCGGCCACCGGCACGACGATCATCTCGTGGACGGTGCCCTTCGAGGCGTTGGTGACATCGAAGGTCACCTTGCCTGCCGGCACGACCTTCTTGTCGAGCTGGATTTTCATCATGGCCATGCTTATGTTCGCCGGCATGCCTATGCCCATTTTGGCATCAGGATTCATCTCGCCGTTCTTGTCCCACAATTTGACGTTGACCGTGGAGTCGGCGAATGCCGGCGCCGCAACGGCCAGCATGGTCAAGGCCAGTCCAATTCTCAAAAAACGCATAGGGTGCTCCTAGCCGCCATCTGGCGACCTCAGACGGCGGATTGCTAGGGAATCACAGTCGGTCGCGGGCGCTGTGTAGGGGAACAAAGCTGACAGCAAGCTGACGGCATGGCGGGGAGCGGCAAGTAAATTGGGCCAGAGCCCCTTCTGCGCAAGCGGGATAACCGCGTTATAAGATTTTCACAATTTTCTTATAATTCCCTTGCGACTCGGCCTAATGGCGTGCAGTTATAAGAAAACTGCAGAACCCTTATAATGAAGCGTACGCCCCAGGAACGGCCATGAAGACCATCGATCTCGCCTATCGCACGCTCTATGCCGAGCTGGTGCAGCGCAGCCTGGATGCTTCCTTCGAGACCGACTTCTCGACGGCGGGCAATTTTGTGCGCGTGCCGGTGAAGGGCCGCGACTACTGGTATTTCGAGGAGACGCGGCCGCAGAAGTCCAGGCGTTATGTCGGCCCGGCGGAAGACCCCGAGATCGCCAAGCGGGTGGCGACCTTCAAGGAGATCAAGAACGATCTCAGAAGCCGCCGCAAGCTGGTCTCCACCCTTGTTCGTGACGCCGGCCTGACGGCGCCTGACCCTTTCACCGGCAACGTGGTCGAGGCGCTGGAAAAGGCCGGACTCTTCCGCCTGCGCGCTGTGCTCATCGGCACGGTCGCCTTTCAGACCTATGCCGGGCATCTGGGGGTGCGGCTGCCCGGCGCCGCGCTGCAGACGGGCGATGCCGACTTCGCAAAATTCCATTCCGTCTCGACCGAGGTCGACGACAGCCTGCCGCCGGTCATCGATGTGCTGAAGGCGGTCGATTCGACATTCCGCGAGATCCCGCACCGCAGCGATGCCGGGCGCACGACGCAGTATGAGAACGCTTCCCGCTACCGGATCGAATTCCTCACCCCGAACCGGGGCAGCGACGACCATGCCGACCACGCCAGTCTGATGCCTTCGCTGGGCGGTGCTTCCGCGCAGCCCTTGCGCTTCCTCGATTTTCTCATCCGCGATCCGGTCAGGACGGTGCTGCTCCACCGCTCAGGCGTGCCGGTGCTTGTCCCCTCGCCCGAGCGCTTTGCCGTCCACAAGCTGATCATAGCGGCGCGCCGGGAACGAAGCGCCGCCGCCAAGCGAGAGAAGGATCTCGCCCAGGCCAGCCTGCTGGTGGAGGCGCTGGACACGACACGCCGGCAGGACGACCTTGCATTCGCTTTCGCGGAAGCATGGGAGCGCGGAGATGCCTGGCGCGAGGCGCTTCGGAAGGGACTGAGCCTGCTCCATCCGGACAGGCATGACATGGTCGATCTTATCCTGGGGCGGGCGCTCAACGGCATCGGCGCGCAGCTCGAAGGCTTTCCAATGCGGCTCGCTTAGGCTTTTCGGAAGATCGCAGCATCGTTCAAATTGTACGAATCCTGCTTGACCATATTTCGTACATAAAGTACGATATCTCCCTTGTTTGAGGGGAACTTGCTTGAACACCGCGAACCACGCCGCCTTCGCCGACCTCTCCCGTCCACTGCTGTCACCATTGCCGCTCAAAGAGCGCGAGCGTCTGGCCAATGCCTGGCGCATGGCCAGCCAGGACATCGCCGACGACATCCGCTTCATCCGCCAATATCTCAAGGTGATCGCCGAAAAGGAGGAGCGTCTGTCGACCGGCACGCTGGTGCACGGCCGCGCCTATGTCGAGTCCTGTGCCGCCTGGCTGCCGGAAACGGTGGCGCGGTATTTGAGGAATCTGAAGCTGATCAGCGACTGCGAGTGCGCGATGATTGCCGCGGGCGTGCAATTTGCGAGGTCGAGCGATGCCTGGTGAGGCGGCTATCTCTTCTGCGCCATAGGGAAAGCAAGACCGAACGCGGGCGGGACAGCGCCCCCTCTGTCCTGCCGAACATCTCCCGCAACGCGAGAACAATCATGCCTCGGCAACCCCAGGTTATACCCCTCGAAAAATGCATCGTTTCACACAATTGCCAATTGGTGGACGCAGACAACGAGCCGGTAGTTTAATTCCCTTCGGGCGAAGGAGAGGCATAGTCGCACAGGGAGGAACTCGTTTGATGGACCTGCAAATCGACATCGGCATACAGCCTGACGATCAGCCTTACGAAGTCACCTCATTTGCCAGAAAGCATGGCCTGACGATCCCGGTGGCGGACGCGGTCCTTTTCGCCAAGGGCCCGTCGCCGTCGCGGGCGGCCTGCGATACCGCGGCGCTGGCCTTCCTCTGCGCGGTTGCGCAATACGCCAGGAAGCAAGGAGCGCGCTAACGGTTCGGCCTCCTTCTTCCCTTGTGCGGTGAGAAGGGAGAAAGGGGAGCCTCGCCTACCAGCTAAACTGCAGCCCCGCATTGCCGCCGACGATGTTGCCGGAGAAGGCGATGCCGAGCGTGCCGGTCAGCCGGCCGCCATGGGCGAAGCCTTCGCTCAGCACCGCGGCGCCGGCGATGCCGAAGGCGTCGGCGTCGCCGGCATTGCCCCAGTTGACGCGCAGGCCGAAATGCTCGCCCTGGACGAGATCGGGCGCGGCAAGGGCGGCCGAGATCGAGGCGTTCTCGAAGGCGCGGGTGACGCGGTTGTCGATGTCGTCGACCTGGCTTGCCAGCGCCGTCTTGCCGGTGACGGTGGTGAACCCACCCTCGCCGTCATCGACCTTCCGGTTGGTCACGCCGGTGTCGGCGTTGATGCAGGTGTCGGTGCCCGGGCTGTAGTAGTAGTTGGGGCCATAGGCGGAGCAGACCCTGACATACTCGACCGCGGCCTCGGATGGCGCCGCCAGCAGCGTTGCCGCGCCGAGGATGGCCGGCGCAAGAAGATATCTGAACATGATGCCCCCCGGCTCTTACCAGGTGAGTTGCAGGCCGGCATTGCCGCCAACGGTCTTGCCGGAGAAGGCGACGCCCGCGGCACCCGCCAGCCGGCCCTTGCCGCCGGGGAAGAAGCCCTCGCCCAGCACGGCCGCGCCGGTGACGCCCATGGCGTTGGACTGGCCGGCATTGCCCCAGTTGACGCGAACGCCGAAATGCTCGCCCTGCATCAGATCCGGGCTGATCAGCGCCGAGGCGACCGAGGCGCCTTCGAAGGCGCGCTGAACCCGGCCGTCAATGTCGTCGACCTTACTCGCCAGCGCGGTCTTGCCGGTGACGGTGGTGAACCCGCCCTCGCCGTCATCAACCCTCCGCTTCGTTTCGCCGGTATTGGCGTTGATGCAAGTGTCGGTGCCGGGGCTGTAATAGTATTGCGCGCCATAAAGCGAGCACACCTTGACGTACTCCACCGGCGCCGCCTGCGCGGAAGCCGAAAAGCCGCTGGCAGCGGCCAGAAACGCAAACGAAATAAGACGGTTGATGCCCCGCATACCCTGACCCCCGAAGTTGGATTGAGAAAAGCCCTTGCCCGAAAAGCACCATCAGGGCGCGCGCGGCGTCAACGGGGGCTTTGAGCCAATACCTGACTTTTACTGGGAGCATTTCGACTGAGAACGCAGCTGTTGCAGCTGGGTCACAGTGGATTTCTCGATCTATTCTGCAAATCGCGATCGCGCGAAGCTCATTTATTAAGCGTAGCTAATTTTAGAGATGACTAACTCTATCGCTGGAAACGCGAGAGCGCTTTCACGCGTGCCTAAAACTTCGGGCGCGGGCTTGCCGCGTCCTTTTCGACGGTTGTCGGGATGGCCGGCGGCGCAGCCGCTGGAAATCAGGCCTTGGCTTTCGGTTTGGCGGCCTTGGCTGGCTTTTCAGCCTTCGCCGCCTTTGGCTTGGCGGCCTTGGCAGCGGCGGCCTTCTTCGGCGCGGCCTTGGCTTTCGGCTTCGCGGCGCCGTCGATCTCGGCGGCCGCCTGCTCCCAGTGCTCCATATGCGCGCCTTCCGGCCGGCCGGCCTGTTCCCAGATCTCATGCGCCCGTCGGCGAATGCGTTCCTGCCTGTCGTCCGTCACTGTCGCCTCCATTTGGTAGGGGCCGTTCCCCGACGGAAACATTAGCCGAATTTTCCGGTGGCGTCTTGCGCTCGACGCATTCGCGCCTGAACTTTGGCGGCGATTTTCTTCAGTGCTCGTCGGAGACGACGGCGACGCCGAGATACGCTGCCTTTTTTGTAATCAATCCGGCCAAATCGGCATCAGAGCGCTCAGTCCCGGTGCGCTTGCGCAAAGCCGCGATCGCATCCTTCATCGACAGCAGGCCGGTGCAATGCTCAGCCAGAAGCTTGTCGACGTTCTTGGCGATGTCAGGTGATTCGACGTGAGGGTGATGCATGGCTGCGACTCCTTTCTAGGAGCCGGCATCCCCCCGCCGGCATGGCGGGAGGATCGGGGCTCGTAAGCATGTAAGGTTACTGGATGACCTGGACGACCCTGCGCGTGCTCGGGTCAACCAGAACCATATGATCGTTGACGATAGTATACCTGTACTGAACGTCCGGCACCTCCTGTAATTCGACCGTGTCCGGCACGGTCGAGCCGACGCCAAGCTCCAGTCCCAGAACATTGACCGAGGCGATCGGGTGCTTGTGGACGTATTCTTTCACAACGGTCTGCTGCTCGGGGGTGATGATCACCTCGTCCGCAGCGGCAAAGCCTATGCCGGCGATCAGAGCAAGGCCGGCAACAGCAGGAATGAGGGGGGTTTTCATCATAGGTCTCCTGTTGTGTTGGCGAGCTCCGCCCCGCCTCCGCGATCGCGGAAACCTGGCAGGTCGAACATAGGAGCTCCGAGGGCCAACGTCCGCGGAAAGCTCTTGTTCCGTCAGCGCCGGCCAATTGATGTTACCCCGCCGCGGTCGACGGTGAACCGCCGTGCAGGGCGGACGGGAACCGTCGCGCCGATTTCGCATTGTTTGCATTGGATGATTTGACAAGCCGAAAGTCCCGCCCATGAGTGAAATTCTCGTCAGAAGCGATATGCCGCTTCGAGCCCCGGTGGCCATCACCGTCGGCGCCGGCTTCAAGCGCGAGATCGCCTCGCTGGCCGCGATGCAGAATTTCCTCAAGGAATGGCCCGCGGCGATGCGCGGCGACAGCTATTGCGCGGCGGTTCGGGCTTGCGATGCGGCGCGGGCCGGGGAGATCAAACTCGAAAAGGCGCGGCGGGCCTTCCTCTCATTCGCGGAGAAGGCCGGCATCATGTGGACCGGCATCGATCCGGTGACGGCGCTGCGCGAAGCCAAGATCAGGCGCAGGGCCAGGCTCGAGAGCCAAGCCCGGCAAAAAACGGCTGCGCGGTCGCCCTGACGAGGAACAAGCGGCGCCCCTGCAAAGCGGCCCGACAGTCTGTTGGGGGTGATGCGGTCGACCGCCGGGCCTGACCGGCCTGGCAAGCCGGCTGCCGCCAACCCTAATATTAGCAAATCTGCAACAAAACCCCGATTGAAGCTTTTCCCCTGCTTACGGCGGCGATCGCCGCTTGAGCCCCAGCGTCGGCCACATGGCTGTCATCCATCGAAACACTAGAGCGTTCCACCGTTTCACAGAAACGGCGAACCGATCTATCTCTTTGTTTTGACGCAATTCCGGGCGGAAAACCGCTACGCATTTTTCCTGGAATTGCTCTAGCGCCGCGAGGTTCCTCAGCGGCCAAGGTGTTTATGGCGATGAAAGATCGCAAGCTTCTCGCCATAGGGAAGCCTCACCTCCTCGAGGCATTTCTCGCATCTGAACCTGGAGACCGTCCTGACCCAGGATCCCTTTTTGACGATGGTCAGGGAGCAACTCGGACATTGAAAAGTCAGATCTTTGTCGCTCAGGTCTCTGGATAGGGTCATCCTATTCTCCCCAGGAGGCGGTCACACCTTCGCCAACAACGATTGCACAACGTCCAGCGCCAAAACTGTGAACGACCTCACATGATCAGAGCGGCCATTGCGCTTCAGCGCGCAACGCCGTTCACTGCCGTCCAATCCAGGCCGGCAGCCGGTCGACATCGAATGGCGGGAAGGGCAGCTGTCAGTTCGGCGACGACTCGCCCAGTGGTTCGGTGAGGAAGGATGCGGCGATCAGGTCGTCCGCATCGATGCGTAGGGAGCCCTCGCCGCTCCCCATGATGGCAGCGACCTTCTGGAAGGTCTTCATCTCATGTTCGGTGATCCTGGCGTCCCGCATCCTGGCTTTCAGATCGGCGACACGCATCCCGAGCGACCGGGATGTTCCGATTTCTCGTTTCGACATGTTGGTCAGTCCTCCTCGCCCCAGCCCTTGCCTGTTGCGCCGCCGCCCGAATCCGCATCCTGCCAACGGCTTATGTTGCTTATGAGGCAACGCGAACCCAGAGGCGGCAACGCCCGCCCGGGCGGAAGGTTCCGTTAGCGTTTGGTAACAAAATAATACTGGGTTATGGCCCGCCACCCGCGGAGGGCGGGGCCATCCCCAGCGCTGCCTGGCACCTTTCTTACTGGATCACCTCGACGATCTTGCGGGTGTCGGGATCGACGACGATCGTCTGGTTGTCGACGACGACGTAGCGGTATTTGACGTTCGGCACTTCGTGCAGTTCGACCGTATCGGGAAGCGTGCTGCCGATACTGAGCTCGACACCAGGAACCTCCACCGAGGCCAGCGGCTGCTTGTGCACATATTCGCGGATCACCGTCTGCTGCTCGGGCTGGATGATGACGTCCTGAGCGGCCGCGGCGCCTGCGCCGGCGAGCAGCAGGAGGCCCGCGGCGGCGACTGTGAGGTGCATTTTCATGGTCTTTTCCTTTGCATTCGTGGTTGCATCGCCTCCCACGCTGCGCCTGCGATTTTCCACAGCCGGTAGGCACTCGGCCCAACGCCGATGGCCAGGCCTTGTTCCTGCAAACAAGCCTTGTTCCTGCAAAATTGCCGCCGGCGCTCTCACAAAATGTCACCGCAGCCTCGCGAAACGTTTCGGAACAATGCTTTTCAGCCCGGGTTACCCAAGCGAAGGGACCGACTTTCCGAGGAGAAAATCAGATGAAACGTCTTCTGATCACGAGCATGATCGCGCTCGGCGTCGGTTGCGGTGCCGCGATGGCGCAGACCGAATCCGCGCAGCCGAGCAGCGACAACAACTGCGTCGCCGGCCAGGCCGACTGCCAGAAGGGTGGCAAGGCTCAGGGCAAGATGAAGCCGCGGGCCGAGCAGAAAGCCCAGGGGCAGAACGGCGCCAACACCGAAGAGCAGGTTCAGGGCAAGGCCAAGATGAAGACCGATGAGCAGGCTCAAGGTCAGGCCGGCACCAGCACCGAGCAGCAGGCTCAGGGCAAGACCAAGATGAAGACCGACGAGCAGGCCCAGGGTCAGGCTGGCACCAAGACCGAGGAGCAGGCTCAGGGTACGGCCAAGTGCCAGACCGGCATGGCCAACTGCCCGAAGGGCTCGAAGACGAACGAACAGGCCCAGGGCAAGACCAAGACAAAGACCACTGAGCAGAATGCCCAGACCAAGACCGGCACCACCACCGAGCAGAATGCTCAGGGCAATGCCAACGTTCAGACCGACCAGAACAAGACGGCCTCGATCACCAACGTGACGGTCGAGCAGAAGACGCAGATCACGCAGATCATCCACGAGACCAATATCCAGCCGGTCCGCGATGTCAGCTTCGACATCTCGGTCGGCATCGAGGTTCCCCGGCACAAGATCCGCCTGCATCGACTGCCGGCCCGCATCGTCAAGATCGTCCCGGCCTATGAGGACTATGAGTACTTCGTACTGGCCGACGGACGCATCGTCATCGTCGACCCGAACACCTATACGATCGTGCTGATCCTGACCTGATCCGCATCAGAATCTCGACGAAATAGGCCCGCGTTGCCCTCAGGCAAAGCGGGCCTCTTTCGCGCGCGTCTCATGGCCGTCGAAGCTGCGCTGCCTGCGAAAGAGCAAGCAAGCCATATTTAGGGGAGCGGGAACCCGGACAGCCCAGCCTGCTTATCGTGGTGACACAGGACTTCGCAGGCCGGGCCGTGTCCGACAGTTGAATGCCAGGCATCGGCAGTGTGCATCCGTCGGGGCAGATGTGCAACTCATGGTACTCGAACGCATGAATGCGGCGCGGCTTGTCCAATTGCCGTTGCAATTCCGCCGCTCGGCACGGCGGCGTGACTTTTCGGACGATCAGACGTCTCCGCGGCACGATCGAATTGGGCAGTCCCGACTTTGGTTAGAGCCGTTGAGCCAGACGCTTGTGTCTTTCGAATATGGCGAGTTTGTCAGGGTAGCCGAGACGAACATTCTCGCTGCAGTTCTGGCATCTGAAGTTGGCGATCACCTTGAACCACGAGCCTTTCCTGACAATCGGGTGCTTGCAGCGCGGACACTCGAATTTGAGATCAACATTGTTAAGTTCGACAGGTATGGGCACCAGCTTCCCCATGGCTTGCAAGATGCCCGCCAAACCCTGGGCTGACGGACATCTCTGCTCCGCCGGCGATGAAGGAACGCTCTCGCCAGCTCTATTCGAATGAGGCAGCGAGCGTTATGTTTCAGCGCCCGGACCAATACCTTGCCGCGCCGGACTTCAGTCTCACGAGCTCTGCTGACATTCGTCACGGCGAGGAGCGTGACTGGTGCTGAAAGACCGGTGTGAGATCTGCGCCGAGGTGCGTGCCGATACCGGCAGCCGAGGCTCGGAATTCCGCTCAACCCCGCACTTGACCTGCCGGCGCCGTCATCAAAATGAATGGCGACGGTCGCAAATGCCCATGCAAGCCTCGGGACCGGCAAAGCAAGCAGCAACGGCATGGGTGTTTTGATGAAAGCTGTCGGCCTCTACCGATGTCCAGGAGACCCGCCGTTCGCTTGTGTCCTGGAAGGAACCAGGGGCACTTACATTACCGAAAATGCCTATCGCGCAGGAGGATTCAAGCCGGATTTCGAGGCGTTGCCCTGGGAAGGAGACTATCGGGCCAGACGGGAGAACACGCCAACGGTTTGACTTCCGGATTGGCCGGCCGAAATCCTAGCCCCAGTCGTCCATTTTATATAACGGAATATGCGAGTTGGCGATCAGCCATTGCATGGCAATCGATTGCAGCAACTGCGCTTTGGAAACCCGCATCTCGGCCGCGGCCCCATCCAGGGCTTCCTCGATATCTGCTTCCATGCCCAGATCGCCCGCATTTCTGAGAACGAGCGCGGCCCGGCGAAGCAGCGCCTTCAGATCAGAGCCAGACATCTCGCCGGTTCGATCGGCGGCCGAGAGCAGTTCCTGGGCGAAGTTTGCAGGTCCCATTTCCATAGTCTACGGCCAACGCGTGGAGGGAGCCATCAAGCATCCCCGCGAGCTCTGGTTAATCCACAGCTTGCAGCGGCCCCGCCGGTGGCCGGCAGCGGACCCAGGGACTCGATTATTACGGGGGAGGCTTCACATCGAAAATCACCGCGGTGGAGAGCACGCGGCGTGACTGGGCGTCCCGGACCTTGATCGTCAACTGCCGGCGGGCGCCCGGCAGAACGCCTCTCGCAAAATCAGCCAAGGCAAGAGCGACCTCGTCTTTGACCGCCTCGAGGTCGGGAAGATCGAGGCCCTCCCTGTCAATCAGGACGTCGTCCCCCTCCTGAGTATCGAAGTAGAATTTCGGCATCTTGACCCAACATGATCAATGTGCCGATCGGGAACGGATTGGCTCTGGCTTGGTTCCTGAAAGCAGAAGTCCCGGACCACATGCCCTCAGGGCATCGGCCGAAAGGCCTAGCCGCGGGGGTTCGTTTGAGGCATTGTTCAGCCTTGCGGTCACCCCGGAAAAGGTGCAAGGGTCGGGATGGGTAGAGCAATGGGCGAGGTCGCCGAGGATCGCATGCGGTCGCGGCGCTCGGTTGGGCAAATGTATTTTCCGCAGTTTCTTGTGGGAATGACGGCAACACTCCTGGTGATCCTCGGTTGGACCTATGCAGCCACGGGATCGGCTTGGGCGTCGCTCGGCTGGACATTCCTGGCAGCCGTGGTGCTGCAGGCAGGCTACTTCGTGGCGGTGCTGTGGCTCGTATTCACCCAAGCCCGCTCGACGCACGAGACGAAGCAAGACGCCAGCCCCGCCAAGCTGCCCGGCCCGTTCGAGCGGGACGGCATTATCCACACGCTGATCTCACGGCTGTTCCCCAGCCTGCTGCCGTAAAGCGCGTCGCCCAAAAGCGGATTCAGGCGACGCGCTTGCCGGCGCGACGTCAGCGTGCGGTGACGGCTGTGACCGAGCGCACGGCGGCCTGCGAAGCCGAGAACACAATGAAGGCAAAGACAAGCACGGCGGCAGCGACGATCAGCGAGCCGATCGCCACGACCGGCTCGATCTCCGGATGGCCCCCCGCCAGCATCCAGTAGAGCGCCGGCAGCATAATCACGATGCCCACCGTATAGAGGCCGTAGTGGATCATGGCGATCCGGCGCTCGGCCTTGGCCGGATTGAGCGCATAGTAGCCGCCGAAGATCGCGCTGGTGACCCATCCGAGAAGGTTGATGTGAGCATGCGCCGGGAAGGCGCCGTGATCGCCCGAAATCGCCATCTGCAGCCCAGCGGCGATGCCGAGGATGAGAAACACGATGGCCGTCTTGAAGAAAAGTTCCGAAACCCGTGGCATTTTGTTGTCCTCCCAATGCCCTGAAAAACCCTCACCCGCTAAATCTACACGCTGCAAAGCATATTAGCCACGACGCGCAGGGAGCGGCTGTGGATTTTGGTGTGGATCGCGGGCGGTGCCGGGCGGAGCCAGCAAGCTCGCTAATGTTTCAGGCGCTGGCGGAACAGAGGGGCGCGAAGGCACGCGACCATGCCCGGCGTGCGCCCGCCAAAACAAAATGCCGCCGGGCGAGGCCCGGCGGCATGACAGTTTCACCCTCTGGCAGGTTTGCCGCTTCGCGCCTTACGGCGTCGTCGTCGCGGCGGCTGCCTGGTCGATCTTGTCGGCCAGCACGCCCTTGGCCCAGTCGGTGACTTCGGCGTCGACCGGCTTGTTGGCCATGTCGGCAAGGGCTGCGTCCAACGTCGCGTCGTCCGGCGCGGGCGTATTGGCAGCCTCCGTCTGGGCATCGGTGAGTGCCTGGTTGGCGTCGTTCAGCGCGGTGGTCGCGTCATCGATCTGCCCCTGCAAAGCGTCGATCTGTTCTTGGGTGGCGTTCGGGTCCGCCTGCAGCGCGGTCATCTGCGCATTCAGGTCGTCGAGCGCGGCCTGGGCATCGGCCACGGCCTGGGTTGCCGCGTCAACCGCGGCTTGCGCGTTCTTGGCTGCCGCCGCCTGAGTCACATAGGCCTGGATGGCCGCAAACTTCGGGCTCTTGGAGTTCATGTAAGCGTTGATGTTGCGCTGCAGCGAGTTCAGCCGGCCGAGCTTGGCATGCAGGTTCTTTTCCTTCGGCGTCGCGGGCGTGTCATCCGTGACGTCGTCGGTCGTGTCGTCCTGCGACTTCGCCAACTGGCCCGGAGCCGATGCCTTGCCGTGCGTTGCGCCACTGTTGCCCTTGCCGCCGCCGTTGCCGCCGCCTTTACCGTTGCCGCCGCCGTGGTCGCCGCTGTTGCCGTGACCACCGCCATTGCCACCACCGTTGCCGCCGGCGCCGGCAAGCGCCGGAGCAGTCGCGAGTGCCAGGACGGCCAGTGAGGCCAGAAGTGTCTTTCGGATCGTCATAATGTTTCTCCGCAGGTGATCGCCACCAATGCCCAACCGCTAGATCGCCTCATATGAGAATTCCCTAACGGCTTGGAGTAACTTTTAGTCAAAATCAGTCGCGGCAAGGGAGCGACCTGGGAAATACCTTCATCTCCAACCTAGAGAATGCATTAAGCCATTGAAATCTCACGATAATATTTGGCCCAAATCGAGATCGGCCCTCTGGAACAATGAAGGCCCATACCCCGTCGGACCATAGGCCCAGCCCCACTCAGCCTGCGTCCACAGAGGGCTTCATCTCCTTGTTATACCGCGCTTTTTTGGAGAAATATCGCACTGGTTGTGGACGCCATCTACTAGCACCGGGAGTACTTGAGCGCGAGGCGCGCCAACGGTTTTGATTTCAGACATCCCGAGCCGATGCCAGTATATATCATTATATACTCTCGCTGGATTTCCCCTAGCTGCCGATCAGCGGCACGGTGACGGACGTCGAATAGTTGATCGGGTAGTCGCTGAAATAGGGGAAATTGATGACGAAGGCGTAACTGGCGCTCACTTGCGCCATCTTGAAACCGCCGCTCGGCGGATCGGTGGTGATCGTGACGTTCACATTCTTCAGGCCAAGCGCCTGCAGCTTCTTGGTCGCGATCGCCTGGATATCGGACTCGGTCAGGCGGAATCCATAATCGGGCGATTCAGTTCCGACTATGACTGAGGACAAGCTCCTTTCACGCTGTTGAGCAGCGGCACGTTCACCGTGGTCGCGTAGTTGATCGGGAAGTCGCTGAAATAGGGGAAGTTGATCACGAAGGCATAGCTGGCGTTCACATGCGCCATGCAGAAGCCGCCGCTCGGCAGATCGGTGGTGATCGTGACGTTCACGTTCTGCAAGCCAAGCGCCTGCAGCTTCTGCGTCGCGATCGTCTGTATGTCGGCCTGGGTCAGCGTGTTGTTGAGCTGCAGCGAGCGGGCGGAGGCCTCCAGCGCATAGCGGACGCTGGAGTCGGCATTCATCGACCAGCCGAAGGCGAAGATGCCGAAGAGCAGCATGACCAGGAAAGGCACAATGAGCGCAAACTCGATGGCGGCGCCGCCTGAGGCATTGCAGGCAAACGCCCTCGCTTTTTGCCTGTATCGAGGCGCAATTCCGGACGGAAAACCGCTGCGCACTTTTCCTGGAATTGCTTTAGCGGACACGGACCACCTGCTGATGGCCGAGCGCGGTGTTGTTTGGGAAAGGGCCGAAGGCAAAGGGCGGAACCCAGGTGCCCGACGCCTGGATCTGGACGTAGATCGAGTTTAGCTTCGGTCCGGCGCACAGGGTCGCCTGGTCAACCACGGTCGTTCCGCATTTGTAGGTGCGGTTCACCGTGACCGCGGCGTCGGTGGGCTTGTTGTCCCAGCTTGCGAGCGCGGCGGCTTGGGTGGCGCTGTCGTCGGAGGAGCCGGCTAACACCAGATTCGCCGCCGTCTTCACGCCGGCCCGCATATTCAACGAGCTGGTGACGTAGGACCAGCCGTCGGCGACGCCGAACAGAGCCGTGCACAGCACCGGCAGCACGAGCGCGAATTCCACCGCGGCGGCGCCTGAGCGGTTCTTGCGGAATGAGATCGCGGGTCCCATGCCGCTACTCGACGATCGCGACCGACGGCGCCGCCGGGATATCCTTCATCCCGAGGCTCGTGCAATCCTGGTTGATGGTCGAATTGCCCGACCACTGGATGGTGTCGGCCACGACCTGGGTGCAGCCGTTCACGCCCGAGAAGTTGCCAAGATAGTTGACCTGTTGCCTGGGAAAATAAATGGCACCGGTCAAAAGCGAGTCCGCGGTGCCGTTGAAGGTGCTTTGCGCCGTGGTCCCTGTCCTGTCGCCGTAGAACAGCACCCCGGAATAGGTGCCCGAGGTCGGCGCGCTCAGCGTCACCGTGGCGTTGCCGTTCATGCTGACGGTGTTGCTGCCGGCCATGTAGATGGTCACGCCGTCGCCCTGGATGACCGCGCCGGCGTTGATCTTCAAATTGCCCTCGAGGACATAGACACCGGGAGACAGCGTGACATTGCCCTTGAGGTTCATGCCATTGCAGTAAGTCCCTGGGCCCAGCGTCGGCTTGTTGTCGTTCAGACAGGAGCCGCTGGCCGCGGGCGCAGGTACGCTGGAGAACGGATCGGCAGCCGGCAGCGCATTGGTGATCGGGGCCTTGCAGGTCGCGGGGTCAGTCACCACCGCATTGCTAAGCGAAATGCCGCCGACCGAGATCAGGCAGTCGGCCTGGAGTCCGGCCGATCCCTGGACCTTGATGGCATCGGGGGCGATCGAATCCGACATGACGGAGCAGCCGCTGAGCTTCACGTTGGTGCTGCCAGAGAAGAGCGCCGCCTGCGAGGCCGAGGCACTGAGCGCCAGCACACAGGCCTTGGAGGCGTCGGTGATGAGCGCCACCGCCCTCGCCTGCTCCGGCACCTTGCTCTGCGTGAAGATCGAGGTGAACATCCGATCCAGGTTCTGGTTGAGGATAACCTCCACCGCCTTCTTGGCCGTGTTCGGCCCCGAGGTGGGCGGCGTGTGGACGGTGATGGAGCCATTGCCCAGGCCGTTATCGGTCGCCGACTGGGTGGCGGCCGTGGTGATCGCCCCGGTGTCGGATCCCTGGATCTTTTCCAGCGCGCCGGCATAGGCGGCGGCGTCCGCCGTCGCCTGCAGCTTCAGGCTCGAATAGTACCAGTAGGACGTCTCGACACCGAGCCCCGCACCGCCGACGACGATCGGCAGAGTGAACGCGAAGACGATTGCAACATTGCCGCCCTCGCCCCTTTGCAGGCGGCGGGAGAAGAAGTCTCTGAAAATTCGACCGAATGTGGCCATGGCCGAGCGCACCCAAGCTATCCCGGCTATCACGTTCAACACCTGTCGATAAACGATTGGCTAATTTTTTTGCTCGACTTGCGCCGGTCAGACCGCAGAGGGCGCACTTACGACTGAGTGGCACAAGCATTCGGACTTAGGTCCCACGCATCGTCAGACTTAAGGCGTAACCTACGGATAAACCTGTTATTTTAGCATTTTCTGCATTTTATCTTTTTCGGAAATCGCTCGTAGAGACGGCTGGCTTATCACTCTGCCGTATACGGCGAGGGATGCTTCCATGATCCGACAGTTCTGGGCTTCGACGCGCGGCAATTTCGCGGTGGCGACCGCGATCGCCATGGTGCCGCTGATGCTTGCCGTGGCCGGGGCGGTCGATCTCGTGGGCACCAGCGACGACGCCGCGCAACTGCAGAACTCGCTGGACGCCGCCGGACTTGCCGTGGGCACGAAATACCAGCCGCAGATGTCGGCCGGCGACATGCGGCAGCTCGGCCAGATGTTCTTCGCGGCCAACATGAGCGCCGCCGACGCGCAGGAATATTCGGGCAGCGTCGACGCCTTCCAGGTCACTGCCAGCGGCGATCCGAGCGCCTATACCATTTCACTGTCGTCCAGCATCAGCCGCCCGGCTTTCATCAGCGGCGCGCCTGCCTGGCAGGCGATCCGCTCCGCCTCCGTCGAGATCAAACCCGGGGCGCAAGCGTGCGTGCTTGCGCTCGATCCACACGCCGACAACGCCGTCGACCTGCAGGGCTCGACCAACGTCGCGATGGACGGCTGCGTGATCGCTGCCAATTCGGACGCGGCCGACGCCGTCAACCGGGGCGGCTCTGCCATAGTCAGCGCCGGATGCGTCTCGACGGTCGGCGCCACAGCGGGGCTTACGCCGCCCAATGCCACCCTTTCCTGCGGCGCGCCGAAGGAAAACCAGTATGCGTCCTTCGATCCGCTGGCCAACGTCACCCCGCCCGCCTACGGGCTCTGCCAGACGATGCCCAACGGCAAGACGGTCACGCTCTCGCCCGGCACCTATTGCGACAAGACCTGGTCGGGAAAGATCACACTCGAGCCGGGCGTCTACATCCTGCGCGGCGTCACCATAAAGCCCGGCGGCAACGGCAGCCTCACCGGCCAGGGCGTCACGATCTTCCTGATGGAAGGCTCGCAGCTCTACATCAACGCCAACGAGCAGGTGAACCTCTCGCCTCCGACCAGCGGTCCCTATGCCGGCATCACCATCTTCCAGGACCACGGCAACACCTCGGCGCTGACGCTGAACGGCGGAGCGGGTTCCGTGGTGAGCGGCTTCATCTATGCGCCCGACGCGACGATCACCTATACCGGCAATTCGGACATGAATGCGCAAGGCAGTTGCCTGCGGGTGGTCGGCAATATCGTGCAGATGACGGGAACCTCGGCCGTGAAGGCAGACTGCGCGGCCGAACTCGGCAACCGCGAGATGTACGCCGGCAGGATGATCAAGCTGGTGAAGTGAGCGCCAATATCCCCTCCGGGGGAGATCACAGCTCGCCCACGATATCGGCGCCCGGCTGTTCGTCGAAGAGCACCGCGCAACCGCGTTTCAGCGCCACCTGGCTCAAGGCGTTCGCAGCCGCCTCGTCCGACGAGACGAAGTCGCCGGTCAAGACGCGCAGTTCCTCGACGGCTTTCGACATTGAGATAAGACGCCCGGCCGAGCGATCGCTCGCGCAGGCGTCGACGATGCAAAGAAGATCGATGAGTTCGAAACTGTCCATGACGGCCTCCGCCAGCGCCATCCCTTCGAAGCAATCAACGGCGGGATGCACGATCGGGTTCCAGCTCACGAACTGGACGGCGGTCTCCGCGGCGCGCGGCTGAGATCGAAGCGGGGCGGCAGGCAAGGCTCGAAGCAGGCGCCGCGCGCGGATCCGGTCGGGTCGGATCGACCGGAAGCAGGATGACCATCTGCGCCCGTCGCTCCGGCCAGAGCGGCCTGCCGAAGACGAGGAAGATGCCTGCGGTCACTGCTGCCAGCAGAAGGCCGACGAATAGGTTCGCGATAACTCGCCGGGCTGCACGGATATCTCCCTGGGGTAGTTCGCTCAACTGCTCTAACCATTTGCTGTACGCAATTCCGGACGGAAAATCGCTACGCACTTTTCCTGGAATTGCTCTGTTTGTTCGTCGCAATTCCGGACGGAAAACCGCTACGCACTTTTCCTGGAATTGCTCTGTTTGTTCGTCGCAATTCCGGACGGAAAACCGCTACGCACTTTTCCTGGAATTGCTGTGGAGCTGCCCGCCACATCGCAGGAAATGGCGGGCGCTCCGTCAGCCGCCGATGAAGGGACTTTTTTCGACGGCCTCCGAGCCAATGAACTGCCGCCGCACTTGTTTCAAGAAATCCGCCATTCGGGCCTCTGCGCTGCAAGGTGGGACCTCAGTCCCGCCGGCGCGAGGGACCGCAGCCCCAGGGCCGGGCCATTCGCCTCCCGGTCCCGCCCTGGCCGCGCGGGCAGGCGCAACCAGTTGGCCGGCGAACGCGTTGATTAAAAGGCTACTCCAGCTTCGGCCCGCGCGCTTCCTCGGAAGACGCGGGCCTTTTTTCCCGGGCCGCGACTGCTTGTCTTTGCATTTAAATTAGCAATCCCGGATTGAAAGGCGTATGAATCGGACAGCGGTCGCCGACGATCGCGGCGTCAGGTTCCGCTTGGACTCATGGAATATGGGGGGATGCCATGGCCGAAGCTCCAATGAACGTCACCAAACTCGAATCCAAGTCGCACAACAATCCCGACGAGGTTCGCTCGCCCGCCAAGACACGTGTCGAAATCGTGCGGCTGCCGGGCTTCACGCTCGGGCGGCTGAACATGCAGCCGGGCTGGAAGTGGTCGGAATGCGTGAAACCGGTGGTCAAGACCGATAGCTGCCAGGTCTCGCATGTCGGCTACGTCGTGTCCGGAACGATCACCGTGCGCATGAACGACGGGACGCAGAAGGCCTTCGAGGCCGGCACGTCCTACACCATTCCGCCCGGCCACGACGCCTGGGTGGAAGGCAATCAGCCGTTCCAGTGCATCGAGGTGCTCAGCGCCGAGCAATACGCCAAGCCGGCATAAGATGGCACTGCCAATCTCCCTCCTTGAGGTGTCGCCGTAGAACAGAGGGTCGTCGCGAGACGCCATTTGGCGCGAAAGTTGGCGCTCAACGCGAGACAAGCCCTCTGGCCGCTTCGCGGCCATTGCCCCTCAAGGAGAGATTACCACCGCAACCGCACAAACCTTCCGGTTGCGCCGGATTGTGGAGGTTTGCACGGTTTGGCGTGGCGGCTTGACAGTAGACCTCTTTTGTTCTCTTTTTGTTTGGCAAACATCCCTTACAAAAGATGCAGCTAATGCTGCAACGCCGCACGATGGGAACGGAAGCGCGCGATGCCCGCCATGGATGCCGCCACCATCCTGCATGCCGATCTCGACGCCTTCTACGCCTCGGTCGAGCAGTTGCTCGACCCGTCGCTGCGCGGCAAACCAATCGCGGTTGGCGGCGGCGTGGTGCTGGCCGCCTCCTATGAGGCGAAGGTCTTCGGCGTGCGCGGCGGCATGCCCGGCCGCAAGGCGCGCGAGCTTTGCCCGCAGCTCATCTTCGTCGGCGGGCGGTTCAGCGAGTTCCAGCGCCTCGGCGATGCCGCGATCAAGGTGCTCGACGATTTCACGCCGCTGGTCGAGCGCATCTCGATCGACGAGGCCTTTGCCGACGTCGCCGGCTGCACGCATCTGTTCGGGCCGCCGGAGGAGATCGCCAGAAAAATCCGCAGCCGCGTGAAGAGCGAGCTCGGCCTGCCGATCTCGATCGGCGTGGCGCGCACGAAACACCTCGCCAAGATCGCCTCACAGGTGGCGAAGCCCGACGGGCTGGTGGTGGTCGAGCCCGGCACCGAACTCGCCTTCCTGCACGATTTGCCGGTGTCGCTGATGTGGGGCGTCGGCCCGGTGACGAAAGCGCGGCTGGCCGAGATCGGCGTCGAGACCATCGGGCAATTGGCGCGCACCCACAGCGGCGCGCTGGAGCGGCTGATCGGCCACGCCGCAGGCCAGAAGCTTGCTGCCCTTGCTTGGAACCGCGATCCGCGCCGGCTGGAGACGCACAGGCGGGCGCATTCCGCAGGCGCGCAGTCGGCGCTTGGCCGCAAGCCCGCCCTGCCACACGTCTTCGTGCCGACGCTCTTGCATCTCGCCGACCGCGTCGCCAGCCGGTTGCGTGCCAAAGCCCGGCCCGGCCGCACGGTGACGGTGCGCGTGCGCTTCCGCGACATGCGCGCGGTCACCCGCTCGGTGACGTTGGAGCAGCCAATACAGGCGACGACGATGCTCGCCGAAATCGCCGAGGAGCTGGTGCGCGGCGTGCTCGCCGCCCATCCGGGCGAAAGGGAAATTTCGCTGCTCGCAATCTCGGTCTCGCATCTGGAGGAGCATGCCGAGCTGCAGCTTGAACTGCCGCTCGGCCTGGCGGATGAGAAGCTGAGGCCCGGCAGTCGCAAAGGCTTGGCCCGCTTCGGCGCCGACCGCGCCATCGACAAGATCCGCCAGCGCTTCGGCAAAGAGGCCGTCGGCTACGGCACCGTGGCGCTGGAAGCCGCGCGCTCGGTGCCGGATGAATTCAGGGAACTGGCCGAGAAGGAGCTATGAGAATGGGGCGGGTAATCTCCCCCCTTGAGGGGGAGATGTCGCCGAAGGCGACAGAGGGGGTCGCCGCGCGTGAAGCGCCGGCGCTTGCGCGACGAAAGTGAGGGCGGCGTTTATGTGAGACGACCCCCTCTGGCCTGCCGGCCATCTCCCCCTCGAGGGGGGAGATTTCGCTCCGCCGCTGGCGCGCCCTCAATCGGTTTCCGCAATTTTCCAATCCAGGCTCATGCCGGCGCTCATCGTCGCCCCATGTTCGAGCACCGTCAGCCCCTCGCCGTGATGCGCATCGACGGTGTGCGACACCGGCTCGAAGCAGAAGAAGCCGGCATCGGGTGACGGCGAATAGAGGATGTAAACGGCAAGCTCCGGCGAGGCGGTAAGCGAAATCTTGATCCCCTCCTCCATCTGCACGATCGAGGCGCGACGGTCCCATCCGTCGAAGGCGTTGTTCACCCACTCCAGCGGCAGCGGGATGGGACGGTCGAAATCCCAGCCCGGACGCTCGCTCACCGGCACGACGCCGACAGGCAAATGGCGCTCGTCCTCCAGCCAGACGCGCTTTGCCCTTGCTTTCAGCAGGGTTGTGTCGCCGCGCGGGAACCAGGGATGGAAACCGAGGCCGTAAGGCAGGCGAATGCCGGCGCGGTTCTCCACCGTCAGCCGCGCGTCCAACGTGCCGTCGCGCAGCGCGTAGGTGATCGACGCCGCATAACGGTAAGGCCCGATCGCGCCATCGTCGAGCACCAGTTCGGCCTCGATTGCCGTATGCCGAGCAAGCCGCCACGGTTTCTGGAAACCGTCGCCATGGATCGGAAAGGCTTCGCCCGGAACGTTCGGCTCGACGGCATGGAAGCGGCCGTCGAAGGTGAAGCCGCCGCCGGAGATGCGGTTCGACCACGGCACCAGCAGCTGACAGCCGGACGTGCCGGTGCCGTCTCCCGGCTTCAGCAGCGGAACCAGCGCGCCGCCGATCACCAGCGCGTCGTAGCGCGCGATGGCCGCGCCCCTTTCCGGCGCTAGAACCAGCCGGGCGCGGCCGTCATGAAGCTCCACCATGCAGGCCCTCATCGATGGCGATGTTGCCGCCCATCTTTACGCGAATTGGCGGAGAAGGAGACGTGAAGTCCGCAAACGCGTCCAAAAAAACTTCTCCGTCGATGTCGGGCTGGCCAGGCCCCGTTCGTCATAGGAGCATAGACCGGCAATCAACAGGAGAAACGATATGCCCAGCACCATCCGCCTGCATCGCGTCCTGGCTACCAAGCCCGAGAAAGTCTACCGCGCCTTCATCGAGGCGGACGCGCTGGCGAAGTGGCTTCCGCCCAACGGCTTCACCTGCAGCGTCCATCACTTCGAGGCAAAGGTCGGCGGCAAGTTCAAAATGTCCTTCCGCAACTTCACCACGGGCGAGAGCCACGCCTTCGGCGGCGACTATGTCGAGCTCGTCCCGGGCGAGCTCGTGCGCTACACGGACAAGTTCGACGATCCCAACCTGCCGGGCGAGATGCAGGTGACCGTGACGTTGAACAAAGTCTCGGTCGGCACGGAGATGGAGATCACTCAGGCGGGCATTCCGGACGCCATTCCGGCCGAAGCCTGCTATCTCGGCTGGCAGGAGTCGCTCAAGAACCTGGCGAGGCTCGTCGAGCCCGAGATCAATCAGTAGTACCGATCGCAACGGTCCTACGCCGGCCGCGACAGCATGTCCCGGCCGGCATGCGGCTCGATTTCCAATCTGTGAAGTTACGCGTTTCCACCGCTTGCCAGAATGGCTGCGCTGGGCTGGATTGAGCAAAGCCGAGCTCGAATGCGCCGGATGGACAGGCAGAGGGGGGCCGCGATGGAGCCGATTCCGGCCGGATCATCACCGGATGCGGATGAAGACAAGGTCGAGCATTACGATCTCGGCCTCTGCCTGTCGGGCGGCGGCTACCGCGCCATGCTATTCCATGCCGGCGTGCTTTGCCGGCTGAACGAGGCAGGCCTGCTTCAGAAAATCGACATGGTGAGCTCGGTCTCGGGCGGCTCGATCGCCGCCGGGCTGCTGGCCGTTCTCTGGCCGCGCCTGACCTTCGCCAACGGCGTCGCAACCAACTTCCGCGCGCTTTACCTGGAAAAAATACTCGCCTTCTCGCAAGTCTTCCTCGACGCACCCTCGATCCTCATGGGCATCCTCAATCCGTTTTCGAGCGCCGCGCGCGAAGTCGCCGCCTGCCACGAGCGCCATCTGTTCGATGGCTCGAGACCGATGCTTAAGGGCCTGAGCGGACGTCCCTGGTTCGTGTTCTGCTCGAGCAACCTCAGCACCGGCTCGCTGTTTCGCATGTCGAACCGCTACATTGCCGATTACCGGATCGGCATGGCCAAGCATGCGGACCTGCCGGTCGCGACCGCGGTCGCGGCGTCGTCCGCCTTCCCGCCGTTCCTGTCGCCGCTCAGGCTCGACCTCACGCAATTCGAGTGGGAGAACGACAAGCTCGACGCGAGCGTCGGCCCGCCGGTCCCGGCCGGCCGCGCCGTGCTCACCGATGGCGGGGTCTATGACAATCACGGCATCGAGCCGGCGCTGAAGCGCTGCCGCTGGCTGCTGGTCAGCGATGCCGGCGCGCCCTGGCAGGCGTCGGGCTCCGGCTACTGGAACTGGATCTCGCAATTGACGCGGGTGCTCGACACCACCGACAACCAGGTGCGGTCGCTGCGGCGGCGCGATCTTGTCGCGCGTTTCCAGGCGGCCAAGGACGCCGACGATCAGGGCTTGCCCGATGACGCCACGCGGCCCGACTATGCCGCCACGCGTGGCGTCTACTGGTCGATCGCCAGCAAGCCGGACGTGGTCGAGCCGACCTTCGTGCAGACCGCGGCAATCGCGCCCGCCGATATCGGCACCTCGCTGCACTTCCTTGGAGCCAAGGAGACCGTCGATCTGGTGAACTGGGGCTATTGCGCCAGCGACCAGGCGCTGCGCGCCTGGTACGAGCCGGCCGTGCCGGCCGGCAAGGGCGTGCCGCTGCAGGCGGGCGACGTGCAGCCGGGGCGCTGCGCGGTGATATCAAAGGCGCTGATGAGTGGGTTCAAGGTTTGAGCGCGGGGCGCGCGAGCTGCCAATCTCCCCCCTTGCGGGGGAGATGTCGCCGAAGGCGACAGAGGGGGTCGCAGCGCGTGAAGCGCCGGCGTCCTCTGCGAGGCCAGATGAGGTTGGCGATCTATGTGAGACGACCCCCTCTGCCTGCCGGCCATCTCCCCCTCGAGGGGGGAGATTGCACGCTCCGCCGCTTTCGCCAACCCCATCCGCGTTGGCGCAATCCAAACCGGTTCGTGCCTGCCCAGGTCCATGCTAACTGAAGTGCTTTCGACAACGGCCCAAAAATCAGGATGGACAGCGACATGGCAGACGAAAAAGTGGCTCTGGTGACGGCGGGCGGCAGCGGCATGGGCGCGGCGGCGGCGAAGCGGCTGGCGGCGGACGGCTTCAAGGTCGGCGTGCTCTCCTCCTCCGGCAAGGGCGAGGCGCTGGGCAACGAGCTCGGCGGCTTCGGCGTCACCGGCTCCAACCAGTCGAACGATGACCTGAAGCGTCTCACCGACGGTGCGCTGGAACGCTGGGGTCGCATCGACGTCCTGGTCAACAGCGCCGGCCACGGACCGCGCGCGCAGATCATCGAGATCAGCGACGACGACTGGCACAAGGGGATCGACACCTATTTCCTCAACGTCGTGCGCCCGACCCGGCTGGTGACGCCGGTGATGCAGAAGCAGAAGGGCGGCGCGATCATCAACATCTCGACCGCCTGGGCGTTCGAGCCGAGCGTTGCCTTCCCGACCTCGGCGGTGGCGCGTGCCGGGCTCGCCGCCTTCACCAAGATCTTCGCCGACACCTATGCGCCCGACAACATCCGCATCAACAACGTGCTGCCGGGCTGGATCGACAGCCTGCCCGCTGTCGAGGAACGCCGCCAGAGCGTGCCGATGAAGCGCTACGGCACGTCGGAGGAAGTGGCGGCGACGATCTCGTTCCTCGCGTCGGACGGCGCGGCCTACATCACCGGCGAGAACATCCGCGTCGATGGCGGGCTGATGCGGGGGTATTGAGTGCTTGAATAGCGACCTGCCTCCGCTACCCTGCGGTTTTCGGCGAGGAGGCAAGGATGAGCGCTTCATTCAAGCTCGGCATCGTCGGCGGCGCCGGCTGGCTGGGCGGTGCCATTGCGGGTGCTGCACTTGCGGCCGGCGTGGTGCGGGTGGAAGACCTTGCGCTGTCCTATCGGAGCGCCAAACCGGACCGTTTTTCGGGCGCGTTCTGGACCGATGACAACCAGGCGCTCGCCGACCGCTCCGACGTCATCATGCTTTCGGTGCGGCCGCAGGGTTGGCCGTCGCTCGAGCTGGACGCCAAGGGCAAGCTGGTGATTTCGGTGATGGCCGGCATAAGACTGGCCGAGATCGGCGAGAAGCACGGCACGCGCCGGGTGGCGCGCACACTGCCCAACGCGGCGGCCGAGGTCGGCAAATCCTATACGCCATGGATCGCGAGCGGCGACACCACCGAGGTGGACCGCGCAACCGTGCGCGCGATCTTCGATGCCTGCGGCGTTGAGGACGAGGTGGCGACGGAGCGCGACATCGACTACCTCACCGGCCTGACAGGATCGGGCCCCGCCTTCCCTGCCCTGCTGGCGGACGCGATGATGCGCGACGCGGTTGCCTTCGGCCTCTCGCCCGATGTAGCGCGACGCGCCGTCAACACCGTGCTTACCGGCACCGGCCGGCTGCTGAAGCTCAACGACGCCTCGCCGGCCGACACGGTGGAAGCCTTCCTCGGCTATCGCGGCACCACCGCCGCGGCAATCGAGACCATGCGCGAAGCGGGATTCGACGAAGCGGTGGCCAAGGGGCTTGCGGCGGCATTCCTGAAGTCGATCGCGATGGGAAAGCTTTGAGCCGACGACGGTCCGTCACTGCGCTATCCGTCCGCTGATTCGAACCGCCGCCCCGGGTGAGAGCGCCGCGCCGCAACAAATGCGTTCATCCGCGGCAGACTGCCTAACCAGTCGGCAGAAATTCATCACTATTGTATAAAATTAACCAGACTTCACGCCTAAATTGTATTAGCAAATCCTTATTCTATCTATTCTGAAGAATTAATCGATCCAAAGGAAAGTTTCCTCTGTACTATATGGTTATTCCTTGGAACTATCATTTGAATTAGAAGTTTTTTGGAAGCGGTCGACGGAACCTGCATAGCGTGTTCCAGGAGCCAGGCAGCACGGAGAGATTGTCCGATGACCTCCATCGTCAACGCAGTAGGCGTTCCTCTTCCCTATAGCGGCACATCCACCCATTGGTTCTCGGCATCTGGGTCTGGGCCGGACTTGTGGGGCACCTCCGGCAATGACACCTTCTATGGAGCCTCCGGTGTCAATGTCACCATGCACGGTAGCTACGGCGACGACATCTATTACCTCTATGCCGCGGGCAACAAGGTGGCCGAGGGCTATGGGGCAGGCATCGACACGATCAGCACCTGGATGAGCTATACGCTCCCGAACAACGTCGAGAACCTCATCGTCACCACCGCCAATCGCTATGCGTTCGGAAATGCGCTGGACAACATCATCACCGCTAAGGCCGACCACCAGACGCTGGACGGCGGCGTGGGAAACGATGTTCTGATCGACGGCGGCGGCGGCTACGACACGTTCATCATCAAGAACGGCAACGGAAGCGACCTGATCGCCAATTTTGCAGCGACCGACACTGTCCGCCTCGATGGCTATGGGTTCACTTCCTTCGACGCAATTCACTCTAACATGGTTCAGGCGGGATCGAACGTGATCCTGAACCTCGGATCCGGTGAGATCCTCGAGTTCAAGGACACGACCATCGACAAGCTGCAGCCCAGCCAGTTCGAGCTGCCGATCGACAAATCGCACATGACGCTGTCCTTCGGCGACGAGTTCAACACGCTGAACCTTCACAATAGCCAAGGCGGCACCTGGGACACCAACTTCTGGTGGGGCGCGCCGAACGGCAGCACGCTCACCCAGAACAACGAGCTGCAGTGGTATATCGACGCCAATTACGCCCCGACGAGCTCGGTCCACCCGTTCAGCGTGAACAACGGCGTTCTCACCATCACCGCAGCGCAGACACCGGCTGACATCAAGCCGCTGATCAACAACTACGAATACACCTCCGGGCTCCTGACGACGCACGACTCCTTCTCGCAGACCTACGGCTATTTCGAAATGCGCGCCGACCTGCCCGAAAACGCCGGCGCCTGGCCGGCCTTCTGGCTGCTGCCGGAGGACGGCTCGTGGCCGCCGGAGCTGGACGTGGTGGAAATGTACGGCCAAAGCCCGAACTCGCTTCTGATGACCGCGCACACCAATGAGACGGGCACGCACACCAAGGTCGGGTCGACGGTGAACGTTATGGATACCCAAGGCTTCCACACCTATGGCCTCTTATGGACGCCGGACAAGCTTGTCTGGACCTATGATGGCGTGCAGGTGGCGGAAGTGGCGACGCCGTCCGACATGAACAAGCCCATGTATATGCTGGTCGACCTCGCGGTCGGCGGTCAGGCCGGCGCGCCGCCGGATCATCTGGCGACCCCGGCTCAGATGAAGATCGACTATGTCCACGCCTACACGCTCGACAGCGCGCCGGCGACCGCGCTGAACGTCACCAGCAGCAGTACCACCACTCAGACCACCCAGAGCATAGCCACGTACAGTATCGCCAGCAGCACGCTGCACGGCGGTTCCGAGTTCGGGGGCCACGCCTAAGGCGCGATCATGCAGCGGCCGGGAATGGGCAAATGACTCGACCGTCGGGCCTGCGGCCGGTCTTTCTGCGCGCCATCGCCGATGTCGGCGCCTTCTCTGTGCTGATCAACATCCTGCTGTTGGTAATCCCGCTCTACCTGCTCCAGGTCTATGATCGCGTGCTGCCGTCCTCCAGCATCGAGACGCTGTTTTACCTCTCGCTCATCGCGGTGCTGGCTCTCGCCTTCCTCGGCTTCCTCGATGCGGTGCGCGCCATCTACACGCATCGCGTCGCTGCGACCGTCGACCGAAAGCTGGGTGCCGGAACGTTCGCCCTTTCGCTTGCCGCTAAACATGCGGGCGGCCTGTCGCCGCTGCGCGACCTCGCTTCGGTCTGCGCCTTCATCCGGTCGCGCGGCGTGGCGGTGTTGTTCGACCTGCCCTTCGCTCCGGTCTTCCTCGCCCTGCTCTATCTCATCCATCCCGTCCTGTTCTGGGTGACGCTCGCCGGCACGGTGCTGCTGGTTCTCCTGGTCGTGGCGAACCAGCTTGCCATCGGCCGAAACGATGCCTTGTCGGTGGAACGTTCGGCTTTGGCTGCCCAGGCGGAACAGGTCTTTGCCCGCAATGCCGAAACGCTGCGCGCCATGGGCATGGTCGACAACGCCGCGCGGGTCTGGGGGCGGTACGTCGGCGAAGCGCTCATCCTGCACGATCGCTCCGCGAGCGCCAACGCGATCTTCAGCGGCGCCTCGCGGGCGCTGCGCATGATGCTGCAGCTCGCGATCCTCGGCGCCGGTGCGTGGCTGGTGGTCGAGGGGCAGATGACGGCCGGCATGATCTTCGCCTCCTCGCTGGTGTCGTCGCGTGCGCTGCAGCCGCTCGACCAGCTCATCGGCGCCTGGCGCCAGATCGCCGATGCCCGTCGAGCGTGGACACGGCTGGAAAGGTCGCTCGCGGCGCAGCCGGCGCAATCGCGCAGGCTCGCCCTGCCCGATCCGTTAGGCGCGATTGCCGTGCAGGACCTTTTCTTCATGGCGCCGAATGCCCAGCCAGGCACCGAACCCATCCTCAAGCGGCTGAATTTCCAAATCGGCGCCGGCGAGGCGGTGGCGATCGTCGGCCCGAGCGGCGCCGGCAAATCCACGCTGGCGCGGCTGCTTGTCGGCGCTGCCCAGCCGACCGGCGGCACCGTCAGGGTCGACGGCGCCGACCTCAGGAGCTGGGACGAAAACCAGCTCGGCAGAAAGATCGGCTACCTGGCGCAAGAGGTGGAGCTGTTTCCCGGATCGATCGGCGACAATGTCGCCCGCTTCGACCCGAACGCGGAGGACGCCGCGATCGTCGAGGCGGCCAGGCGCGCGGAAGCGCATGAGCTGATCCTGACGCTGCGCGACGGCTACCAGACCGTGATCGGCCCTTCGGACAGGCTGTCGGGCGGCGAACGCCAGCGGATCGGGCTGGCGCGCGCCTTCTACGGCAATCCGCGCATTCTCGTCCTCGACGAACCCAGTTCCCATCTCGACGGCAGCGGTGAAGCGGCGCTCGAAGCGGTGCTTGTCGCGGCGCGGGCCGCCGGCGTCACCGTGATCGTGATCACGCATCGCCCTTCCATCGCCGCGGCCTGCGACCGCGTGATGCTTTTGCGCGGCGGCGCGATCGAAGCATTCGGCCCGAGCGGCGAGGTGTTGCGGCGGCCCCTCACCGACAAGGGCGCCGACAGGGGCGCACAACGGAACACTGTGGTGACCGGATCATTCGCAACGATGATCCGCGGCACCCCCCACAATGTCCGCCTCGGATCATAGACGATGAGCGCCGAGAGCCTTGCCTGGGAACCACGCACCGACATAAGGCGCGTGGCGTTTACCGGATACGCGGCAACAGCGCTGCTGGTGGGTTGCTTCGGCTATTGGGCGGCCAGCGCGCCGCTGTCCGGCGCGGTGATCACTCCAGGCACGATCTCGGCGACCGGCGGCAACATCCTGATCCAGCAGCCCGAGGGCGGCATCGTCGAGCAACTGCTGGTCCACGAGGGCGACCGCGTGCGGCAGGGCGAGGACCTCATCCTCCTCGACCGAACGGCGGCGCAGGCCGAGCTCAACCGGCTGACGAGGCAGTCGATCGCGCTCAAGGCAACCGCGGCGCGGCTGGGGGCGGAGCGCGACGGACTGGACAGGCTGGCGCCGATCACCGAGGCGGCACCCGCGCCGTTCCAGCAGGATTTCGAGAATCTCATCCGCGAGCAGCAGAAGGAATTCGACGCGAGACTCGCCCGCTTCCGCTCCGAACAGTCGATCATGGCGCAGCGGGTCGCTATGCATCGCGAGTCGGTCGCGGGCCTGAACGCCCAGAAACTCGCCATCGAGCAGCAGACCGATATCGTGAAGAAGGAGCTCGGCATCAAGACCGGCCTCTTGGACAAAGGCCTAACCAACCGCACCGAATATTCGCAGCTTCTGCGCAGCGAGGCCGATCTCGTCGGCCAGGCCGGCGCGATGGAAGCGAACCTCGCCGCGGTCAACACCCAGATCGTCGAAGCCCAGGTGCAAGTCGAGCGCTTGACCACGCAGCGCGTGGAAGAGGCGCTGACCAAGCTCGACGAGGTCCGCACCCATCTCGCCGACATCGCGGAACAGATGCGTGCGGCCGAAGCGGTGCTTCAGCGCACGACGATCAAGGCGCCGGCAGCGGGCATCGTGGTGTCGTCGACCTATAATTCGAAGGGCAGCGTGATCGCGCCGGGCGAGAAGATCATGGAGATCCTGCCCACGGCATCGGGCCTCAACGTCGATGCCAAGCTGCGGCCGAAGGACATCGACCAGGTGCGCGTCGGCCAGAAGGCGAAGCTCAGGCTGTCGGCGCTCAACATGCGGCTGACGCCCGAGGTGTCAGCCACGGTGATGGAGATCTCCGCCGACCGGCTGGTCGATCAAACCACGCACGAACCCTATTTCCGCGCCAAGCTGAGGATCGCCGACGCCCTGCCGCCCGGCGTCAAGCCCGAGCAGCTCTATCCCGGAACGCCGGTCGAGGCCTTCATCAGCACCGGCGACCGGACTTTCTTCGAGTACCTCGTGCGACCGATGCTGGATTCGTTCGCGCGTGCATTCGCGGAGAGGTAGATGCCGCTCCTGCGTCGGCCTTCCAAACCAGGGCTTGTTTCCCGTCCCGATAACTCTGGCAGTATTCACTCTATCTTGCCGTCCACGATATGGATCTGGCGGTCCATGCGCCCCGCCATGTCGAGGTCATGCGTTACCGCAACGACCGTCTTGCCACGTTCGCGCACCAGATTCTCCAGGATCGCGAACACCTGTTCCGAACTCTTGGAATCGAGGCTTCCGGTAGGCTCGTCGGCAAGGATCAGGGGTGGATCATTGGCAAGCGAACGGGCTACGGCCACGCGCTGGCGCTGACCGCCCGAGAGCTGGTCCGGCCGTTTGTCGAGATGCTCGCCAAGCCCCAGCGACGCGAGCAATTCGCCGGCCCGCTCGTGCATTGCAGGCCGCGCAAGCCGGCCGAGCTTGCGCATCGGTATCTCGACATTCTCGCGCGCGGTGAATTCCGGCAGAAGAAAGTGGAACTGGAACACGAAGCCGAGCATCGACAGCCTTGTCGCCGCGCGCTCCCGCTCGTCCATCGGATCGGCATCGCGACCGCCGATGCTGAGCTTTCCGCCAGTCGGACGGTCGAGCAATCCGAGCAGATAGAGCAGTGACGATTTGCCCGAGCCCGATGGGCCGGTGATGGCAACGAACTCCCTCTCCTCGATCGAAAGCGTGACGTCCTTGACCAGCGTGACGGGAATGGTTTCCGGCAGCACGCGCGTCAGATTCTCGGTCTTGATCAGCACGCTCATGTCGCGCCTCTGATGATATCGACCGGGTTCTGCCGCGCCGCGCGGCGCGCTGGAAGATACCCGGCCACCGCGGCGGAGCCGATCGCGAAGCCGGACGCGATGACATAGTGCAGCACGCTCCAGGCGATCGGCAGATGCGTCATCTCCTGCCCCGTCGCGGCGATCTCGAACCGCACCAGGGAGAGGCCATAGACCATGGAGAAGCCGAGAAGCCAACCGAGCGCGGAGCCGGCGCCACCGATTGCCACGCCTTCGAGCAGGAACAGCCCGCGCATGTCGGCCTCCGGGAAACCGAGCGATTTCATGATCGCGATGTCGCGCGCCTTCTCATGCGTGATGGTGGAAATGATGTTGTAGATGCCGAAGCCGGCAACGAGCATGATCGCTCCGACGACGGTGTACATGATGATATTGCGGATGACGAGCGCCTGGAGAATGGACTCGTTCGCCTCCTGCCAGGCCACCGCCTTGTAGCCGAGCTCGGCTTCGGTGCGGCGCGCAACCGCCGGAGCGCGGTTCGGATCGTTCAGCTTGATGCGAATCTCGTTGATGGCGTTCGGTCGCTCCGAAAGAATTTGCGCGTTCTTCAACAGCACATAGGCCTCGCCCTCGTCGCGGGCGGTGGTGCCGGTGTGGAAGAGGCCGACGATCTTGAAGTTGCGCGTCAGCCCCTCAGAGGAGACCACCGTTATCGTGTCGCCAAACCCCGCGCCGAGCCGGCTCGCCATCGTATCGCCGATGAGCACGTTGTTGCCGCCGGACGCGAGTGCGTTGAAGCTGCCCTGAACGAAATCCTCCACGATCGGCGACACGCCGGGTTCGCGTTCGGGGTCGATGCCGATGATGGTCGCGCCCACCTCGCGGCTGGAATAGCGGATCACGCCCTGCGTCTTGAGGCTCACCGCGAACCGCCCAGGAATCCAACTCGCCAGCCACGCGGTCGCGGCCGTCGGATTGATGATACCGCGGCGGTCGTCGCGCGGCCTAAGCCCCGAAATGGCGACCGCGTTGAAAACGTCTTCGGCCGGCTGGCGGCGGGCCGTGCGCTGGTCATCGGTGATGTCGACATGCGGCATTGTGTCGACGAGTTGCCGTACGAAATCATCCTGTCCGCCCTGCATCAGCGCTGCCATGGCGATTGAGAATCCGACTCCGACGGCGACGCCGAGCACGGCAACGAGCGTCTGCCGGCCTCGGCCGGCGATGTGTGTGATGGCGATGTCGAGAATAAGCCGCATCGGACCTCACTTCCGCTCTGCCGCGACCGTCACGCGCGCGCCGTCAGCGAGTTCGGTCGGGTAGGGCGAGATGACTTGCGCCCGCGCATCGATGCCCGACAGAACCTCGACGCCGTTGGTGCCGCGAATGCCGGTGCGGACTTCACGCCGCCGGGTCGTCTCGCCCTCGACCACGAAGACATTATTGCCTTCGATCGCCACCGACGGAACCAGCAGGGCATTCTTCGAGACGCGGATGACGATATTGACGTCGGCCGACATGCCGATCCTGAGCGGCGTATCGTCCGGCAGTTGGAAATAGACGCGATAGGTCTTCGTCACCGGATCTCCCTTCGGTGTGATGCGATCGACAACGGCCTCCAGATTCTGTCCGGGAAAGGCATCGGCCCTGAGCAGTGTGCGCTGGCCGATCTCGACCCGCGGGATGTCCTCCTCGTTGACTTCGGCGACCACCAGAAGCGGCTTCGGCTCGCCGACCCAGAACAGCACCGTGCCGAGTTCGGCAATCTCTCCCACCTCGCCGTCCTGCCTCAGCACGACGCCAGGGCTTGGTGCTCGGATGACATAGGTTTCCAGGCGGGCCTTCTGCCCGGCCACGAGCGCCTCGATCTGGGACAACTCGCTCCGCGCACGATCGAGTGCCTGCTGGCTCGCCGCGTTCTTCTCAGCAAGCACGCTTTGGCGCTGGAACTCCTGCTCTGCAAGGGCCCGTCTTGCTTCGAGTTCTCCCAGCGCTGCTCGAACCTCGCTGTCGTCGAGCCGGGCGAGCACGTCGCCTTGCGCTACTCTTGCTCCCTCACAATTGCATTGCTCAACGATCCTTTCGCGCACAACCGGAGCCACCTTGGCCCAGCTATTCGGCTCGACCGAGCCGCTCGCATAGACGATCTCGGCGGCGTCGCCGCGCCAGGGCGTCACGATTGAAACAGGCGTCGCCCGCAACAGATACCAGGCCGTGCCGCCAACCAGGGCCGCAACGACGACAATTCCCGCAACCGAGCCTCTTACCCGCATGGAGCGCTCCCTTGATACCGGCCGCCAAGATGAGCGCCGAAATGATGAAAACGGCCAAGCCCACCAAGCATTGCATGACGATTGCGACCGACGCCAAGGGCAAAGAAACTACTTGATCGACACGTCGATCAAGTAGGGGCACGCCGAATGTGAAAAGTCGAATACCTCACGCGGCCGACGCCGGATTCGTTCGCGCGGGCATTTTCGGAAGGTAGGGCGCGAGATGGCGGGCTGCCGGCGGTCGTTCGCGCCGCTCGCTTTGCGCCGAGAGCGGCAGGCCCGTCGTCGGGCACTCGTCCCGGGGCAAACAGATACCTCTCGGGCCTTCGGTACCAGGCGAATGGCTTATTCCAGAAACATCAGGGCTGTGGCCAGAAATCCCATTCCGAAGCAAGATGCCATCGAATAGGCGATCATCCCCACAGCCAGATAGTCGCCGCTGTCTGACGACAAATGGCTGCCGACCGTGCCGAAAGTCACGAGCCAGCATGCTACCGTCAACCCGATGATCGCCCCCATAGCGAGATTCTTGACCACAAAGAGCACCAGTGGAGGCATGAGTTCTGCTCCTGAAGAGCATTCGCGGCGCTGCCCACGGCTTTCGGCCTTGTGACTTCAGCACCTGTCACTCAACGCCAAAACCTGCATCTGGTTGCTCTTCCTGTCTGTTTTCGCACCGGTTCGACGGGCTGTCCGCAGTTTGCCTATGGCCGACCAGGCAAGCGCAAGCGGCACCGCGCGACGCGAATACGCGTCCGCCTCTGGCTCAATCACCGCCTGTAGACATCGCGGCGCCAATCACCCAATCTTGCCCCCAGGGAACAAGAAGCGCTTCGAAGAAAGCGCGGACCTTCGGGTGCGCATGAAAAATCGATGGACCTTGTATGATCCACGGCTGGCCTGGATGCTGATCGCGCCGGTGCTGTTGCTGCTGATCTTCTTCCTGGTGCTGCCGATCGCCGTGATGGCGGCCTACACCTTCTTCACCTTCGTCACCGCCGGCGTCGAAACGAGCGCCTTGTCGAGCGCCAACTGGCACGAATTCCTGACCGACAGCTACTATCACGGCTTCCTGTTGAAGACGCTGAGGGTCGGCGCCATGACGGCGCTGCTCTGCGGTGTGCTCGGCTATTTCCCGGCCTATTTCATCTGGGCCACGAGCTTCAAGCACAAGTGGCTGCTCCTGCTTCTGCTCATCGTGCCGTTCTGGATCAGCTTCACCATCCGCACCTTCTCCTGGATCAACATCCTGGGCGAACAGGGCGTCATCAACGTGGCGCTCATGAAGATGGGCATTATCAGCGAGCCGCTGCCGATGCTCTACACCGAGGGCGCGGTGATCATGGGGCTGCTGCATTTCCTGCTGCCCTACATGATCCTCAACGTCTATGTCAGCCTGGAGAGCATCGACCGCACTCTGATCGCGGCGGCGCGTTCGATGGGCTGCACCAGCGCGCAGGCGTTCCGCGAGGTCACGCTGCCGCTCTCGCTGCCCGGCCTGGCGGCGGGCCTGCTACTCTGCTTCGTGCTGGCCGCCGGCAGTTATGTGACGCCGCAGCTTCTGGGCTCGGGGCGCGACGCGCTGTTCGGCAATCTGATCTACGACACCATCATGGGCGAGCTGAACTGGCCGATGGGCGCCACGCTTTCCATCGTGCTGTTCGTCGTGCTCGGCTTCTTCGCCGCCATCTACACCCGCTACATGGGCATGTCGCAGATCGTCAAAGGATTGGGTGGGTGATGAAAGCGGGCCGGCCGAACAAGGAAGGCAGATGGGCCTGGCGGCTCACCGGCTTCGTCACTTTATGCGTCTATATCTTCATGTTCGCGCCGATTGCGGCGACCATCATCCTGTCGTTCAACGCCTCGATGTTCGGCGGCTTCCCGATGACCGGTTTTTCGCTCCAATGGTACGGCAAGCTGATGGCGAATGAGGCGGTGCTGGCCGCCTTCCGCACGTCACTGTGGATCGCCCTGGTCACCGCGGTCGCCACCACAGCGATCGGCGTCGTCACGTCTTTCGCGCTGGTGCGCTTCGAGTTCCCCGGCAAGCAGATGCTGAGCACGCTGGTGATCCTGCCGGCGCTGGTGCCGGAAACCATTTTGGGCGTCGGCCTGCTGGTGCTGATCAAGGCGGTCGACCAGCCGAGGACCCTGCTTCTGCTGGTGCTCGGCCATATCCTGCTCGCCGTGCCCTACGTTGTGCTGATCACCCAGGCGCGCATGGTCGGTATCCGGCGTGTCTATGAGGAGGCGGCGCTTTCGCTGGGCGCCTCGCGCTTCTCGTCCTTCCGCGAGATCACGCTGCCGCTGCTCATCCCAGCCGTGGTCGCTGGCGCGCTGCTCGCCTTCACCATCTCGTTCGACAATACGTCGGCCAGCCTGTTCTGGCGGCCGGCCGGGGTCGAGACCATGCCGACGCAAATCCTTTCGATGCTGAAAATCTCGATCAGTCCGGAGATCAACGCGCTCGGCACCGTGATGATCCTGGTGACCGTCGGCATACCGCTGATCGGCGGCCTGATCCTGCAAAGCCTGACCCGATTGAAAAGACGCGGCGAACCAAAGGAGGACGCACGATGAAACTGACCACCACCAAGCGGCTGGAACGGCTGCACGACCGCTATGTCAACGGCGATCTCAGCCGCCGCACGTTCCTGAGCCTGACCGCCGCCGCCGCCGCGTCCGCGGGCCTCTCCATGCCGTGGATGAGCCGGGCGCTCGCCGCGGTCGAACAGGTCCGCTTCGACGGCTGGGGCGGAACGGTGCAGGACGCGATCGACAAATACGCCTTCCAGCCCTACACGGCCAAGACCAAGATCAAGGTGGTCCAGGGCACGTTCGGCGACGAGAACGAGATCATCACCAAGATCAAGACGGCGAAGCCCGGCGACTTCCAGATCGTGCATTCGTCCGGCGTCAACTACTACATCAAGTACGTGAATGCCGGCATGAACTCGGAGATCAACGAGGCCAACATTCCCAACATGGCGAATGTGCTGCAGCCGATGATCGAGCCGTTCCGCAAGCTGACGCCGAAGCTCTCGGCCGTTCCTTACGACTACGGCACCACCGGCATCGCCTACAACACCAAGGTGATTTCGCCGGAGGAGGCGAAGGAGAAGGGCGCGGGCCTGCTGCTCGACAAGAAATACGCCGGCAAGGTCGGCGGCTATGCCGACATGACCACGCGCGTCTGGTACGCGGCTCTGGCCACCGGACAGGATCCCAACAACATCAAGGACATGGATACGATCTGGGCCAAGGTGCGCGAGACGCGCGACCTCGCCAAGAAGTTCTGGAGCTCCGGCGCGGAGCTGATGGACCTGCTCTCCAAGGGCGAGATCGTGGTCACCGATGCCTGGTCCGGCCGCGTCGCCGCCCTGCAGGATCAGGGCCATCCGATCGGCTATCTCGACCCGGCGGGCTCCTATGCCTGGATGGAGGACATGCTGATCCTGAAAGGCTCGCCGATGGCCGAGTGCGAAGAGCTGATCAACTTCATGCTCGATCCGGCAACCTCCATCGCGGTGGCAGAGGGCCAGAGCTATCCGCCGTCGCTCGACCCGACCAAGGTCAAGCTCACCGAGAAGATCGAGAAGCTGCCGGCCTTCGACAAGACGGGCTCGATGAAGGCGCTGACCTTCGCCGATCCGGTGTACTGGGCGACCAACGAGGACGCCTGGACCAAGCAGTGGGACAGGATCGCGAAAGGTGCCTGACGAAACGTCGCTCAGCCCCCGGCCGGTCTCGGCCGGGGCGCCCTCCCCCGTCACGGCCTCCAGCACGGAGAAGCCGGCGGTCGAGTTCCGCAGCATCGACATCGCCTACGGCAAGTTCGTCGCGGTGCGCGATTTTTCGCTGTCGATCCGCAAGGGCAGCTTCGTCACGCTGCTCGGACCTTCGGGCTGCGGCAAGACGACGATCCTGCGCTCCATCGCCGGGCTGGTCGACATCTCAAGCGGCCAGATCATGATCGGCGGGCGGCGGGTCGACGACGTGCCGATCTACAAGCGCAACATCGGGCTGGTCTTCCAGAGCTACGCGCTGTTCCCGCACAAGACCGTCTTCGACAATGTCGCCTTCGGCCTGAAATACCGCAACGTGCCGAAGCCGGAGATCGCGCGCAAAGTGGGCCGGGCGCTCGACATGGTGCGGCTGCCGGGCAGCGAGAAGAAACTGCCCTCGCAATTGTCGGGCGGGCAGCAGCAGCGCATCGCGCTGGCGCGGGCCATCGTCTTCCAGCCGCAGGTGCTTTTGCTCGACGAGCCGCTGTCGGCGCTCGACGCCAACATGCGCGAGGAAATGCGCGTCGAGATCAAGAAGATCCAGAAGGAAACCGGCATCACCGCCATCTTCGTCACGCACGATCAGGAAGAGGCGCTCTCCATGTCGGATCGCATCGTGGTGATGAACGCCGGTTCGGTGGAGCAGATCGGCACGCCGGAGGAGGTCTACGAGATGCCGGCCACCGCCTTCGTCGCCGATTTCCTCGGCAAGGCCAACATGCTCGCCGGAACGGTGAGCAAGTCCGACGGAGCGATCGCGATCACGCTCGCCGCCGGCCAGACGATCGATGTGACGTCTCCACGGCCGCTGGCGCCAGGCAGCAAGGTCACCATCGTGGTCCGGCCGCAGAAACTGTCGGTCGGCGCCACGGCGAGCACCAACCGGCTGTCCGGCCGCGTCGTCTCGACCTCGTATCTCGGCGGCAGCGCCATCTACGAGATCGACATCGGCGGCGAGACCAGCATCCGCGCCAACGCGCCGATCAACGGCCGCATCGTTCGCGAGGGCGAGCCGATCGAGGTCGGGTTCGATCCGGCCGGATGCGTTCTGCTCGACGAGAGCGGGCAGCGGATTTCGTAGGGTGTGTTGATATTCAGGTGATGCCGGCTGACCTGAATCTCAACGCACCCTCGGACGCCGCGCCCCGCGCCTGCGCCGTTCCTTCATCGCGGGAGTCATTGTTTCGTCGCTTGAGCAGCCAAGCGGCCAGGATGCCTGAGATGGGTTGGCGTGATGCCGGTGTGCTGGCGGAACACCCGGCTGAAATGCCCGGCATTTTCGAAGCCGCATCGGTAGGCGATGTCGCCTATCTGCAGATCGCTCCCTTCCAGCAGCGACTTCGCGTAATGCACGCGCAGCGCAAGATAGGCAGCCATCGGGCTGGTGCCCAGTTCGGTCGCGAAAAGACGCTCGAGCTGGCGCCGCGAGCAATTCAGGCGGCTTGCGATCTCGGTAACCGATACCTTGTCCTGGAGATTGCTTTCCATCAGGAGCAAGGCCCGCTTCACCGCACGGCTCGCGGCTTCGGGAAACAGGTCGCCTACGGGCTGCACGTCGCTGATGTTGCGGATGCGATCGAGCACCAGGATCTTGGCGGCTTTTTCCGCTGCCTTCTGGCCGATGAACTGCGACACGAAATAGCCGGCGAGGTCGGCAGCGCCCGTGCCGCCGGCACATGTCGCGCGGCCGCGGTCGACGGAAAACAAACTGTCCGCATGCGCGTTCACGTCGGGGAACTCGGCCCGAAAATCCTTGATGTGGAACCAGCTGACGGCGGCGCTGTAGCCGTCCAGCAAGCCGTAGCGCGCCAGTACGAAGCTTCCCGTGCAAAGCGCGGTTATGGGCACGCCCCTCTCGGCGGCCCGCAAAAGGAATGCTTCCTTTTCCGAACTGAGACTGCGGTTGGTGTCGAGCAGGCCGCCGACCACGACGACGTTGTCGAAATCCTCCGGATTGCCGATCGCCTTCGTCGGCAGCAATTCGACGCCGCAGCTCGCCCGGATCGGCAGGCCGCGTTCGCCGACGATCTGCCAGTCGAATTCCACCCTGCGGCTGCGGTCGCCCTCATCGCCCGCCAGCCGCAGCGTGTCGATGAAGAGCGAAAGCGGCGACAGGGTGAAGTCGCGAACCAGCAGAAACGCAAATCTTTTGGCCATTCTCTTCCGGGATCGTCCCTCGCGTTATCCGACGCTCATTCGGATGGGATCGTCTTTTCCTGCCCCACACGGGTCACCGACCATCTGGCTATATATTGTGTACCAGGACTCGCCCACGAGCGCATGCGACTCTTCCAGCCGTGCCAAATATGATCGACTGGCAGATATGATTCCGAAGGTGCGCCATGAAGGGAAGCAAGGGCAGTCTCTATGACGATCTGAAGCGTCGCATCCTGACGATGGAGCTCGATCCCGACGAGGATCTGGACGAGGTGGCGCTGAGCGAACGCTATGGACTGTCGCGGACCCCGGTCAGGGAAATCTTCCGCCGGCTGGAGGGTGAAGGCTACATCGAAATCCGCGCGAACCGGGGGGCTAGGGTCGTTCCGATGAACCACTCGACGCTTCGGCAATTCTTCCTGGTCGCCCCGATGGTCTACGCCGCCATCGGCCGGCTGGCGGTGCAAAATTTCAAGCCTTCACAGATGACAGACTTGAAGGACACGCAGGAGCGTTTCCGCGCCGCGAGCAAATCTGGCGACGCGCTTGCCATGGTGATCGAGAACAACAGGTTTCACGAGATCATCGGCGAGATGTCCGCGAATGTCTATCTACAACCGAGCCTCGGCAGGTTGCTGATCGATCACGCCCGTATCGGCCGCACCTTCTTCCGCCCGCGCAATGATGACATGCGCAGGCGCCTAAAAATAGCAGTCGAACACCATGATGCGTTCATCTCGGCCATCGGCGGTCATGATGAGGACGCCGTTGTCGACCTCGTGTTCGAGCATTGGGAACTGTCGCGCGAGAATATGGAGATGTTCATCGCGCCCCAGGGACTGAAAGCAGACGCCCTCGTCGGCGACAACTGACACCCGCTTCAGCCTTACAAAAAGCTGGACCCTGGGCTCGGCAGCGGCGGCGAACCTTCTTGTAAAGCAGATCCGCGGCCGCCGCCTTAAAGTGCGTCGCGTCGAAACGGATTCGAGCGCCGCGCTTTAAAATCTCCCCTCGGCCACCCCGACGCTGCTGGTCGGGCTGAACCAGTGCATCCTCTTGTCGCTCGCCATGGTCGTCCTTGCGGACGTTGTCGGAGCGGGCGGGCTGGGCGCCGAGGTGACGCGGGGACTGACTCGCATGGAGATGGGGCTGGGCCTCAGGGTCGGGCTGTCGATCGTCGCGATCGCCATCTTCCTCGACAGGCTGTCGAGGGGCGCGCTGCAGCGCAGCCGGGCACCCGGCAGTGCCGTCGCAGGCCGATGACGATGGTCCCGAACATCGGACCGCCGATCAGAGGCAAGCGTCACGGCGGCGACCGATCAATGCCTCGCTTTCAGAAATCGGGCTTCTCGCAGAAGCGAATGGCGGTCGTGCCCGACCTCCTTTATCAGCTTACAGGCTTCAGCCTCCGAGATTCCTGCTTTTTCTTTCAACAGGGCGACCAACTGTTTGTCATCAGTTCGGACTTGAGAACCATCTCGGACTTGAGAACCATCTCCGACGTGTTCTCTCATATGCCATCCTCCTGGAACCAAATCGGGAGGGCACGCTGAACGTTTCATCAAATGTCGGTGTCTGAGCGCGAAATGCCTGCGGCTACCGCCATCAGAGCCAATGACAGGCGGAACGATTTTCCACGTTTGCGCTTTCTGGGTGCATGGCTCCGATACCGCCAGTCGAACCGCCCCTGCTTTCTGAAGGTAGCCCCGACCGCGCCCTCAACTGCGAGGTCGCCCTTGAGCCCGCGTTTCAGGCATTGGTGAAGGCCTCCGTTGTTAAAGGCTGGTCGGCGCAGGAAGTCGCGGAAACGCTGCTCAAACTTGCAACAGAACATGCAGAAACGATTATGGGGCGGCAAAGAGTGGCCGCGCGATTATACCGTTGGCGCGTCAGCAGCTTGGTAGATATGTACGTTAGCCAATTTCTTGGCAGATTTAGGTGAATGGCCCGGCGAGAGCGCGCCCCAAATGCGCGTCGTAAAAGGCGCTGCGCGGACGCCTCAGACACAATTCAGAAACACTCCAGAAAAACTTCAGAAATCATTCGAGCGTAGAATTGACCGGAGAGGGTCGATCATCGGCTGCAGCACTGCGGCACCTTGTTCGGATTGGCGACAAGCGATGCAAAGGTTCTCGATCACCCTGATAAGTGCGTTGCTCGGTATTTCGCTCGTCACCGGCCCGGTTGAGGCCGGCGGGGCAAAGGTTACGACGACCCGCGCCGAGCGCTGCGCCAATCTCAGCCGCCAGGTTGACGAAGCCCTCGAAACCCATGCTGCGGCAACGCAGGTCACCGCGGCGAAAGCACTGCAAAGGAAGGGAAACCGGTTCTGCGCCAACAAGAAGGAGGCGCAGGGAATCCGGACGCTCGCAAAAGCCCTGAAGCTGCTTGGCGTGACACCGGCCGATCCCGATGCAGTGACACCCAAAACCGACCTGCATAGCAAGGAGAAAAAACCATGAAAAAGTCCCTCCTCTCCGCCCTCGGCCTCGCCGTTGCGCTCGCTTTCTCCATGCCGGTCCCCGGCAACGCAGCAGCGACGACGACCGCCGCTCCGGCAGCCACCGCTCCGGCGAAGGCTGCACCGAAGAAGGTTGCCACCAAGAAGGTCTGCAAGCCGACCAAGAAGCACAAGTGCCCGGTGAAGCACAAGAAGCACACTGCGAAGGCTGCGGCGGCCAAAACAGCAGCGCCCAAAACAAGCTATTGAGCTTCGCCGTGTTGTGAAAAGGCCGTTCCATCTGCACTCACCTGGGACGACCTTTTTTCTGTCGTGACTGAGGTGGCTGGCCCAGTGGTCCAGTAGCCTCTCTCGGGCCGGAGGCGAGCTTGGCCGGTCCTGCGATCCCGGTCATGGCGCCACCGGCCAGCATAGCGCCTCCCTCGACAGGACAGTCCACCCCTGCCACGCTGCCCGCATGGAGAATCTTGGCCCGACCGAACTCAAGCTGATGCAGGGCCTGGCCCAGGAGGTGACGGCATTGCGGCCGGAGCTGCTGAACGGCGACGCGACCGTCGGTGAGCTGGCCTGGGTCTGGGCCAAGGATTTCGACGCGCTCAACCCTTCCTGGCGGCACCGGCTGTGGTTCACCGACGGCCGGCTGGCCGCGTGGGGCTGGGCGCATCTGCCTTACCGGATCCCGCGCGGCGACGGCACATTCCGAGAGAGCAAGACGGCCAACCTGCTTTGGCAGGCGCATCCGGGCCGCGCGGCGCTGCTTGCCGAAATCCTGGACTGGTATGACGATGTCGCGGGCGGCGTCGACCGGCTGCTGACGGTGCAGTCCGCGGACGCCCAGGCGCAGGCAATCGTCGGCGCGCATGGCTATGCCTTCGACGCCGAAGCCGGTTCGGACAACGGCTCCTGGGTGCAATTCAATACAAGGGAGTTGACGGACGTGCCGTACCCAGTGCTGCCCGAGGGGTTCCGGTTTCTTACCGCCGGAGACGTCGCGGCGGCGGACGCGGTCAAGGCGCATCGGGACGCGTGGCATCTGTCCGCCTTCACCGAGCATGCGTTCGAACGGGTGCGGCGGACCTGGCCGTATCGGGCCGACCTGCATGTGCTGGTCGCCGCGCCCGACGGCACGCTGGCCGCGACCGCGATCATCTG
Organism: Mesorhizobium sp. M1E.F.Ca.ET.045.02.1.1; assembly: GCF_003952485.1. Taxonomy (NCBI): domain Bacteria; kingdom Pseudomonadati; phylum Pseudomonadota; class Alphaproteobacteria; order Hyphomicrobiales; family Phyllobacteriaceae; genus Mesorhizobium; species Mesorhizobium sp. M1E.F.Ca.ET.045.02.1.1. The sequence continues at coordinate 6,258,913 of NZ_CP034447.1, forward strand.
GCTGGACGAGGCGACGCAAACCGCCGAATTCGAGCCCGTCGGCACGCACCGGGATTTTCGGCGACGCGGGCTCGGCACCGCGCTGCAGCTCCACGGCATGCATCTGGCGAGGCGCGCCGGAGCGAGGCAGATGCTGGTCGCCTGCCTTGGCGCGCCGGCGCACGCCGAGGCCCGCAACATGTATTACGGCGTAGGCTTTCGCCCGATCAGCCGCGACCTGCCGCAGATCAAGGTCGCAAGGTAACGGGCTCTGCATTGCGCCCCCCGGTATCTCACTGATGTCGAACACTGGCCCCTCACTTGCAGCCGGTTGCGACGTGCCAATCCAGCTGCACATGCTATGGAGAATTCAGCACCAAGCGGAGTCGAAACCATGGCCCTGACCAATCGAGACATCGTCGAGCTGACGGCATGGCGCCGCAAGCTGCACCGGCAGCCGGAGATCTCGAACGAAGAGGAGAAGACGGCCAAGGAGGTCGTCGACTTCCTCGCCGACACGGGGCCGGACAAGGTGCTGACCGGATTGGGCGGCCATGGCGTGGCGGCGGTCTAAGGCTTGTGGGGATTCATCGAGAGTTAATGACGGCGGCGGCGAGATAGATCATTGCCGCGAAGCTTTTGTCGGTTTTGTCGGCACGCAAGGCGATGCGCTTGAATTCCTTGAGCTTGCAAAAGAAGTTCTCGATGAGGTGTCGCCACGTGTAGAGTTGGCGGTCGAGTGGCAAGGGCCTTGCGCGCCTCGGGTGCTGGGAGATGACGATCTTGGCGCCACGTTCGTTGAGATCGGCAACGATGGCATCACTGTCGAAGGCCTTGTCGGCGATCAGCCCGCCGAAATCTACGCCTTGCAGAAGCGGCTCGACGCCGACCGTGTCGAAGCGGTGCCCCGGCATCAGATGGAAGCGCACAAGGTTGCCGAGTGCATCGGTCAGCGCGAGGATCTTGGTGGTCATGCCGCCTTTGGAGCGGCCTATGGCCTGGCTCTGAGTCCCCCTTTTGCGCCCTGTCCGTGGCGGTGGACCTTGACGATGGTGGCGTCGATCATGGCGTATTCCATATCCGGCTCGTCCGAGCAGGCTTCGAAGAGCTTCACGAATACATCGGCCTTGCGCCAGTCGCTGAAACGACGAAACGCTGTGCTCCAGTTCCCGAAATGGGCAGGCAGATCGCGCCACGGGCTGCCCGTGCGCGCAATCCACAGAACTGCCTCGATGAACAGTCGGTTGTCATTGCCACTGCGTCCGGGATCGCTGGCTTTACCCAGACAATGCGGCTCCATCTTCGCCCATTGGGCGTCAGTCAATACGAATCGGTCCATCAAAAGCTTGAATCACATCGCCAAGCTTTGGTGAATCTGGAGGCTTCTGTGAGGTCCGTTGGCTCGACGGAGCCGCTTGGCACGACGTCGGACCTCATTGCAAGCCGGATTGAACGGAGCCGCGGGTCGGTCTGGCGCTATGGGGATTGTAGCCCTGCGGAGCGGTGGGGATTGTCTTTGCCAGGCCGATGAACGGCGTTCGCGGTTCGACCACGGCGATGGAGAGCATGGCGGAAGGCAAAACCGTGATGGCGTGAACCGTCAGACAGGTAGCAGTGGCCTCTACCGCTGGTCTGGCTGCTTGCGGCTTTGTGCGATGGGGCAAAGGTCTGGGTGCCGGCGCGCAAGGCGACGGGTGCCGAACCAGACGATGTGGACGCACTCGGCGTGATCATGAGGTGTCATTCCAGAAGGGGGTCGGCGCCTGCCCGCATCGCCAGGTGGCGAGCGTGACCATCGCCCCTCCGCAGCATGGGCAGCGATGCGTCAACGCCAGGCGCCCGGCGGCGACAGCGGCGCTTTCGGCACTCGGTTCGAGATTGTTCTGCTGTTGGCTGGCCAGCAGTCGGCGGCACAGGCCGAGCTTGGCGGCGCGATGACCGTTGGCGAGGAAGCCGTAATGACGGATGCGGTGGAAGCCGTCGGGCAGCGTGTGCAGGAGGAAGCGGCGGATGAACTCATCGGCATCGAGCGTCATGACCTTCGTCCTGCCGCCATGACGATAATCCCGCCAGCGGAACGCGACGCGATCGTCGGCCATGCTGACCAGCCGGGAATTGGCGATGGCGACGCGATGGGTGTAGCGGCCGAGATAAGCCAGTACCTGTTGCGGGCCGCCGAAGGGCGGCTTGGCGTAGACGACCCATTCGAGGTGACGGACTTCGGCGAGCAAACGGGCGAAGGCATCGGGCTTTGCCAGGTGGGCGAGATCGCCGAAGAAGCCCAGCCGGCCCGCATCATGGGCCACTCGCAGTTCCTCCAGGAAGCGGCGGCGAAACAGGCGCGACAGCACGCGCACGGGTAAAAAGAATCCCGGCCTGCACGAGATCCAGCGTGCGCCGTCGGGCGAGACGCCGCCGCCCGGCACGATGCAATGCAGATGGGGATGGTAGGTGAGAGTCTGGCCCCAGCTGTGCAGCACTGCGATGAGGCCGATCTCGGCGCCCAGATGTCTGGGATCGGCGGCGATCGTGCGCAGCGTCTCGGCCGCCGCCTTGAACAGGATCGTGTAGAGCGCCGTCTTGTTGTGGAAGGCGATCGCGGCGACCTCGGCCGGCAGCGTGAACACCACATGGAAGTAGGGCACCGGCAGCAGCTCGTCCTGCCGCGCGGCGAGCCAGTCCCGGCAGGCCTGGCTCTGGCACTTGGGGCAATGCCGGTTGCGGCAGGAATTGTAGGCCACGCGAATCGACCCGCAGGAGCGGCAGCCCTCGACATGACCGCCCAGTTCGGCGGTCCGGCATAGCTCGATCGCGCTCATCGTGCGGCGCTCGACGCGCCCGAGATGGCCGTCATGGGCCTGCCGATACGCCTCGCCATGGCGGCGGAAGATATCCGCCACCTCCAGTCTCGCCGGCATGGGCGGGACCGGATCAACCCGGCGGCACGACCTCGACGTTCAGCCGGTCGAGCGGGCTCGTCGTGCGCCGGATTAGGCCGTTCGAGACCCTGGTGTAGCGCGCCGTGCTCGACAGGTTGTTGTGGCCGAGCAGAACCTGGATGATACGGATGTCGGTGCCGTTCTCCAGAAGATGCGTGGCGAAAGAGTGCCTGAGCGTGTGGACCGTCACCCGCTTGTCGATGCCGGCGGCCGCACGCGCCGAGCGACAGGCGGAATACAGCACCTGCACATCGATAGGGCGATCGGCGCCGCGCCCGGGAAACAGCCAGTCCTGCGGCTTCGCCAGCCGCCAGTAGATCCGCAGGATGCGCAGAAGCTGCGCCGACAGCATCACGGTGCGGTCCTTGCCGCCCTTGCCATGCTCGATCCGGATGACGCCGCGACCGCTGTCGATGTCGCCGACCTTTAGGCCGACGGTCTCCGAGGCGCGAAGTCCAGCAGCGTAGGCTGTGGTCAGGGCCGTGCGCGTCTTCAGGCTCGGGACCGCTTCCAGGAACCTGACCACCTCGTCGGCGCTCAACACCACTGGCAGCGTGCGTGGTAAGCGGGCGTAGACAATGCGCTCCGGGATCTCGGCATGGCCCAACGTCACGCCGTAGAAGAACCGCAGTGCGCACACCGTCTGGTTCAGCGCCGGCCACGAAATCCCCGTTGAAACCAGATGCACCTGGAAGGCGCGCACGTCCTCAAGGCCAAGCCGGTCAGGGGAGCGGCCAAAGTAGCGCGAAAACTTCGCCACCGCATGCACGTAGGATCGCTGGGTGGCCGGCGACAAATTGCGGATCGTCATGTCCTCGATCATGCGCCGGCGAAGAGGGCTCAACTCGACCATCTCATTGCTCCTGTTCTCGAGATTGCGCTTCAACAGCCACAATCCTTCAAAACAGAAGCGTCACCCGCAAACCGATCCGCCAAATGCCGCGTTAGCGGCTTCGTTCAATCCCCACAGGCCTTATGACAGCGGGCAAGCGGGGCCGACAGTGCTGTTCCGTTCGGAGCTCGACGCGCTGCCGATCCACGAGCTTTCGGGCGTCGAGCATTCATCACAGGTGCCGGGCAAGTCGCATATGTGCGGCCATGACGGGCATACCGCGATCCTCGCCGCGCTCGGCCGCCAGTTCGGGCGCCAGAGGCCGGCGCGCGGCCGCGTCGTTTTGATGTTCCAGCCGGCGGAGGAAACCGGCAATGGCGCTGCCGGCGTCGTCGCCGATCCGTGCTTTTCTGAGATCGCGCCGGACTTCGCCTTCTCGCTGCACAATCTGCCGGGCGTACCGTTCGGCGAAGTGCGCCTCAAAACCGGCGTGGTGAACTGCGCCTCGCGCGGCATGCGCATCATGCTCGAAGGCAAGACCGCGCATTCCTCCATGCCCGAGACCGGCACCTCGCCGATGCTGGCGGTGAGCCAGTTGATGCCGCAGTTGCCGGCGCTCGGGCGCGGCACCTTCGCCGATGACGATTTCGGCATGGTGACCGTCACCCATGCCTCGATGGGTGAAGCCGTGTTCGGCATCGCGCCCGGATATGCCGAGGTGTGGGCGACGCTGCGCACAAGGCACGACGAGCGCATGGCGGAACTGGTCGCCGCCGCCGAGGCGCTGGCCACGAAGATCGCGGCCGAGCATCGCCTTGCCGTGCGCTTCGACTATCACGAAATCTTCGTCGCCAGCGTCAACGCGCCGGATGCGGTGGAGCATCTCAACCGCGCTCTGGATGAGGAAGGTGTTTCGCGCGGCGAGGAATCCCTGCCTATGCGCGCCTCGGAGGATTTCGGCATCTTCGGCCACAATGCCAAATCGGCGATGTTCTTCCTCGGCGCCGGCGAACGCTACCCGGCGCTGCATAATCCGGACTACGACTTTCCGGACGACCTGATCCCGATCGGCTCGAAAATCTTCATGCGTACGGCGCGCAATCTGCTCGGGTGAGTGGCTTGAAGGAATGGCGCGCCAAAATGCGTTCTAAAGCGCGTCGCGATCTTTCAGATTCGCTCCATGCGCTTTAGGTTTTGAGTCTACGCATGTCTTCGTCCCGAAACCGGTTCCCACTTTCGGGAGACATGCTTTAGGCTCGCAGTGGACGGCCCGAGCCCGGGGGGCATTTTGGAATGAAAAGCCCGCCAGCCGAAGCCGGCGGGCAATCGCCCCCTACCCCAAGAAACAGACGCCTTTATCAGGCGTCGGCTGGATGGCCCGCCAATGGATGATCCAGCGTTCCCACACCATGAAGATTACGCCTATCGGGGGACAAGCGCTGTAGCTCAGCCGCAACAGCACAGGGGATTTGCAGGCTCCGCGTCGCGATCCAATGCGTCACGCGCTGCCCCTCCTTGGCGCAGATATTGTTATGCCGGCTCACCGCTTGTATGAGCGGGGATGACCTCGATCTCCCGTCTCGCCGCGCTCGTACTGCTTGCGGCCATCACGTTCGCCACGCTCTCACCTATCCAAATGCGGCCGCATCTGAGTGACGCGAATGTGGAACGCGCCCTGGCCTATGCCCTGTTCGGCCTTGCCCTGGCCTTCGGATTCCGCGCGCGCCTGATGCAAGCAATGCTGTTTGTCTGCGCCGTGGCCGGCGTGTTGGAACTGCTCCAGGCGATCGATCCAGGCCGGCATGCTCGACTGCAAGACGCACTTCTCAAAGCAGCGGCCGGCCTCATAGGGATTGCGCTAGGAAGGCTCATCCTTGCAGCCGCGAAGAGGGCCGCCACACGCCGCAATCCAGGCAACCGCAACCGTCCTATAAGCCCCACTTGATCGAGACACCCACTTGATCGCGACAATTATCGGCCGTGTTCATCCAAGCCGTCGAAATGCGCGTGCATGGCTCGCTGGCCGATATTCGGACTGCCCGGTTCTTCCTCATCGCAGCCGTCTGCTTGTCGGAAGAGGAGTTCTGTGTTTTCTCCGGCAGACTTTAGGAGAGGCTTGAGAATGAGATTCGCAATGGTCGTCGCATTCGCCGCGGCGTTGGCGGGATGTGTGACCTCTCCGGTCGACTATGGAGCGAAGCTTTCGCAGCAGGACCCGAAATGGGCCTCGCCGGAATGCCAACAAGCCCGCATGGCGGCTTCGGACTACGCCGCCCGCGAAAAGGAGCACCCCGGCTGGGGCTTCGGCGTCCTGCTCGGCCCGTACAGCATGGGGATGGTAGCGGCGGTTAAGGAGCACGAGCAGCAGCAGCGACGGCTTCTCGCCCGCCAGATGCATCTGCAGTGCTCAAGCCAGCCACTGCCGAAGGAACTGGATTTCGATCCGGCAATCTACGCGCCAAAGAAGGCGCACTATCCGTAGCGCCCCTGATTTTTACTCCGGCCGCCATTCCCTTGCCGCTTCCATGCCAAATGAATAGGTGAGGATCGCCACGCCGGTTTCGGTAGCGACGTGGCTCGACAGTTTCAGCCTTGAAGGAGGCTGCCCCGTCTCGAATAGGCGCAGGCCTTCGCCCAGAACCAGCGGGTGGATCATCAGCGTCAATTCGTCGACAAGTCCACGCCGCATCAGCGTGCGCAGCAGATTACCGCTGCCGAACATGACGAGCGTCCTGTCATGATTTTGCTTGAGCTCGCGCACCTGCACCTCGCCGGCGAGCAGCGTGGAATTCTCCCAGGCAAGCGCATAGCCCGTGTCACGCGAAACGACGAATTTGCGCGCATCGGTGAGCGCCCTGGTCATCGGACTGGCAGGCCGGCGCACAGCCCAGCCTTCGTAGAGGTCCTCATAGGTCATCCGGCCGGCGAGCAGCGACCATCCGCCGACCATGTAGCTGCCGATGACCTCCTGCATCTTCGGGTCGCTGCCCGGGTTGCCCCAGCCGCCATGTTCGAAGCCGTTTCGGATGTCTTCATCGGCGCGCGCGGGCGCCTGGTACACACCGTCGAGCGTCAGATGCTCGATGGCGACAATCCGTGCCACTCCCGTCACCTTTTCGTCCAAGCGGCAAGCAGCGGCCCTTCGCCGCCATAGACCGGGTCCTTTTCCGGGCGACCTACCCTGGGGATGGTGCGCAGCGCCTCTTCGTGCTGTTCGGCACGCGTGCACAGATCGTATGTGCCGAAGGGCGGATAGGCCCCCACGACCAGCAGATCGGCTGACGAGGACAGGCGCTGGTGGCCAGTGCCGGCCGGCAGGATCGCCACGTCGCCAGCCTTGACGTCAAGCACCTTGCCCTTGTTGCCGCCGAAGCGCACCTCGGCCGTGCCGCGCGCGACGCCCAGCACTTCGTGGATGCGCGAATGGTAATGGACATAAGCGAAGATGCCGTTGCGCCAGCCGTCGCCCCAGCCATTCGTGCTGAAGAGATCCTCGAAGACGGACGCCGGATCTACGCCGTCCGGCAGCGTCACGGCGCCAGGATAGACGAGCATCGGCCAGCGCGGATGGTTGGGCACAAGGCCGTCATCCTGGAAGCGGAAAGTGAGCGGTTCCAGCTGCTCGACAAGTTCCGCAAGTTTCGCCGCTCCTGGCATGCCGTGACCTTTCCGTCCGCCCCTCGCTCAAGGCGGTCGGCTTGCGGATGGACTCGCAAGGCACGGCCGCCTAGCCGGCTCGATTGCCGACCGGTCTCAACCAGTGGCGGCGCGCTTTGTTCCCGGACTTGTCGCTCGCACCCTGCGGCGGAGCAAGAGCTCGATGGCCAAAAGCGAAACGCTGCGAGCGCATGTCTCCTAGACCTCAAGCATGACCTTGATGGCGCGGCGCTCGTCCATGGCGCGGTAGCCTTCGGCCGCCTCGGCCAGCGGCAGCTTGAGGTCAGCAGCAGGCTGCGATCCGCGCGGCGTGTCAGTCCGGCAGCGCGTTGGAGCGCGGATGCTTGTCGGCCTCGGTCGAGACCGTCACCTTCTCGCCGGACCTCGAGAACGCGTAGAGCGAGCCCCGGTAGCCCGGCATGGAGAAGGCCACGGAGTCGCGGTCGGCAAGGCCCATGACGACCCGCTGCGGATCGCCTTCCCCCTTCGGCGCGAAGGTGGCGGTAACCTCCAGGAGACCGCCGTCGGTTGGAACGTAATAGACCACCATGTCGAGGCGTCCGTTGTGCAGGCTGCCGGCTTCGATGGGGCGTCCGATGGTGGCTTCCTCGGCAAGGGCGGGCGTCGCCATGAACAGCGCGGCCAGAAGCGATGCGCTCAGTGTCCTGCGGATCATCTTCGTGTCTCCTCTTTGATAGATTGTGATCGAACTCTATACCATATAGATGTCGAATGCAATCTAAAAAAGAGAGACATTCAGTCCGCGGCAAGCCGCCGCACCGATCACACGGCAAGCCGCCCATTTCGCATCCCCCTTGATAGATTGCGTTCGGTTTCTAATTGAGATATAGATTTAGTACGCAATCTAAATAAGGAGATCGATGATGCGCGTGAGCCGCATTCAGGCTGAGCAGAACCGGCAAACCGTGATCGACGTGGCCAGCCGGCTTTTTCGGGAGCACGGTTTCGACGGCATCGGCCTCAAGGATCTGATGAAGGGCGCCGGGCTGACCCAAGGCGCCTTCTACAAGCAGTTCGCGTCGAAGGAGGACCTGGCTGCACAGGCGTCCAAGCGGGCGATGGAGAGCGCGGCCCACCGATGGGCGGCGGCGACGGCAGCAAACCCAAGCGATCCGTTCGGGGCGGTGATCGAGTTCTACCTCAGTATGGACCATCGCGGAGAAAGGATGGACGGGTGCCCGGTTGTAGCGCTCGGCTCGGATGCCGCCAGGCAGGGCAGCGACGTGAAGGCGTCGTTCGAAACCGGCATTAAGGGGTATCTCGAAATCATCGGCCGTTTGATTGGCGAGACCGACGGCGAGAAGCCCAATGGCAAAGCCATGGCCGTTCTCTCGACGATGGTCGGTGGGCTGATGTTGTCGCGCGTCGTCAACGACCCCGACCTCGCTCAGGCCTTTCTGGATGCGGCGACCGAACAGGTTCGCGACACCGTCGCCGCTTGACCGGCGCCGGTCTGGGCGTCTCAGATTGATAGGAGCATAGATGCGACGGATAGTCGTCACGGGCATGGGCGCGATAACGCCCCTGGCCGCGAATGTCGAAACATCGTGGTCGCGCCTCCTGGCGGGCCGCTCGGGCATCCGCAGGCTACCCGACGAAATGGTGGGAGATTTGCCCGCCAAGATCGGCGGCGTGGTTCCATCCCTGGAGGAAGACCCCGAAGCCGGCCTCGATGCGAATGCCTTCCTGGCTCCGAAGGATCAGCGCAAGATCGACCGCTTCATTCTCTTGGCGCTGGCTGCGGCGGAAGAGGCGCTTGCTCAGGCGAGATGGAAGCCGGCCTCGGAAAAGGAGCGGCTCCGCACCGCGACGATCATCGCTTCCGGTATCGGAGGCTTCCCTGCTATCACCGAGGCGGTGCGGACAGTCGACCAGCGCGGCGTTCGGCGTCTTTCGCCGTTTACCGTGCCGTCTTTCCTGGTGAATCTCGCGGCTGGCCACATCTCGATCCGCTATGGCTTCAAAGGTCACATCGGCGCACCGGTGACGGCGTGCGCCGCCGGCATCCAGGCGATCGGCGATGCGGCCCGCATTATCCGCGCCGATGAAGCCGACATCGCCGTGTGCGGCGGCACTGAAGCTTGCATGAATGTCGTCAGCCTGGGCGGCTTTGCAGCGGCACGCTCGCTTTCGACCTCCTTCAATCACCGTCCCGACCAAGCCTCCCGTCCGTTCGACGTCTCGCGGGACGGCTTCGTCATGGGCGAAGGCGCCGGCGTCCTGGTCATCGAGGAATTGAACCATGCGCTTGCGCGCGGCGCCGAACCGCTCGCCGAAGTCGTCGGCTACGGCACGACGGCGGATGCGCATCACGTCACGTCCGGTCCCGAGGACGGCGACGGCGCGCGCCGTGCCATGGAGATCGCCATTGCCCAGGCCGGCATCTCACCGCGCGAAATCCGGCATCTCAACGCGCATGCAACCTCCACGCCCGTGGGCGACCTGGGCGAAATCGAAGCGATCAAAAGGGTCTTCGGCACGGATTTCTCGATCGCCGTCAGCGGAACCAAGTCGGCGACCGGACACCTGCTCGGCGCCGCCGGCGGGCTTGGCGCGATCTTCACGATCCTGGCGCTCAGGGACCAGGTGGCGCCGCCCACCCTCAATCTGAGCGCCCTCGATCCGGCAGGTGACGGGATCGACTTCGTGGCGAACCGGGCCCGGCCGATGGAGATGGACTACGCGATCGCCAACGGCTTCGGCTTCGGCGGCGTCAACGCCAGCGCGCTGTTTCGCCGCTGGGACGGACACGGCGTGAACGATCGAGCCGCTCCCGGCTGACGCTTTCGCTCGGACCTTTCCTGTTTCTCCAATTCAACCCAACGCAAAGAAAGTGACCTCCATGAACAAGACCAGTCCTGGCGTCACCATCGTCACAGGGGCATCCTCCGGCATCGGGCATGCAACGGCCAAGACCCTGCAGAATGCGGGCTTTCGCGTGTTCGGAACCAGCCGTCGCGCGGTCTCCAAGAAATCCGACGGCCTCACCATGCTGACCTGCGACCTGACCGACGACGCGTCCGTGGCGAAAATGGTCGACGACGTGCTGGCCGATGCGGGGCGCATCGACCTGCTTGTCAACAATGCCGGAATGGGCCTGTTCGGCGGCGCGGAGGAATCCTCGACCGCACAGGCTCAAGCTCTGTTCGACGTGAATGTCTTCGGCGTCATCCGAATGACCAATGCGGTGCTGCCGACGATGCGCCGCCAAGGCAAGGGCAGGATCGTCAACTTGAGCTCGGTGCAGGGATTCATCCCGGCTCCCTATTTCGCGCTTTATTCGGCGACCAAACATGCCGTTGAAGGCTATTCCGAATCGCTCGATCACGAACTGCGACCGTTCGGAATTCGCGTCGCGTTGGTCGAGCCTGCCTATACCCGTACGTCGTTCGAAGACAATCTCGCCAGGCCGGACCACTTGCTTGAGATCTATGACGCCGCGCGCGCCGGCATGACTATAGCCGTGCGGAAGGCGATGGAAAAAGGCGATGCGCCCGAAGTGGTAGCCAAGGCCGTTTTGGCGGCTGCGACCGATCCCGCTCCGAAGAGGCGCTATGCGGCCGGAAAAATGGCGCGCCAGGTCAGTGTCCTGCGCCGTTTCGTCCCGGCATCCGCATTCGACAAGAGCCTGCGAAAGCAGCTAGGCCTGCCGGCCTGACGTCCAAGCCGGCGGGAGCTTTAGCCGGCGATGGATCGTCGAGGCGCTGCGGCACAGGGGCCGAGGCTTGCCGCGGTTGGAACGACGGCCTTTGAGCTGATGCAGACGCTCGCCCTTGGGGCGCGGCGCGACGAATTCAGGCGAGGCTCCTTAAGCCCTTGTTTGACGCATGTCATTCACCCAAAACCACCGCGCACCTTGGCGACATTCACGCTCAGGCAGCGCTGCCGGTACGGCGCAATGGGCGCGCCGCGGAATCAAAGGCGGCTTTGGCTTCGGCCGAGTTGTCGAAATGCCTTGGTTCGAAGGCAAGCGCATCCCGCATCGGAAGCGCCGCCGAGAAGAGAAAGCCCTGCGCAATCATGCAATCGAGCGACCGCAGGATCAGGCGATCGGCGTCGGTTTCCACTCCCTCCGCCATCACCTCTATTCCCAGCGTTCGCCCGAGATCGATGACCGCTTTGACGAGGGCCTGATCGTCCACGGACCTGGCGAGATCGCGAACGAAGTTCTTGTCGATCTTGATCTTATGGATGCGGCTGTCTTTCAGCGAAACCAGGGTCGAGAAGCCGGTGCCGAAATCATCCAGCACGATCGATATGCCCGCATCCGCCAGGCGCTCCAGCTTTTCATCAACCCTGTCGCGATCCACAGGCGCTTCTTCCGTGATCTCTATCTCGAGCATGGCCGCGGGGACATTCTTCGTCTTCAGGCTGTCCAATATCATGTCATCGACATTGCCTGCCTCGAGCTCGCGCGGCGACAGATTCATCGCGACCCGAAGATCCTGACGCCCATTTCTCACCAGCTCCTCGACCATGGAGCAGCAATTGAGGAATACCGTCTCCGTCAGCAGGGAAAGCAGACCGGTTTCACGCGCCGCGGTGACGATCTCGGGCGGGGGAATGGCCCCATGGACCGGGTGCTGCCACCGCAGCAGCGCTTCGAAGCCGACGACCGCATGGGTATCCAGCCGCACGATGGGCTGGAACCATGAGCAGAGAGCGCCTGCTTCGATCGCCCCGCGCAGATCGCGCTCGATGCAGTGCTTGCGTTCGAGCCCATGGTCGAGTTCGGCATCGAAGAGACAGTATTCGTTCCTGCCGCTGCGCTTGGCCGCGTAAAGCGCGAAATCCGCCCGCAGCAGCATCTCCGTCAATCGCGGTTTGTCCGACACATAGATACCGATCGACGCGCCGACGCGCACCGAATTCAACGCCGGATCCGGATTGGCGATGGCCGCGATGATCGAGGATGCAAGCCCGTCGGTCGAATGCGGAGACCGGTCGGCGGGAAAAAGCAGCACGAACTCGTCGCCGCCGATGCGCGCGATCGTTGCCCCTGTCGGCGCGTGCTTCTCTATCCTGCGCGCGACCCTGACCAGCAGGTCGTCCCCGACATTGTGACCATAGGTGTCGTTGACGGATTTGAAGCCGTCCAAGTCGATCAGCATGGCCACGAACGGACCGTCGGAAAGCCCGAGCTGGCCGATAGCCTGCTCGAGCCCATACCTGTTGAGCAATTCCGTCAGCGGATCCCGCCTGGAGTTCCGTTCCATCCGGGCGGCGAACTCCCTCGCCTCGTATTTGAGGCGGCTCGTCTCCCGGAAGCGCGCCTGTCCGAGAAGCGAGCCCCTGATCATTCCCGCGAGAAAGAGCAGGACCGTGAAACCGAGGACGTAGCTTTCGATATCGCCCTTCGCCAGCACGCATCCGGCGGTGACCAGAAGCGGCAGCGTCATGAAGTTGATCGAAGCCGGCGCGTATGATGCTCCGTAGGTGACTGAACCGGCCGACAGACCCGCAAGAACGACCAAATAGAGCGGCGCCTGTGGAGTGGTGTATCCGTTCGTCAGCACGGCCAGAAAAGACCATGCGATACCCGACGCCAGAGCCAGCATCCCGTAGAGAGAAAGTCGGGCACCGACCGGCTTCAACCCGCCATCGGGCCCACCATCGGGGACATCCGATTGGGCAAGCGCAAGTCCTATGCGAGCGCCGTTTATCAGGCTGACCGCCGCAAACCACAGCACCGCCGCAAGGCCGCCACCCGAAAGCATCTGCACCGCCAGGACCAGGGCCGAGAGGACCGTACCGACGGGCATCGAAACGAAGAGCCCCACCCTGAGATCGGCGAGCTGATCCCGCAGGATTCCCGCTTCCACGGATTCGCTTTGCCCCTGGGGCACGGAATCTGGACCAGCCTGCTTGGAATATTTCATGCCAAATGGCTAAGCGAGTGGAATGAAAATCACGTTAAGGATTTCAGCAGCTTACGGGGCACCGGGTAGAGATGGGCGAGCAGGCCCCCGGCGGGCTCTTCGCCGTCGGAGTTGAGGCTGCCCGCAGGTTCGGCCGAACGGATCGTCCCGACCCTGCCCCGCTGCTTCGATTGGTAGAAGGAAGCTGCCAAATCGACCGAAGCTGCCGGCGCGCGCCTGAAATCGGGCGCGCGTCACGGCGGTCGAGGTAGCGTCCGACGCTGGACCGGTCGAGATCAGTGCGGCGCGCCGTCTGACGAGTGCAGAAGTCTCCAGGTCAAGCCGATGCGACCATCGAACTTCGATGCAAAATGTTCGGCAGCGACGTCCTCCAAGCCATCATCGACAAGAGCCTCGACGCTTCGCCGCATCAAGGCGAGCTGCATCTCGCGAGCGTGCTCCACGTCCGTCTCCCTCATTATTTCGGTGACGTGGTAGGCGACAACGGGCTGGCCAAGGCAAGACATAAGTGCGCTCGCTTCGGCTGTCACCGCTGTAACTGCTTCTTCGATCTTCATTTTGGCGCTCCTCATCGACTTCGATGCTTGCGCCTCCCCGTGAGACGACGGTGTCCCGTCGCTTTTTTGGTCGGCCGCCTACAGGCGAACATCTCAAGTGCGCCGGTGCGACGACTCTTTTCCTGTTCAGGCTCCCGGAGCGAACCACCGTTTCGCTCCAAAATCAGTATCCTCCAAGATCGAATTAAAGGCGATCGGATAGTTAATCGATGGTTAACGGAGACGATCGCATCTTAAGCGATCAGCGTTCGGGCAATCCCGCCTGAATCAAGGCTTCGACCACCTTGTCCGCCCATTCCGGCGTGTTCCGAAAGATAGGCAGCGACCGGTATCGCTCGATCGTGAAGCCCGGTTGGGCGGTGAGCAGCTTTTGCGCGGCCCAGCGGGCGGTCTCCTGGTCGCCGTTCATCGCCGACCAGGCCGCGAGGTATCGATAGGACATGATGATGTCGGGATGGGCGGCGATCACCTCGCGGGCGATGGCGACGGCCTGGGAAAGGGAACCTGTCTTGGCCAGGGCTGTGGCCATTCCCAGTCTCATGTTGAATGCGAACGGATCCATCGGGCTCAGCGTCATCGCCCGCTGGAACCGGCGCGCGGACGGCTTCGTCCTTGTAGATAGCGATCCAGCCATGGCGTGCCCATGCCCAAGCATTGTTCGGATCGAGCGCGAGCGCTCTTTCGATGAAGGTGGTGGCGCGCTCCTGCTCGCCGCACATGCTCAATGCCGATCCGGCGGCGGCCAAAGCGGTCGGATCGTCGCCGATCGAGCCCGCGGCTTCGACCGCCGCGCGCGCCCTTTCCAGCTCCCTTTCCGGCTGCTCGGCCCACAGATACGCGGCGTTCGAGGCGCAGCACCACGCCAGAAGCGCATGCGCGCGACCATAGGCCGGATCGATGGCAATCGCTCTCTTGAGCAGCTCTATTGCCTGGTCGTTGGTGTCCTTGCGGCGGCCCCAAATGTTCGGATAGGCGCGCATGACGAAATCATAGGCCCGCAGGCTGGTCGGCGGCTTGCGCCTGGCAAGCTCGATCTCGGCGCCGCGGATGGCCGGATGCATGGCGCCGGCCACCTGCGCCGCGATCCTGTCCTGGAACTCGAAAACGTCCTCGGTCGCGCCCTCGTAGCGCTCGGACCACAATTGTGTCCGAGTGTCGGCATCGACGAGCTGCACGGAAATGCGCAGCCGGTCGCCGCCCCGCCGAACCGTGCCTTCGACCACGTAATTCACGCCGAGTTCCCGGCCGACCTCGCGCACGTCGGCGAAGCGTCCCTTATAGGTGAAGGCGGACTGGCGTGCGATGACGAAGAAATCCCGGATGCGCGAAAGCGCGGCGGTGATCTCCTCGACAACGCCGTCGGCGAAATACTCGTCCTCCGCCCCGCCGAGATTGTCGAAAGGCATCACCGCCACCGATGGCTGGTCTTGCGGTCTCGCGGGCGTGGCGACAGGCTGGACCGGCTGGGCGGTGTCGTGCGTCGACGTGGTCGGGCGATTTCCGCTCCGCGTTTGCAGCGACGCCGCCAGTGACTGCGTCTGCGCCTCGGGCTCCACGCCCAGATACTTCTTCAGCGCCGCGCGGCAGGTCTCGAACTGACGCAAGGCCGCGTTTTCGTGGCCCCTCGCTGCATGGATGCGCATCAATGCCCGGTGCGCAGGCTCCGCGGTCGGATCCGAGGCAAGCAGCCTTTCCGCCAGCCGTTCGCAAGCTGCTTCATCCGCGGATCCGGCTTCGGGCGGCGCAAGGCTCAGGCGCTCCGCCAGCTGCTGCGCCTTCTGCCGGTATCTCACCTGATATGGGCTGAACCATTCATCCAGGCCGTCGGGAATGGCTTCGCCCGCAAGCACATCGCCACGGTAGAGGTCGGCGGCGCAGGCGAGGTCCGCCGTCCCGCTTTCGGCGAGCTGGCGCTCGAAGAGCCAGATATCGGCTTCGTCCGGGCCGGCGGTCAGAGCCACCGTTTCCTGATCTCCGTCGATGGAAATGGCCGCATTGGCGGCGGCGGGAAACCATCGCCTGATGTCGGCCAGCGCCTGGCGCAGGCTGTTTCGCGATTGCGCATCGCCCCGTCCCGGCCAAAACCCTTCGCAAAGCCGTTCGCGATGGTGGCCGCGGCGACCCGCCAGGACCAGGGCGGCAAAAAGAAGCGCCGACTTGCGCGTTGCGAAGCGGACGGGCTGCCCCTCTGCCGAAGTCACTTCGAGACCGCCAAGCAACCGGATGCGCACGACGCCCCTCCGAATTTCGAACGCGCCGGCAGAATAGCATCTTCGCCGGTCGATTTAACGCGGATTTAACGGCGGCCCGCCGGACTGCCCCCAATGGTTCACGCCTGGCTGAACAGCCGCAAATCGCGTGTGTGACAAGCTGCCACCGTAATCTGGAACGGGAGAGCAAAATGGCACACACGGACACTCACGCGGAGACCCGCGCATCGAAATACCGGCTGCTTGGGGCAGCGTCGAACAGCATGGCGACAGCAGTCGCTGCCTGCACGGCCTGGCGGCGCACGATCGCAGGGCGCAGGGCGTTAGCAGACCTGACGCCCGACCAGTTGAAAGATATCGGCTGCTCAGAGTCCGATCAGCGAAAGTTCGTCGTAGGAGCCAGCCTCTGGACCGATCTGATGTCGATGAGGTGAGGTCGGCGAAATTCGAAGGACCGGCGGCGCGACTGCCTGGGTGTGCCGATCGGCTGCCGGCGCGCCTGCCCCGGTCGCGTCCTCAACGCGAGGGCAGTAGAGAGACCTTCACCCGTGGTGCGAAGAAACAGCGCAAATAGGGCTGATTGGTTATGACGTAGTTGTTCTCGCAGATATGGTATTGGTCGTCCGGCGATTCCTGCACCCGGTCTCGCGGGATGTTGAAATCATCGGGCAAATAAACGTAGCCGCCGTCGACCCGGGACTGCACCGACGACTGCGGTATGGGACGGCAATCAAAACCGCCGCAACACTTGAATTTCGTTACCGGATCGACCTTGTTTTCGTACCAATCATGAGCATTGGCGCCTGTCGCGGCGGCAAGGCACATAGCTGTGAGGATGAACCTTCGCATGGCATTCCTCGAATATGCGGAGGCGCTGCACGCTCGAGCATCATGTATATTAGCGTTCTGCTAGAAAAGCCATTAGTCCGTGAATGCCCAACAAGGCCACCGCGGTCTGCATCGGCGGCGGGCGGGCGGCATCTGGGCCGATATGCAGGGCGCCGGCATCACAGGCTGAAGATCGGCGAAGCTCCGTAGACAGACGTCCGGCTACGCGTCGGCTGCATCTACGGAAGGCAAACAGCGTGAGGACTGGTTAGCTCCCGGCCAAAACAAAGGGCGCTTGGGTCGAAACCGGACTTCGAACCAGCCTTCTGCCTTGCCCGCTCAGACCAGCCGCTGCCCGCCATCGATGTGGATCGTCTCGCCGGTCATGAATGCGTTCTGCATCAGATAGAGATAGGCGGGCGCAACATCGGCAGGTGTCGCGATCTTTCCCGCCGGGATGCGGGCGCCCATCTGGTCGAAATAGCCTGCCTTGGCCTCGCCGACGATCTCGTCCCACATCTCGGTATCGACCCAGCCGGGCGAAACGATGTTGACGCGGGTCGGCGCAAGCTCGAGCGCCAGCGCGCGGGCGAAATAGGTGAAGGAGCCGGCGATCGCCGAGACGACCGAGCCGCCGGGAACCGGCGGTCGGTCCTTGTTTATACCGGAGGTGAAGGTCATGGAGCCGCCTTTCCTCAGCGTGCGCACGGCGTGCTTGGCCAGCATCACGGCGCCGACCAGCTTGCCGTCGACGAACTGGCGCACGAAATCCATGTCGGCCTCGCCGATCGGATAGTTGGGCGGCGGCGTGCCGGCCGTCGCCACCAGATGATCGAAGGCGCCGGCTTCGTCGAACAGGTGGGCGACGTCCCCCTCGTTGGCCATGTCGGCCGCAACGCCCATCACGCGCCCTGCCCCGGCGAGTTTCGCTACGGCGGCCTTCAGCTTGTCCGCCGAACGGCCGGCGATCACCACCTTAGCGCCACCTTCGAGCGCTGCCACCGCCACGCCGAAACCGATGCCGGAGCTGCCTCCGACGACGATGATTTTCTTGTCCCTGAGCGTGGTCATGGGGTCCTCCGTCTTCCAGCTATGGGGTTGAAAATTATGCGCGGCCGGCGTGGGCCGCTTCGATATCGGCGAGGATGATCTTGCTCATCTTGTACATCGCCTGCCGCGCCCGGTCGGCCTTCTCACGGTCCGGATCGTTCATCAGGCGCAGCGCCGGCTCCGGGATGACCTGCCAATAGACGCCGAATTTGTCCTTGAGCCAGCCGCAGGGTTTTTCCGAGCCGCCGCCTGCAGTCAGCGCATTCCAGTAGTAGTCGGTCTCGGCCTGGTCGCTGGTCTCGACGTAGAGCGAGATCCTTTCATTGAAGGGCGGCACCCCGCCGGCGTTGAGCGCGGTGAAGCGCTGCCCTTCGAGCTCGAAGTCGAAGATCGCGTGCGGCACCGTCCCGTTGGTGCCGCCGACGAAGTCGGTGAATTCGATCGCGCCCAGCGCCCGGCCGTTCCTGAACACCGACAGATAGAAGTCGCGCGCCTCTTCGGCATCGAGGTTGAACCAGAGGAAGGGATGAACGGTAGCCACGTTTGCCTCGTGATTTTTGATCACAAATCCTGTGAGGATTTTTGGCTGGCAAAAGCTCGACAGACAAACCAAAATTTAGCAAGTATTTGTTACCGTCACTCACAAATGACTTTCTCGCCGTGACCCGCAAGCTGCCGCCGTTGAATGCATTGCCGGCCTTCGAGGCCGCCGCGCGCCACCTGAATTTCTCCAGGGCGGCAGACGAGCTCAACGTCACGCATGGCGCCGTCAGCCGCGCGGTAAAACATCTCGAGGACCAGCTCGGCGTGCAGCTCTTCGAGCGCGCGACGCGCTCGGTGCGCCTCACCCCTGTCGGCGAGCCCTATGCGCGGGCGGTGCGCGAGGCGCTCGACCAGCTCTCGGTCGCCACCCACACGGCGACCTCCCGCCTCTCTGGCTCGACCTTGAATGTCAGCACGTCGGACGGCTTTGCCGGAAAATGGCTGGTGCCCCGGCTCTACCGATTCCATCGGGCGCATGCCGACATCGACGTACGCGTCTCGACCACCGGCAAGCTCACCAATTTTCGCGGCGACGGCATCGATGTCGCCATCCGTTACGGCAGCGGCGATTATCCGGGGCTGACGTCGGAATTCCTCACCGGCGAGGAGGTTTTTCCCGTCTGCAGCCCCAGGCTCCTGGAGGGACCGCATCCGCTCAAGAAGCCTGAGGACCTCAAACATCACACGCTGATCCGCGACGGCTATCGGATCGACTGGGCGGCTTGGCTTGCCAGCGCCGGCGTCGAGGGCGTCGACCCGAACAGCGGGCTCACCTTCGATTCCGCCACCTTCGCGGTGGAATCGGCCGTGCAGGGCGAAGGCGTGGTGCTTGGCCGCACCATGCTGGTTTCGGCCGACCTCGCCACCGGCAGGCTGGTTCGGCCTTTCGACCACGCGTTGAAAGCCGTCTCCAGCTTCTACCTCGTCTACCCACCAGAGGCGATCCGCCAGCGCAAGGTGAAGGCTTTTCGGGATTGGTTGTTTTCGGAGATCGGGCCGGGCTGAGTTCAGCGACCGTCTGCACAGCGCCTTGCTGCCTTCGAAACATGGCAGCCAGCCTGCACTTCCTGCGGCAATGGGGCAACCGACGGCGTGGGCGGGGGGCGTTGGGGGCCGCCGGTTACCCAGGACGGGGGGCCATGGAATCAGAAAATGCATAGGCCCTGGGACGATTATGCCAGCAGTTCGCGTTCTTGGGAACTGGTTCCAGCTTTAAATTCAAACGCCTATGGCCAAAATTGCACATCCGGGATGATCTTCAAGCGCTTCCGCGACAGGAACCAGATCGGCCGTGCCGCGTCATAAAGACAGGTTCCTGTCGAGGAGCAGCACGATGATCAGGCTCCTTCTTGTCGTCGCGGTGGCGCTCGCGTTTGCATGCGGCGGGACGCAGGCAACAAAGCTGGACCTCGACGCTGTCAACCAAGCGCAATTCAGCGAAGGCGAACCGAAGGGCGTCGATCCGATGCTGCTCAAGGCGCAGATCCTTCTGGATCGCGCCCGCTTCTCCCCCGGCCTGATCGACGGCCGCCTTTCGGACAATTTTGCCAAGGCCGTCGCGGCCTTCCAGGCGGCGAGCGGATTGCCCTCGGACGGCAAGCTCACGCGCGAGACCTGGGACAAGCTCGCGGCGACGTTCGCCGGCCCGGTGCTGATCAACTACGAGGTCAGGCCCAAGGACGTGCGCGGGCCTTTCACCAAGCGTATCCCCACCCGGATGGAGAGGATGGCACACCTCAGGCGGCTCGGCTACCGCAACGCGCGGGAAAGACTGGCGGAGCGCTTCCATGTCAGCGAACAAGTGCTGCGGATGCTCAATCCCGGCAACGGTTTCAGGAAAGCCGACACGACCCTGGTCGTGCCCGATGTCGGCCGCGGCGATCCTCCAGCGGCCGTCGCGAGCGTCGAGGTCGACAAGGCGTCTCGCCAAGTGCGGGTGCTCGATCCGTCGGGCAGGCCGCTCGCGGTCTACCCCGCCTCGATCGGCAGCGAGGAAAAGCCGGCGCCGAGCGGCACGGCGGAGGTCCGGCGCGTGGTGCACAACCCGACCTATCGCTACAATCCGAAATTCGCCTTCAAAGGGGTCAGGAGCAAGCGGCCCTTCACCATCGCCAAGGGGCCGAACAATCCGGTGGGCTCGGTGTGGATCGATCTCTCCATCGAAAGCTACGGCATCCACGGCGCGCCCGAGCCCGGCAAGATCGGCACGACCTTCTCGCATGGCTGCATCCGGCTGACCAACTGGGACGCCGAAGACCTCGCTGCCATGGTCAAGCCGGGTACGAAGGTCGACTTCAAGGACGAGACCGCGCAGGACGGGCAAGCGCAGTGAAACGGCAGTCGTTGCGAACCTCTACCACCCCTGCTGCAAATCCGGCACGCCTTCGAGCTATATATTAGCGACTTCTTGACTAAATCGCCAACCGAACCACACTGCCGGTTGCGGCCATCCAAGGTCAGGGCGGGAACGCCTGAACCGGCGCGAGGCAGACGCCGCAGATCGACATGTGAGGAACCGCTATCATGCGCATGCGCTACTCAAGAATCTTTGCAGATTCAGACGGAGGATCACGCTTCGTTGATGTGGAGACAGAGCTCGAGCTTGGCTTTGCCGCGCCACCGGCCGAACCGCTTTACGCCGCGAAGCTGTCGCCCGCCTCGGAGGCTTTCTGGATGGGTGCGGTGCCGACCTGGAAAGGCGACGTCCCTCACACAGCCCCGCGTCGTATGGCCTTCGTAACAGTGCTAGGGGAGTATCAGATTACCGCCACCAGTGGCGAAACGAGGAAATTCCCCCCCGGAAGCGTGCTTCTCATCGAGGACACCACGGGGGCTGGCCACATGACCAGGAACATCAGCGCAGGTGACACAATCGTGCTCGCCGTCGCACTGGCAAGCCAGGCACAAGCGGTCAAAGAGAAAGCTGCCGGTGGCTAAGCCGACTGCCTGAGGTCCCACCAAGTCGGGAAAACTGCCGGGCGAACTGATGCATAAGCCCTATTTATCATGACCCCAAATATTTGAAGTCGTTACATGGCCTTTTCGCGCCTGTAGCTTCGACAGCGGTCTTTCTCCGGACGCTCGAAAATTGGTGGCCTGATGCAAACACATGCGCGGGTGGTGGTCGTTGGCGGCGGGTGCGTCGGCGCGGGTATTCTCTATGGCCTGGCCAAGCGCGGCTGGACCGACGTCGCGCTGCTGGAGCGCACCCAGCTGACGGCCGGCTCGACCTGGCATGCGGCGGGCCTGATCCCCTCCTATGCCCGCAACATCAATGTCGGCCGGATGATCAGGAAGACCATCGAGATCTATGAAGGGCTGGAGGCCGAGACGGGGCAGCCGGTCGGATGGCACAAATGCGGCCAGTTGCGCATCGCCAATTCCAGGGACCGGCTCGACGAATTCAAGAGCTATATGAGCGTGGCCGAAGTCCAGGGCATGCGAGCTGAGTTGCTGACGCCGGCCGAGGTCAGGGAACTTTGCCCGCTTCTTGACAACGACCATATGCTGGGCGCGCTCTACCACCCGGACGACGGCCATATCGCGCCGGCCGATGTGACGCATGCCATGGCCAAAGGCGCGCGGGATCTGGGTGCTAAGGTCTACTTGAACACCGAGGTCACCGGCTTCAAGCGGACGCCCGGTGGCGAGTGGCTCGTGCAGACGAACAAGGGCGACGTCACCTGCGAGCACCTGATCTGCGCGACCGGCAATTACGCGCGCCAGACCGGTGCGCTGCTCGGCCTCGAAATCCCGGCGATTCCGATCCTGCACCAGTACTGGATCACCGAAGCCGTGCCGGAGGTCATCGATCGCAAACGGCAGGGTCGGCCCGAAATGCCGATCCTGCGCGACGAAGGGTTCGAGGGTTATCTACGCGAGGAAGGCGACGGCCTGCTGTTCGGCCCTTACGAGCGGACCGCAAACCTGAAGCTGTTCGCCGAGGACGGCGTCCCTTCCTGGTTCGGCGCCGATCTCGTCGAGGAGGATTTCGAGGCAGTGTCGTGGAACTGGGAGCAGGCCCTGCAGCTCGTCCCGGCGCTGGGACGCGTGGGCATCAAGGCCAATGTGCGCGGCCCCTTCCAGATGACGGCGGACGAGCTTCCGCTGATGGGACCGGCCTGGGGCCTGCCCAATGTCTGGCTGGCCGAGGGCGTGCCGGGCGGCATCCTGTGGGGCGGCACGATCGGCTACTATCTGTCGGAGCGGATCGTCGAGGGCGGCAACAGCCTGGACACATCCGACCTCGATCCGCGCCGCTTCGGCGACTACGCCAACAAGCCCTGGACGCGCGAAAAGGTGCGCGAAGCCTGGGGCACCCACGCCGAGCAGAAATATCCTGGGCAGGACATGCCCGCCGCCCGTCCGCAGAAGACCGCGCCCTCCTATGACCGGCTGACCGAGCTCGGCGCGGTGTGGGGCGTGCTCAACGGCTGGGAGATGCCCAACTGGTTCGCGCCGAAGGGCGTCGAGGCCAAGGACCAGCATAGCTGGCGCTGGACGCCCAAGGGCGTGTTCGTCGGCGAGGAAGTCCTGGCGGTGCGCAACGCCGTCGGCCTGGTCGAAATGACGCCGATGACCAAGTTCGAGGTGTCCGGACGAGGCGCGGCTGCATGGCTGGACAGGATCATCGCCAACCGCCTGCCCGCGGTCGGCAAGGTGACGCTGGCGCATCACCTCACGGCGAGAGGCGGCGTGCAGGCAGAGTACATGGTGGCGCGCCTCGCGAAAGACAGCTTCTACCTCATCTCGACGCCGCGCGCGGAGCGCTGGAACTTCGACGATCTTTCGAAACTGCTGCCCGCGGACGGCAGCGTCAGTCTGAAGAACGTCACCAACGATCGCGGCTGCTTCACGGTCGTCGGGCCGAACGCGCGAGACGTGCTGCAGCCGCTGACCGAGATCGATCTTTCGAACGAAAAGTTCCCCTGGTTCGGCGTGAAGACCGGCGGCGTCGCGTTGGCCAGCGACGTGCGGCTGCTGCGTGTGAACTACGAAGGCGAGCTCGGCTGGGAGCTGTACCATCCGATGGCCTACCAGCGGCAATTGCTGGATGCGATTCTGAAGGAAGGCGAGAAGCACGGCATGCGCCTGGTCGGGCTGCATGCGCTGGAGTCGCTCAGGCTGGAGAAATCCTATCGCGCCATGTACCGCGACATGAACCCGGAGCTCAACGCGCTGGAGAGCGGGCTCGAGCGTTTCATCCGCCTCGACAAGGGCGATTTCGTCGGACGCGACGCGGTCCTGAAATATAAGGATCGGAACAACCAGCGCCGCTCTGTCACACTCAAGATCGAAACCGACGGCGCGAGCACGCTTGCCTCCGAGGGGCTCTACATCGACGGCGAGCTGGTCGGGCGCATCACGTCGGGCGGCTACGCCTACGCGCTCGGGCATGACGTGGCGCTGGCGTTGTTGCCGGAGCGTTTTTGCAAACCCGGCACGAAACTCGACGTTGCGATCCTGGGGGAATGGAAGACTGCCGAAGTCATTGCGGATTCGCCCTACGATCCCACTTCAGCCAGGGCGCGGATGTAACGGGCGATCCTGAAGGCCTCCAAGGCGACTGGTCATCGCGTCGCCACGGATCGTTCCGCCCTGCCCTGCGTTGAGTGACAGGCACGGAGGACACGGCAATGGATGACGATCGGATCGAGAAGATCAGGCAGCGCGCCTATGAAATCTGGCAACGCGAAGGCAGCATCCACGGCGACCATGAGCGGCACTGGCACCAAGCCGAGATGGAAATCGATCGCGAGGCGGCCCTGCCGCTGACGGCGGACGACGCACTGCCTGAAACGCGCGAGGTCTCAAGTTCGGACATTCTGACGGCAGAGGCGCTCGCAACGCACACCGGCATAAGCAGCGGAGAAGCGCAGGAGTTGCTCGACCGGCTGGGCAACGACCGCGCGGCGATCGAGCAGGCGGCGCGGAACATCCAGGCGAAGCGGCGGCGCTAGTTTACGAGGAGTCCACCGACTGCCGGACCATCCTTTCGATAAGGAATCCGCTTGTCTCTAACACGCGCCTGCGTTGTACTTCCCGAGGTCGAAACTTCGAGGACGCAGGACTGTGGACTGGAAAGCGGCGGCGGTTTCCTGGCTCGCGACGATGGCGATGTGCGGCCAGGCGCTGGCCTGGGGCCAGGAAGGCCATGCGGTGATCGCCGAGATCGCGCAGCATAGGCTGAGCCAAAACGCCTATGACGTGATCGAGCAGCTCCTGCGTTCGCATCTCAAGCTCAAGCCGCCGGCGACGGTTTCGCTGGCCTCGGTCGCGAGTTGGCCTGACGACTACCGCGCCGAGAACCACAAGGAGACGTCGAACTGGCATTTCGTCGACATTCCGCTCGCCTCCAGGCCGGGCGACGCGAACGCCAGCACCACCGCCTACGACCCGGCGCGCGACTGCAAGGACGACGCGACCTTCGGCACCTGCCTGATGAAGGCGCTGCCGGCGCAGGAAAAGATCCTCGCCGATCCGAAGAAAAGCGGTGAGGAGCGCTGGCAGGCGCTCGCCTTCGTCATCCATCTGGTCGGCGACCTGTCGCAGCCGCTGCACTGCGTCGAGCGCCTGGACGGCAACCAGGGCGACCAGGGCGGCAACACGCTGACGGTGACCTTCAACGTCTCGCGGCCGAAGCCGGACGGCTCGACCTATCGCGACCTCTCTACCTTCCACGCGGTGTGGGATTCGAGCCTGATCCTGTTCAAATACTATGACTGGGGCAAGGTCGCGCTCGATCTCGAGACCGACGTCATCCCCAATCTCGCGCCGAGGCCTGCCGCCGAGCAGACGCCGGAGAAATGGCTGGCCGCGTGCCACGCAATTGCGGAGGACGCCTACCGCGCGCTGCCCAGGGGCACGTCGATCAGGGCGGACAACCCGCATGCGGTGATCCTCGACCAGGCCTATTTCGACAGGTTCTCGCCGGAAGCCGTCCAGCAGCTGGCGCTTGGCGGCTTGCATCTCGCCGCCGTGCTCAACGAGACGCTGGCGGTCGACAAGTAGGCGGCC
This sequence comes from Mesorhizobium sp. M1E.F.Ca.ET.045.02.1.1, assembly GCF_003952485.1. Taxonomy (NCBI): domain Bacteria; kingdom Pseudomonadati; phylum Pseudomonadota; class Alphaproteobacteria; order Hyphomicrobiales; family Phyllobacteriaceae; genus Mesorhizobium; species Mesorhizobium sp. M1E.F.Ca.ET.045.02.1.1. The sequence goes on from NZ_CP034447.1 coordinate 6,284,425, forward strand.
GGCGAAGCGCTTTTCGAGCAGCGCCAAAGACGCAGCCGGCATATGCCGGCCACTGAGACGACAGGGTTGCGTCCCGGCGATGCGGACGGGATGCGCCTGGCAGGCGCCATCACCGATTGCCGCGCGGCACTTGCGGACGCATAGTAGCGGCACGGTATTGACGTGTGGGTCGACCCGCGGAAATGGCCATGAACGACGAGAAGGACAATCCCGAAGTAGCGGTGTTCCCGCCGCTGCTGTTCCTGGTGGCGCTGATCCTGATGCTGGCGCTGCGCCATGTCTTTCCGCTCGCGATCGGCGGCCGGCCACTGACCACGGTGCTGGGCATCGTGCTTGCGGCCCTTGCGATCGCCATCATCGCGTGGGGGCGCATGACGATGCAGCGCGCCGGCACAAATATCGAACCCACGAAGCCGACGCTCGCCATCGTCACCAGCGGCCCCTTCCGCTTCGTCCGCAATCCGCTGTATGTCGGCCTGATGGGCCTGCTCCTCGGGATCGGGCTCATCTTCGACACCTGGTGGGGCGTGCTCGCTGTCGTCCCGGTCTTCCTCATCCTGCATTTCGGCGTGGTGCTGCGCGAGGAGGCCTATCTCGAGCGCAAGTTCGGCGAGCCCTACCGCGCCTACAAGGCCAGCGTTCGCCGCTATCTGTGAAGCGATGCGGCCTCAAGACGAAACAGCGGCCGAATTCCTCGACGTCGGCGAGCGTCGGCACGTTTGCAAACCGGTTGGGACCTGATCACGGACGACAAGATCCAAATAGCTTGGCCGCCCCTTCCCACGCCGCCTCACGCGCCATAAAGTGCGCGACATGACGCGCGACCGGATGATCGCTCACCTATTCGAGGCAGATGCCGTTGCCCGCGGCGCGGTCGCGCATGGCCATCATCCGTTCGGCGCGGTGCTGGTCGGCCCCGACGACGCGGTCCTCATGCGCCAAGCCAATATCGACACCGTGCATCACGCCGAAACCGAGCTCGCGCGGCGTGCGGCGGCTGCCTATTCGCCGGAGTTTCTCTGGACCTGCACGCTGGTTTCAACCGGTGAGCCCTGCGCGATGTGCACCGGAACGCTCTACTGGGCGAATATCGGTCGACTGGTCTACGGCTTCGAGGAGACCAAGCTTCTCGCGCTGACTGGCGACCATCCCGAAAACCCGACGATGAGCCTGTCCTCGCGCGTTGTGCTCGGCTCCGGGCAGAAGAAAATCGAGGTTCACGGCCCCTTCCCCGAAATCGAGGACGAGCTTCTCTCCGCGCACCGCGACTTCTGGCGGCGGTAGCTTGGCGACCAAGGCGCGGGCCGCAATACCTTCTTGCGGCAGTCGAGACAATGGCAGATGCCGACCCCGTATGAGCGACCGGACGCCACAAGTCGAACATTGCCGTTGAGCCGGATAGCCCGTGTAACTGAATAGTGGAGCTGCGCCCTTGGGACGTCAGCCCTTCAGCGAATTGCTGTAGACCTGGACGCCGACGCGCTCGTTGCGGCGCCAGCGCACCACGGCGCGGTAGACGGCATCGTCGTCAGGGACAATGAGCGTGAAGCGGTCCGGCAGTTCCGCCTGCGCACCGACACGCAACTCGGCGCCATGTTCGTGCTGGTTGCGGATGGAGCACCTGATGCTGGCGTCGCCGGTGACGATCGTGGCCTCCTTCAGCACGAACTCTCGCGCAAAAAGACGGCGCTCGACGTGGGGAAAAGTGGCCATGATATACTCGTCCCGAAACTTCCTCGACGGGGCTCAGCCTCCCCTGCCCAGACGCCGCACCATAGCAGCAAGGCGTTTCCGTTCCGTTAGCGCTTTCTAATCGCAGCCGGCTCGGGCGGTCCCGTTTCCGCACACCGCGCCGCCTGCCGTCGAACCATAGCGATCAGGTCTGCTCTCCAGCATTTTTTTCATCGCCTTCGAACTTCTTCCGCAGCGCCTTCATGACGCGGCCGGCCGTCCGGATGTCTTCGAGGGGAAACCCGTCCGCGAGCGCGTTGACCCGTGGGTCGTACAAGCCGATGGCGTCGTCGTATGTCTGCTGTCCCCTATCGGTCAGCACGACAAGGTGCGCGCGGCGGTGATGCGGATTGGGCTCGAACCGGACGACCCCTTCCGCCACCAAGTCGTTGACGATGCGCTGCACATTCTGGCGGTTGGCGCCAAGATCGCGCGCGAGCCAAGCCACCGGCTGCGGCCGGTCCGCCGCAACGATGGCACCCAATATCTGCCAGCGGGCGCTTGTGAGCCCCAGCGGCGCCACAAGCCTGTCGCCCCAGGTCAAGATCAGGTTGTTGACCCTGAACAGGTCGAGAATGAGGTCGGTCAAGGCATCGCCAGTGAGGGTTCGCCTGCTTGCATCCATTTCGTCACCATAGAATTTATTTGACATCATAATGTCAATTAGATAGGGATCGATCGTACCAGATTGACATCATATAACCAAATTGTTGGAGACTGTCATGTCCCATAGGCGTCCTCTTGATCCCGCCTTCCCGATCGAACGCCAGCTCGGCCTCGAAGCCGCCCCCCTCGTGCTCGTGAAATGTCTTCACGCTGGACAACGCGGACGAGCCGACCTTCCTCCAGGCCTGGGAGAAGGATGCGAATTTCATGAAGCGGCAGCCGGGCTTCATCTCGACCCAGCTACACCGGGCGATCGGCGAGAGTCCGACTTATCTGAACTATGCAGTCTGGGAATCGACCGCGGACTTCAGGGCCGCGTTCACGCATCCGGAGTTCGTTGCAAAACTCTCGGCCTATCCATCCTCGGCAGTCGCCATGCCGCATCTCTTCCAGAAGGTCGGGGTGCCGGGCATCTGCGTCGCCTAGAGGAAAAGCCATGACCAAGCTCATCCATCCGGTGGCCGGCACACTCGCGCTCCTCACGATCGCGACCTTCTGGCTGTCGACGGCATTCAGCGAACTGTTTGCGTCCGAGGCAACCGTCATCGCGGTCAAGACGGCCATACCGTGGGGTCTCCTCTTGCTTATCCCCATGTTGGCGGTGACAGGAGGCTCGGGCTTCGCCTTGGCGAAGGGTGTGCGAACCGGCGTGATCGGCAAGAAGCTGAAGCGAATGCCGCTCATTGCCGCGAACGGTCTTCTGGTTCTCATCCCGGCGGCGCTGTTCCTCGCCTCCAAGGCCAAGGCAGGAGAGTTCGATACCGCCTTCTACGCGGTGCAGGCGCTGGAGCTGATAGCGGGCGCGACGAACATCACGCTGCTCGGTCTCAACATGCGCGACGGCATGAAGCTCACGCGGCGGCGGCGGAAACCTTCTTCGTCCTCGCAGGCGGCCGGCTCGAGCTAGATACCGAACGCTTGGTGCAGCGCCGCGCCGATGAGGATCAGCCCGGTCGCGACCTCCAGAAGCGTCGCGACGGCCGCTGTGCTCGACCCAAACCGGTCGAGGACAGCGACGGAGCCTTTGCGGAACAGGACCGCAAGGGCGACGACGATGCCAAGGGTAATCGCCACACCCGCCATCATCGCGACCGCGAAGACGAGGCCTGCCCATGGCACTCCGCGCGCAATCGCGAAAGTCATCACGAAAAGCGTCAGCGGACACGGGATGAGCCCCGCCATGACACCAACCGCTTCGCCTTCATGGGCAGTATGTTGGTGTCGGCCGCGCAGCGCGCGCCAGATCATCCAGACGCCGACGAGCCCGAGCAGCCCGCGGCTGAGGGCTTCCAGCGCCGGAGCGCGGCCGACGCTGCCCAGCGCGATCGAGACCAACGGCAACGCCAGCAGCGCAATCAGGACGGCAAGCGCGATATGCGTGAGGGAAAGCGCCAGCGATACCAGCAATCCACGCGACAGCCTCACCTGCGAGCCGGCGACATAGGCGGCAAGCAGCGTCTTGCTGTGGCCCGGCGTCAGCGCATGGGCGGCGCCAAACACCACACCCATCGGCAGCACGGCAAAAAGGGCGGGCCAACTGCCATCGGCGGCGAAGGATTTGAGATGCTGCGCCACCGCCAGATAGATTTCGCGCTGGTAATCAAAGAGCGCTTGTATCATCCATGCGCGTGCCCGTGACGGTGGCCGTCCGGCTCGGCCATGGCGAAGGGCAGATCCTCGCTGTCGGCGCCGGCCACCAGTTGCAGCCTGGCGCTGAATTCATGCGGCTCGGCCGGAGCGACCAGGCTCTGCAGATAATGGTGGTCGCCGCCGAGCGGCGACAGCGGCAGGCGCTCGACCCCGCCACCCGACCGCTCGATGGCGATGTTCGCCCGCAGGCCCTCGGCGTGGCGCGAGAGCCGCAGGCGCATGCGCTCGCCCTGCGGCGTGTCGACGATCTCCAGGAGCCCGCTGGCGAGCTTGCCGGACACCAGGAACGGGTCGGGCGCGTGATGGTGGCCACCTTCGGCCTGCGCCCCGGCAAAGCGCACCGTGACGACATCGAGGGCCGGGATGTGCGCGAAAAGCTCGGCTCTCAGCGACGCGGCGATGTTGTTCGCGGCGGCGAGCAGCAGCCCGTCATTGACAGCGATCGCCACGTCGACATGCAGCTTGTGGCCTAGCCACCGGGCCTTCGCCTCGACCAACTTGTCGATGCCCGCGACATGTTCGGCCGCGTGGTGGATTTCGGCGACGAGGCCGGGCTCCACCCCGTCCAGCATACGGGTCAGCACCGAGCGCGCCGACTGCCAGACGATGCCGAAAATGGCGAGGGTGATGATGAGGCCGATGATCGGGTCCGCCAGCGGAAAGCCGAGCCAGACGCCGATCGCGCCGATGACGACGGCGAGGCTGGTCAAGCCGTCGGTGCGGGCGTGATAGCCGTCGGCGATCAGCGCGGCGCTGTTGATCTCACGGCCGACGCGGATCCGGAATACGGCCACCGCCTCGTTGCCGAGGAAGCCGATGATGCCGGCAGCGGCAAGCCAGCCGAGGAACCGCACCGGCTGGGGGTTGAGCAGGCGGTCGATCGCCTCGTATCCGGCGACCAAGGCGCTCGCCAGGATGATGAGCACGATGGCGATGCCGGCGAGGTCCTCGACGCGGCCGAGGCCATAGGTGAAGGTCCTGGTCGGCTTGCGGCGCGCCAGCGCGAAGGCGATCCAGAGCGGTATGGCGGTGGTCGCGTCGGCAACGTTGTGGATGGTGTCGGCGAGCAGTGCCACGCTGCCCGAAAATACGACGACGACAAGTTGCAGCGCGGCCGTGAGCGCCAGGATCACGAACGACCATTTGATCGCCCAGATGCCGTGATCGGTCGTCGCGATCGTGGCGTCGATCACGCCATGCGTATGGCTGTGCGGACCGTGATGATCATGGCCGTGCCCGCCATGGCCATGACCATGTGACCCGAACCCGAACCAATCCAGAATTCTTGCCCACATGGCGGCCTCACAGATATTTGGTGAGCTGCTTCAGTTCCTTGAGCATATCCCTGGTCGGCTCGCCGCCTTCGACCAGGCAATGCTCCATATGATCGTGGATCAGTTCGCGCTTGGCGTTGCCGACCGCGCTTTCGACGGCATGAAGCTGTTGCGCGAGGTCCTGGCAGGAACGCCCCTGCTCGAACATGGTGAGCACGGCGGCCAGATGGCCGTGTGCGCGCTTGAGCCGGGCGATGATATCGGGATGCGAGCTGTGTATCGTCATGATCGATATCCTATCCCCCAGGGTAGGATATTACAATGGACCACCAGAGCCGCTGCCGACGCCTAACGGATTGGCCGCGGGTCTCGAGCGTCTGTCAGAACATCGCTTGGGAACAACTCGGAACCATGCCGTCGCGCGCGCCTTTCTTCTGGCAGGAGGAATATTCCGATGTCAGGCAATGAAAGCTCACGCGATGCCACTGATCACCTCTCGATCGGCGAGGATTTCGACGTCGCCCATTTCGCGAGGAAGTTCCAGCTTACGATCCCTGAGGCTCGGCAACTCTTTGCCAAATACGGCAATGATCGCGCGGTGCTGGAGCGCGAAGCCCACGCGCTTGGTTCACGCTCGAACGGCGACGACACGACGGACTAGAGCGCGCACCTGCTTGCTGCCCGCGAAATGCTGCGACATGGGCGATGACGCTGCGCATTCAAAGAGCCGATCATTGCCAGCGGACTTCAAAAGCCGCTAGTGACGCTTGAAGTACTGCACCTCGCGCTCGTGCTTCTCGGCGGCCTCCCGCGACTTGAAGGTGCCGAGGTTGCGGCGCTTGCCTGTCCTCGGATCGACCTTGCGCGAATAGAGACGGTATTCGCCGGATTTCAGCTTGCGGATCATGGCAGCCTCCTGTGACTTCGTGACTCTAACCTCCGGGGCTGTCCCGGGTTCCGGCAGGACCGAGCGTGATCCATTTCACGGAAGCGCCAAGCGAAATGTCGGAATCGACGCGCCAGCGACATAATTCGGTCGGATTATTTGTACTCAAATGACTTCCGCGACGTTATCTCTGCGTCGCGAGCGTGCAGGACTGGAGGAGGGTGAGATGGTGACGGCGAAGCTTCACGGTGTCGAACTCGTCAAGGGCCACAAGTGGACGGTGCGCGTAACCGCCTACGGCACCACGCTGATCTTCCCCTTCGAAGCCGAACAATATGCGCGCTCCTATGCCGACGGACAGGCTTTCCGCCTCGGCGTCGAAGTGGTCGAGCTGAAGGACTGCGCCTGAGGCTCCTTGCCCGTGCATGCCGCGACCGGAGCGGGTTCAAAACCGGCGGCCATTTGGGCACCTGGTCGCGGCACATCCGCTGGGCGCCAAATCGGACCTAAAGCGCGTCGCGATCTTTCAGATTCGCTCCCTGCGCTTTAGGTTTCTTGATTTTACGCATGTCTTTGTCCCGAAACCGGTTCCCACTTTCGGGAGACATGCTTTAGTGTCGCGTCGCTTTTGGCTTCCTTCCTCTCACTTCCAGAACGGATGGATCCCTTTTAGGTTTCGCCAAAGGGCCTTTGCGCCGCTCCAGCCATGTTCGGCGCGCGCCTGGCTCGCTCCGATCACCCAGCCGATGGCGCGCTGCGCGGTCGGATCGCCGGCGGTGGCATCCGTTCCCGGCAGCACCGTTTTGACAGTCGCGGCATCGTTCAAGTCCCCAAGGACCGTCTGAAGTTTCTTCATGCGCTTCAGGAACGGATCGACACGCTTTGCCGGGTAGAGCGAAGAGAAGAACTCGACTGCATAGCGCAGTTTCTTGAGTTCCTTGCGCAATTCGTGGCGCTGCTCTGGGTCAAGCGTCTCAATCCCGCGTGCGCGCTTGCGGACCCGCTTCCAGCGCTTGCCGAGCGCCTGGCCGGCCAACTGGGTGACCGGCTCTGCAAGCCGCGCGGTCTGGTCGAAATCCTGTGGAACGAGCCAGCCGCGTGTCTCCACGAACCGCGTCAGATCGATGAGGAACGCCTGCACACGCGCCCCGGCAAGCAGCTCGCGAAGGCGCTGGCGCACTTGCGTTGCCTGCCGTGAGAGCATGCCGGAAAGCGCGGCAAGACCTGGTTCATCCGGATGGGTTCCGGCCTCCCGCTGCACGATGTCGTTCGTCACCACATCGAGATCCCTTAGCCTCCCGACCTCCTGGCCAATCCAGCGCGCTTCGTCGTTAAGCCGTGTCATTTCCGGGCTCTCCAGCACCGGAGCGTAGACGGAGAACACGCTGCGCAAGCGGCGCAGGCCGATCCGCAACTGGTGCGGCCCTTCGGAATCCTCCAGCTTTCGGACCACCACGACATTGGTGGCGACCTGATCCAGGCACTCGCGCAAAATGTTGCGCGCCGCTTGCTCGGCGATCTCATCCGCATCGATCGCAACATCCTCGGCATTTCGAGGCGCCAGGAGCAGGTCGATCCGCCCCTCTTCTGCAAGGAGATAGCCGCGCGCCGCCTTGGAAAGCCGCGAGAACCTCAGCCCTCCATCGGGAAACAGCACATGCGCGATCTCGAACAATCCTGTCGGACTGCCTTCAAGGAGCTCGATCTCCACCTCGCTCAGGTCGGCCGACCGCCCCCCGGCGAGAATCTGGCCGACATCGACGGCCAGCTCCGCGCGGGTGCCGTCCGCAAGCGACAGTTCGCTGGCGGAACGCTTGATCACCGTCTCACAGACGGGCTGAAGCGGTGCGCCGTTGACGCATTGAAGGACCTCGTCGCGCACAGAGGCATCGGGAATCGCTTCAAGGCACACCCGACCTCCCGGCGCCGGGTTTTCCACCTCGCCGACCTGCGAAAGGCCACCGTGCAGTTCCGCTCTGGTCTTGACGGTCTGGACCCAGCGCCGCCCGTCGCGCCTGAGTCTCAACGCTATCCCCGCCTTCTTCAGCGCGTGTTCTGAGGTATCCAGATAGATGCTTCTCAGCGTTTTCGTCGTTGGGCTGCCTTTGGCCAGTCCCGACGCCTTGACGCGCACCCAGAATTCCTTGGGTGACGCTTCGTCGAGGATGAATTTCAGCTCGACTTCGCTCATGTGACGGATTTGTGCCAGTTCGGTTCCAGTCCTAACCCATCCGGCACGGACCGGCAACTGACCGTGGGGGGCCGGCGCCCTTCCGGTATGTGGTCGTGATTGTCTTAAGCGCCGTCATGCCCTTGCTGGCCAACCCCTGTTCGTGCAGCCGTTCGCGCAAATTCAGGTAGGCTTCACAAATCCGTTGCGACGGTTTCGTACATAAGGGAGGGGGCTTGTTTTCGAGACTACTCTCTGGAAGAGGATGGGAAAATGGCCAAGATCCCCGGCAAGACCGAAACGATCGAAAACACGGAATCCGCTACCTACGAGCCGTCCCAGGCTACCGAGCAGGTTCGCGCTGTCGCCGAGCAGGGCGTCGAGCAGGCGAAGGAAGCATTTTCCAAACTGGAATCGAACACCGAAACGACTCAAAAGGCTTTTGAGTCGACCCTTGAAGTGGCCAAGACAACCCGCAACGAGGTGTCACTGAAGACGATTGCCGTTCTGCGAGCCAATGCCGAAGCCGGCTTCAAGCACCTCGAAGCCCTGGTTGCCGTGAAGTCGCCGTCCGAGTTCTTCGAGCTGCAGGCCGCTTTCGTGAACAAACAGATTGACGCTTCCATCGAGCAGGCCAAGACCCTGCAGGCGGTGATGTTGAGAGCTGGTGAGGACGTATCCAAGCCGATCAAGGATGCCTTCGAAAAGGCCTTGAAGGACCTCAAGGCCGCTTGATGCTCGGGCAGTGAAGGCCCTCGGGAGCCGGCGCCGCGTTTGATCAACTGAAGGGCCGGCGTCCGAAGCCGAGCAATGTGCGCGCTCCTATGCCGACGGACAGGCCTTCCGCCTCGGCGTCGAAGTGGTCGAGCTGAAGGACTGCGCCTAAGAGCGATTCCAGGAAAAGTGTGCAGCGGTTTTCCGTCTGGAATTGCTCCAAGGATTATCGGCGCACGACCGCAACCAGACGGGCGCAGAGCGCCAGATTGACGGTCGCGGCCAATGCGAGCGTCATCAGCACGAGGTCGCAGCCGCCCGTCCCTAAAAGCAACGCCCCGATCGAAGGAGCCGCCGCCTGGACGATCAGACTCGGCGTGGCGAGCTTGCCCATGAGCGCGGCGTATTGCTGAGGGTCGAACAGCACCAGCGGCAGAGCGCCGCGCGCAATGGTATGAATGCCGTTGCCGGCGCCGTAAAGGATCAATGCCAAGGCGATGAGCGTCTGGCTTGCCAGGAGCAGCCAGACCCCAGCCGCAAGCAGCGACACCGACGCCAGCATCGTCCAGATCGGATGATGGCGGTTGCGGCCGATCAGCATTTCGGCCACCCGCGCGCCGACCTGCGACGGGCCGACGAGGGCGCCAAGGCCGACCGCGACCGCCAGGCTCACCCCGCGCAGTTGCAGGAGAGTGAGGAGGTGGACGGAGAGCATCGATGCAATCAGCGCCGATACGGTCTGGATGGAGGCAAGGAGGATGAAGCGTGTGCTCGCCCGGCCCGTGGTCGACGCCTGCTTCCGCTCGGCTGTTGCCGGCGCCGGCGTTGAGACCGGTGGCGGCGGCGGTATCACCCAAAGGTGAAGCGGCAGGCAGATCAACAGATGGATTGCCGCGTAAGAGAGGCACGTGACGCGCCATCCTTCATGCGCGACGAGAAAAGCGCTGAGCGGCCAGCAAACCGTGCTGGCGAAGCCGCCGAACAGCGTCAGGTTGGTGATCGCGCCGCGGGCGCCTTGCCCATAGAGGCGGCCGAGCGTGGCGAAGCCGGCATCGTAGAGGCCGCTCGACATGCCCAAGCCCATGAACAGCCAGGCCAGCAGGTAAGCGGATAGACGGTGGCCGCCGCCAGCAGCAGGTGAGCGGCGGCCAGGAGCAAGGAACTCGCGGCAAGCACCGGCCGGCCGCCGTGACGCTGGATCAGCCGGCCGATGATGGGCGACGCCAGCCCGGCAAGCAGGAGTCCGCAGGAGAGCCCGGCAACGACCGAAGCCAGCGACCAGCCCGTCTCGGCGGCGATCGGCGCGGCGAGCACCGCGGGCAGATAGTAGGACGATCCCCAGGCGAGGATCTGCGTGATGCCAAGCGCCGAGACGAGGACATGGCGGCTGCGGGCGACCGGCGCGCGAGCTTCCGCCTTCACGGATTGCTCAAAGCCCATTATCTATCGTGCTCAAAATGGGGGATCGCATGCGCATCGCGGTGATCGACGAAACCGAGGCAACGGCTCAACTCGGCGCTCTTGCCGAGATCTTGATGCAGACCATTGAGGACGGCGCGCTGGTCGGCTTCGTCCTGCCGTTCGGCGCCGAGCAGGCGCAGGCTTATTGGCAGGGCATCTTCGACTCCTTGGCGGACGGAGAACGCCTCCTCATCTGCGCCTATGTCGATGACAACCTCGTCGGCACCGTCCAGCTCTACCTGTCGCCGGAACCGAATGCCCTGCACCGGGCAGAGGTCTACAAGCTTCTCGTGCATCGGGGCTTCCAGCGGCAAGGCATCGGCTCCGCCCTCATGGCATTCATCGAAGACGAGGCAAGAAAGAGAAATCGCTCCCTGCTCCTTCTCGACACCGCCGAGGGCGGTGCGAGCGAGCGGCTCTACCGGCGCATGAACTGGCGGGAAGTCGGTGTCGTGCCGCATCACTTCGTCGATCCGTTCGGCAAACCACGAGCCTCGATCTACTTCATGAAGCATCTGGCGCCTTAGGACAGTCCAGCTGAACCGACTGGACCTGGATCTCATTCCATCCTAGGCCGGCGGCGCATATGCGACCTTCTCGCCGTCTTCCTTGACGAACTCCGCTACCGGATTGTCGAGCAGCGGCAGCACCGCCTCCGACGGCCGGCAGAGCCTTGCGCCCTTTGACGTCTCGACGATCGGCCGGTTGATGAGGATCGGATGGGCGAGCATAAAATCGATCAGCTCATCGTCGCTCCATTTCGGATCGCCGAGGCCAAGCTCGGCGTAAGGCGTCCCCTTCTCCCTGAGCAGCTCGCGCGGGGTGATCCCCATCGCCGCGATCAGCTCGAGCAGCCGTGCGCGGCCCGGCGGCGTCTTCAGATATTCGATAACGATCGGCTCCTCGCCGCTGGCGCGGATCATGGCGAGCGTGTTGCGCGAGGTGCCGCAGGCGGGGTTGTGGTAGATCGTGACCGTCATGGCTTCGCTTTCGATGGCTGGGCTTTCGATGGCTGGGAATGCTGAACGGTTTCGGACCGCAGCAGCCAGCCCATCAGCGCCAACGCGACCAAGGCGCCGAGCAGCTCGGCGATGATGAAGCCTGGCAGATCGATCGGCCTGATGCCTGAAAACGTGTTGGTGAGCGAGCGCGCCAGCGCGACGGCCGGATTGGCGAAGGACGTGGATGCGGTGAACCAGTAGGCGGCGGTGATGTAGAGGCCGACCAGCCATGGCACGGCTCGCCGCTCGAAGCGGAGGCCGGCGAGAATGACGGCGACAAGGCCGAATGTCGCGACCGTTTCGGAGAACCATTGCGCTGGTCCGGCGCGGAGCTTCGTCGCGATCTCCAGCACCGGCAGGGCGAACATGAGATGCGCCGCGATCGTGCCGACGATGCCGCCCAGGAACTGCGCGGCGAGATAGGCCGGCAGATCGCGGGCCGGCAGGGTCCGGTTCAGGCAGAACACCAGCGAAACGGCGGGGTTGAAATGGGCGCCCGAGACCGGCCCGAGGACGGTGATCAGCACCACCAGCATGGCGCCGGTCGCGAGCGTGTTGCCGAGCAGCGCCAGCGCCGTGTCGTGCGTCAAGGTCTCGGCCATGATGCCGGAACCGACCACTGTCGCCACCAAAAGACCGGTGCCCAGGGCTTCGGCGGCGAAGCGGCGCGGCAGATCGAAGGTTGCCGTTCCCACGCCGCCCGGATCGCTCGCGTCGATCGGCTCGATGATCATTGCCGGATCCCCTCGCCCGGCTGACAGCAAGGTGCCGCCAACGCCGGCGCGCAGATTTCCGGACGGCCCGAGCAGCAATCCTCCATCAGGAACCGGATCAGGCCGGACAGCGCATCGTACTCGGCGCTGTAGACGATCGAACGCGCATCGCGCCGCGCCGTGACCAGGCCCGCTCGCTCCATTTCCTTGAGATGGAAGCTGACATTGGACGGCGAGACCTCGACCTGTTCGGCAAGCGAACCGGCGGCGATGCCGTCCGGCCCGGCAACGACCAGCAATCGAAGCAGCCTGAGCCGCGTCTCCTGCGACAGCGCGCCAAAAGCGATCAGGGCTTGACGTCCATCCATGTTTCAATAATCCTTGAAATATCGAAATGAGGAGTAGCCGACATGCTTTCTCCTGACAACCGGAAAATCGCTCCTGCCCTTCCACTGGAGCCATCCGACCTGACCATCGGAGACCTGCTCGATGCGCTGGCCGACCACAAGGACAAGCCGCTGGTGTTCCGCTATGACGGCCGGCCGGTAAAGCCGGGCTACCACGTGACGGAGGTCAAGGCGGGGCAGTTCTCGGCGCTGGATTGCGGGGCAAACCCCGAATCCTGGTCGGAAATTTTCGTGCAGCTATGGGACGTCGACGAAGGCGGACCGGTCTACATGCCGGCCGGCAAGTTCGCTGCCATCATCCGCAAGGTTGCCGATCACGTGGCGCTCGATCAGTCCGCCAGGCTGACCTTCGAAGTCAGCGACGGCATCCGGCCGATGGAGCTTCACCGGGCAACGCGGCCGACGCTGGTCGGCGATGCCGTCGAGGTCGAGCTGGCGCCGCGGCCGGCAAGCTGCAAGCCGCGCGATCGATGGCTGGAAGAGCAGAAGGCGGCGAGCCCATCCTGTTGTTCGCCTGGGATCGGCAAAGCCTGCTGTGGCTGAAATCTCGTCGTGCTCTTCGAACTCAATTGAATTTATAGCTGAAGCCGAATTGGACGGAGTCGGTCCGCAGCGCGTGGCGTTGTTCCCCAAAGATCGGGGACACTTGGGCTACCGCTTTGCCATAGTCGGCATGGCGGTATTCGACCCGCACCGACCAGTCCCTTGCAAGGGCGTACTCAAGACCGGCGCCAACGATGACTCCGGTGCGGGTTGCGGAAAATGCGAACTTGGTAACAGGTGGCAACTCGGCCATCCAATAGTCAAATTTCGCCACGCTGACGCCGGCAGTGCCGTATAGCAGCATCCGATCGAAGGCAGCCCCCACCCGCGCGCGTGCCGAGCCTTGCCAACGCGAGGTCGCCGAGCCCCCGAACGCGGGCAAGCCACCCACCGTCTGGCTGGAAGCCTCGGCGTTGGAAAGACCCCAATCGACTTCGATGCCGATCACAAAAGGCGCGTCGATCTGCCAGTTGTAGCCCAGATGCAATCCACCGGTCACGCCGCCGCCGGAGTATGCGGTGGGGCCGATAAAGGTGTTTCCGGGATTGCCGCTTTCCCAGCGTCCGGATGGCCCAAGCCAGCCTATGTCACTCCCGACATAAGCGCCGCTCCAGTCGAAAGCCTCCGGTGCGGCCTGGACGTCGGCCGCATGGGCGGCCGGCTGGCCGGCAAGCGTCGCCAGCGCGCAAGCGAGCACCACGCCCGAGACGAAATTTCCGTGTCGCATAGAATATGTTCCCGCAGGATTTCAGAAATGGCGGGACAATAGGCGACGAATCGCCGGCGGGCTTGGAACCCACACGACCGCACCTTGGACCGGGCGCGACTGTGGCTCAGCTATCGGCGGAACTGTGGCAGCCGGGCCGCGCGCAGGCCCCGCCCACGGGCGATCTCCACAGCCTCGCCATTGTCGGCCAGCGTCAGCGCCAGGAGGTCCTGGATATGCGCGGCCAGCCCGAGCTGCAGTTCCGGCGATGCGAGAGCGCCGGCATTGTTGATCATGCAGGCATAGCCGATGAGGAGGCGAAGCGCTTCGCGGCCAGCGTCGATCGAGCTCACCAGCGGTCGGTCGAAGCCCGGCGCGATCGAAGCAAGCGCCGCCCGTGGCACGTAGAGACTGAGATAGCGACCGGAATCGACCAGCGTGTGGATGGCGGGTTCGCTGGTCAGCATCATCACCGCCTGGCCGGGCAAGGTCAGCGCCTCGCGGTTGCGCTGCACCGAGCGGCCGCGCCCGGCAAGCACCGCAATCAGCATGACCATGTCGCCGGCGTTCTTCAGGTGCTGCTGCCTGATCCGGTAATGAGCATTGCTGCGGGCGCCGGTCGACAGGCTGACGCCCGGCAGCGACCGCAAGGTCACGTCGGCCCGGAACGGCTCATCGCCGAACGGCTCGATCTCCAGGTTGAAGAGCTTTTGCCCATAGAATTCGAGCCAGGTGCCCAGCCTGTCGCGCGGCGGCACGCTCATCGTGGACAGATGCAAGGGCGCTCCAGGCGCAATCTTCCCGGTATTTGGCAAGCCCACCACCCCGCCGCCCCTCCGGCGGCACGAAATGCCGTCTATGTTTCGGCGGGACGGGCCGCCTTGTCAAACGGCCTGCTGGATCGGCGTCGCGGCGCGCGGCCGATGGCTACAACCTGAGACCGCTTGAACGCATCTACGGATTGCGCGATTGTCGAAGCGCTCCCAGAGATACGAACACCAATGACCCAAACGAAAAAGGCACCACCGTTCGTGCCGACAGAGTTCCACGTAACGATTGTCGATGACGAGCAAGGCGCCCTTGGCATCCTCTCCATACAGACACCAGGCGGGCTGCTGGACGTTGCGCTGGATCGGGAAGCAGCCGAAGCCCTCATCAGGGCTGCGTCCAGGCTTCAAGCGAAGCTGGACGAAAAGGTCAGCTAGATATTTCAAGCTGACCCATAACCTAAATTAGCGATCACTTGTATTTCTCGCAAATCAGGATCATGCTTGGCCTACGCAAGGGTGGCACTGATGCGCAGCGGGTGGGTGGTTCAGTAAGGGGTAAAGCGTGATGGAACTTGCGGTCTGCTATGATCACAGCGGAATCGATCTGGCTTGGTCGATCTTCCTCGGCACCACGGCGGTTTTGATGGTCATGGCGCCATTGGCCGTCGCACGGCTGGTCGCGATATCGCGGGCGGATTCAGTCGGACGGCTTCAGATCGCTTAGAGCAATTCCGGGAAAAGTGCGCAGCGGTTGTCCGTCCGAAGTTACGCAAAAACAAAGGCTTAGAGCGGTTCGGCGATGCTGTGAAACGCTGAACCGATCTAGCAGCCTGAGGGGAATTGCTGGTTAGGACGAGCTCACCTTCGGCATCGTTATGTCACCGAACAGCGCCGAGCAGTCGATCTCGTCGCGGAAAAGCGCGTCGGGATCGAGCACCAGCCACGACGTATGTGTACGAAGGTTCCTCAGCCTGGCGTTCTTTTCCGCGCGCGCCTGGCGCTCCGCCTCGGCAAGCGAGGTCAGGGCCGGCCTTTCGGCCTTGTATGGGCTCCTCGACATAGCGACACAGAACGCAATCGCCCCGCTTTGCGTTCCCTGGCGGCGCAACGCCGTGCGGTATGGTCGCTCGACCTTATGTCTCTCTGAAATAGCGGGCGCCGCGACCGGCAAGGGCGATGGCAAGCGAGGAACCCGCAAGGCCGCCTCCGACAATGATCAAGATCGTAATCGGTACCACGAACGGACTTGCCATCGGGGCCTTCAGATCGGCAAAGGCGGATCCGTGAAATCGGGCGGTGAACGAATCTCGGCCAGGGAGCGGACCTGCAGCCCGTCCCTGAAATTAGCGGGATCGAGCCAGGCCTCCAAGGCGGCGCGATTGGCCGGCCATTCACGCGAAAGCATTGAATACATCGGGATGTCGCAGGGCTTGCCCTTCAGGAACAGGCCCTGGCGATGCGTGCCCTCGTAAACGAAGCCGAGCCGCACGGCGGCCGCGCGCGAACGTTGGTTGGTCGATGTGCATGTCCATTCGAGGCGCCGGTAGCCGAGATCGTCGAAGACATGGCGCAGGATGAGGTAGAGCGCCTCGGTGGCGAGCCGCGTGCGCTGCAGCGGCGGCGTATAGAGCACATATCCGAGTTCGACGACATGGTGCACCGGCCTGGCTTCCATCAGGCAGAGCCACCCCAGCGCTTCACCGTCGGGACCGTCGACCGCGAAGAATGCGCGCTTGGGGTCCGCCACCAGCGCGGCGACATGCTCGGCGAAGGCCTGCTCGGTGGCAAAAGGTCCCACCTTCATGTCTATCCAGGTGGCCTCGGTGTGCTCGTCATGCGAGAGCCGATAGAGCCTTGCCGCATCACGTCCGGCCTCGAGCGGGCGCAAGCGCCCGCAACGGCCTTCGACCAGGACGGCGACTGGAACCGGCGCATCGCCCGACGGGGTTGCCTCGGCATTTGCCGCGGCTTGCTCAATCTTGCCTGCCCGCATCCTGCTCTCCCTTGGTGCGTGCCTTGCCATGCGGCGATAATGGCGTCCGCGGCCTCCCCTCTTCCGGCGCGGGATAGATATTGCACAATTCTCCGGAGAATGGCTGCTCGGCCAGCCATCGGCGGCCAAGATGCTCGAGCGCGCCGGCCAAATCGCCCGGCAGCCGGCGTTTCAGGATCTTCAGCACCGGAGCGCCTCTCCCTGCATGACGTCTTCACTCCGGCCGCTGGTTCAACCTGGACGGATGGCCGCCCCAACGGCCGACTAGTTCCAATAACGGAACACCCTGCCCATTCGATTGGGCATCAAGAAAATGTCCTCCGCATGCGAGAAGCCGGCATCCCGCCCTAAGCGAAGCCAGGTTCGCGAGGTTTCGGGGAAATCGGCCAGAAGCATATGCCTTTCCATCGATGCGAATTCCTCGTCGGAAACGGCCGACCATTTGTCGCGCAGCAAGGAGAAGCGCGCGAGCCAGGCGGCGCGATCCTCTCCCTCGAACAGCGCCGGCTCCCAGATCACGAACAGGCCCATGCCGCCCAGGGCCCTGTGGGCGTTGCGCATCAGCCTTGCCTTGGCCGCCGTCGGCAGATGGTGCAGCGACATGCCGATCCAGATCACGTCGATCGGCTCCGACCACTTCGCCATTGCCGGCGCGAAATCGCAGCAGCGCAGCTCGACGGGGCAAGGAAGGGCCTGCAGCTCCCGGGCCGCCAACCGCAGCGATGCCTCGGACAAGTCGATACCGACATAGTTGCCTATCGCGGTCGTCCTCAGCATCGCGGCGGAGGCACTGGCATCTCCGCACGCCACGTCTAGGAAGCGGAATGAGGCGGGCGCTTGCTCGACAAGCAAGTCGCGCAGAAGGTGATAGATTTCCTGATGGAACATCAGGTTCGCGCCGACGATCCTGCGGTAGGTTTCAAGCTCGCTGTTGAACATGTCCTGAGCGCCGGCAGCTCCATTGTCCGTCGTTGCCAGACCGCTTTCAGTCGACGCACTTGCCATGATGTCCTCCCAGGGAACCTCGATGGAACAACGCTAGGCGGCGGCCCCCGCCGCATGGAGATGCAAGGCGCGGAACACCGCGGTGTGGCCAGGAGTCGCAATGGAGAGCTTCATGCCCAGTTCATGCATGCGCCCTGAGAGCCAGGCGACCTCGATGGGCTTGCCTCTTTCAAGGTCGTTGGCCATCGATGATTTCACATGCGGTGGGAATGCGGTCCATCTCGTGATGACGCGTTCCTCGAATCCTTCCGCCATCGGATGACCGGCCGCGGCGGCAACCGCCATCCCCTCGTCCCGCAATTGCTCGACGAAGATCCGCGCCTCGGGATCGCCAAGGATTGGACCAATGCCCGAGCGCATGAGCGACGTCGCGCCGGAGAAGGCTGCAAGCGTCACGAACTTCTCCCAGAGCACGCTGTCGATGTCGGCGACCGGCTTCAGTTCGAGCCCTACTGCCCGATCGCAAAGCGCTTGAAGCTCGCGGATCAGAGGCTCACGATGACCGCCGACGAGAATTTGCTGCAGCCCGCCCGCATGGACGACCTCTCCGGGTCTGCCGATGAAGCCGGAAAGATAGGTGGCGCCACCGATAACCTTGTCGTCGCGAACATGGCGACGCAGCAATTCGATGCTGTCGATGCCGTTTTGCAGAGTCACGACGCGGGTGTTCCTGGCAATCAGTGGTCCGAGCGCCGCGGCGGCCTTCTCGCCGTCGTAGAGCTTGACCGCGAAGATCACGAGATCGACGGGGCCGATGTCGGCCGGAGAAGCGCTTGCGGATACGGTGGGCAGGAAAATATTGCCGGCGTCGCTGTGAATTCGCAGGCCACCCTGGCGCATGGCCTCCAGGTGCGCGCCGCGAGCAATGAAGCTGACGTCGCCTCCCGCCTCGGCGAGCCTGGCCCCGATGTAACCGCCGATGCCGCCCGCACCCATCATTGCGATCCGCATGCCGTCCCCTCGACGCCGGCTGATGCCATCGCCGCGTAATGCCGCAGCGGGCTCGCAGCCATGATAATATTAGCAGATACTCAATAAATCGACCAGCCGGCTCGACAGCCGCCCGATTAACCTTCCTCGGGAAGCCGGACCAAGGTCTGTGTCGCAATCGCCGCGACTGGCCTATAGTCTTGGCCGGCGGCGGGGTGAATCACGCGGATGCTCAGGGAGATCTTGAAACGACTTGTGCAAGTCTGGAGCGGGCTGTCGCTGGCCTGGCAGTTCGTGATTGCCGGCGGCATCGGGCTTTTGGCGGTGATGCTCGTGGTTGGCCTTTGGGTAACGTCGCAGATCCGCGAGGGGGTGATGCACAACTCCGCCACCACGACAGCGCTCTATGTCGACAGCGTCATCGCACCGCTGCTGCCGGACCTGCGCAAGAGCCGCGAGCTCGACGACTCGGTCAAGCGGGCGCTGGACGAAACGCTCGGCCAGGGCGCGCTCGGAAAGAGGCTGGTGTCGTTCAAGCTGTGGCGGCGCGACGGCACGGTGCTCTACGCCGACGACTCGGCTCTGATCGGCAAGAACTTTCCCCCCAACCTCAACCTGAAGTCGGCTTTCGCCGGCAATGTCGTGGCTGAATACAACAATCTCACCGACGACCCCGAAACCAACGAGGAGAAAGTTGTGAACGCGCCGCTGTTCGAGATCTACAATCCGGTGCGCGAGCCATGGTCGGGTGAAGTGGTGGCGGTGTCCGAATTCTACGAGATCGCCGACGATTTCCAGGAGACGCTGAACTCGGCGCTGAGATGGACCTGGCTGGTGGTGGCCAGCGCCACCGCGACCTCGCTCGCGCTGTTGTCGGGCATCGTCTTTCGCGGCAGCCGCACCATCCAGACACAGCGCGCCGCGCTGGAGGCCAAGGTTACCGAGTTGCAGTCGGCACTTGCGCAGAATTCGTCGCTGCGCCAGCGCGTGCAGCGCGCCTCGCGCCGCGCCACCGCCATCAACGAGCGGTATCTGAGGCGCATCGGCGCCGACCTGCATGACGGGCCGGCGCAACTGGTGGCGCTTGCCGCGCTCAGGATGGACAGCCCGATCCTGGTCGACCCCGCGACGCCGAAACCGCAGCGCGAGGCCGAGATCGCCGGCATCCACAAAACGCTCGGCGAGGCGATGCGCGAGATACGCGGCATCTGCAACGGCCTCGTGCTGCCGCAGATCGAGACCCAGGCGGTGGCCGACATACTGCGGCTGGCCGTGGCCGAGCATGAGCGCCGCACGAACACCAAAGTGTTGCTGACGCTGCCGGAGCGCTTGCCGGAACTCGGCACCTCGGAGAAGATCAGCATCTATCGTTTCGTGCAGGAAGGGCTGAACAACGCTTACCGACACGGCAAGGGCAAGGGCCAGCAGGTGAGAGCCACGATGAAGGGCGGCAAGCTGGTGGTGGAGGTGCAGGACACTGGTCCAGGCTTCAACCCCGCAAGGAGCGAAGGCCTCGGGCTTGCCGGGCTCAGGGAGCGTATCGAAAGCATTGGCGGGCAGTTCGAGACGCTGTCAGGCCCCGGGGGAACGAGACTGGTAATCACATTGTCTGTCGAGGAGCAGCCGTGACCGCACCCATCCGTATAGCCATTGTCGACGACCATCCGCTGTTTCGCGAGGGCGTGGCGCGCAGCCTCGGCGAGATCGGCGGCTTCGAACTTGTGGGCGAAGGCGCCAGCGCCGAGGATGCCGAAAGGCTGGTCCGCGCCAGCGCTCCCGATATCCTGATGCTCGACATCAGCATGCCGGGCGGCGGCCTCAACGCGCTGGCCAGCATCCTGGCGGCGGCGCCCGAGCAGAAGATCGTCATGCTGACGGTTTCGGAAACCAATTCCGACGTCGCCCAGGCGCTCAAGGCCGGTGCGCGCGGCTATGTGCTGAAGGGCGTCGGCTCAAAGTCGCTGGCCGAGATCCTGCGCGATGTCGCCACCGGCCAGAGCTATGTCTCGCCGACACTCTCGGCCCGGCTGCTGTCGGACCTGTTGCAGCCCACCGGCCGCAAGCCCGACCCGCTCAGCCAGCTCACCGGCCGCGAGGCCGAGATCCTGAAGCTGGTGGCCGAGGGCTTGAGCAACAAGGAAGTCGCCGCCCGGCTGGCGCTGCAGGAAAAGACAGTCAAGCACCACATGACCAGGGTGCTGGCCAAGCTCAACGTGCGCAACCGCACGGAAGCGGCGCTGCTGATGCATGAGGCGAAAGACAGGCAATAAGTTTAGGCAGTAGGGAATAGGCAGTAGGGATTGGGGACTAGGCAGACTGCCTACTGCCTACTGCCTATTCCCTAAAACGCAATCACCCCCGTCTCCGGAAGACGGGGGTGACATGCGAGGGTGCGGGAAAAGGGGGTAGCTTCTCTCAACCCTCACAAGTTCAGCAGGCGGGCGAAATCCTCCCGCGTCGCCTGGCGCTCGACGATGGTGCGGCCTTGCGCATCCGTCATCTCGAAGCGGCCGGCGTCGATCTCTTCCTTCATGCCGTTGCGGTGGATGACGGTGATCTTGTTGCCGTCGACCTCGACCGTGTCGCCGGTCGCGGCATTGACATGTCTGCCCTTGCTGCCAGGACTGGTGTTGCCCTTGCCGCTGTTGTTCCCAGGACCGGCATTGGCATTGCCGCCACCGGCATTGCCGTTGCTCGAATTGCCACCGCTGTTGCCGCCGCCATTGCCCCCACCATTGCCACCCCCGCCGTTGCTGCCGCCGTTGCCGTTGCCGGCATAAGCTGTGGCCACGACGAACTTGGCAGCGACATCGGGTGTGAAATGATAGGTCGCGACAACAAGCGCCAGCGCGTTTGCGGCGCGCAGCGTGAGGCGGGCAAACCTCTTGAAGGCGGGTCGGCGCATGCTGTCCTTTTTATGCCGGTTCCGTCTCGGCCTTGCCGAAGTTCCGCTCTCAGCCCGACCAAGGCGGAACCGGTGTCTTGACGGCGCAAGGATTCACATTCGGGTGAGCCGACGGAAGTGGCCCACGACCCATGCCATATCCGGTCGGACCTTTTTTGCGGCCGCTTGGGGACCATCGTCGCAACCAGTGGGAGAAACAGCTCCGCCCGCAACCGCCGCCGCGTTAACCAAATCGCTTGGAAAATGGCCGGCAATTCTCTATGACTGAGGTCTGCGAGAACCGCGCGGACGCCCATACGCGCCGCGGCACACTACGGTGCAGGTGTCCCCGTTGGACGCAAAAAGTGTCGTAAAGCTTTGTTTTTGCGCATGAATCATTTTCCCCGGCCTGGGGGCCATGCGCCAAGGGTCCGCTTCCGGCATTTGTCCCAAGGACCAAAAAAGTACCCCCGCCAAAAGGCGGGGGCAAGGTGAGCAGCGAGAGTTCTGTCGTAAGACGATCAGGACCGAAGAGACGAAGCAAAAGGTGGCAACCTGATTTTGCAGCGCTAGCCTTTGGTCCCTTGAAGATCTAATCCAGATAGAACCTCGCTCTCACAAACTCTTCAGGCGATTGAGATCGGCCATAGTGGCCTTGCGCTCGACGATGGTACGACCAAACTTGTCCTCCATCCTGAACCTGCCGTTCTCGATCGTCTCCTTCATTCCGTTGCGGTGCGTGACCTGAATGCCGTTACTGCTGACCTCGACCTTGTCGCCGGTCGCGGCGTTCACATGATCGTCGACGTCGGCGGTGCTGCTTGCGGCACTGTTGGAAGCGCTGTTCGTTGCGCCCTTGCTGTTGCCACTGTTTCCGCCACTGCTGCTGTTGCCGCTACTGTTGCCCCCAGAATTGCCGTTCCCGTTATTTCCACCGCCGCTGTTACCGCCGCCGTTATTTCCACCGCCACTGTTACCGCCGCCGCTGTTACCGCCGCCGTTATTTCCACCGCCACTGTTACCGCCGCCGCTATTCCCGCCGCCATTACCGTTACCGCCATTGCCATTGCCGCCTTTGCCGGCATAGGCCTTGGCTACGACAGGACCGCCGATGGAGAGATGAAAAGGCGCGACAACCAACGCCAGCGCAGTGAGCGCTTGCAAGACAAGCCTGCAGCCCATGCGCGCTACGCGCATCCCATTCTCCCCATACCGGCCATCCAGCCCTTCGGCCAAACTACCCCACCGGCAATGTCGCAGCATTAGCATCCCCAATCAGCGTGTCGTGCGGAAGTGGCCCACGACCCTTGTCTTGTTTATTCAGACCTTTTTCGTGACGATATCGGACCTAAGTCCTATCGCAACCACCGGATGTAGTCCGGCATGAACGCGCGGCGTTTTCCCCTTACCCCGGCGAGGAGACCGGCGCTCTTGCCGTCACCGCCGTGCCGAAGGCGGCGGCAATCACGGCGGCGATGCCGGCGCATTGCAGCGCACTCAAGCTCTCATGCAGGAACAGGAAGCCGGTCAGCGCTCCGAGCGCCGGCTCCAGGGAGGTGAGCGTGCCGTAAACCCGCGCCGGCATCCTGGTGAGCGCCATCATCTCGAGCCAGAAGGGCAGCGCGCTCGAGAACAGGCCGACGACGGCCGCGCCCGCCATCACATGCGGGTCGGTGAGATAAGGCCAGGCAGCCGAGAATCCGAAAGGCAGCGCCAGCAGAGCGGCGATCGCCATGCCGTAGGCCGAGGTGCGAACGCCGAGCTCGGCGCCGGCCTTCTGCGCGAAGATGATGTAGAGCGCCCAGCAGCCGCCGGCGGCAAGCGCAATCAGCACGCCTATCGGATCAAGTCCCCGGCTGACATCGGCAAAAGGCGAGAGCAGCACGATGCCGGCGACGGCAAAGGCCACCCAGACGAGATCGAGCGGGCGCCTGGAACCGAGCGTCGCCACGAAAAGCGGCCCGGTGAATTCCAGTGCCACGCAGATGCCCAGCGGAATGCGCTCCAGCGCGGTATAAAACAGCAGGTTCATGACCGAGACGGTGACGCCATAGGCCGCGAGCCACGGCAGGGTTTTGAGCGACGGCATCACCTTCCAGGGCCTCAGCGCCGCGGCCAGCATCAGCGCGCCGATGAGAAGCCTCAGCATCGTCGTGCCCTGTGGGCCGAGGACCGGGAACAGGCCCTTGGCGAAAGCGGCGCCCACCTGAACCGAAAGAACGGCGCCGAGCAGCCCGAGAATGGGCAAGGCGCCCGCCTGGGTCCCTGGTTTTACGGTTTGCGTCGATACCACTTCTTCTCCCCCTGCCCCGCACCGTCCGAGGCGGAGATACAGCCTGGCGATTGCGCTGTCGTGAGGCAGCGGCCGGCCGATGGTGGGACAGGCGCCTCCCATCTCCCGGCGGGTCTATTGCGTCGCACAAGACGTTGAAATCAAAAGCTCTTTTCGCCGAGCCATGGAAGCATAAAGCGCTAGATTGGATAGCTTTTTCAATACTTCTAAAATACCCGCCATGGTTGCCGGTATATCTTTTCAACATCCCTTGCGGCAGATACTCTCAAAATCAGACCAACTGCCCACGAATATATAGGACCATTGGGCATCTCTGCGAAGATTTTGCAGAGCCAACTACGGCACACAACCGTCCGCATCACGCCTTTATTTCAACGGCGTAAGCATTTTGTGTTGCAGTGCAACAAAGTCCGCGACATCCGTTGGCGGGGCTGTGTGCGTTGGAGGATGCCATTATTTTGACCCGGATGGGCATTCCGCTGGGCCGCAACGACAGCGCTCCGGACGGAAGTTGGTCGACAGGCAGGGCCTACGGGCTTTGCGCGTGCAACGCCTGGCACTGCGAAAGATCTGTCGGAAGCCGCTGATGACGAATCAGCGCGACATCCAGTTGGACATGCTGCGGGCCGTTGCCGTCACGCTGGTGCTTTACGCGCATTTCCTTGCGCCGAACGGCTCCTCCTTCCTCGGCCATCTCGGCGTGCGGCTGTTCTTCGTGCTCTCCGGCTTCCTGATCACGCGGCTTTTGCTGGACGCGCGTGACACCTATGCATTCGAGGCCGGACCGGCGCTGCGTTCCTTCTATGCCAGGCGCGCGATCCGGATTTTCCCGCCCTATTTCGCGGTGCTGGGGCTCGTCTGGCTCACCGACCTGGAACAGTCCAGGTCGTCGCTCGCCTGGCATGCGCTCTATCTCTCGAATTTCTGGTATGCGCAGCGTAACGACTGGACGCCCTGGCTGCTCTGCCATTTCTGGAGCCTCAGCATCGAGGAGCAGTTCTATCTCGCCTGGCCACTGATCGTGCTCGTGGCGCCGCGCAGGCGCATCGAGGCGATCACCATCGGCGTCATCTGCTTCTCGCTCGCCTATCGCTTCTACTGGCCGATCGCCGCCGACCCGGCGCTGGCGCGGGACCTGTTGCCGCCGGCCTCGATGGACGCGCTTGCCTGCGGCGCCCTGCTTGCCGTCCGCCGCGCCCGAGGCGCCGACGTGCCGCGATGGATGCGGCTTTGCTGGCCGGCCTTGGTCGCGGTCTTCCTGCTCGTCGTCTGGTCCGATCCGGGGCCGGCGAGCTCGGCCTGGGAGTGGCCGCGCTGGTTCCTGGTGCAGGTGCTGCCGCTGGCGCTGCTGGTGGCGATCGTCGCCGCCTGCTCGAACGGCCTTGGCGGCACGCCCGGCAGGCTGGCCGAACTGCCGCCGCTCATCTTCCTCGGCCGCATCAGCTACGGCGTCTATCTCTACCATCCGATCCTGCTCGCCTATGCCGTCAAGGCGCAGCCATGGCTGCCACTCAACGTCTCGGAACAGGGGCCGGGCCGCTTCCTGGTCGCAGGCGCCGCCACGCTGGTCGTCGCCTCGCTGTCCTGGGTGCTGTTCGAGAAGCCGCTCAACAGCCTCAAGCGCTATTTCCCCTATGTGGCGCCCTCGCGCCCGCGTGGCGCGAGCGAGGCCCGCGGGTTCGGCATCGCCCCGGCGCTCGATCTGCGGCCGACGGACCGGAGCCGACCATGACCGCTCCCCTCATCTCCGTGCTGTTGCCGGTCTACAATGCCGAGCCCTATGTCGGCGCCGCGATCCAATCGATCCTGAGACAGGACTACGGTCGGCTCGAGGTCATCGCCATCGACGACGGATCGACCGACCGGTCGCTTGAGATCCTCGAGCGCTGCCGCCGGGACGACAGCCGCGTCTCAATCATCTCGCGCGAGAACCGCGGCCTCGTCGCCAGCCTCAACGAGGGGCTGGCGGTCGCGCGCGGCGAGCTGGTCGCGCGCATGGATGCCGACGACTTCGCCTATCCCTGGCGCCTGTCGCGGCAGGCGGCGCTGTTTGCCGCGCGGCCCGAGCTCGGCTTCTGCGGCTCGCTTGTCGACATGCTGCAATACGGCCGCGTCGCACGGGGCAGGCTCGATCCGGTGTTCCGCCTCGACCTCTCCGTGCTGTCGCAGTTCTTCACGATCTTCATGCACCCGACGGTGGTCTACAACCGCCGGATCATCGGCGAGGCCGACCTCCATTACGACGGTACCTACCGGCATGCCGAGGATTTCGACCTCTTCCGGCGGCTTGCCGGCTGCTATCCGGCGGCCATGATGGAGGAGAGCCTGTTGGTCTACCGCGTGCATCCCGGCAGCGTGACCAGCCGGCATACGAGGGAGATGCGGCGCACGCATCTCAGGATCGTGGCGGAGAATCTCGAGCACGAGGGCCTGGCGCAGGACAGCACAGACCTACGCGCCATCGGTGACGAGGTTTCCTTCGACACCGTGCGACGGGCGGCAGCCTTCATCCGCGCGCTGGAGGAGCATATCGCGGCACTGCCAGCGGCAACCCGGCCGAGCTTCGAGGCCGGCGCGCTCAACCTGTTCTATTTTCTCTACCAGCTCGTAAACGACGAGGAACGCCCGGCCCTGACCCACGAGCTTTTGACGCTTGCCGCGAAATGGAACGCGATCCGCCGCCGCGAGAAATACGCGCTCAGCCCCGGTGCCTGGGCCCCCTGGCTGAGCCAGGCCTCGATGTGGGCGGGCAAACGCGCGGACCGGATGGCCCACCGCTTCAAATCCGCGCCGGCGGCATCGGTGCTGGCACGCTATCGGATGGGGACGGCATGAGGGAGATGGGCCAAGTTGTCATACAGGGCTGTAACCGCCAATGCTGGCGGGACAGCACCCCCTCTGGCCTGCCGGCTCCGGCCCTTCGCTACCGCTCCGGGCGTTCGTCGTTCGCGAAGCCAAGCAATTGGCTTCGCGTCCGCTTCGCGGACCACTCCTCACCCCCCGCAAGGGGGGAGATTGGCGGCTTCGCCGACGGCGCCCACTTATTCGCCGCTTGAGATTGGCGAAAGTCGAGGCGACGTCCAATCTCCCCCCTTGCGGGGGAGATGTCCGGCAGGACAGAGGGGGGTGTGAAGGATCGCGACGCATCGCATCTATCTGTCGGGGCGAGGCAGCCGCCGAGGCCACGCCATGAACGACGCGCGCCATCCGCTGCCGCGGCTCCCGGTCCTGCCCGCGCCTCCCTGGCCCAGGCAGCGGCCGCGGGTCTCCTTCATCGTCTGCACGCGCGACCGCGCGACGGTGCTGGAAGCCTGCATCGACTCGATCCGGGCCGCCTGCAGGGCGCACCCCACCTTCGCCGCCGAACTGGTGGTGGTCGACAACGGCTCGCGCGACGGCACGGCGGAATATCTTTCCCGGATCGCCGCGGCCTCCGACCTTCTCCTGACCACGATCCGCGAGCCGCGCCCCGGACTGGCGACGGCGCGCAATGCCGGGCTGGCGCGGGCGCGCGGGCGCGTTCTGGTCTTCGTCGACGACGATTGCAGGCTCGACCGCAACTACCTCGTCGACCTCGAACGGCATTATGCAAGCGGCGATAAATGGCTGATCCGCGGCGGCCGCGTCGAGATCGGCGACGCGCGCGACCTGCCTTTCACGATAAAACGCTGCGACAAACGCGAGCGGCTGACGCCCGCCGTCCATCCGGGCGGTTTCGTGCTCGGCTGCAACATGACCATGCATCGCGACGTCGCCGCCTTGATCGGCCCCTTCGACGAACGTTTCGGCGCTGGCGGGGCGCTGCGTTCGGCCGAGGACACGGACTATCTGGTGCGCGCCATGCTTGCCGGCATCGCGGTCGAATATGTGCCGGACATGACGATCCTCCATCACCACGGCAGGCGCGACCGCAAGGCGATCGGCCGGCTGCACCGCGACTATCATTTCGGCAACGGCGCGCTCTGCCTGAAGCACATCCGCCGCGCGCCCTGGCTGCTGCGCCACTTCTACTGGGCGACGCGGTCGGCGTTGCGTGAGCTGATCGGCGGCCCGCGTTTCGATCACGAGCTCAAGCTGTCGCATTGGCCGATCGTGCTGATGAACCTCGCGGGCGCGGCGAAGTTCATGGCTCTGGTGTTGGCCAGACGGCCGCCACGACAAGCGCGGCTCGCCAACGAGACCGCCGAGACCAGGGCGGAGGCCGGCGCGCGATGACCGGACGCCCGACGCTGCCGATGCTGCGGCGCGCGCTTGGCCGCCGTCAGCTCGGCCTGCTGCCTGTGGTCGTCGTACTCGGCCTTGCAAGCGCCGCGCTCGAAGGTTTCGGCATCGGGCTCATCATCCCTCTGCTCGGCATCATCATGGGGCATGGCGAGGCGACCGGCATGGCGGGCCTTTCCGCCCTGCTCCAGCAGGTCGGCGCCGGGCTCGGCGAGCGCGAGCGGCTGATCGCGATTTCGGCCGCGATCCTCGGCTCGATCCTTTTCAAGAACCTGCTCGCCTTCGCCAATTCGGTGCTCACTGCCCACATCTACGGCAAGGCCAGCCAGACGATACGCGGCGCGTTGGCCGAACGGCTGCTGACCGTCGGCTATCCCTTTTTCCTGAGGGAAAGCCCGGGGCGGCTGCTCAACATCATCTCCAACGAATCCTGGCGGGCGTCGGACGCCATCCAGGGGGTGCTCGGCGCCATCGTCAGCGCCTCGGCGGCGCTTATCCTGCTTGCATTCCTGCTGCTCTTATCCTGGCAGATGACGCTTTTGGTGATGCTCGGGCTGGCGCTGGTGCAGGCCGCGCACATGGCGCTGTCGGCCCGTCTGAGGGCGCCGAGCCGCAGTGTTTCGGCGCGCAACAGCGCGCTCGCATCGCAGATGCTGCACCTCGTCCATGCCGGCCGGCTGATCCGCATCTTCGGCCAGGAGGCGCGCGAGAAGGCTGCATTCGAGAAGGCCTCCGACGGCGTGCGGCGGGCGGCCTTCCTGCTCTCCAACCGGCAGGGCGCGCTGGCGCCGCTGACCGAAGTGTTGCACGCCATGCTGTTCCTGGCGGTGGTGATCGGCGCCTGGCTCGCCGGCTTGAGCTTTCCGGTGGTCGCGTCCTTCCTCATCCTGCTCTACCGCCTGCAGCCGCATGTCAGGGCGCTGCAGATGACATGGAGCCAGTTGCAGGGGCTTTCCGGCTCGCTGGAAGAGGTGACCTGGCTGCTCGATCCCAACGGCAAGCCCGCGCCGCCTGAGGGCAGCCGCCCCTTCGCCGGCCTTGGCGACAGAATAGCCTTCGAGGGCGTGAGCTTCAGCTATGCCAATGAGGAACAGCGCGCGGCGGTGCTGCACGCGGCGAGCTTCGACATCGTGAGCGGCCGCTCGACGGCGCTGATCGGCCGCTCGGGCGCCGGCAAGACGACGATCGTCAATTTGCTCTGCCGCTTCGTCGAGCCGGACGGGGGCAAGATCCTCGTCGACGGAGCGCCGCTCGGCGAGATCGACCCGGCCGACTGGCGCCGCCATATCGCGCTCGCCAGCCAGGAGCTGGAGCTGGTCGACGGCACCATCCTCGACAACATCACCTACGGCAAGGACACGGCGAGCGCTGAAGAGGCGCGCCGCGCGGCCGAGCTCGCCGAGGCGCACGCCTTCATCGAGACGCTGCCGCAAGGCTACCAGACGGTGGTCGGCTATCGCGGCGTCAACCTGTCGGCCGGGCAAAGGCAGCGCATCGCGCTGGCGCGAGCGCTGCTGCGCGACCCCGACATATTGATCCTCGACGAGGCCACCAACGCGGTCGACGGGCTTTCGGAAGCGGCGATCGTAGAGACGCTGAAATCGCGCGCCGGCCGCCGCACCACCATCGTCATCAGCCACCACCACTCGACGATCTCGTTCTGCGACGATCTGGTGATCCTGGAGCACGGCAGGGTGAAGAAGCAGGCGCCGTTCGCGGAGATGGCGAAGCTCAGCATGGACGAGCTGTATCGGCCGGAGTGAGCGCTGGAATCTCCCCCCTCGAGGGGGAGAAGTCGCCGAAGGCGACAGAGGGGGTCGCCGCGCGTTGAGCGCCAGCGCCCTGCGCGCCCAGAGATGAGGTCGGCGCTCTACGTGAGACGACCCCCTCTGGCCGCTTCGCGGCCATCTCCCCCTCAAGGGGGGAGATTAGCTGGCGCTACTCACCCTGCCATCGCAAGCGGCACGGCGCTCTTGTTGGGGATCTGGATGTCGATCTCCAGCGTCGACATGGTCGCGCCGCGGTCCATCGAGACCTGGAGATAGTCCTGGTCGATCTGCACGTGCTTTGCGATGACCGCCATGATCTCCTCGCGCAGGATGGAGACGAGGTCCGGCTGGCCGCGGCTCTGGCGCTCATAGGCGAGCAGGAGCTGCAGCCGCTCGCGCGCCACCGGGGCGCTGGTGCGCCGCTTGAAGAGGTCGAGGATGCTCATGCCGCCCTCCTTCCGAGCAGCCGGTCGAGGAAGCCCTTGCGTTCGAAGGGGACGACCACCGGCAGGTCCTCGCCTTCCAGGCGTCTTGCCGCTTCGAGATAAGCCTTGGCGGCGGAATTGATCGGCTCCGAGAGCGTGACCGGCGAGCCGAGGTTCGAGGCGCGAAGCACGTCCTGGCTTTCCGGGATGATACCGAGCAGCGGCGTCGACAGGATCTCCAGCACGTCGTCGATCGACAGCATCTCGCCGCGCGAGGCGCGGGCGGCATCGTAGCGGGTCACAAGAACGTGCTTCTGGATCAGCTCGCCCTGCTCGGCCTTCATGGTGCGCGCGTCGAGCAGGCCGATGATGCGGTCGGAGTCGCGCACCGACGACACTTCCGGGTTGGTGACGATGACCGCCTCGTCGGCGAAGCGCATGGCAAGCTGGGCGCCGCGCTCGATGCCGGCCGGGCTGTCGCAGAAGACGTAGTCGAAGACCGAGCGCAGGCGAGCGATGACTTCGGCGACGCCCTCCTCGGTCAGCGCGTCCTTGTCGCGCGTCTGCGATGCCGGCAGCAGGTAGAGCGTCTCCAGCCGCTTGTCGCGGATCAGCGCCTGCGAGAGCTTTGCCGAGCCCTGGATGACATTGACGAGGTCGAACACCACGCGGCGCTCGGCACCCATGATCAGGTCGAGGTTGCGCAAGCCGACGTCGAAATCGACGAGCGCCACCTTCTTGCCGGTCTTGGCCACGGCAGCGCCGAGCGCGGCCGTCGAGGTCGTCTTTCCGACGCCCCCCTTGCCCGAAGTGACCACGACTACCTTGCCCATATTCATCCAGCCTCCGTTGGCGTTTGTTATGTGACCGTGCAAGGCACGGCGGATTCTTTAATCAGCCTCGCACGCGAAACCGGTCCGAAGCTTGCCGCACCTAAAAAACTCAGCCGAGCGGCACCACGCACAGCGCATCGTTGTCGAGGAAGGCCTGCACGGCCTTGCCGCGCGACACGCCCTCCATCTCCTCGGCCGTGGTGTACCAGCCGTCGACGGCGAGCAGCTCGGCCTCGTTCTTGCGGCAGAAGATGCGCGCCGAAATGTTGCCTTCCGAGCCGGCGACCGCCCGGCCGCGCAGCGTGCCGTAGACATGGATCGAGCCGCCGGCGACGATCTCCGAACCGGATGCGACCGAGCCCAGCACGATGACGTCGCCATGCGGGTGGAAGACCGATTGTCCCGAGCGGATCGGCGCCTTGATCATCAGCGTGCCGGCGGAAGGTTCGTGCCGCGCCGGCTCAGCGCCCTGCCCCGACCTCGCCGGTTCGGGTTTGGCTGCTTCGACGGCTTCAGCGTTCTCAGCATCGAGCTTGGCCAGCCCGGTGTCTGCAAATTCTTCCTGCGGTGCCCTAACCTGGCCCGGCTGCATGTCCTCGACGGCGGCCGTCTCGACCGTGATCTCTTCCGCCTTCGCCTTGCGCGCGGCCCTGCCCAGCAGCCCCTCGGCGGTGGCCTCCTTGGCGCCGGCGAGCAGCGGCGGCAGTTCGTGGCCGAGCTCGGCGCCTTCGAGCTCGATGGCATAGACGCGGATGCCGCGCCGCGCCAGCGTGCCGACAAGTGCGGCGATCTCCTCCGGCCCCGGCTTCAAGGTGTTCAGATCCAGCACCACCGGCCGGCCGGCAAAGTAGCCCGGCGAATTGCCGATCCAGTGGTCGAGCCCCTCCAGCCAGTCGTCGATCGGCGCCTCCGGCGTCAGCGTGAAAGCGACGAATGAGCGGGCGCGGAAGCGGATGGATTTGTTGTGCAAAGGGGCGGCGAAGGTCACGGCCAGACGAATCCTTACTCAATGGTTAAAGGGTGCCGGGTGAATGGTTAACAAAAGGTTAATTTTGCGGGTGCGGGCCGTTAAGGAACTGGCGCGGCTGACTTCTGTGGCTGGGCGGTCACACGGCCCGCCTGCGCGCCGCGGCCCGCCCAGGACCAGGCCCGGACGAGCCGGGCATGTGAAGTTCCTAATATACGAAGCGATGCTCCACCGGCAGCATCCGGCACGGTTAATTTTCCATTTCCTCCAGAGCAAGGGGACCGGGGCATGCGCAGCAATCAAGCAAGCAGCGAGCGGGCAGGCAGCAGGCGCGCTGGCATTAAGTGGGCAGGCTGGGCAGGCGCAGCAATCGGCGCGCTGTTGCTGCTTGCAGGATGCTCGTCATTCCGCGGCAGGGACACATACCAGACGAGCGCCCTCGCCGCGTATCAGAAGAATGGCATAGATCAATGGCTGACGACGGAGAACGCCAACGAGGTGGTCAACGCGATGGCGGCGAAAGGAATGATCCCGGCGACCATCGACTGCCGGTTCGCCGACGCCACGCCGGGCCAAGTAGCCTACGTATCGAAATTCACCTGGAAGCGGGCGCCTGCAAACACACGCTACCACTGGGAAGTCGGCGACCCGACCTACCTCGCGAGCAAGGAAGTGAGAGCCAACAGGGTTGGTCTGAGGCGGGTGTTTGCGAAAGCGGTGCGGGATGCGGCCACGGGGCAGAAGATTGGGTGCTCGATCTGGGTGGGTTAGGGGTGCTGCGGGCGGAATAAGCGGCGCCAGCGGTTGGGCTCACGGGCCTGCCTTGCTGCTGGTCCCCTTTGGACGGCGGCCGGAGAGGGCTTCGACCGCCTCTTCGATGCCGACCAGCTGCCGTTCGACATCCTCCAGGTACAGCCGCCCGGCAACGATCTTGCCGTCGATGATCTCGAACAGCGTGACCCCGCGCACCTCGAACGGCTGGCCGTCGCGGCGGGTGCCCGACCAATGCCATTCGCTCCAGGTCGTGCCACCGTCTTGGACCGACCGCGCGACCGTGGCGCGGAAGTCGGGTATTCCCGCGAACATGGCCTCCCAGTTGGCACGCATCTGTTCCCGCCCAACGAAGGCCCTGCCCGGGTGCACCGGCTGCACGCTGCGATAGTTCTCGTGGATGAGAGCGGTGACGGCATCGAGGTCGTGTGCGTTCATGGCGCTGACGAGTTGTTCGATCACTTCACTCATCGAATAGCCCCGGACTCATGAGCCGCGCCGATCCAGAGGCCGATGGGCCTAGCCAGGCGATCGGTTTCTCGGAATTCTAGCTGGCTGGTCCGGAGCCGTCCACGATTGCCACGCACCGAAATCAACAGCTTTGGCAAGAGCAAGCGCCATCCGTCGCCTAAGGCCGCCAGGACAAAGGCCATCGATAATATTGTTTGTCAGCGCCTTGCCGCAGCTTGTTCAAGCGCTATGTCTTTCAAATCGATCTTGTTGAACGAATGTTGTTTCCGCGCCGCGGCGCCCTGACGATCTTCCCTCTCAATTTCGAAGACTGCGACGTTTGGCATAACGCCAGACGGCGATGATTTGCGTCGATTTGGAAGGAAAATCGTATGGCAACCGGAACAGTGAAGTTTTTCAACGCCACCAAAGGCTTCGGCTTCATCGAACAGGGCAATGGGCAGCCGGACGTGTTCGTCCATATTTCCGCCGTCGAGCGCGCCGGAATGCGTTCGCTCGCGGAGGGCCAGAAGGTGAGCTTCGACATCGTGAAGGACCAGCGGAACGGCAAGAGCTCCGCGGAGAACCTGCAGGCGGCCTGATGCGGTGCATCCATGGCCTTTGACCGCGGATGTACCGGCATTGGCCTTGGAGCACTTTGGGGGAGCATTTTGGGGAGCATCTGGAGAGGGTCGGGCTTGCCCGGCCTTCTTCGTATCAAACAGCGAGGAGACCATGGCCGAAACGAGTTTGTTCAAGCCGAAGGCGGACGCCAAGAGCGAAGCCACCACGAACACGGCGCGCGCGATCATCGAGCGGGAAGCGGCGGCCCGGCAGGCAAAGACGGAACGGCTTCGCGCGGCAAGGCTCGCGCGCGGGGCGGTTGAAGCGCCGCCGAAGAAAAAGCAGGCCGGGCGAAAATAGCGACAGCGGCACCGGGCATATTCGCGCCAGGCGAAAGTGGTCGTTCCGCAGATGTTGCGTCCAGCCGGTGACGGCGTTGATGGCGCCGTCGCGTGTGAAATCGAGCCCGCCTGTCGGCAACGGCGACGGCACCTGCGTGACTCGGAGGCTCGAGTTCCTCTATAGGATGTCGCTCCCCTCCCCGGAGCCGTCCCATGTCCGCCTCCCTCGTCGCCGAATTGCGCGCCGCCTGCCGCAACGCCACCATCTGGGACGCCGTCGAGCTCGCCGCCCGCGACCCAGGCTTCGACGCCCGCAATTTCGGCGCCTCGGCGCTGGTGCGGCCGCGTGATACCGAGGGCGTGGCAGCACTGGTCGCCTTCTGCGCGGAGCGCGGCATTAGCTTCGTCGCGCAGGGCGGGCGCACCGGGCTTGCGGGCGGGGCGGCGACTTCCGCCGGTCAGGTGATCTGCGACCTCGGCGCCATGAACCGGATCGAGGAGATCGACCCGTCCGCGCGCGTGGCGATCGTTGAGGCCGGCGCGACGCTTGGGCTCCTGCAGGAAGCGGCGGCCCAGCATGGGCTCGACCCCGGCATCGACCTTGCCGCGCGCGGCAGCGCCACCATCGGCGGCATGGTTTCCACCAATGCCGGCGGCATCATGGCCTTCCGCAACGGCACGATGCGCCACCGGGTGCTCGGCTTAGAGGCGGTGCTGCCGGACGGGCGCGTGTTTTCAGACCTCACCCGGGTGCTGAAGACCAGCGCCGGCTACGACCTGAAACACCTCTTCATCGGCGCGGAGGGTACGCTGGGCATCGTCACCCGCGTGGCGCTCCGGCTCGACCCGGTCGCGGGAGCGAGCGCGACCGCGCTGGTCGGCGTGCCAGATGCGCAAAGTGCGCAGCGCATCGTGCGGCATTTCCTTAGGCAAACCGGCACGCGGCTCAGCGCCGCCGAGATCCTGTGGCAGCGCTTTGCCGCTCTCATGCAGCGGACGCTGGGCTATGCGCCCGGCAGCCTGCCGCTGGAGGCGCCCTGCCTGCTGGTGCTCGGGCTCGGCGCCGACAGCATGGAGGCGGCGCGAGCTGCGCTCGAGGACGGGTTGGCGGCGGTCTGGGACGAGGCCGGCATCATCGACGGGCTGGTGGCGAGCTCCGACGCACAGGCGGAAGCAATCTGGCGGCTGCGCGAGGAGACCGAGCAGATCGAGCGCATGCACCATCTGCCGCCTTCATTCGACGTGTCAGTGCCGGGCGGCGCGCTGGACGACTATGTGGCGCGCATCGAGGCGGGGCTGAAGCGGGTCGACGCCTCATACGCGCCTTACGTGTTCGGCCATCTCGCCGACGGCAATCTGCACATCTCCATCAACACCGACGGGCCGGTCCCGCATGAGCGGCACGCGGCGATCGAGGACGTGCTCTATGAGGGGCTTTGCGAAGCCGGCGGCTCGTTCTCGGCCGAGCACGGGGTGGGGCTCGACAAGCGCGACGCCTATGAGCGCCACGCCGACCCGGTGAAGCGGGAATTGGCGCGGAAGGTGAAGGCGATGATCGATCCGGGCAACGTGATGAATCCGGGGAAGGTTGTCGGCTGAGGTGGCGCCTTTTCCTCGCCCCCACGGAGTGGGGGAGAGGTGGCTCGGCGAAGCCGAGACGGAGCGGGGGAACTCCCTACAAAGGCCCCCTCTCCGGCTCGCTGCGCTCGGCCCCTCGCCTCCGCCAAGGCGAGGGGCCAAAGGCGATTCACGCCGCCAATTGCACCTCGCGCGCCGCCGCGATCATGACCCCGGCGAGCAGGCCGTAAGCGGCTTCCCAGGCTTCGCGCACGTCAGCCGTGAAGGCAGGGCCAAGGCCCCGGGTCGAGCGTCTCCTGGAGTCTGACATGCGCGACAATCGCCTCCGGCCGTTTCGCGGGAATGCCGGGTGACACGGCGAAGTGTTTCAGGCTTGTCTCCGCGCGGTATCCGATAGCGGGAGGAGGTTACTCGCGCCCAGCGCGAGAAATCATGCACCGCCGGCGGACAGCACCCCCTCTGGTCTGCCGACCATCTCCCCGCAAGGAGGAAGATCAGATGGCGCGTCGGCTCTCGCCAATCCCCCCTTGCGGGAGATGTCCGCCGGGACATTGGGGATCACGGCGCCAGCCCGGATACGCACCCCTTCACGGGGGCGAGGAATCCAGACTGACCAGCCGCTTCGCCGCCTCCGCCGCGGCCGTGCAGTAGCTCGGGTCGCCATGGATCAGGATCATCACCATGGCGCCTTCGATCAAAAGGGCCAGCTCGCGCGCCCGCGTTTTCGGGGCCGGCACTTTCGCCTGGCCAAGCAGCGTCTCCAGGTGCCGCTCCATCAACGCCTTGTGCTGGCGGGCGATGGCGCGCGCGGGGTGACCTGACAGGTCGGCAAGCTCGATGGCCAGCCGGGTGAAGCCCGAGCCAGCCCAGCGCGGCTTGGACGACCATTTCACCAGGCCTTCGAACAGCTTGTCGATCAGCTCGGCCGCGCTGCCCGAAAGGTCGATGCCGTAGTTCTGGAAGTCTGCGAAGGTGCGCTCGTGCTGCGAGGCGAGCACGGCGGTCAGCAGCGCGTCCTTGCTGTCGAAGTGATTGTAGAGCGTGCGCTTGGTGACGCCCGCCGCCTCCGCGATCTCGTCCATGCCGACGCGGAAGAAGCCCCGGCGGCGAAACAGCTTGTAGGCCGCCTGCAGTATTTCGGGCCTCGTCTCTTCGGACGCTCTGGGCATGGGGCGCTGCCGTGGCCGTTGAAAGTATACTTGCTAGTGAATTTACATCGGCGGGCAAGCGGCCTTCAATCATCGGTGCAAGCTAATATTCGATGGGAGGCGACCATGGAAAGAGTAGTCCCCACGGCGCTCGATGTCCCGACAGGGATGGTGACGCTGCCTGATGCGATCGGGGCAGCCCCGGCGGCGCCAAGGCTGATGACGGACATGACCTGCATCGAGGACCTGCGCCGGGCGGCGCGCCGCCGGGTGCCGCGCGTCTTCTTCGACTATGCCGAGGCCGGCTCCTATGCCGAGCAGACGCTGCGCACCAACCGCGCCGACCTCGAGCGCATCACGTTCAGGCAGCGCGTGCTGGTCGATGTCGAGCAGCGCGACACGGCAACCACGATCCTCGGCGAGAAGGTATCGCTGCCGGTGGCGCTGGCGCCGATCGGCCTCGGCGGCATGCAATGGGCCGATGGCGAGATCCTTGCCTGCCGCGCGGCAAAGGCTGCCGGCATACCCTATACGATGAGCACGATGTCGATCTCATCGATCGAGGACGTCGCGCAAGCCGTCGGCAAGCCATTCTGGTTCCAGCTCTATGTGATGAAGGACCGCGGCTTCGTGCGAGCGCTCGCCGAGCGGGCGCTTGCCGCGCGCTGCAGCGCGCTGGTGCTCACCGTCGACCTGCAGGTGCTGGGCCAGCGCCACGTCGACATCAGGAACGGGCTTTCGGTGCCGCCGGCGCTGAAAGTCCGCACGATCCTCGACATTGCCAGCCGGCCGGCCTGGGCGGCCCGGATGCTCACGGCAAGGCGCTGGACCTTCGGCAACCTCGCCGGTCATGTGAAGGGCGAGGACAACATCAAGGCGGTGGCCGACTGGGTGGCGCACCAGTTCGACGCGACGCTGAGCTGGAGCGACGTCGAGTGGATCCGCAGCATCTGGCCGGGCAAGCTGATCCTCAAGGGCATCCTCAATGTCGACGACGCGCGCTCCGCCAGCAAGGCCGGCGCCGACGCCATCGTGGTCTCCAACCATGGCGGCCGGCAGCTCGACGGCGCGCCGTCCACCATCTCGATGCTGCCGAGGATCGCCGAGGCGGTGGGCTCGGAGGTCGAGGTGCTGTTCGACGGCGGCGTGCGCTCGGGCCAGGATGTGATGCGTGCCCTAGCCTTGGGCGCCCGCGCCTGCCTGGTCGGACGCGCCTATGTCTACGGCCTCGGCGCCGGCGGCGAAGCGGGCGTGGCGACAGCCATCGAGATCCTGCGCAAGGAGCTGTCGGTCACCATGGCGCTGACGGGAACACGCAGCATCGCGGAGATCGACGGCAGGGTGCTGAATTAGGGTGGCGCGCTCCCTTCTCCCGTTCACGGGGAGAAGGTGCCCGCAGGGCGGATGAGGGGCGGAGCGAGCATCAGAGACGCCGGCGGGACAGCACCCCCCTCTGGTCTGCCGACCATCTCCCCCGCAAGGGGGGAGATTGGCAGCTTTGGCGACGACGCCTTCCTTTTTACAATTGGCGATTGGCGAAAGCCGGTGCGACACCCAATCTCCCCCCTTGCGGGGGAGATGTCCGGTAGGACAGAGGGGGGTGCCTCGCGCTGGCCTTGCAGGTGATCACCGCGAAGAAGCCCCTACTCGCACTCCCGGCGCGGGCCGCCGTCGAAGGGCTGGTAGGTGTTGTCCTGCGGATTGTAGGTGCGGTAGCGGCTGAAGCAGTCGTCGATGTGGTCGCCCGAAAACTGCGGGCCCAGGAGCCGATCCCTGGGAGTCTGTTCCTCCGGCGAAATCTCCTCCGGCGGGCCGCCATAGGTGGTGGCGTAGCCGTCGCGTGTCGGGGCGTAGCCTTCCATCTCGGCCTGGTCGTCGATCACCTGGCCTTGATCGGTCTGCTCATTCTGGGTCGCGTCGGTCGAGGCGGTGCTGTCGCCGCCGGGATCGAAATAGGGCGAGACGCAGGGCCGCAGTTCGCCGCTGTAGGAGCGGTAGCTGTTTTCTTCCGAGCGGTAGCTGCGATAGCGGTTGGCGCACCATTCGAGATGGGCGGCGGGCAACCGTGCCTGCTGCTGGGCCGGCGCATCCGCCTGCCGGGAAGGCTCAGCCGCATTGGCGTCGGGCGCGGGCAGGCCGGGCTGGGAGACATCGGGCAATGGCTGCAATTGCCGCGGCGCGGGCGCCGGCGTCGCGAGGGCTGCGGTCTGCGTGCTATTCGCCTTGGCCGTCGCGTCCGCCTTGGCGGGCGCGCCGGCCGCCTGCTGGGCGGGAATACGTTCGAGCCCCTGCCTTGCCGGATCGACCGGCCGGGCGTCCTTGGTCCACAGCTCTGAGACACCGATCGCCGGCGTTGCCTGGCGCACCGGCTTGGCGGCGAGCAGCCAGGTGGCGAAGGCGAGCCCGCTGGCAAACACCGCCAAGGTGAACACGAAACCAGCGACAATTCCCAACAAAGCCTTCACGCCGCGTTCCTTCAGCCCCGCTTAAAGAATGGCGCGGCGTGGATCCGGTTCCCACGAGAAGAGGGCAATGTTGAGGCCCGCCGAGGCAGGAAACGGGAGAGCCCCGCGTGCTCCGGGGAGAAGCAGGCGGGGCTCAAGGATCGCTAGGGGGACCTAGCTAAGGGACTTATTCAGCTAAGGACTTTTGATGATCCAAAAGGATCGATGACAGTATCGGGGTTTTTGCGGGCCGCCGCATCGTGCAAACGAAGGAATAAAGCAAGCGATCCTTCGTTCACATGGTGCGGTCGTGACGGCACCGTCCCATGCTTGCGTCAGCCGGCGGCCACTACCACCACCCCCCGCCGGTTAGGCCCGGCAGCCGGCATATTGCCCCCAACAGGGCTGCCGGGCCGCCCCTTGGAGCAATTCCAGGAAAAGTGCGAAGCGATTTTCCGTTCGGAATTGCTCTAGTGGCCACAAGCCCGCGCTTCAGAGGTCGGTCACCACCTCGGTATACGCCCTCACCACGCCATCCTGCCCGCGAATGCGCCACGTCTCACCCTCCCGCCCTTCGATGTGGCTGGCCGCCAGCGGCACCTTGCCGCCGCCATCGGGCAGGTCGATGACATAGGTCGGGTTGCAGATGCCGGAGAGCCGGGCGCGCAGTTCGGCGACCAGCGCCTGGCCTTCCTCGATCGTGGCGCGGCGATGCGCCATGCCGCGCGCCAGGTCGCCATGGTGCAGGTAGTAGGGCTTGACGCCGAGCCGGTACATCAGCTCGCGGCAGAGTTCTTCTAGCACCTCGACATTGTCGTTGACGCCTTTGAGCAAAACGCTCTGGTTGAGCAGCACGAAACCCGCCTGCCGCATCGTCCGGCAGGCCGTTTCGGCTTCGGCGGTGATCTCGCGGGGATGGTTGAAGTGGGCCACCACCGTCACCAACAACCTGCTCTGCAGGGTGGCGACCAACCCAGCCGTGATGCGCGACGGCAGCGCCACCGGCACGCGGGTGTGGATGCGTAAGAGCCGCACATGCGGCAGCGCCTCGATGCGGGCGCGGATTTCGGCAAGTGCCTTGTCGGGCAGCGACAGCGGATCGCCGCCGGTCAGGATCACCTCGCGGATCTCGGGGTGGCCGGCGATGTATGCCAGCGCCGGCTCCAGCGCCTCGCGCGTATAGCCGCGGCCGATCGACGTCAGCGACTCCTTCCGGAAGCAGAAGCGGCAATAGACCGCGCATTGATAGGTCGGGAACAAAAGCACGCGGTCGGCATGGCGATGCGTCAGCCTGGGCACCGGGCTGAATTCGTGGTCGCCGATCGGGTCGTCGAGCTCGCCCTCGGTTGCCACGAGTTCCTCCGGCGACGGGATCACCTGTGCGCGGATCGGGTCCGCGCTGTGAACTTCTGCCTAATCCCGGGATCTCCAACCGACCGCTTCTTTCTTGCCGTCGATCTGGTACCTGAGATCGGCACCTTCTTTAACCCTGGTCGGTTCGAGGCTTGGCTATGGTTCGATAGCTTTCCGTGCCGCCATACGTTGGAGGATGTGCTTGCCGGTACCAGCCCGGCATGTGGGCTGCCCCGCGCCATGAAAGCGCGAAGGGAAGGGGGCGATGTGCGTTACGGCGCATCGAGGCCGCCGCGGCGCCGGTTGAAGGAGTTCGCACCGGCCAGCGACCAGCCGAAAGTCTGCTTGTCGGCTTAGACGGTGTTCCCGCCTGTCCGTCGTCCGACGATAATATGGTCCCGCGGCCGGTAGCATCCAAAGAATTGCCGTCCGCCATCGGTAGGCCGGAGGTTGGATGATCTGCAGGCAGCCAAGCCACCTGCCGCCGCAAGAGGTTGGCAGTGCCATCCGAATTCGGAGCCGGTCACACGACGGGTAGTGCCGCGTCGCAGGATTGATGTCTGATGTGACATAGGGCCAGACGCGCATGCAGATCGTCGCATAAAACCTCGATTTGCGTCGGCGGTTTCTGAGGGTACCTGGTTCAAAGCGGCGGCGGTCTTGATGGGTGACATCAATGCGTCGAAACGGCCGACAGGCACGAACGTCGCACCCGGTCTCTAGGCAATTCTCGAAATAATTGTCGCAGAGTACCATATTTGTGCCACCTACCTGGTTGCCATTGGGCTCCTCCCGAGCGTGAGGCGGCGTCGGCGTATCGCCGTTTATCCGGTCGGCCACGACCAGAGAGCGCAGAGCGCGTGTCACCAGTTGTTTCAGAACGGCAAACAGCCCAATAAAACGAACGAGCGGCGCGCTAGACCAGTCCATCCACGCTACGGCCGTCGCCCGGTACTGTCAAGCGCGATCGGAAGCGAGACGTCGCCGATTCTCCATCCTGCCGCGCCCAAGAAAATTGCCGTGCAACTGTTCCGCGCATTCTTTCTGGCCGCCCTCGCCGCTCCCGGGCTCTGAGGGTGAAGCCCGACAGGGTTAGGAAGCTGGCGTTCCCGCCCACCCCCCTCTGGCCTGGCCGGCCATTCTCCCCCGCAAGGGGGGAGATCGGGATGTCGCCGCGCGTTTTCGCCAATCTCCAGCGTTGCAAGGAAGGCGCCGCCATTCGAACTGCCAATCTCCCCCCTTGCGGGGGAGATGTCCGGCAGGACAGAGGGGGTGTGACGGAACGCCGACCTCGCTCCCC
This sequence comes from Mesorhizobium sp. M1E.F.Ca.ET.045.02.1.1, assembly GCF_003952485.1. NCBI lineage: Bacteria > Pseudomonadati > Pseudomonadota > Alphaproteobacteria > Hyphomicrobiales > Phyllobacteriaceae > Mesorhizobium > Mesorhizobium sp. M1E.F.Ca.ET.045.02.1.1. The sequence goes on from NZ_CP034447.1 coordinate 6,326,386, forward strand.
TCGACTTTCGCCGCAATCGACCCGAGCCATCTTTTCGGGCAATCTCTCCTCCTGTCCACGCCATGGGGCGGCGGCGTGCGGCCGAGGGAGGATTCCATGACCGAAATGCGTACGGCGACGCCGCGCTATGAGGACGCCGTCCAGCGCTTCCGTATCGAGGACGAGATCGCAAAACTTCACGGCGATCCGGCGAGCGGCATCAACGCCTATGTCGAATGCTGCGGCCGCTACACGGGAGAGAACCGGCTGGCGCTGCGCGCGATCTCCGGCGACCGGCCGAGCTCGGCGAATTCACCTTCGACGATCTCGCCGACATGTCGGGCCGCGTCGGCAATCTTCTGAAAGAGCTTGGCGTGCGCCCCGGCGATGTCGTTGCCGGCATGCTGCCGCGCATCCCGGAATTGGTGGCGCTGATCCTCGGCGCATGGCGCGTCGGTGCCGTCTACCAGCCGCTGTTCACCGCGTTCGGCCCGAAGGCGATCGAGCATCGGCTGGGCTATAGCCACGCCAAGCTGGTGGTGACCAACCCCGCCAACCACGGCAAGCTCGACGAGGTGGAAAACCATCCGCGCATCGCGACCGTCCTTGGCGCCGGCGATACCCTCCCCGCGGGCGACATCGATTTCCGCGCCGCCCTGGCCGCCGCCTCTCCCGATTGCGAGCCCGTGATGCGCAAAGGCTCCGACCTGTTCATGATGATGTCGACTTCCGGCACGACGGGGCACCCGAAAGGCGTGCCGGTGCCGCTCAACGCCCTGCTCGCCTTCGGCGCCTATATGCGCGACGCGATCGGGCTTCGCGCCGACGACGTGTTCTGGAACATCGCCGACCCGGGCTGGGCCTATGGGCTCTACTACGCCATCGCCGGGCCCTTGCAGCTCGGGATCGCCACCACCTTCTACGAAGGCGCCTTCAACGCCAAAAGCACCTACGACATCATCGAGCGTCTGGGCGTCACCAGCCTCGCCGGCTCGCCCACCGCCTATCGCCTGCTGATGGCGGAGGGGCCTGAGGCAGCCGCCCGCGTCAAGGGCAGGCTGCGCGTGGTGAGCAGCGCCGGCGAGCCGCTCAATCCGGAGGTGATCCGCTGGTTCGACGCCCATCTCGCCGCCCCCATCCACGACCATTACGGCCAGACCGAGAACGGCATGATGGTCAACAACCACCACGGACTGGCCCATCTCGTCCGCGCGGGCTCGGCCGGCTTCGCCATGCCGGGCTACCGCATGGTGGTGCTCGACGAAGCGGGCAACGAGCTCGGCCCCAACCAGCCGGGCGTGCTTGCCGTCGATATCGCGAACTCGCCGCTGCGCTGGTTCGACGGCTACCACCAGGCGGCGACGCCGGCGATATCGGGCGGCTATTACCGCACCGGCGACACGGTGGAGTATGAGCCGGACGGCTCGGTCTCCTTCATCGGCAGGGCGGACGACGTCATCACCTCGTCCGGCTACCGCATCGGACCGTTCGACGTCGAAAGCGCGCTGATCGAGCATCCGGCCGTCAACGAGGCGGCGGTCGTCGGCGTACCCGATCCGCAGCGTACCGAGATCGTCAAGGCCTTCGTCGTGCTGGCGCCGGCCTTCAAGGGCAGCGAAGCGCTTGGCGAGGAGCTCGCCCAGCACGTGAAGAAGCGGCTTTCGGCGCATTCCTATCCGCGCGAGGTCGAGTTCGTCGGCGAGCTGCCGAAGACGCCAAGCGGCAAGATCCAGCGGTTTCTGCTCAGGAAGGCGGAGGTGGAGAAGCGGAAGGGGTGATGTTGCCGATCTCCCCCCTCGAGGGGGAGATGTCGCCGAAGGCGACAGAGGGGTCGTCTCACATAGATCGCCAGCGTCGTCTCGCGCCGCGAAAGGCGTCGGCGCCCCACGCGCGGCGCCCCCCTCTGGCCGCTTCGCGGCCATCTCCCCCTCGAGGGGGGAGATCTACGGCGCCACGCGCTCAGTCTTTTTTTAGCCTAATCTTGTCTTCAAATGTGCGTATGTCATTGGGATAGAACGGGCGCGAGGGTTACATCATGCGGTTGATCTGGACGCTTCTCTTTGCGCTTGCAGGCAGCGTGACTTTCGCCGCCTCGCCGGAGGACGACTATATCGCGGCACGCGACAAGGCGATTTCCGACATCGCGGCGCAGGAAAGCTCGAATGCCGCCGTGGAAGCGCTCGATGCCGCCAACGAGAAGGCGCGTGCCGATCTCGAAAAGCGCCTGTCCGCCCTGCTCGGCCCGCTCTCGGTCAAGGATTTTCCAGCGACCGGCACGATCAATCTCGAAAGCCTCAGCGCTTCCGACATCGGCTTCGGCATGCTCGACGGGCTGCGATACGCCAATAGCGACGAGGGCCCAAGCATCGTGGCGACGACGCGGGGGCTCGCCGAACGCTGGCTGCAGTCCAAGGCCGACGAGGACGATGAAAGCCTCAAGCTGCCAACCGGCCTCGGCGAGGCGCTGAAGCTCGATGGCTTCTACGCCCAGGCCATCGGCAGCGACGCCGCTTTCGTCAAGACGCTCGACTTTGCGCTGAAGAAGCCGGAAGGCGCCGACATCGCCATCGCTCGGCTCGGCGGCTGGACGCAGGACGTCGGGCCGATCTACGACCAGCAGGTCGTCGTCGCGGTCGTCAAGGGCGATCGCGTCCTGATCGCCGAGGCGCCGGCGGCTCCTGCCGTTCCAAAGATTGCGGCCTGCGAGGCCTTGTGGACCGCGGCGGATGCCACCGCGCAGAAATTCCAGCAGGAATATCAGGGTTCGGACCTCAAGGACCAGCAGGCCTATGATTCCGCCAACGCCGCCTGGGAAAAAGGCGACGGCGACTATCGCGCCTGCATGGGCGAGCGCCTGCCGGACGACCCGACCTTCCCGGCGCTGCTTGCTCAGGCGCAGGAGCTTGCCGACCATATGGCCGGCAAGTAGCTATAACTATTTGTTTTTGCGCAATTCCGGAAACCGTTACACACTTTCCCGGAATTGCTCTGATCTCAGCCCGCGTTGAGACGCAGGTTGCGCCGAGGCGTGCGCCGGGCGGTGGGACGCGCCACTTCCGCGATGATGCCGTTCGCGGGAGGCGCAACGTCGCTGCGCGACCTCGCATCCGTCACCCTGTGCAGCCGCTCGTAGGGCAATAGCTCCTTGATGCGGGCGTTCAGCGTCACGATCTCGGCTCGCAGGTCCTCGCATTCCTGCTTCTGGATATCGAGCTGGATCTGGTCGGACGCCTGCTGCAAGGTGAGCTGCGAGAGATTGGTGCTGGCGACCGACAGGTTCTTCTTGTCGATTTCGCTTTCGTCCCTGAGAACGGCCAGCCTTTCTTCCGCGATCTGCCGTTCGGTCACGGCATCGTTCAACTGAACCTTGAGCCTGGTCATCTCGGTCGAGGCTTCGCTCTGGTCGTTCGAGGCCTGCTCGAGGCGGGTTTGTAGTTCCTGGATCTCGGAACGCAATCCGCGGTTCTCGGCATGGCTCCGCGCGAGCTCGGCCGCGCCATCGCTTTCGGCAATGCGGGCCGCCTCGGTTACCTCGGCAAGCTTGGCCTGCGTCGTCTCCAGCGACTTCTGCAGCCGGGCCTCTTCCTTCTCGTGCCTGCCGAGTTGGGCCATCAGGTCGGCGACGCGCGCCGTTTCGTTGGCATGGGTTGCGGCGAACTCGTCGAACTTGTGCCGGGCCTCCGCCTCGCGCTTCTGCGCCTGCTCCAACTCGACGGAAAGGCCGACCTGCTTTTCGCGCAACAGCTTGTTCTCGGCGGCGCGCCTGTCGGCCTCGACGGTCTTGGCGGCCAGCGACTTGACGATCTCGCCGAACTCCGCCTCGCGCTTGGCGCTCTCATTGCCCATCTCGACCAGTTCGAGCCGCACCGCCGCAAGCGCCTCGCGCAGCGACTCCCGGTCCTGGACAAGGCTTGCCTCGCGCTGTTGCCAGGCTTCGGCCGCGCCGTCGCGTTCGCGCTGCTTCCTGGCGGCGTCGAGCAATTGTTCCGACATGGTCTTGTGTTCGGCGCCCAGAGCCGCATTTGCCAGCTCCAGCTCATTGGCGCGGAGCGCATCGCGATGCAGGACATTCAGGATCTCGCGCGTCATCTGGTGCGCGGTGGCGATCTCGCCCAGCCTCGCCTCGATTTCCTCGAGATGGCCCTGTCCGTCACGGAAAAGCCCGGCGACAGCCTCCAGCGCGGCCAGCCGCGTCTGGGTATGCGGCGTCAGCCGAGATGCCGCCGGCTCCGGCTGGCCTTCGGGCGGCGGACCCTCATCGCTTGCCGCCAGCTCCTCCCCGGCGACCGTATCGTCCTCCAAGGACGTCTGTTCGTCAGACGCGAGACATTCCTCGAAGGCCTCGGCCAGATCCGACTGGAGCTCTTGAAATTCCTTGTCTACGTTTTCGGCACGCTTGATCAGGGATTTGAAATTCATAACGCTACACCTCTTACGCTCACTCCCGCCGAATACTTAATGAATTGCTAATCTATCCCTTTACAATCCGTACGGGAAGCCTCCGCGAGACAAACAAAAATTAAGGTTATCGTGGGTTTCCAGACGCTTGCGCGATGTTCCGCCAGCGTCACTTTTTTCAAGCCCGATAAGTGCCTCTTCGGCCTCGCGGGCACCCCTTCAAACGACGGAGCCTGACAAACGAAAAACACATCACGACTGATCGACGATCAATGGGGCAACGTTCCCCGTCCGGGCGCCGGCTGAATTCCACTAAGGCGAGCAGCCTTCCTCTACCCTCTCAGCCCCGGCGCTTCCTGGCCGGTGCGGGCGACATACTCCGTATAGCCGCCGCCATAGGTGTGGATGCCGTCGGGGGTGAGCTCCAGCACACGGTTGGAGAGCGCGGCCAGGAAGTGGCGGTCGTGCGAGACGAAGAGCATCGTGCCTTCGTACTGCGAGAGCGCCTCGATCAGCATCTGCTTGGTCGCTATGTCGAGATGGTTGGTCGGCTCGTCGAGCACCAGGAGGTTGGGCGGATCGAACAGCATCAGCGCCATCACAAGGCGGGCCTTCTCGCCGCCTGAGAGCACGCGGCACTTCTTCTCGATCTCGTCGCCGGAAAAGCCGAAACAGCCGGCCAAAGCCCTGAGCGGCGCCTGGCCGGCCTGCGGGAAATTGTCTTCCAACGTCTGGAAAACGGTGCGCTCGCCGTCGAGCAGCTCCATGGCGTGCTGGGCGAAATAGCCCATCTTGACGCTCGGGCCCCGCGCGACGGTGCCCTGGTCCGGCTCGGAGGCGCCGGCGACCAGCTTCAGAAGCGTCGACTTGCCGGCGCCGTTGACGCCCATCACGCACCAGCGCTCGCGCCGGCGCACCTGGAAGTCGAGGCCGGCATAGATGGTGCGGCTGCCATAGCTCTTATGGATACCCTTCAGCGTCGCCACGTCCTCGCCGCAGCGCGGCGCCGGCTGGAACTCGAAGGCCACCGTCTGGCGCCGCTTCGGCGGCTCGACGCGGTCGATCTTGTCGAGCTTCTTCACCCGGCTCTGCACTTGCGCCGCGTGCGAGGCGCGCGCCTTGAAGCGCTCGATGAAAGCGATCTCCTTGGCAAGCATCGCCTGCTGGCGCTCGAACTGTGCCTGAAGCTGCTTGTCGGCAAGCGCCCGCTGCTCCTGGTAGAATTCGTAATTGCCGGAATAGGAGGTGAGCGCGCCGGCGTCGATCTCGATCACCTTGGAGACGATGCGGTTCATGAACTCGCGGTCGTGCGAGGTCATCAGCAGCGCGCCGTCGTAATCCTTGAGGAATTTTTCGAGCCAGATCAGGCTTTCGAGGTCGAGGTGGTTGCTCGGCTCGTCGAGCAACATGACGTCGGGCCGCATCAAAAGGATGCGGGCGAGCGCGACGCGCATCTTCCAGCCGCCGGAGAGTTTTGCGACGTCGCCGTCCATCATCTCCTGGCTGAAGCCCAGGCCGTCCAGCACCTCGCGGGCGCGGCCGTCCAGCGCATAGCCATCGAGCTCCTCGAAGCGGTGCTGCAACTCGCCGTAGCGCTCGATGATTTCGTCCATCTCGTCGGCGCGCTCAGGATCGCCCATCGCATGCTCGAGTTCGCGCATCTCGGCGGCGACCGCGCTCACCGGGCCGGCGCCCTCCATCACCTCGGCGACGGCGCTCAATCCCCCCATGTCGCCGACATCCTGGCTGAAATAGCCGATGGTCACGCCGCGATCGATCGAGACCTGCCCCTCGTCGGGCTGTTCCTCACCGATGATCATGCGGAACAGCGTCGTCTTGCCGGCGCCATTCGGGCCGACGAGTCCGATCTTCTCGCCCTTCAGCAAGGCGGCCGAGGCTTCGATGAAGACGATCTGACGGCCGTTCTGCTTGCCGATGTTTTCGAGGCGGATCATGGGACGGTCCGGGTAGATGCGCTGAGATGGCGGGATTTGCCCGGGGCATACGCGAATGAGGGAGCGGAGGAAAGAGCGCAAACGCCGCAGATGAGGTGATCTCCCCCCTTGAGGGGGAGATGGCCGGCAGGCCAGAGGGGGTCGTCTCACTTAGAGTGCCGACGTTTTGTCGAAGCGGATAAGAGGCTGGCGCTCCACGCGCGACGACCCCCTCTGTCGCCTTTGGCGACATCTCCCCCTCGAGGGGGGAGATCAGCCGCGCCCTACTTGGCGTCGTGAAAAATGATCCCCACCGTATGCCGCCGCCCCGAGCGCAGGCGGCTGACGCCGTGGCGGAGGTTGACGCGATAGTACCCTTTCGTGCCCTGTACTGGACGGTTGTGCACGGCGAAGATCACCGCATCGCCTTTCCTCAATGGCACCACCTCGGCGCGGCTCTGCATGCGCGGGCGCTGTTCGGTCAGCACGAACTCGCCGCCTTCGAAATCCTCGCCGGGCTGGGACAGAAGGATCGCCACCTGCAGCGGAAAGGCGAGCGCGCCGTAGAGGTCCTGATGCAGGCAGTTGAAGTCGCCGGGGCCGTATTGCAAGAGCAGCGGCGTCGGCTTGGTCTGGCCCTCGTCATGGCAGCGCTTGAGGAAGGCGGCGTGGTCGGAAGGGTAGCGAAGGGCGGCACCCATCTTCTCGTTCCAGTCGTTGGCGACCGTGGCGAGCCGTGGATAGAGTGCGGTGCGCAGGCCTTCGATCAGATCGGGGAGCGGATAGCGGAAATAGCGGTACTCGCCCTTGCCGAAGCCATGGCGGGCCATCACCACATGGCTGCGGAAATGCTCCTCGTGCGGATAGAGCGCGGCGATTTCGGCGCATTCCTCGGGCGACAGCAGGCCGGGCATGACGGCTGAGCCGTGGGTGTTGAGCTCCGAGACCAGAGCGCGCCAGTTCTGCGCGGCGACGCGGGATTCGGCTGAGCGGCTGGTGCGCTTCGTGTTCAGGGAGTGGATGGTAATGGTCGCCTCCTTTGATGTGATCAAAGTGGGGCGGAGGCGATGTCGCGGCCACCCGATTCCTGCGGAGATGGGCGCGGGTTTCCCCTCCCCCCTTGTGGGAGAAGCTGTCGCCGAAGGCGACGGATGAGGAGGATTGGAAGGAGTGAAGCGGTGGCGATTTCAAGCCTATCGCCCGGCTGGAACACCCCTCATCCGTCTCGGCGCTATCGCGCCGATCCACCTTCTCCCACAGGGGGAGAAGGGGAAGCCGCGACTCACCGCCTCCGATAGCCTTCGAGCTCCGGATCAAGATCCACCTTTACCGCATTGGTGAAAACGCACGTCGCCACCATGATGCCGGCGAAGGCGACGAGGTTGACGAGCAGCGTCTCGTCGTAGCGCGTCTTGAGTGCGGTCCAAATTTCGTCCGGAATGTCGTTGGCGTCAGCGGCAATGGCATTGCCGAAGGAGATCAACAATGCCTCGTCGGCGGACGGCATGATCGCTTCCGGATCGAGGCCATTGTGGATCAGCGCGCGGCGGAAGAAGGTGACCGGGATTTCGGCGCGCATCGTCTCGGCGATCGCCTTCGAGAACAGCCAGATAGCGCGGTCGTCGAGCGTGGGCCGCAAGAGATCGCGCAGCGTGAACCACTCGGCGTAGATGCGGTGGGCTGCCGGCGAGTGCAGCAGGATGCGCTTCATGTTGGTCATGCGGCCGCGCAGCGCGAGCTCCCGGTCATGCTCGGCGCGGATTTCTTCAGAGGCGGTCGCGTAGTCGATCGGGGAAAGATGCGCCACTGGGTGCCCCTCACCCCAGCATCGCGTTAAGCGCGGGCGCGCCGCGCAGTGTGTTGGAGACGGTGCAGATCGTCTCGGCATCCTCGACGATGCGCTGCTTGGTGGCCGCGTCGAGATCGCCGGAGATCTCCAGCTGGATGGTGAATGTGACGACCCGCGAGGGCTCGTCCTTCGCCTTCTCGCCGCTGACATCCGCCCTCACCTCGCCAAGCCGGTCGGCGACGCCGAGGCGGTTCGCCGCGATGCGCGCGCTCAGCACCATGCAGGCAGCCAAGGAAGCATAGAGCAGGTCGAGCGGGTTGAAGCCCGGCGCACTGACCGAGGTCACCACGTCGACAGTGCCACCGGTCGGCGTCGTCACCGCCGGCAGGCCGCCCGGCGGCAGGATGGCGAGTGCACCGGTCGCACGAGTTCTGATTTTTAGCTCGCTCATCGAATGTCCTTCGTCCGATCTGGCTGAAGAGCCATCAATAGCGGACGGGAATTCGTCAGGGCAATCGCGGAAGGCCATTTCCTCGCCCGCGAAAGCAGGGGAGAGGTGGCCGCGAAGCGGCCGGAGCGGGGGCCTTCGTAGGGCGCTCCCCCTCTCCGTCTCGGCTTCGCCGAGCCACCTCTCCCCACTTCGTGGGGGCGAGGAAACTCAACCCAGACGCGCTACTTCGTCAGATCGAGCGCCGCCGTCAGATCGCCCATCGGCGGCTGGTCGTTGTTGCGCAGCGCCTTGTCGCGGGCGATGAGGCCGGGCAGCACCGGCAGGTCGTAGCGGGCGGTGATGAAGCGCAGGATCGAGGTAGTATCATACTGCGTGTGGTCGACCGTGCCCATCTTGGCATAGGGCGAGATGATGAGGGCCGGGACGCGGTTGCCCGGGCCCCAACGATCGGCCTTGGGCGGCGCGACATGGTCCCAGAAGCCGCCATTCTCGTCATAGGTGACGACGACCAGCATATGCGCCCATTGCGGGCTCTTCTCCAGATGCGCGACGATATCGGCAAGGTGCTTGTCGCCGGAGGTCACGTCGGCGTAGCCGCCATGCTCGTTCAAATTGCCCTGCGGCTTGTAGAAGGTGACGGCCGGCAGCTTGCCGTCGTCGATCGCCTTGATGAACTCGGTGCCATCGAGGCCGCCGTCCTTGATATGTTCGGCCCGCGCGGCCGTGCCCGGCGCATAGGCCGCGAAATAGTTGAAGGGCTGGTGGTGAAACTGGAAGTTCGGCAGCGCCGTCGCGTTCTTGCCGTCGAGCGTCGCCTGCCAGGCACCGGCGTACCAGGCCCAACTCACGCTCTTCAGCGAAAGCAGATCCCCGATGGTGATGTCGTGCTGCGGCGGCAGCGTGGTCGGCTGCGCCGGATCGGCCAGCGCCTTGTCGCCGCCCTCTGCCGGCTTGTTGGCGCTCGGCTGGTAAGGCGGCTGCATGGTGTTGACGGCGTAGAAGTCCGGCGTGATCGCGCCGTCATTGACGAATTTCGGCGCGCCGGCGAGCGCCGAGGCCGGCGAATCTTCGGCCACCTTCAGCGTCACGCCGTCCGGCTCGACAACAGCTATCTGGCCCTTCACCGGGCTGGTGTCGGCATGCGGGTAGAACGGCGCGCAGGCGCAGGCGAGCATGATGTGGTTGAGGAAGGAGCCGCCGAAGGCGGCCTGGAAGAAATTGTCGGCGAGCACGTATTTCTTGGCGATATCCCACATCGGCAGCACCGAGCCGTCATAGTGACCCATCACCATCGCGCCGGAATCGGCCCAGGCGACGAACTTGTCGTTCCGGCCTTCGTCGATCTGCATCTGCTCCTGGTAGAAGCGGTGCCAGAGGTCGCGAGTGATCACCCCGGCATTCTCGTTGAAGCCTTTGGGGTCGTCGATCGCGAAGGCCGCGTTGGCGAGATGCGCCGTCTGCGCCTCGGTGACGGCCGGCGTCACGCCCTTGCCGGTCAGCCCGCCCCAGGCCGGCGGCAGTTCGGTGAGCGGCTTGCCGTCGCGGTCGAGCTGACGGGCCTGCTCGGCCGAGACATTGGCCAGGCCGTTGGCGCCGGGGAAATCGCCATAGAGATTATCGAAGCTGCGGTTCTCGGCGTAGATCACCACGACAGTGTCGATCTTGTCGTAGCCGGGAGGAGCGGCATGGGCGACGGAAGCGAACGATGCAAGCGCCGTGGAGGCGAGGCAAAGGGAGAGAAAGGACCGGATCATGGGAGATGCCTCGTGGCTGGGGAATGGCTGGAGGAACCGGGCGACGCTAGGGCGGGCGCTTGTCAGCTTTGTGACAGGTTCATTGGATAGCGCCAAGCTGGAACACCCCTCATCCGTCTCGGCGCTATCGCGCCGATCCACCTTCTCCCACAAGGGGAGAAGGGGCGCTGTCTCGAGCGCCTCTGCCAACCACCAACGTTGGCGATTGGCGGCGAGGTAGGCGCGGACTTCCCCTTCTCCCCTTGTGGGAGAAGGTGTCCGCGAAGCGGACGGATGAGGGGTGTTCCAGCTTGGCAATTCGTTTTGCCGGTCATCAATCCGTAGCAAAGCACCCCTACGCAAAAAGGCAAACTGGATCGCCCTCATGCCACGATGGAAATCCGCCACGCTCGCCGCCCTCGCTATCCTCTGGCCCGCCTATGGCCTGCCGGCGGGCGTAAATCCCGGCGCGATGTCACGTCAGGAAGCCTTTGCGCGCGCCGCGGCGCTGACGGCGCTCGGGCGGCAGATGTTTTTCGATCCGTCGCTGTCGGCCTCGGGCAGGCAGGCCTGCTCGTCATGCCATGACCCCAACCATGCCTTCGGGCCAGCTTCCGCCGCGCCGGTCGAAATGGGCGGGCCGAACCTCGACCGGCCCGGCCTACGCGCAGTGCCGTCGCTGCGCTACCTGCAGGCGGCGCCCGCCTTCACCGAGCATTTCTACGATTCCGAGGACGAGGGCGACGAGATCGTCGACAACGGGCCGACCGGCGGGCTGACCTGGGACGGACGCGCCGACCATGGCAAGGACCAGGCGAGGATCCCGCTGCTCTCGCCCTTCGAGATGGGCAACAAAGATGAAGCCGCCATAGTCGCAGCCTTGCGCAAGGCGGCTTATGCCGATGCCTTCAAAGCGGCGTTTGGCGCCGATGTGCTGGATCATCCCCAGGACGCATTCGACGCCGCGGTCGAGGCGCTCGGCACCTTCGAGCAGAGCAGCGCCGACTTCTATCCCTATTCCAGCCGCTACGACGCCTTCCTCGCTGGTAAGGCGCAGCTTACCGCGCAGGAGCTGCACGGCCGCGCGCTGTTCGAAGACGAGGCCAAGGGCAATTGCGCGAGCTGCCATCTAGGTGAACCGGCAAACGACGGCAAGCCGCCGCAATTCACCGATTACGGCCTGATCGCGATCGCCGTGCCGCGCAACCCGGCTATCGCCGCCAATGCCGATCCCAACTATTTCGACCTTGGCCTGTGTGGCCCACTGCGCACCGATTTCAAGGGCCGGGTGGAATATTGCGGCCTGTTCAAGACACCGACGCTGCGCAACGTCGCGCTGCGCAAAAGCTTTTTCCACAACGGTTATTTCCACACGCTGCGCGAAGCAGTCGCCTTCTACGCCAGCCGCGACACAGATCCCGGCCGCTGGTATCCGAAGAATGCCGACGGCAAGGTTCATAAATTCGACGACCTGCCAAAGGTTTGCTGGGGAAACCTCAACACCGACCCGCCCTTCAATGGCAGGAAGCCGGGCGACAGGCCGGCGCTGACCGACGCCGAGATCGACGACATCGTCGCCTTCCTCGGCACGTTGACCGACGCCGACCAGGCGGCGGGGCGGTGACGGCGGCGAGGCCTCTTGTGTTGCCCGAGCGCACGGCGCGGATTTGCCGTCCGGTATCGAATCGGACAAAAGCGTATGTGGGCTAGATCACAGGACCGCCATGAAACACCTTCTATATTAGAAGTCCTTCATGGATGGAGTCTCGGATGAGATTCGTCGCTTTACAGGACCCGACCGACCGCTGGACGGTGTTTGATACGGCTAGTGAGGAGCCCGCCGAATTTGGTGGCCGCGTGCTCATTGGCCTGACATCGCATGAAGCCCTGCAGCTCGCGGCCGTGGCCAACGATGAGGCGGGATACCGGGAAATCAATGTACTGGGGTCTCGTCAAGGCCAGTAAGGCGGACCACGGGCGGTTCCCCTTTCCTCCGGGAAAAGCGCAGCGAACAAGCGGTTGAGACGGCCTTCTGCCGGAGTGATCCAGGTCCCTCACCCGGCCGGCGCGTAGCGGTTCACCACCATGCCGCAGGCATAGGCTTTCGAGCCGATCAGCGTCAGCCTGGCGAAGCCGGCCTGGTCGAAGATACGGCGGCCGCTGCCCAGCACCGCCGGGTTGATGAAGAGCTGGAACTCGTCGATCAGGCCGGCGGCGATCAGCGCCGAGGCGAAGCCGGCGCCGCCGAAGACGGCGATATCGCCGCCCTCGCCCGCCTTCAACGCACTGACCTCGCGCGGCAAGTCACCGCTGGCAATACTCGTGCGCTCCCATCGCGAGACCTTCAGCCTGTCGCTCAGCACGACCTTGCGCGCTTCGACGATACGCTTGGCGAAGGCATAGAAACGATCCTGTGGGAACTTCCGCGCCGCATTGCCCCAGTGGTTCAGGTAGCCCTCCTCGGCCATCTTGCGGCTGAGCAGAATGGTGTCAACGTTCTCGAACACAGCGTTGAAGTCCTGCCTGAGTTCGTCGTCCCAGTCTCTGTCGTCGCCCCATTCCCAAAGCTGCCAGCGATGGTCCTGATCAGCTCCGACGAAGCCGTCGACCGACATCTGCATCTGCAGGATGAGCTTCTTCATTGGGCGGTCCTACTCGTGTTTCTGAAAACGGTTTACTTTTGGAAGTATTGACCCGCTCAATGAATGATGTCAATTGTAAAGTGATTTAAAAACGGAACCGTAGCCATGTCGACCCGGGATAGGTCCGGCTGTCCGATCAGCCTCTCGCTCGAACTGCTCGGCGACCGCTGGACGCTGCTCATCGTCCGCGACCTGGTCTTTGCCGGGAAAAAACATTTTCGCGAATTCCTGCAGTCGGACGAGGGCATCTCTTCGCGCACGCTCGCCGAGCGGCTGCAGACGCTGCAGGATGAAGGCATCCTCACCCGCAGCCAAGATCCTTCTCACTCGCTGAAGGCGATCTACCGGCTGACGGAAGCCGGCATCGACCTGCTGCCGGTGCTGGCGACGCTCGGCGCCTGGGGGAGCAAATATCGCAAGGCCGACGATGAGCTGGCCCGGGTTGCCGATAAGTTGGCGGCCGGCGGCGAGCCGGCGATCAAGCGGATGAAGGATAAGCTGCGGGCGGAGCATCTGGCCTGCTGATCTCCCCCCTTGAGGGGGAGATGTCGCCGAAGGCGACAGAGGGGGTCGCCGCGCGTGGAGCGCCGACGCTTTCGCGACGAGAGACAACGTCGGCGATCTACATGAAACGACCCCCCTCTGGCCTGCCGGCCATCTCCCCCGCGAGGGGGGAGATCAGCAGGCCTCCCCGCCAACACCTTATTTGCCCGACAAATTATAAGTTGACTCTTTTACTCATCTTGAATAGCGCTGCCGGCGGTATCGAGATGGGGATCGGCGTGATGAACAACCGGCGCGTTCTGGCGGGGTTTTTGCTGGCAACGACTTTCCTGCATCCGCCACATGCGTTGGCGCAGGGGAAACAGGAAGTGCTGGCGCCGATCCAGATCGAGGGCGAGGCCGGCGAGGGTGCCTCCGACTTCGACGGCTACAAGGCGAAGAAAGACGCCAGCGCCGCCAAGTCCGCCCAGCCGCTGGAAAAGACGCCGCAAGCGGTGAGCGTGGTCGGCAGCCGGCAGATCGAGGACCAGGCCGCGCGGACCGTCGTCGAGGCGACGCGCTATGCGCCGGGCATCCGCTCCGAAACCTTCGGCAACGACACCCGCAACGACTGGTTCCTGATCCGCGGCTTCTCCTCGCAAGTCAGCAGCTACTTCCTCGACGGGCTGCAGCTGCAGTCGAGCGACAGTTTCGCGACCTGGAAGGTGAACCCCTATCTGCTCGACCGCATCGACGTCCTGCGCGGGCCGTCCTCGGCGCTCTACGGCGCCTCTAACCCGGGCGGCCTCATCAACCTCGTCTCCAAGCGGCCGACCTTCCAGAACCGCGGCGAGACGGCGATCGGCGTCAACGAGTTCGGCAATCTATGGACCGGGCTCGACGTCGAGGGCGTCAACAAGGACGGCACGCTCGCCTACCGCTTCATCGCCACCGGCAATTATGGCGGCACCCAGGTCGACTATACCGACAACGACCAGTTCGCCATCATGCCGGAAATCACCTGGAAGCCGGACGAGGACACCAGCCTCACCGTCTATGCCAATGTCTCGAAGCTGAAGACGCGCGGCCAGAACTTTTTGCCGTATGAAGGTACGGTCGTCGACGCGCCCTTCGGGAAAATCCCGCGCGAACTATTCACCAGCGAGCCCAGCGTCGACAAGTTCGAGCGCTCGCAGCAGATGGTCGGCTACGAATTCGAGCACCGCTTCGACAATGACGTGACCGTGCGCCAGAACCTGCGCTACGGCCATCTCAACGTCGATTTCCGCAACGTCTACGGTGAAGGCTGGGTAAGCACGCCGACCACCACCACGGCGTTGCTCGACCGCGCCAACTTCCTGTCCAAGCCGGATCTCGGCCTGTTCAGCGTCGACAACCAGGTCGAATGGCAGACGTCCACGGGCCTGATCGACCACACGCTGCTTCTCGGGCTCGACTACAAGCGCTTCGACCTGCATGACGAGTCGGGCTACGAAGACGCCCCGCCGCTCGATGTGCTGAACCCTGTCTACAGCGGCGCGCCGCCGGTCACATCGCGCTACGACCAGTCGAACACGCTGCAGAACCAGACCGGCCTCTACGCCCAGGACACGATGCAGATCGACCGCTGGAATTTTGTGTTCAGTGGCCGCTACGACGACGTGCAGACCAAGGTCACCGATCGCCCGACCGGGGTGCGCACCAGCTATTCCGCCGACGCCTTCAGCGGCCGCGCCGGCGTCATCTACAATTTCGACAACGGCATCTCGCCTTATGTCAGCGTCTCGCGCTCGTTCCTGCCATTGACCGGCACCGACACGGCCACCGGCCATGCCTTCAAGCCGGAAACGGCGGTGCAATACGAGGCCGGTGTCAAATACCAGCCGACATGGCTGCCGGATGTGATGCTGACCGCATCGCTGTTCGACCTGACTCGCGAAAACGTCGTGACCAGCGATGGCGTGCTGTTCAACCGGCAGATCGGCAAGGTCAATTCGCGCGGCGTCGAGCTCGAAGCCGTCGGCCAGCTGACGCCGGACCTGAAGCTGACCGCCGCCTACACCTGGTACGACCTCAAGATCGAGGAAGGCAATCCGGCCGAGATCGGCAAGGTGACGACCGGTACGCCGGAACAATTCGCTTCGCTGTGGCTCGACTATGCGATCCCCTCCGACCGCTTGCCAGGCATCACCATCGGCGGCGGCGTGCGCTATGTCGGCTCTTCCTACGCGGATGCCGCCAACACCCAGAAGGTGCCGGACTACGCCGTGGTCGACGCCGCGATCCGCTACGAGAAGGACAACTTCAAGGCGGCGCTCAACGTCTCCAACCTGTTCGACAAGGCCTATGTCGCCTCCTGCAACATCACCTGCTTCTACGGCGAGAGCCGTGAGATCAGCCTGACAATGGGCTACAAATGGTAACGGCCGCCGGTCGGGGCTCGTGATCGCAACGCTTTTGGCATTCCTGCTTGCGCTGCTGCCGGTGCCGCCGGCGGCTGACGAGGCCGTGCCCTCACATGCCGAGCGCGTCGCCACCATCGATTGGGGCACGGCCGAGACGCTGCTGGCGCTGGGCATCACGCCGCTTGGGCTTGCCGAAACCGCCGGCTACCGCGACTGGGTCGGCTCGCCTGCCCTGCCCGCCAATGTCGCCGAGATCGGGCTGAGGGCGACGCCCAGCCTCGAATATCTGGCGGCGCTGAAACCGGACGTGATCCTGTCGACGCCGCAGTTCACGGCGATCGAGCCGGTGCTCGGCAAGATCGCGCCGGTCATCAGCCTCGCCACCTTCACCAACGACCTCGAGCCCTACCGCCATGCGCAGGAGAACGCGATGCGGCTCGGCGCGGTGCTGGGCCGCGAGCAGGCGGCGGCCGATCTGATCGCCGCCACCGACGGCAAGATTGCGACGTTGAGGGATGCTATCGGAACGGCGCAGACCAAGCCGGTGCTGGTGCTCTATTTCCAGGACGACCGCCATGCCTGGGTGTTCTGCCGCGGCAGCCTCTTCGACGACGTGCTGAAGCGCGCCGGGCTCGCCAACGCCTGGACCAGCGACGGCAATTTCTGGGGTTTTGCCGATGCCGGCGTCGACCAGCTCTTCGCGATCCGCGACGCGGCCCTTTTGGTGATCGAGCCGGTGCCGCCAGCCGTGCGCGCCAAGCTGGCGGCGCGTGACGGGCTGCTCGGCCAATTGCCGGTCTTCGCCCCTGGCAACCATGCGATCCTGGAGAGCGTCTGGGGTTTCGGCGGCCTGCCGTCGGCCGGCCGCTTCGCCGATCTGCTTCTCAAGCACACGCGGCTTTTCGAGCGCGGCCATGCTTCATGACCGCCGCCGGCTGGCGGTCTCTTTCGCGGGCGGCGCCTATTTGTTGCTCGTCGGCGGACTGATCGCCCATAACATCGCCGATATCGGCGGCAGCGAAGCGGTGCGCGCGCTGCTCCTCGACTACGCCTATTGGCCGCGCCTCACGGTGTCGCTGCTGGCGGGCGCGGCGCTGGGTCTGGCCGGCGTCTTGATGCAGCAGGTGCTGCAGAACCCTCTTGCCGCGCCGGAAACGCTCGGCGTCAACGCCGGCGCGCATCTGGCATTAACCATCGGCCTGCTTGCCGCGCCTGCCTTGCATGCCGCGCATCCGGAGCTGCTGGCGATCGCCGGCGCCTTCGCCGCCTGGGGGCTGATCGCCGCGGTCGGCTGGCGCTGGCGTGCCGACCCGACGACGCTGATACTCTGCGGCTTCGTCGTCAGCTTCGCGCTGGGCTCGATCTCCAGCCTCCTGATGCTGCTCAACCAGCAATATCTCGCCTCGATGTTCATCTGGGGCGCCGGCTCACTGGTCGAGGACGGCTGGAGCGGCGTCGAGCAACTGGCGCTGCGCGTCGCGACCGGCGCAATCGCCACCATGGCCTTGGCGCGGCCTTTGCTCATCCTCGGCTTCGGCGACCAGCAGGCGAAGAGCCTCGGCCTGACCACGCTCTTGAAGCCGCTGCTTGTGGCTATTGCCGTGCTGCTTTCGGCGAGCGTGGCGGCGGCCGTCGGCATCATCGGCTTCGTCGGGCTGGCGGCTCCCCATCTGGCGCGCGTTCTCGGCGCGGAAAAGCTCGGCGAGCGGCTGGTCGCCGCGCCCCTGGCGGGCGCTGCCCTGGTGCTGATGGTCGACCAGCTCATCCAGCTCCTGCCGCCCGACCAGGCCGCCGATCTGCCGACCGGCGCCGTCACCGCGCTGATCGGCGCGCCGATGCTGATCTTCTTGCTGAGACGCGTGCCGCGCCTGATGCTGAAGACTGACGGCGGGCTGGTGGCAAGCCTCGGTACCGGCGGCGCAAGGCGGCCGGCGCTTGTGCTCGCCGGACTGGCGATTGCGCTTGCGTTGGCGCTCGCGCTAGCCTTCCTCGTTGGCCGCGCGCCGGATGGTTTCGGCTTTTATTCGGAGGCTTTCCCCTGGCGGCTGCCGCGCGTCGTCGCCGCCTGCGGCGCGGGGCTGGGGCTCGGCGTCGCCGGCTGTCTCGTCCAGCGCCTGTTCGCCAATCCAATGGCGAGCCCGGAAATCCTCGGCATCGGCGGCGGCGTCGCCATGGGGCTGATCGCGGTGCTGCTTCTCTTCGCCGATGCCGGCGCCGAGCTGCAGCTTGTCGGCGCGACGGTCGGCGCGCTGGTTGTCACCGGCGCGATCCTGCTGCTCGGGCTCGACAGCGGCTTCACGCCGGAGCGGCTGCTGCTGACCGGGATCGCCATCACCGCGCTGCTCGATGCCTCGAGCCTGCTTTTCCTGGCGCTCGGCGATCCGCGCTCGGGCCAGGTGCTCGCCTGGCTGAGCGGCTCGACCTATTGGGTGGAGCTGGATTTCGCCGTCCTCGTGCTCGGCGCCGGCATTGCCGGGCTGCTGCTCGCCGCGCTTGCCGGGCGCTGGCTGGAGATCCTGCCGCTGGGAGCAGGCATGGCGACCAATCTCGGCGTTCCGCTGCACGCAGCGCGTCTCACCGTGCTGGTGCTGGCGGCGGTCACGACCGCGGCGGCGGCGCTGATCGTCGGACCGATGAGCTTCGTCGGTCTGCTCGCGCCGCACCTGGCCGGGCTCATCGAACTGCGTCGCGCCAGGCCGCAACTGTTCGGCGCCGCGATGATCGGGTCTGCGCTGGTGGTGTTCGCGGATTGGATGGGACGCGTGGTGTTTGCGCCGACGGAGCTGCCGGCGGGGGTGCTGTCGGTGCTGATCGGGAGCGTGGCGGTGATGGGGGTTGCGATGGGAAGGCGGAAGACCTCCTGAGGTTTCCGCGAGCCCCCCGTGTCCAGCCGGACAAAGGTCGGCAAGCCTAACCATCCGCCGTTTCCGCTTTGCCCTGCCTGCGCTAGACTTGGCCCAGCAACAGGATCGCCATCGTCATGATCGTCCAGGCTTGCATCAACGGCGCCCGCTCCGCCGATTTCCATCCGGCCCTGCCACTCGACGCGCATGCCATGGCGCGCGATGGCGCGGCCTCGATCGCGGCGGGCGCCGCCGAGTTGCATGTCCATGCGCGCGGCGCCGACCATCAGGAAAGCCTCGCCCCGGAAGCGATGGACCGGACGGTGGCGGCGCTGCGCCGCGCCTGTCCGGGCACGCTGATCGGTGTCTCCACCGGCGCCTGGATCGAGAAGGACGACAGGCGCACGCTTGCGGCAATCGCCGGCTGGAAGGAGCTGCCCGACTACGCCTCGGTCAATCTCAGCGAAGCGGCGGCGCCGGAAGTGATGGAGGCCTTGCGCGACCGCGGCGTCGGCATCGAGGCCGGGCTGGCATCGATCGGCGACGCGCTAAGGTTGGCCAGCCTCGACCATGGCAGGCGGGTGCTGCGCGTGCTGATCGAGATTTCCGAGCAGAAGCTGGACGAGGCATTCGCGATTGCAAACGGCATTGTGAAGGTGCTGGAACGCGAAGGCGTCCATCGCGCGATCCTGCTGCATGGCGAGAACGCGACCGTGTGGCCCTTCGTCGAGCGGGCGGCGGCGCGGAAATTTTCGACGCGCGTCGGACTGGAGGACGGCAAGGAGTTGCTGGACGGAAGTGTGGCTGCGGGGAACGCCGCGCTGGTTGCCGCGGCGGTGGGGATTTATCGAGGCAACAGATGACGGTCTATCTACCCCCTTGCGGGGGAGATGTCCGGCAGGACAGAGGGGGGTGTGAAGGATCGCCGGCGCAGGCGGTTTCTCGCAATAGACCTTGCACCGGATGTCGTGACCGACAACAGCTGACAAGCTAGCGGGACAGCACCCCCCCTCTGCCCTGCCGGGCATCTCCCCCGCAAGGGGGGAGATTGGCGCTCCGGCCTCACCGCCTATCCGCATCGGCCCTGAGTTCCGCGCCTCTCGTTCGGTTGGAGCACCTAGGAACGGAAGCCTTGTCAGCCCCGCCAAATCGCCAGGTCCGCCAGGATCCGTGCCTTCACGGCAGGATCGGCATAGCTCGCATGCACCGATGTCGCGGCGAGCTGGCGGATTGTTTCGCCGTCCCAGCCAAAGGTATCGGCGCAGGCGGCGTAAGAGGCTTCAAGGGTCGTGTCGAGCAGCGCCGGATCGTCGGTGTTGATCGAGACGGCGACGCCGGCCTTGCGGAGCGCATCGATAGGATGTTCGGCAAGCGCTGGATAGACGCCGAGCGTGATGTTGGAGATTGGGCAGATGCCAAGAGGAATCCGCCGCTGCGCCAGCAGGTCGACCAGGGCCGGCTCCTCGATCGCCCGCACGCCATGGTCGATGCGGTCGGCGCCCAGCAGTTCAATCGCGTCGCGGACACCTTCAGGACCGCTCGACTCGCCGGCATGGACGGTCCGCCGCAATCCGGCCGCCGCGGCGCGGCGGAATGCCTCGGCGAAGCGCGGACCGGTGCGGCCGGCGGCCGCTTCGTTGCCGTCGATCGAAAGGGCAACGACGCGCGGATGCCTGATCCTGCTCAGCAACTCCACCAGTTCGATGGCATCCTCGGCCGACTGGGTGCGCAGCAGGCTGACGCAAAGCCCGACCGACGGGTAGCCATCCTGCTCGGCGGCCGCGAAACCCGCATCGAAGGCGTCGATCATTCCGGGGATGTTCCCGTGCCAGTGCGGCCAGTGGGTCGGGTTGACGATGACGTCGGCGTAGCGCACGCCGCTTTTGGCCATGCGCCGCGCAAATTTATAGGCGGTGACGGCCAGTTGCTCACGCGTGCGGAACGTGCCGCACAGCCAGTCGAGCATTTCGAGGAAGCTCTTCAGGTCGTGGGCCTCGAAGAGCCTGTCGCGCGGGGCGCGCAGCGGAATGCCGGCCTCCTCGCAATTCCTGATCACGTCGTCGGCCTCGAAACAGCCCTCGACATGGATGTGCACTTCAGCCTTCGGCAATGCGATGTAGTCGGTCAATGGAAGCCTCCCGAGCTAATGGCTGCATCAAATCACGAAACGCCAGGCCCAAGCTTCAAGAAATGATTGAAAGAATTGTGTGGCGCGCACGGGAGCCCGTTCCTCGCCCCCACGGAGTGGGGGAGAGGTGGCTCGGCGAAGCCGAGACGGAGAGGGGAGCGCCCTACGAAGGCCCCCTCTCCGTCCGCTTCGCGGACACCTCTCCCCCGCTTTGGCGGGGGCGAGGAAAGGCGCTATTGCGTGTCCGCGTTGGCCCTCAACTCGGCGCGTTTCTCGTCCGACACCACGGAGAGGTCCAACACCTTCTGCAAACCCGCCGCGTGGCGAAAGTTCGGCTCGGTCTGCACGCCGCTCTTCACCGCCTCGACGAAGCGCTGGTAGTTGGTCGGCACCGTGCCGGCGTCGAGCACGTCCCATTTGGCGTTCTCGACATTCTCGCCGACGCAAGCCTTGAGCATCGAGCCGTCGAGATTGTGCACCACCTCGATGCCGCCCTTGTCGCCATAGATGCGCAGCCGCAGCTCGTTGAGATGGCCGGTCGCCCAGCGGCTGGCATGCACGACGCCGAAGGCGCCGTTGGCGAAGTCGAGCGTCATGGCGAAGCTGTCATTGGCGTCGAGCTGATAGTCGCCGATGCGGTTGTCCGGCGCCTTGTCGAAGGCGCGCAGCCGGCAGAACACGTGGTCGATGTCGAGGGCGGCGCCATAGCTCGCGAAATCCAGGATGTGGATGCCGACGTCACCCAGCACGCCATTCGAGCCGTGACCGCGCGACAGCCGCCACAGCCATTTCGGATCGGTGCGCCAGTCGCCCCAGAATTTCGACACCAGCCAGCTCTGCAAATAGGACGCCTCGACATGGCGTACCGTGCCGATCTCGCCCGCCTGCACCATCTGGCGCGCCTTCTGCAGCGCAGCCACGTTGCGATAGGTGAGGTTCACCATGTTGACGACACCGGCCGCTTCCGCCGCATCGGCCATCTCGCTCGCCTTGCCGAAATTCTCGGCCAGCGGCTTTTCACACAGCACAGGCTTGCCCGCGGCGATCAGCGCCATGGTGGTCGGATGATGGATGCGGTCCGGCGTGACATTGGCGACCGCGTCGAAATCGCCCCAGTCGAGCGCCGCCTCCAGCGAGGTGAAGCGTTTCGGGATCTTGTAGGCGTCGGCATATTCGCCGACGCGGGCCGGATCGACATCAACGGCGCCGACGATGTCGACGCCCTCGATGGCGCTGAAGCGGCGCGCATGCTCCTGCGCCATCCAGCCGGTACCGAGTATCAAAAGCCGCATTATGCTTCTCCGAAGGAATTGGTTCGATTCAATGACGGATGTGTCTAAGTGGTATTTCTACGCAGTTCCAGACGGAAAACCGCTGTTGGAGTTCTTTAGCGGAACCCGGCCTCGCCGGCCGCGTGCAGCTTGCCGCCGCGCTCGACAATCGGCTCCAGCGCCTCGTCGACCGGCACGTTCGGCGCGTTGAGGATGGCCGGCTTCGACCCTTGCGGGTTGTGTGCCCATTTCACCGCGTTGCGCAGCACCTTGTGCACGGTGGCGTCATGATAGGTCGGATAGGTCTCGTGTCCTGGCCGGAAATAGAAGACATTGCCGGTGCCGCGCCGATAGGTCAGCCCTGAACGGAACACCTCGCCGCCCTGGAACCAGGAGATGAACACCGTTTCCAGCGGCTCCGGCACCGCGAACTGCTCGCCATACATCTCCTCGTTCTCGAGCTCGAAATATTCGCCGACGCCATCGGCGATCGGATGGCTGGGGCTCGTCACCCAGAGCCGCTCGCGCTCGCCGGCCTCGCGCCATTTCAGCGTGCAGGGCGTGCCCATCAGCCGCTTGAAGATTTTCGAGAAATGGCCGGAGTGAAGCACGATCAGCCCCATGCCTTCCCAGACGCGACGGGCGACGCGCTCGACCACCTCGTCGGTCACCGCGCCGTGGTCCTTGTGACCCCACCAGACAAGCACGTCGGTCTCGGCAAGGCGGGACTCCGGCAGGCCGTGCTCCGGCTGCTCCAGTGTCGCGGTCGAGGCGGAGATGCCTGGGTCGGCATTCAGCGCGTTGGCGATGGTGGCGTGCATGCCTTCCGGATAGATGCCGGCGACCACCTCGTTGGTCCGCTCATGGATGTTCTCGCCCCAGACGACAGCGCGTATTGTCATGGATAGCCTCGTGCATGATTGTGAGGGTGGAGCCGCCCCGCGCCATAGATAGCGTCTTGCGCCAGTATTGGAAGCGGTTTTCGACCTTCGCTCTGCTTCGGACTGAGTTCAGCCGAGAGCATCCTTTCCGAACAACGACATAGGCCTTTATGCCACCAAACTGATTCAACTTCCTCCAGCCGATTGGCAAGCGCCCCTTCCCGTGCGCAATATTGGCGATGGGCGAAGTGCTTGTAGGGACAGCGATCTTTGCTTGTCTGGCCGGGGCGGCGCTGGTCAGCCTGATGGTCTATGAGCGCTTTCCCGCCCATCACCGTCAGGACGACACCAGCGCCGTGGTGCGGCTTGCCGCGAACCTCTTCGTGGTGATGTCCTCGCTGGTGCTCGGCCTGATGATCAATTCGGCCAAGAACACGTTCGAGACCATCGACCACAACGTCCACAGCTTCGCCACGCAACTGATCCTGCTCGACCGCTCGCTGAGGCAGTACGGACCCGAGACAGGCATCGCGCGCGCTTCGCTCGCCGCTTATGTGCAGCGGGTCGTCGACGCCACCTCGCCCACCCAGAAGACGCCGGCGGTCGCCAACCGGCTGTCCGAGCTGCTGCTGAACCAGGTCGGCGACCAGTTGGCGGTCCTGACGCCGCCGGAGGCGAGGCACGCCGCGACGCTGCAGAATGCGCAACAGCTGCTGCAGAAGGTGATCGAGCAGCGCTGGGTGCTGGTCGAACAGTCCGACGGCATCATCCCCGTGCCGCTGATCGCGCTTCTCGTCGCCTGGCTGATGCTGATCTTCGCCAGCTTCGGCTTCCGGGCGCCGCGCAACGCCACCATCGTCGGCACATTCCTCATCTCGGGGGCGCTGGCGGCCGCGGCGATCTATCTGATCATGGACATGGACACGCCCTTCTCCGGCCCGATCCAGGTCTCGCCGGCGCCCCTGCAAAGGGCGCTGGCAGAACTGACGCAGTGAGTTCACGGCTGACTCATCAAATCGAGCAGCCGCTTCGCCGCTACCGCCGCGCCGTCGGCGCGGACTCTGCTGGCGACCTCGCCTGCGCGGATACCGGTTTCGGGCGCCAGCGCCGTCCCCAACGCCGCCGATAGTGATTCCGCAGTCGGCGTCGGGCCGTCATGAGCGGCACCGATGCCGACTTCGGCCACCCGCCGCGCCCAGTAAGGCTGGTCGCCGATCTGCGGCATGACGACTTGCGGCGCCCCTGCCCGCGCCGCGGCGGCGGTCGTGCCGGCGCCGCCGTGATGCATGACGGCGGCCACGCGGCGGAAGAGCGCCTGCTGGTTGACATCGCCGACGGCGAAGCAGTCGTCGCGATCGTCGATCGGGCCGAGCTCGGCCCAGCCATGCGCGATGACCGTACGCCGGCCCCTGGCGCGGACCGCCTCGATGGCCGCGCGGCCCGCTTCCCTGGCGACCGCTATCGAGCCGAAGCCGACATAGACCGGCGGCGAGCCGGCTTCGAGGAACGCTTCCAGCCCGTCGGGGAGCGGCCGTTCGTCCGGCAGGATCCAGGCGCCGGTCTGCACGGCGTCGATCAGGTCCGAGGGCAGCCACGGCCCCAGTGTCGGGTCGCAGGCAAGCAGGACAGGATCGCCGTAGACATAGTCGCGGACATTGTCCAACAGATGCAATCCGAGCGATGCGCGATGGCTGTTGATCGCGCCGCCAAACAGCGCGTTCTTGGTCCGGATATCATGGTCCCAGAGCGCCCTGTTGTCGGTCACGCCGGCTGGAAGCGGATGTCCCGGATATTCAAAGGGCCGGTTGAGCGCCGACGGCAGCCAGATCGGACAGAAGGTGGCAAGGATGCAGCGGATGCCCCGCTGCTCGGCGACCAGCCGCGCGGCGGCACAGGAGGGAAAAAGGCCGCACGCCACCACGGCATCGCAGCCTTCGGCGGCCGCCATGAGCGCGTCGAACTGCCTGGCGAGGATCTCGGCCGCCTGGCCGGAGATGAGCTTCGCCCGGCTCTCGGGCGAAGCGTCCGCCGAACGCCTGATCATTTCCTTCGCCCATGCGCGCACCGGCGAGAAGGCCCACGCCGGCGCGGGCACATAGCGCAGCAAACTCCTCATCACCGGGGACACTCACCCGCACCTCGGCGCCGAGCGCCTGCAGCCGCTCGCCGAGCGCCACCACCGGCTCGACGTCGCCGCGCGAACCATAGGTCGACAACAAAATCCGCATTCAGGAACTCCCTTTCCCAAAAAATAAGGTCAAGGGCAGCGTACATACGGCATGACCGGGGTCTTGCCGCAAGCCCGGGGTGCGCCATATCTATCTTCTGGGAGGGACAGATATCCTTGCCGTCCCGCCAATCCCGCCGATTTCCGACGTTTGCCAGGGCGCCTCTTGCGAGGTCGCCGCGTCGCAATCCGTCGCTTGCGGCAAACCTTTGCCCGCGCGCTGATCGTGCTCGGCGCGCCGATGGCGGCGAAGAATACGATCCGACCGAAGTTCAGGGAATCGGCGCCGGCAATCTGAACGAAAACCAGGGCGTGAACGCATTTACGGGCAGAAGCGCCGGGAAGTGAGATAGCGCGAGCCGGGAGCCGACTTTTCGGATAAAGTTCTCTTTCCGATCATCTGAGGGCGCTAAGATGTTGGCCCCTGACCTAACGAAATTTATCGAGCAGGATCATCTGGCTTTAGATGCCTTCGTGAAGGGCAATCCTGAACCTCTGAAAGATCTCTACTCGCGACGGGATGACGTCATTATCGCCAATCCGTTCGGGCCGCCGGCGAAGGGGTGGGAAAAGGCCGCCGCGACCATGGAACGGGCTGCCACCAATTACCGGGACGGCGAGGCCACCGGCTTTGAGCGCATCTCCGAGTACGCGACAGCGGACTTGGGCTACGTCATCGAGGTCGAGCGGTTCCGATCCAAGGTCGGTGGTGGCGACAAACTGGTGCCGATTGCGCTTCGGGTCACCACCATTTTCCGGCGGGAAGAAGGCGCGTGGAGGATCGCCCTTCGTCATGCCGATCCGATAACTTCAGCCCGCCCTCCGGCGTCCATAGTCGGAGAGTAGAAGGGGACCCGTCTGGGTCCTACTCGATGAGAGCCGCAGTTTGCGCCTCGGCGGGCGCGTCCTCTGCCGGCTTTGCCGGCTTAGCCCTGGCGCCCTTCCTGGGCGACCCGGGTGGGCGACCTGGTCAGGCGCGGGACGACCACGAGGCGCTTGATCTTGCCTTTCTTGTAAGCGGCGAGGAAGCGGTGGTAGTCCTTGAAGACGACACAGCCATTGGACTCGGCGCGGCCGCCATGCAGCATATAGGTGTGGGCGAGCAGGCCGTCGCGGCCGTATTTGTTCTTGCCACTGGTCGGCGTCAGCCGGATCGCCTCGACGCCGTGGAAGCGCGATTCACGCATCGACAGATTGTAGGTATCGGGCGGCGTCGGGCCGACATTCTTGCGGTTGACGAAGCGCGGCTGGTCGACCATCGAGCCGAACCCGGAATGCGCCTCCAGCTTCGAGCCGTCCGGCATGTAGACCGTCCCGGCAGAGATGTCGTAGACGGCGACGCCATTGCCCGTCGAAGGCCCGTTGAACAGACTCCCGAAGGCCCTGCCGAGGCCGCCGCGCTCGGGCGTGTCCGGCTTGGCGTAGGCGAGCATCTCGGAAGGCTGCGCCTTGCCGCGCTTGGCCGGCCCGGCATTGACTGGTTTCGAGCCCTGCACGCCCGGAAGCGCCTGCTCGGAACTCCTCAGCGAGCGCAGCGACTGCGGGCCTTCCGCGGTATCGACGGCGGGCTCAGGCTTCGCGGGCTCCGGCCTGGCAGCTTGGGGCTTTGCCGCCTGGGTTGCCTGCGGCTTGGCCGGATCAGGCTTCCTCGTGGCATTCTGTTCGGGCGCCTCGGTCGCGCGCTCGAGTGTGGTGCGCGGCCTCAAGCCGGGAACGGCGATGCTGTCGGGCAAATCATCCTGCGGCGGCAGCGAGGCGACCTGCACTTCACCCGGGCCAGCGGCGGCTTGCCCCGAGGCTTCAGCACCGTCAGAGGCGCCGGCTGCCAGATCCGGCGCACCGCCGTTGGCGAGCTCGACCGCGGTCGGCACGTCGACCGTCTCTTCGGGCATGACATTGGCCAACGCCAGCGCCAGCTCGGAGGCACGCTCGACGTCGACCTGATTTGAGCCGAAGCGTGCCTCGGCCGGGCCGGTCTCGGCCAGGTCGGTCTGGGTCGGGTCGTTCTCAGCCGCGCCGCCGAAGCGGCTTGCCGCCGGCAGGCTGGCAAGCAGGAAAGGCGCGCGCTCGGCGCGCTGGAAGGCATCGGCAAGTTTCTGCGGCGAAAGCCCGGCGCGCTTGACGACGCTGTCGAAACGATCCGCGACGTCCGCGGCGGAGGCTACCTCCACGGCCTTCTCACGGGCAACCCTGAGCTTTTCAAACGCGACGCTGTCCGGCGCCGCCGGCTTCAGGCGTGCGGCCTTGCCGTCATGTACCAAGGTGGAGGGGGTCGGGGTGGAGTGCGCGAAGCTGGTGGCGAGGCCGAGACAGCCGCTATCGCAGCCCCTGGTGAGCGATCCCGTCTTGTATGGCCCGGCCGCGGCAAGCCGCGGTGCCCAGGCATTGACAAGCTTGCGGCGCTGATCGGCGAGCGCGATGTTGCGCGGCGCGAGCAGGCTCTGCGGCAATCCGTTGGAAGCAGCGGTAAGCGTGGTGCTCACCGAATAAAGGCCAGCCAGGGTGGCCACGGACCATAGCGCCAGCGCGGCGCCGACAGCGGGCACCACAACCCAACGATGACCACCAGATTTCTTCGAAGTTACCCCCTCTTCAGGAGCGTCACCCCGGTTCTTCACACACAAAAACGCCATACGACCACTCTCAATCGGCATGCCGGTTCGCGGACCTGGCATCCGTCACGATCACAGTTCGCCTGGTGCCCCCTGCACCTTCACGCGTCTGTTGCCGATTGATTCAAAAGATGGACAAAGATGGTTAACCAATCCCTCCACCAATCGCCATTGTGGCGACGGTCCATACGAAAAAAGAGCCTTCCATGGTCTTCGCCGCGGTAAAAATGCTCTTCCTCACCCGCTTTGCTGCCCGTTTTTCCGGCCTCTGTCAAGAAACCGTGAAGATCGGAACCGCAGCAATCCTGGCCGCGTATAGAGCGATTAAGGTCGAAATGCGACCGGGCGGCGTGGCACTGGAACAAGCCTGCCAATGATGTGGTGGACCAGCCGGCAAAGCCGACGGAAGATATTGCGGCACCAAATCACCCCAAGAAAAGTCACCCCAGCCGGAGGGCGGAGGTGACTTGAAGCGAGAAAACCATGCGTTGCGGAGTTCAGCGCATTTCGTCCGGTCCATCGGCGACGCCGACATGGTGCCGATAGACCATTCCCCAACCCTTCCAGCCGGTGAATAGAAGGATGAGGACGACGACCAGCGACAGGACCAGGCCTACCGGCATCACCGCCGCCTCGCCGTGCGCGAAGCGCGAATACCAGTTGTAGAGCTCGATCAGGACGACAATGACGTTGCCGCCGGCGTGAAGCCAAACGTCCTGAAGATTGCGGATCTGGGTATCGCCGAGGACATCGGTCAGGCCGGCAAGAGCCGCCAGCGCGGCCATGATCAGGCCGGCCCCGAGAAGCCAGAGCGAAGCGGTGACCCAGCCCGGATTGCCGGTCCACCAGAAGACGAGGTCGCAAACGAAGGTCGCGACGAAGAAGGCGATCGGGAACGGAATCAGCATCGCGTGGACAGGATGGCCGGCAATGCTTGCCGTGCTGTGCGGATTGTGGGGGATCATATGCTGAGCCATCGGAATGCCTCCTGGAGGCGTGGCGAGCGCCGCCCTCAGGCCACAGACAATGGATCACTGGCTTGGCGGCAAAAAGCCGGACACATACCGAACTCAGCTTGCCCCCGAATGTTCCATAACCTCGACGTCGGCAGCAGCCGACATAGCCGCATATGCCGTTGGGCGCCTCCCGATCGAAAACGAGCCGAAACAAACATTTATGTGCTAGTCATGCGAAGCATCAAACGAACGGCGATGATCGCAATGTTGGAAACGGACAAGGTGTTCGCCGGCTCGATTCCGGAAAATTACGACCGCCACATGGTGCCGTTGATTTTCGAGCCATACGCCGCCGATCTTGCACGACGGGCAGCGTCGCTGTCGCCCGGCGCCGTCCTGGAAACCGCCGCAGGCACCGGCGTCGTCACCCGCGCGCTGGCGTCGAAATTGTCCCCCGGCGCAAGCTATGTTGTGACCGACCTCAACCAGCCGATGCTCGACTACGCCGCTTCGCGGCAAGGACCCGACAGCCGCATCCGATGGCGCCAGGCGGACGCTATGGCGCTGCCGTTCGAGGACGCAGCCTTCGATCTTGTCTGCTGTCAGTTCGGCGCGATGTTCTTTCCCGACCGCCCGGCTGCCTATCGGGAGGCAAAGCGCGTGCTCAAGCCCGGCGGACGATTCCTGTTCAGCGTATGGGATCGCATCGAGGAGAATATTTTCGCTGACGATGTGACGAATGCGCTTGCAAGGATTTTTCCGAGCGATCCGCCGCGCTTCCTGGCGCGAACGCCGCACGGCTACCACGACAAGGACTTGATCCGCAGGGATCTGGCGGACGCGGGTTTCTCCGGTGTGGCGATCGAGACGCGAGCCGAACAAAGCCGCGCATCCTCGCCGCGCGTTCCTGCCGTTGCCTATTGCCAGGGAACCCTGCTTCGCAACGAAATCGAGGCCAGGGACGCGGGAAAACTGGAAGCCGCGACCGACTACGCCACCTCCGTGATTGCCGACAGACATGGCCGCGGCGAGGTTGCCGCCAAAATTCAGGCGCATGTGATCGTGGCTGTGGCGTAGAGCGATTCAGCCCCGAGCCAGGCGCGCATCGGCCAAACCAGGGACGGGTTTCGTCTTGCCGCTGAGCCGCGCGCCCAAGGTCAGCGCCGGCGGAAAATTGCGGACGATCGCCTCCATCAGCGCGGCGCCGCCGGGGCCAAGGGCGATTCGGGCGATGGCCTCGGCAGCAAGAATCCGCGTCGCGAACAATCTTCTCCAGGCCGCCTCGTAGCGTCTGCCGGCCGCCTCGCGTCCTGCCTGTCCCCCTGCCGCCTCGCCGAGCTCTTGAGCCAAGAGCCAGCCGGACTGAAGCGCCATCGATATGCCCTCGGCAATGATCGGGTGCGACTCGCCGGCGGCATTGCCGACGCGGAAGATGTCCCGTTCGTAGCCGGCGCGGATGCCTGGCCGGATCGGACCGGCCGCAAGCCATGGACCGTAGAGGCGGGCTTCCACCAGAGCGTCACGCGCGCCCCTGCATGTCGCCCTGATATGATGCTCGACGGCCTCGGCCGCCGAAACATGGCCGCCGCGTTCGCAGGCGAGGCTGCCGCGCAGCCGGGCGAGCATATCGCGCCTGATGCAGCAGCAGATCGACATGCGGCCATGATCGGCGACCACCATGCCGCCATAGCCGCCGGGAAAAGTCAGCAGCGGCATCAGGTCGGGCGGCAGCGACGATCCGGTGAAATGCGCCTTGAAGCCGAGGAGGTCGGAGGGACGACTTTTCTTAACGACCTGGCTCGGCAGCGGTCCCGGCTCCCACGAACCGTGCGCGGCGACGATCACCGGCGCCCGCAGGACCGTCGCCACGTCGCGGGAATTGCCGCCGGTTGGCCGGATCCGCACTGCTTGGCAGTCGCCATCGCGTTCGATGGCGACGGCGCGGCAGGGCTGGAAGACTTGCGCGCCGGCGGACCGGGCCGCACCGAGCAGCAGCGTATCCAGTATGTCGCGGCCCAACGCTCGGCCGAAGCCGCCCCTTGCCGCGAGCGCGGCCTTCGCGCCCGGCATCGGCGCCTCGATACAGGCGTCGCCGGAAAAAAGGCCGACGCGGCGGATTTCGGGGCCGGCCTCGGCGCGCCAGGCATCGCCGATCCCGAGCCGGTCGAGCAGCGTGAGATTGCTTGCCGAGATGTATTCGCCGCACACCTTGCGGCGCGGAAACACGCTCTTCTCCACGATCGCCACGGCCCATCCGCGCCGGGCGAGCGCCAACGCCGCCGACGTGCCCGCCGGACCGGCGCCGATGACGACCGCATCGTGGGTGCGCCTCATGGCGTTGTTCCAGCTTGGGTTCCTCGCCCCCACGAAGGTGGGGGAGAGGTGGCTCGGCGAAGCCGAGACGGAGAGGGGGAGCGCCCTACGAAGGCCCCCTCTCCGGCCGCTTGGCGGCCACCTCTCCTCCGCTCCGCCGGGGCGAGGAACCCAAGTTTTGTAGGGTCGCGCCGCAATCTCCCTACTCCCACTTGTGAGGGGCGGACGTGGCCATAATTCCATGTGCCATTGTCTTGTAGGCCCTCGCATCATCCCCGCACGCCCCAACAAAGACGTGGGAGAAAGGCCCGGCTCGCCGCTCTTCCAGCGGCCTGCCGCCGACGGCGCTCCAGATGTCGGAAAGCTCCGTGCCGCGGAAGCCGGCGCGCACGCTCTGAGCGGCGTCATGCCTGGTGACGTCATTGGCGCCGATCGCCGGCAGAAGACGGGTCGCGGCCAGCGCGAAGCCTGCCCGCAGCGGCTCCGTCGCCAGGATGAGCGGAGCCCTGCGCTGCAAAAGCGAAAACAGGCGCAGCAGTCCGTCGTCACCGAAATGATGCAGGAACAGGTTGACGGTGATCGCGTCGAAGGCCCTGCCATCCGCCGTCTGCGCCCAGTCGAAGACATCGGCGGTGATGGTTTCGAGCGTCCAGCCCAGCCCGGCGAAATCCGCCGTGAGCCGTGGCGTGACGAGGCCGACGCGGTCGAGCATCGTCAGTTCCACCCCATGCCAGTCCCTTGCCATGCGCCGCGCCACCTTGAGCATAAAGGTGCCGTCGCCGGCGCCGATCTCCAGGATGCGGCCGGGCGGCCTGGCCATGAATTTCCGCAGCAGCGAGGCCATGATCGGCGCCTGGAACATCAGCGCGTTGATGCGGGCCAGATCGCGGCGCGAGCGTAGCGCCCGCGCATCGTCGGCCGCGAGGCGGTCGAGGATTTCCGGAACGAGGCTGCGTTGAGCGAGCGGGCTCATGAGACGGTCCGGAACAGCATGGTCTCGGCCGTCAGGCCGGGTCCGAACGACATGGCGCAGCCGAGCAATCCGCCTGGCGCCTTCAGCATCTCTTCCATCACGAACATGACTGTCGCCGACGACATGTTGCCGTATCGGCGCAGCACCTCGCGCGACGGCGCGAGCGCGGCCGGCGCGAGGTTCAGCGCCCTCTCGACGGCGTCGAGAATGGTGCGTCCGCCGGGATGCACGGCCCAGAGGTCGATCGCGTCCGGCGGCCGGCCGCCGAGGATGGCGTCCTGGTTGCCACGCAGCGCTTCCTGGATCGCCGCCGGCACCTGGCCGGAGAGAAACATGTCGAAGCCATGGTCGCGGATATCCCAGGTCATCAGCTCCCGCCGCTCGTCCGCGACGGTGCAACGGAAACTGTCGAGCTCGATGCCGGTCGGCTCGGCGGTGACGAGGCTCGCCGCGCAGCCGTCGCCCCAAAGGCAGAAGGACAAAAGCTTTTCCAGCTCGGCAGTTTCCCTCAGATGCAGCGTGCAGACCTCGATGTTGACCAGGAGGACCCTGGCCTGCGGGTCGGAGCGGACGATATGGCGGGCAAGCTTGAGGCCGTTGATCGCCGCATAGCAGCCCATGAACCCGATCATCGTGCGTTCGACACCGTCCGGCAGGCCGCAGCGCTGAACCAGGTCGAGGTCGATGCCGGGCGCCGAGAAACCGGTGCAGGAGGTGACGATGAGGTGGGTGACGCGCGATGCCTCTTCGCCAAGGCGCAGCCCGTCGACGGCCTTTTGCGCCAGGACGGGTGCGGCTTGGCTGAACATCGCCATTCTGGCCGCCGTTCCGGGAAACGCGCCGCGCCTGAAGGTTCCGCCAAGATCGGCCGATGGCCCCTCGGGGTCGAGAGCGGGCGCAAAGCATGAGAAGCGATGCTCGATGCCGGCAAGGCCGGCCATGCGTTCGAATATCCTCCTGCGATCGGCCGCGAGCATGGAGGCGGCGTAGCGCAGGTAGAACTGGTGGACCTCATGCTCCGGAACCGCTGTCGCGATCCGGTTGATATAGGCGTTCACGGGCATGCACGGTCTCCCTGGGCGTCGGGCGCGGTGCGCGCTGTTGCCGGAGGGGTTTCTTGCTCATGAGCGCCCCTGTCAGGCGCCAGGCTCTGAGCGTTGCCTGTTCGATAAACGTTTCGGAAAACCTGTTTCTTCCCCGTCGCGTGATCCCGAACCTAAAAGGCTTGGAGGGGATGATAGGCAAAATCAAAGTGTTACAGCCTTTTCCGCCCCGTTAGCAGCAGGCAAGGACTTCGGGCCGATCACTTGCTGCCTTGCACCACTCCGGGCACGATCAAGACGCCCTGGTCGCGCTCCGAATATCTGAAGCCGATAAAGAACAAGGCGATGATGATGAGGCAGACCGCCAACACGGTGGCGAGGATCCTTCCCGGGTTATCGGCAGGCGGTTTGTCTTCCATGGCAGTTCGCCTCGCATAATAAACCCTGCGAGACCGGCAAGGGTTCCGAGATCCAGGGCGTTCGTCGGATTGGGGGAATGCCGAGCGCCCTGCCGCGATCACGTGACATCGATGACCACCATCAGCCCGCCGCTCTTTTCCGGCCCCACACTGCGCCTTCGGGCGCGCAGCGCGGACGCGGGCATTGAGCGTTGCGTGTTCGATAACGTTCTCAGGGCCGATTTCGTCCGAGGAAATGACAGGCGCGCCAGGATCGGGCTAAAGTATGGCTTGGCCAGGATGAGACTCGATGCCGCGCCCAGGGAGAGATCACGGGCCTGCATCTTGCAAAAGCCGGATTTTGCCGTCAGCCTAAGCGGGCAATGGCTCGGCTATCGCCAAAACACCTCCTCGTCATGCTGCTCGCGGTCTTCCTGACCGCGGGGTTCAGTCTGTCCGCCGTACAGGCCAGCACCATGTCGGTCCGAATGACGGGCGCCATGGCCATGCCTGCCGATACGGGCATGGGCAAAATGGCCGGCTCAGACATGAAGGGCGATTGCAACGCCTGTCTCAAGGACACGGGCGACAAAGGCAGCCCGATGCAGTGCCCGCCGGCCTGCATCGCCCCGGCGCTCGCCGTGCTGCCGCAAGATTTCGGGGTAACGCCGGCCCCCCTGGGGCAGCAGCCATCGGCCTTGCCAGCTCCGCTCCTGCACGGGCGAAGTTCCCTGCCCGACCCATACCCTCCAAGACCCAGCGCCTGACGCCGTTTCAGCCGCAACACGGCTGATCCCCGGCGCCTGATCGCCTGCGCGCATGGTTGCGCCGTGGGCGCGCATGGCAATCCAGGTCGATGCCGAACCATTCGCCATCGATAGCGATCGCAAAGGGTCAGAAGGGTGAATTACGATTTCAAATGCCACTTATCGCGCCGAGGCTTTCTCGGCGCGGCGGCGGGGCTTGCAGTGTCCGCTTCGTTACGTCCCGCCGTGGCCTCCGGCGTCGACGAGCGCAGCATCAAGGTCGCGCCCAGCCAGGCGCGGCTCACCGGGCAGGACGGCCCTGCAACCGCTGTCTGGGCGTATAATGGCACCGTCCCCGGTCCGGCGTTGCGGCTCAGGCAAGGCCAGCCGGTCCGCATCACCGTCGAAAACGGGTTGGACGAGGACACGACTGTCCACTGGCATGGAATCCGCCTGCCGAACGCCATGGACGGGGTGCCGGGGCTTACGCAGTCGCCCATCAAGCCGGGCGGAAGCTTCGTCTACGAATTCACGCCGCCGGATGCAGGTACCTTCTGGTACCATCCGCATGCCGACAGCCTGGTGCAGATCGGCCGCGGCTTGGCCGGCCCGCTGATCGTCGAGGAGGCCGAGCCGGTCGCAGTCGACCGCGATGTCCTGTGGCTGCTGCAGGACTGGCGGCTCACCAAAGACGGCCGGATCGCCGGCGGCTTCGGCAGCATGATGGATGCCTCGATGTCCGGACGCGTCGGCAATCTCGTGACCGTCAACGGGCAGGCGCAGGGCGGTCAAGGCGTGCGGGCCGGCGAGCGCCTCAGGCTGCGACTCGCCAATGCCTCGCTTGCCCGCATGATGGCGCTTCGCTTCGAAGGCCACCGGCCGGTCGTCCTGGCGATCGACGGCCAGCCTTGCGACCCGCACGAGCCTGAAGATGGCCGTCTGGTGCTGGCGCCCGCCATGCGCATCGACATCGCGCTCGACATGCAGGGCGATCCCGGCAGCCGGCATGACGTGATCGACGATTTTTACGACGGCCTCGCCTATCGGCTGACCACGCTCGCCTACGACAAGGCGCCTCCGCTCAGGGCGCATCCGCTCGACACGCCACTGGCCCTGCCGCGGAATCCGCTGCCCGAGCCCGACCTGGCGAACGCCGTGCGGCAGGAGGTCGTGCTGCAAGGCGGCATGATGGGCGGCGGCAAGCTCGCTGGCGTCGGCGGGATGATGGGCATGGCGATGCCTGGCATGAACGGCACGGCGGCCTGGTCGATCAACGGCATATCGATGACCGGCGACGGTCATGCCGGCATGACGCCGCAGTTTACGCTGCGGCGGGGCGTCACCTGCCACCTAACAATTCGCAACGAAACTGCCTGGTGGCACCCAATGCACGTGCACGGGTTCAGCCTTTTGCTGCTCTCCCGCAACGGCTCGCCCGTGCCGCACCGGCAATGGCAGGACACGGTGCTGCTTGCGCCGAAGGACACGGTCGAATGCGCCTTCGTCGCCGACAATCCCGGCGACTGGATGCTGCACTGCCACGTCGTCGACCACCAGATGGCCGGCCTGATGACCGTGTTCCGGGTGACCTGAATCAATCCAACCATCAACCAAGGAGAACTGCAAAATGAAACTGACTTACGCGCTGACCGCCCTCGGCCTTGCAATCGCAACGCCGCTGCCGGCACTCGCCGCGACGATCGATGCGGTGATGTACAAGAATCCGCAATGCAGCTGCTGCGAGGCTTATGCCGCCTATCTCGAACAGAACGGCTTCAAGGTCGATATCAAGCCGGTCAACAATCTGTCCCAGATCAGCAGCGATGCCGGCGTGCCCACCGACCTCGAAGGCTGCCACACGATCATGGTCGACGGCTATGTGGTCGACGGCCTGGTGCCGGTCGATGTCGTCAAGAAGCTGTTGACAGAACGGCCCGCCATTACGGGGATCACGCTGGCCGGCATGCCGGCGGGCGCGCCCGGCATGGGCGGCGCAAAGAACGAGACCTGGACGGTCTACGCCTTTACCAAGGACGGCAAGGCGCCGACCGTCTATGCGACGGAATGAGCTCCATGACCGCAAGCAAACTGGCCGTCGCCCTTTCGGCAATGCTGCTCGCAGCCTCGCTGCCCGCTGCGGCGGCCGAGGCGCCGCAGAACTTCGCCGTTCTCGATACGCCCGCCGCAGTGCCGGAGATCGGCTTCGCGGACGCTGCCGGCCAGCCGAAGACGCTGGCCGCCTATTCCGGCAAGGTGGTGTTGCTCAACATCTGGGCGACCTGGTGCGGGCCCTGTCGCGAGGAAATGCCGACGCTCGACCGTCTGCAGACCGAGCTCGGCGGGCCGGACTTCGAGGTCGTCGCCCTGTCGATGGATCGCAAAGGCCCCGACGCCGTGAAGAAGTTCTTCGCCGAGACCGGCGTCACGCATCTCGCCCTCAACATCGACAGTTCGGGCAAGGCGATGTTCACGCTCGGCGCCCTCGGCCTTCCGATGACCCTGCTGATCGACGGCAGCGGCAGGGAGATCGGCCGGCTGATCGGCCCGGCCGAGTGGGATGCCCCCGACATGGTCGACTTCATCCGCGGCCGCATCGCCGCCAAATGAGAAGGAAATGACCGATGCTTTTGCAGACCAAGTCGCGTGAGGTCTCCTGGAATGGATGGGCATTGATGCTGCGCGGGCTTGTCGCGCTCGCAGTGCTGGCTTTCGGCTTCACCCACGGTGCGCGGGCGCATTCGCTGGACGACATCGACGCCATGCTCCAGAGCGGCGAGAAGTATTTCCAGCAGATCGACAAGCCGATGCCCGACTTCACACTGCGCGCCGCCGATGGGCGCGTGGTGCGGCCGGCCGATCTCGCCGGCAAGGTCGTAGTGCTTCAATTCATCTACACCTCATGCCCGGACGTTTGCCCGCTGCATGCCGAAAAGATCGCAGAGGTCCAGAAGATGGTGAACTCGACACCGATGAAGGATCGGGTCGTCTTCATCAGCATAACCACCGACCCGCGGAAAGACACGCCCGATGCGCTCAAGGCCTACGGGCCGACGCACGGGCTGGACCCGGCCAACTGGCTGTTCCTGACCACTGCCCCGGACCAGCCGGAGGATACGACCCGCAAACTGGCGGAAGCCTTCGGCCACAAGTTCACCCTCGCCGACGACGGCTACCAGATGCACGGCATCGTCACCCATGTGATCGACAAGGAGGGTCGCTGGCGGGCGAACTTCCACGGACTGAACTTCCAGCCCATCAACCTCGTCACCTTCGTCAACGCGCTCACCAACAATGTCGAGCACCCGCACTATGAGCAGCACGAAGGCTGGCTGGCGAAACTGAAGAACCTGCTGTGAGGCAGGACCACCGCTTTCGAACAAGGAAGGGAGACACATGTTCACCAGGGCGCACACGAGCCGATTCTTCGGCAGTATCTTTCGCACCATCCTGCTCGCCGGCCTGGCGGGATGGTTCCTGCTCAATCCAGGCCTTCCAGGCGCGCGGGGACCGGCATTCGCAGCCGGCGAAATGTCCCAGGACCAGCTCGACCAACGGATACACGACTACATTCTGGCGCACCCGGAGGTTCTCGTGCAGGCGCTGCAGAGCCTGGACGAGCGCCAGCGTCAAGCGGAGGCGACCGAGGCCAGGAAGGCGCTCAAGGCGCGAGCGGCCGACATCTTCCACGACAAGCAGAGCCCCGTCGGCGGTAATGCGCAAGGCAATGTCACCCTGGTCGAGTTCTTCGACTACAATTGCCCCTATTGCCGAATGATGGCGCCGATCATGGAACAGGCCGTGGCCGACGATCCGCAGCTTAGAATCGTCTACAAGGAATTTCCCATCCTCGGCCCCGATTCCGTGTTCGCGGCCAAGGCCGCGCTCGCCGCCGACAAGCAGGGCAAATACGCAGCCTTTCACAAGGCGCTCTATGCGGCAAAGACAAGAGTGACCGAGGCGGTCGTGCTCAAGACCGCCGCCGAGGCCGGGCTGGACGTCGAACGCATGAAGGCCGATATGCGGCAGCCCGATATCCAGGCATCGATCGACCGCAATACGGAACTGGCCCAGGCGCTGCGGATCACCGGGACGCCGGGCTTCGTCGCCGGCGATAGGATTTATCCCGGCGCGACCGATCTTGCGACACTGAAGACATTCGTCAATCAAGCGAGGGCCGGCAAATGACCGACATCCCAAACCGGCGCACGGTTGTTCTAAGCGTGTTCGGCGTCGCCGCGGCCGCAGGACTTTTCGAGCTGCCGGAACCGGCAATCGCTGCCGAGGATCCGGAATTGGCAAGGCGTTTCAAGGAGCTCAGCGAGAGCGGCAACAGCACCTGCTCGGCCAAGTTCACGGATTCGATCGCGACCATGCCGGCGACGGCTCGCATCAAGGGCTCGTGCTGCAGCCCGATGGAACTGAAGCGCTATGGCGAGCAGGTGAGAGGGCTCGCCAAGTACCGCGCCATCCCGATGATCCCCGGCGATCCTTACGACATTGCTGTGGCGACGGCGCAGCAGATGATGCCGTACTACGATCTGAAGCTCACCGGAGACGAGCAGAAGGCCTATGACTACGCGATGGCCAATTCCGAGGAGAAAGGTCCCTGCTGCTGTCCTTGCTGGCGATGGAAGGTGTATGGCGGACTGGCGAAATACCTGATCCACGAGCACCGCTTCACCGGCGAGCAGATCGTTGATGTGTGGGACCTTTCGGACGGCTGCGGCGGAGACGCTTGATCTCCCTTGCCGCAAGCCCTCGCCTGGCGAGTGCAGGCGGACCTGCGGCCCTGCCCTAAAGGGCTTGACCTTCCAGTCACTGGAACCCCTAACGTGAGCAGAAGGTCGCTAGCGGCGCGCCTTCCCAATCACGATCGAGGAGAAAAAGATGCATCGACGCGGTTTTCTGGCGGCAGGCCTGGCAACGGTTCTGTCAGGTTCTCGCGCGCTGGCGCAGATGAAGATGGACGGCATGTCGAACATGGATTCCATGCCCGGCATGGACATGGGCGGCCATGCGGGCCATGACATGGGCGCCATGGGCCAGGGTCCCGTGGCGCTACCCGAGGGTCAGCCCTTGCGCGAATTGCCGCTGCTTGCCAACGAGGCCAGCCGGTCCGGCCTGTTCAAGGCGAGACTGACGGCGGAGCCCGCCACCGTGCGCTTTGCCGCGGACCGGGACACGCCGATCCTTGCCTATAACGGCACGAGCCCCGGCCCGTTGATCGAAGCCTATGAGGGTGACCGCGTCGAGATCGCTTTCGCCAACCGGATCGAGGGTGAGCAAAGCACGATCCACTGGCACGGCATGCCGGTGCCCGCCGACCAGGACGGCAATCCGATGGACCCGGTGGCGGCAGGCGCGGACCGCGTCTATGCCTTCGAGCTGCCCGAAGGCAGCGCCGGCTCCTACTGGTACCACCCGCATCCGCATGGCCGCACGGCCGAGCAGGTCTATCGCGGCCTTGCCGGCGCCTTCGTCGTCAAGGCGAAGGCCGATCCCGTTCCGGCGGTCTATGGCGACACGGTGCTTATGTTCACCGACCTTCGCCTGGCCGCCGACGGCTCGATGCCCGACAGCACCATGGCCGACCAGATGAACGGCCGCGTCGGCGACCATGTGCTGGTCAACGGCCAGAAGAACCCGCGACTCGCCGTGGCGATGGGCGCGAAGCGGCGCCTGCGGCTCTACAACGCCACCAATGCGCGCTTCCTGAGGCTTGCCTTCGACGGCGCGGCGATGACGATCATCGGCACAGACGGCGGCCTGCTGGAGAAGCCGGTTGCAGCCAACGAGATCATGCTCAGCCCGGCCGAGCGCGTCGAATTGGTCGTCGCCTTCGACAGGCCGGGCGCCGCAACGCTCACCACGCTTGACTACGACCGCGGCTGGATGGGCGCCGGCCGGCCGGCGGACGCCGGGCTGACGCTGCTCACCGCCGACGTAGCGGAAACGCCGGGAGAAGCGATGCCGCCGCTGCCCGAGCGGCTCAGGCCAATCGCGCCGCTTGGGCAGCCCGCGGTCAGCCGCCGTCTCGTCTTCACCGAGACCATGGCGATGAACGCCACTAGCATGGAGATGGGCTTCCTGATCAACGGCAAGGCCTTCGATATGGAGCGCGTCGACATCGTCGCCCGGGCCGGCGAGACCGAGCTCTGGGAAATCGTCAACCAGGCCGACATGGACCATCCGTTCCACCTCCATGGCACGCAGTTCCAGGTGGTCGAGCACGAGCGCGACGGCAAGGTCTCGAAGCCGCCCTATCGGGCATGGAAGGACACCGTCAACGTGGCGCGCGGCGAGACGGTGCGGCTCTTGTTGCGCCAGGAGCGGCCAGGCGCGCGCATGTATCACTGCCACATCCTCGAGCATGAGCAGCTCGGCATGATGGGCATTGTCGACGTGCAGGCATGAGGTTCCGCGTCGTCCTTGGGGCGGCGATGCTTGCGCTCGCCGGCCCGCTGATCTTTGCCCCGTCGCTGGCAGCCGGTCCGGGCGATCCCATCGTCAAGGCGCGCCAGGGCTCGATGAAGGAGATGGCGGCGGCAGCCAAGGCCATCGTGGAGATGTTCGACGGCAGGCGCGCCTATGAGCCGGCAGCTTTCAGGGCGGCGGCGGGCACGCTCAGCGCCCGCGCCGGCCCTGCCCTGATCGCCGAATTCCCCGCCGGCTCGCTGGGCGCGCCGTCAAGCGCCAAACCGGAGATCGACCAGGCCAGGCCGGAGTTCGAGGCGCTCGCCCGCCATATCGGCCGGCTCGCCGACGCGCTTGACGCCAAGGCCGAGAAAGCGCCGGCCGAGATCACCGCCGACATGCGGATGGCCGGCCCGCCGATGGATGGCGGCAGCCTGCTCGGCAAGCGCCCGGGCGCGGCGCAAGCAGATCCCGCCGGAATGCCGGCCGAGCATATCCTGCACCTCATCCTGCAGGACTGTTCGAG
This sequence comes from Mesorhizobium sp. M1E.F.Ca.ET.045.02.1.1, assembly GCF_003952485.1. Lineage (NCBI taxonomy): Bacteria > Pseudomonadati > Pseudomonadota > Alphaproteobacteria > Hyphomicrobiales > Phyllobacteriaceae > Mesorhizobium > Mesorhizobium sp. M1E.F.Ca.ET.045.02.1.1. Next base: position 6,367,531 of record NZ_CP034447.1, read on the forward strand.
CTGCCATTCGAAATTCCGGCAAAAGACGGAGTGAAAAAACTGCCCTGAGCAGTCCGGTCAAGCAAGCACTCTTCTGCACAATAAAATCAGCTTGTGCTAATATATAGCACGCCATGCTCATCCGTGCATGACAGGTTTAGGGAGGATGCGATGAAAACGATGAATCGCAGATCTGCAATTGCTCTCGGCGTGACGGCTGCCGCAGTGGCGCCCCTGTTCACGACGGCGGCATTCGCGAAAGCGAAGAAATACGGTCCGAAGGAAGGCAAGGAAATAGCGCCCGGCGTCAGGATGATCGAAGTCGGCACCGGCAATTCCGACATTCCCGCCTATAAGAGTATCGCAATTGTCGACGTGGTGTTCCAGCCCGGGGCGCACGCACCTCAAAGCGTGATGCCTAACGACATGGTGTGCACGATTACTTCCGGCGCATTCACCATCAAGAAGGTAGACAAGGAGTTCAAGCTCAAGGTCGGCGACGTGTACACCTGCTCCAAGGGCAAGACCGACGAGGCGACGAACACAAGCAAGGAGGTCGGCGTCCATCGCATCGCCATGCTGATCCCCGCGTAAAAGAAGGAGCGGTGCGGCGTCCGGGTCGGATCACCGAACCGCACCAATCATTTTTCGCGCAATTCCGGACGGACAACCTTGGTGACCTGCCAAGACTGGCCCGGAGGGCGACGTCATGGCTCGTAAGGCCTGTGGAGTCGGCTGCGCCTCGGCGCGCTCAGCCGGCCATGTGACGGCGCACCGCCTGCCACTCCTGCCAGATCAGCCACATGACGATCGCATCGAAGACGGTCAGCACAAGCAGGCCTGGCGAGTGCATGTAGGAATAGCGATAGACCTGGTAGACCATGAAGGCGCCGAGCGCGGCGAGCGAGGCCGGGTAGGACCATAGCTTGCCGCGCAGCAGGCCGATGACCAGAAGCAGCTTAATCAGGCCGTGGCTGAGCAGGTAGAAAGCGTAGAACTGTTTGCTCGCGACGGAGAACTGGCTTGCCATCTGCGACAGATAGCCAGCTATGAAATCGTTCGGGTCTTCGATCAACTCTTCCTGGGTGAGGGCATTGACCCACGAGGCGATGGTGTCGGTGGTGACGACATAGAGCAGGATGCCGCCGATGCATTCGATCAGCGCATGCGCGCCCTTCAACCACACGCCGATTTCGAAAAGCTGATGAATGCGACGCTCATCGACCGGCTTCAAGACCCAGCCCTCACAACAACCCAAGGAAATCAGATCGCATGGATGCAGCCTTAACCCACTGGATCAATGCCGCAGCCGGCATCAACCCGCTCCTTGATAGGACAATGATCGCGATCTCACAAATCGGCGTGCCGCTGATGGTGATCGCGGTCGCCCTGCAATGGTGGTCGAGGACCGATCGTGCCCATGTGCGCCATGCCTGCCTTTCCGCCGGCCTCTCCTTCCTGCTCGGGCTGGCTCTCAACCAGGCAATCCTGCTGTTCGTCCACCGGATCAGGCCCTACGACGCCGGCGTCACGCATCTGTTGATCGCGCCCAGCGCCGATTGGTCGTTCCCGTCCGACCACGCGACCGCCAGCATGGCCATCGTTGCCGCCTTCGCCATGCAGGCGCTGCCGCGCCGCACTCTTGCCTTCTTCATCATGGCGCTGCTGATTTGCTGGTCGCGGCTGCACATCGGCATCCATTATGCCGGCGACATCGTCGGCGGTGCTGCTACCGGGGCCGCCGCCGCCCTGGCGGTGCGGCTTGGATATCGCGAAAATTCGCGGCTGGATGCCTTCGCCACGAGTATCCTTTAGAGGCCGAGCGTAGCGGCCGCCAGCGCCAGGTATCGGCCAGCCTTGGCGATGGTGACGATGGCGAGAAAGCTCCATAGGGGCTCGCGCAATACGCCGGCCATCACCGTCAGCGGATCGCCGATAACCGGAGCCCAGCTCAGCAGCAGGCTCCATCTTCCGTAACGGTGGTAGCGCGCCGCCGCGCGGTCGAGTGCGGCAGGCTTTGCTGGGAACCATTTGCGGTCGCGGAATCTATCGATACCGCAGCCCAGTAGCCAGTTGACCGCCGAGCCCAGCACATTTCCGATCGTCGCGACCAGAACCAGCGCGGCCGGCGAATGGGTCCCGGCCAAGAGCAGGCCGACCAGCACCGCTTCCGACTGCAGCGGCAGGATGGTCGCGGCGACGAAGGCGGCTAGGAAGAGTCCGCCGAAGGCGGCAAGGTCACCAAGCATTGCGGCCCGTCAATTCGCCCTTTGGTCATTTCGGATACCGATCATCGACGACTTGGGTCTTAGAGGCCAGCGCCTCACCGCGATTTTGAGCGGCGAGCATCACAAAAGTGACGTTCTGGCCACGCTATATGCTAAAGCGCGTCGCGTCGAAACGGATTCGAGCGACGCGCTTTAAATCTTTGTTTTTATGCATGTCGTTTTCCCAAAACCGCTACACACGTTTGGGCGACATGCATTAGGCTCATGCAGCCAGGACAGGGTTCATTGTTATGGATGCGAGCGAACTGCAGGCCATAGGCGATACGCTGATGCGCCTCGTCACCCCCGACATGACACCGAAGGACCTGGTCAAAGCCGTCCGCAAGGTGCATCCCGGCGCCAAGAAGAAGGACATCGCCCGCGCCGCCTTCCACGCCATCATCGCCAATGCCGACCAGGACCTCGGCAAATCGAGGAACCTGCAGGCCTTTGCGCTTGCCGAACGCACCCGTCAGGCGGAATAGCGACTACCGGCGATAGCTACAAATCGCACGATCGAATTGTGAGAAAATTAATTAGCTATTTCTAATATTATGGGTCACCCGGCAACAAATCGCGGTGACGGACCCCATGACAAAGAACCTCGGCAACGCCAAGCCCAATGCTCCAGCGAGAGAGGTAAAACCTTCGCCGCTCGGCAGGATCGCGCCAGCGCTATTCCCGCTGATCGTCGTGGCGGTCGGCTATCTCGTCGGCAAGCAGTTCTTCGGCTTCTGATCCGAGCTCGCTTGCGGCTTCCTCCGCTCTCACGGCAAACTGGTTGCAAAATGCAATCATTTGTGCATTCTTGGGCCTGCGAAACGGAGGCGCCGATGGCCAGGATCGTCTATTCCATGCTGATGTCGCTGGATGGCTATATTGCCGGGCCGGACGGCGACATCGACCTGCCGGTGCCCGAGGAAGAACTGCATCGGCATTTCAACGGGGAAATGTGGCGGACGGCGATCGCGCTCTGCGGGCGGCGCCTGTATGAGGCGATGCGCTTCTGGGACAGTCCGGAGCGGGAGGCCGGCGTCGAGGTCGAACGGGATTTCGCCCAAGCCTGGCGGAAGACGCCGAAGATCGTGTTTTCGACGACGCTCGGCGAGGTCGGTGCCAATGCCCGGCTGGCGGATGGCGACGCCGCGGCGGCGGCAAGATCCCTCAAGGCGGAAACGGATGGCGAGATAAGCGTCGGTGGCGCCGAATTGGCCGGGCATCTGTCACGCGCGGGCCTGATCGACGAGTACCGGCTCTATATGCACCCGGTCGTGCTGGGCGGCGGCAAGCCGTACTTCCAGCGTGGGCTGTCGCTCACGCTGACGCCGCTCGGAACGCAGAGCCTTCCCCAGGGCGTGACGCTGCTGCGCTACGCGCCCGCCTGAGCGAAGACCGACTGAGGCCAGCAGGGGCCCGCCGCTTCGGCCGTTTGCGCCGCTCCGGTTGCTTTGGTCTTAGGGCCTAGGTCGTTCTTGCCCTTGCATGAGCGCAAGCGCATGTTCGATGCAGCCGGCAGGCTCGCAAACTCCGGTCAGGCCCGGCCGCCGAACCCAATACACCCCCCCAGGCTGCCGGGCCGCCCTAGCCTGTCCGTTTCGCCGCCGCCCCCCAGAGTGTCACGGCCGGTTCGCTGTCTCCTATCCGCTGCCGAGCGGGTAAGGATTTGCGACGAGGCAAAGCCCATGCATCGTATGCTTGCCGGCACGCCGATCGCTCGCCTCGCCGCCGGCCTCGACGTGACCAGTTCCCATCGGCGTGCCCGAGACCCTCGCGCTGCAGATCCGCTCAGACGCATTCGAAATGCACCGCCGCATCGTCTCGCAAACCGAGCACCATATCGAAGTTGGATTCTGCTGAGGGGTTCCTTCAAGGTTTCGGCGCAGAGTTTTTATCCATTTTGGGTGGCCTTTGCGGGAAATCTATATTTTCGACGTCAAGTCCACCCGAGCCCTGCGACTGCTATCCTGCTATGGCCAATGAACGAAAGCTTACGGCAACCCGTCGCAGGTTGTTCAAGGATGCAATTCTTTGGGCATCGAGCTGGAGCTGCACATGGTGACAGGCGAACCAGACAGTGTCCGCGTGAAATTCATCAATGGCCAATGGCTGGTGCGCATCGTCGAAGGCGGCAGGCTGACGCAGCAGCTATTCGATATCCACGCGGAAGCCGAAGCCTTCGCAGAGGAGGAGCGCCACCGGCTCGGGCTGCCCGGCGAGCCGCCGACCGCGGAGCCGGTCGAGACAAGGCGACGCGGCGGGCGCGGGCGCTGAGCGGCGGTGCTATGCCCGGCAAGTTGCGCTCCGCGAAAAAATGCTGGAACAATCGGCGGACAGAGAAACGCTGCCGATGTGCAATCTTTACAACATCACCACAAGCCAGGAGGCGATCCGCCAATGGACGCGCGCGCTGCGCGACATCTCCGGCAATCTCGAGCCTTCGGTCGACATCTATCCCAACCAGCCTGCGCCAGTGGTGCGCAATGCCGCCGACGGCAGCCGCGAGCTCGCCAATCTGCGCTGGGGCATGCCGACGCCACCTGAGCGGATGCGCGGCAACGCCGATTCCGGCACCACCAACATCCGCAACCCACAATATGCCCACTGGCTGCCCTATCTCGGCATCGAGAACCGCTGCGTGGTGCCGGTGACGAGCTTCGCCGAGCCCTCGCCGACGCCCGGCGACAAGGACCCTGAGACCGGCGTGCAGAAGAACTTCTGGTTTGCGCTCAGCCAAGAACGGCCGCTGTTCTTCTTCGCCGGCCTGTGGACTCCCTGGCATGGGGTACGCAAGGTGAAGGAAGGCCCCGGCGACCACGAGCTCTACGGCTTCCTGACGACCAGGCCCAACGCGCTGATCGCGCCGATCCACGAGAAGGCGATGCCGGTGATCCTGACGACGCCGGAGGAGACCGAGCTATGGCTGACCGCGCCGTGGTCTGAAGTGAAGAAGCTGCAGAAGCCGGCAGCGGACGACGCGCTGGTGATCGTGGAAAAACCGGCGACGCAGATCAAGTTTCCCGCCGAGCCGCCGGCGCAGGGGTCGTTGTTTTAGTCAAGGGGCCCTACCCCCTCGCCTTCTGCAGCACCCAGATATAGCCCTTGGGCGGATGGTCCTGGTCGACGAACTGGGTCTTGATCTCCGTGTCCTTGCGGCCGCAGCGCTTGCAGCGGAAGCGGATGGCTTCGAGCGGCTTGTTCCAGCCCACCACCTTGGCCACGTCGTTCGCCTTGAAGCGCCCGACGTGGTAACAGTGGCGGCATTCGACGATGAGCAGCATGTTGGCCTTGGCCGCCCGGCCAACGCTGTCCATGGGTCCGGCCATTTTCTCATGTCCGGTCTGAGTAATCCTCGGGCAGCGGCAATAGGCCGAGCCAGGCGGCGCGGAAATCGGGCTCCCGGCCCGCAACCGCGCCCATCACCTCGTGCAGCCTGTCCACCAGGCCGTTGAGCCGCCAGTACATTTCGCCATTGGCCTTGAGGTTGACTTGTGCCGCCAGCACCGTCTTGCGCAGTTCCAGCGCGTCGCGAATGATCGCCTCCGCGTCCGACTGGAGCAATCTGTCATAGCGGCTTTTTCGTCTGCCCAACGCGGCTCTCCCTGAATCCTGAGCAACCGCCCCATCTCCTGACAAAATAGGAACCCATTCCTTGCAAAGTCAATTCGCTCTTGACATTTTTGTTCACTTTTTGTTCACATGCTAATGGAAGGCACGGGAGCAACCGCCATGGATCGCATCGTAAGGTTGGACAGCCGTCAGGAGGCGGCGCTTCAGGCGATCGCCGAGCGCTTCATCGCTGAGCACAAAGGCGATCCGGTGAAGGCGCTGAAGGAGATGATCGTGCTCAACGGGCATCTGCAGGAACGGCTCGATGCGCTTGGCGCGCCGAAGCGGGCTGCGCGTTGAGCACCAGGAAGCGAAGCTTGGCGACAGCGCGGCTGACCGCGCCGCCGCCGAAAGACGCCTGGCCTCAGGCGGCCCTGAGACCTTCCTTCGCACGCAGGTTCTGGTTCACGCGGAACAGGTTCTGCGGGTCGTAGCGCTGCTTGATCTCCAGCAGCCGGCTATAGTTGCCGCCATAGGCTGCTTCGACCCGGTCGACCTCGTCCTCCGGCATGAAGTTCACATAAGCCGTGCCGGCGGCATAGGGCCTTGCCGCGTCATAGATACCGCGAGCCCAGTCGATGCAGGCCTTGTCCATTGCCGGTTCGCGCCAGCGGGCATGGACGTTCATGACGAAATGCGAGTTGCGCTGCGGAAACGCGGTGGCGTCCGCCTCGACCCTGCCCGCGGCCCCACCGACATGGCCGAAGAATATCTCGCATTCCGGACCCGGAAGCCTGGCGATCGCCTCTGTGGTTACCTCGATCACGCCGTCGGAAAGCTCGGTGAAGTCGTGGCTCTTCCAGTAGTTGCGGGCGCCAGGCGCAAGCAGCGGGTCGAAGGCCTGCTGCCAGCCGGTGAACGGATTGAGACCGACGACGTCGGCGATCGGCGTGCCAATGGCGCGAAGCTTCCGCGTCGCCTTTTCGGCGGCCTGGGCGTCGCCGCAATAGCACATGGCCAGCACCAGCACTTCCTTGCCGTGCCATTCGGCCGGCAGGAACGGCAGCGGCGGCGCCTGCCGCATGACCACCCAGCAGGTCAGTTCGTCGGGTGCGGTCTCGAGCGCCTCGCGATATTCGCTCAGCACCTTCGCGGCATCGGCGAAGGGATGGACGACGAGCCCCGACAGCACTTGCGGTCCGAACTGATGAAGTTGGAACTCGAACGCCGTGACGACGCCGAAATTGCCGCCGCCGCCACGCAGCGCCCAGAACAGGTCGGGGTTCTCGCTCTGGCTGGCGCGCAGCAACTTGCCGTCGGCGGTGACCACGTCGGCTGAAACGAGATTGTCGATCGTCAGCCCGAATTTGCGGGTGATCCATCCGAAACCACCGCCCAGCGTCAGGCCCGCAATACCGGTGGTCGAATTGATGCCGGTGGGCAACGCCAGTCCGAAGGCCTGCGTTTCCCGGTCGACATCGGCGAGCGTTGCGCCGGGTCCGACCCATGCCCGTTTCGCCGCGACATCGACCCGCACCGATTTCATCAGCGACAGGTCGATCATCAGGCCGCCGTCGCAGACGGCGCTGCCGGCAATGTTGTGGCCGCCGCCGCGCACGCAGACGAGAAGCCTGTTTTCCCTGGCGAAATTCACGGCGATGACGACATCTGAGGCGCCGACGCAACACACTATCAGCCCGGGCCGGCGGTCGATCATGCCATTCCAGATGCCGCGGACCTCGTCATAGGCGGCATCACCTTCCCGCAGCACCGTGCCGCGAATTTGTGCCGAAAGTGCTTCGAGGGAGGCGGCGTCGACGGTCGCCTTGCCGCGTTCAAGGGTGGTGAAGCTTATTGCATTCATGCTTTCCTCCCGTTTTTTTGCTGGTAAGCCCTCTCCTAATTTTAGTGTGCTCTTATGTTAGCTATCACGCAAGTTATGGCGGGCTCGTTGCCCGCCATTTGCGTGACTGGACAGTGGCGATTGCCTGGATGACTGCCTCGCCTGCGCCGGCCGAAGCAGCGCGCTCAGGCCGGCACCCGCTTCAGCGCCTGCGCCATGCAGTGGATGCCGCCGCCGGTCTTGGAGATCTCGCTTATGTCGACGGCCGCGACCTCGAAACCGCGTGCCTTCAGCTTCTCGATCAGCGTCTTGCTGGAGGTCGGCGCGATCACCCTGTCCTTGCCGAGCGACATGAAGTTGCAGCCGAGCGCCATCGTGTCCTGGAAGGGCACGTCGATGATCTCGTGGCCTTTGCCCTTCAGCCAGTCGACGATGCCGGGTTCGGTGCAGGCGAGGCACACTGCGGTGAGCTTTTCGGCGATCGGCACCACCATCAGGTCGATATGGACATAGTATTCGTCGATGAAGGCTAGCCGTGTCTCCCAGCCTTCCTTGTCGAACCAGGCCTGCACCTGGCGCGCGCCCTCTTCCTGCGTGCGGGCACCGCCGCAGCCGATCAGCACCACGCCATCCTCGATGACGTTGAAGTCGCCGCCCTCGAAGGTGCCGGCCGTCACCATGTCGTAGATCGGGATGCCGAGTTTTTCATAGGTGCGGATGGCGGCATAATTCTCGCCGCGCCGCCACCAATTGGCCATGGCGGTGATGAAGGCGCCGTAGGGCGTCATGACGCTGGAATCGCGCGAATAGACCTGCATCGGCAGTTCCGGCGTCGGCTCGTGCCAGTGGATGTTGACGCCGAAATGCTCGTAGGCGGCGACAAGATCCTTGTGCTGCGCCTGCGCGATCTGGACGTTGCAGGGCGCCTCGCGCAGGTGCTTTCTGGACAGCGAGCTGGTCGAGAGATGCCGTAGGAAATTGGGCGAGCCGAGCAGCACGTCGGTCAGCACATCGGTTTCGTTGGCGAAGCCCCAGGCGGTCAGCGGCTTGGTGCCGCCATTGGGGTTGCGGCGCTGCAGCGAAAACGGCTCGGCGACGATTCGGTCATGGACGGTCATGGGGTTCTCCTCGATCGGTTTTGTTGTCATGCGGTGGAAGCAGACGGGATCCACCAGTCGCGCCCGCGCGGCGTGGTGACATATTCCGGCCAGCGGAAATTGATCGGTGGGTCGTAATCGCAGAGCGGCACGATCCAGTTCGAACCGCCGACGCCGCCGCCGGTTCGCTTGACGAATTCGTCCATCGCGGCCTCGCGCGCGGCCTTGTCCTCGAGCAGGCGAAGCGCGGTGAGCGCGACGGTCTTGGCGGCGCAGGTGACCATCGGGTCGATGGTGGCCGGAATGCCGCCCAGCGCGTTCATCGCCCAGGCCGGGTAGGCATGGCCATCGGCTGCGCGCAGCGCCGGCCGGGCGACATAGAAGCGCGCCGTCGGCGCGTGCCAGCTCATGTCGGTGTAGTCGTCGGAGGTCGAATTGACCTGCGAAGGCGGCAGGTCGTGGCGCAGGATCGCCTCCGCTTCCTGCGGCGAAATGAGCCGCTCAAGCTCGTCGATGAACGGATTCTCGGTCGCCTCGCCGCCGCCATTGACCTGCACCTCGCGGGCAACCGCCCTCGCCTCGTCGCTCCATTGCGGCGGGCCGACGGCTGCGAGCGCCTGATAGGTGATGTCTGCTATGGCGTGGTTGGCCAGCCCCGGCCGCGACTTCGACACCCAGTGGCGCTCGTAGCGGCAGCCACTCATCTTCGCCGCCGCTTCCGCGTTGCGGTCGAGCACCGCGGTGACCTGCTCGGCCATACGAAGCGTCGGCACGCGGATCATGTATTGGATCTCGGCCAGTCCCGCCGGCAGGTTGTCGGCGGTCGCCTGGCCCGCGGTCAGGATCGCCTCGCTGATCGACCAGCCGCCCTGATGCGGCAGCATGGAATCGCGCAGCGCCTTGGAGGCCATGTACATCATCATCAGCGCATCGTTGGCGCCGGGCGCGCGGACCGCCGAATGCGCCTGCGGGATCGGCGCGCCGTCGCCTCCGAGTGCCCAATTTTCGGGTTCGTCGCAGATGAAGCGGTAGATCATCGCGTAGGCCGCGCCGCAATGCGTGTCCCAGCGCGCCGTGTTGCAAAGCGGCAGCATGTAGAAGGGATGGAAGGAGATCATGCCGGCAAGGCCGTCATAATAGCCCTTGGCCGCATGGATCGGCTTCGAGCCCCTCACCTTCTCGGCCGGCTCGCCGGTGAAGCGCAGCGTGCCTGTTATGCCGTGCTCCAGCATCGCCGCCTTGGCGGCGAGCAGGCCGCCGAGGCTGCCGATGCCGAGGCCCGAATGCGGATCGGTGTGGCCGCCGGCCTCGACGCTGAGACCCGGCCGAGGCCGCTTGACGGTGGCGGCGTCCTGGCAATTGCCGGGGACTGCGTCGTATTCGGCATACATGCCGACTGTGGGGCCTTCCCCGTTCGTCCAATGGGCGCAGAAGGCGGTCGGCATGCCGCCGGAACCTTCCTCGACGGAGAAGCCTTCGCGCTTCAGCCGATCGACATACCAGGCGGCCGACTGGTACTCGCGCCAGGCGGTTTCGCCGAAGTCGAAGATGGTGCGGGTCCAGGCCGACAGGAGCGGCTGGATGCCGTCGATGCAGGCGAGCGCGGTCTCCTGCGCGGAACTCGTCACCGGTTTCTCCATGCCGCAAAGAAAGCAGTGAAGCGGCTCATCAAAAAGTGATATGTTTTCCCGGCTCGTGCAAATTCGGTTCACCTGAGGCCTCTTGCGAATACCTTCCACGCAGGCGCTGCGCGCCCTCGACAGTTTTGCCCGTCATGGCAGCGTTTGGCGCGCCGCCGACGAGCTCCACCTCACCCGCAGCGCCGTCTCGCATCAGCTTCGGCTGCTCGAGCGCGACCTCGGCTTCGACCTCCTGCAGCGCATCGGCAAGGGCGTGGCGCTGACGCCGCGCGGCCAGCGCTACGCGGCCGATGTCCGGAAGGCGCTGACCGTGCTCGGCGACGCGGTGACGCAGAACAGCGGCGCCGGCGTCGGCGGCTCCTTCGGCATCTCCTGTCCGCCGGGCTTCGCTTCGATGTTCTTGTGCACCCATATCGGTGAGTTCCAGCAGATGTATCCGGACGTCGCGCTCTCGGTGCTGACGCCGCGGCGGCTCGACGATGTCAGCAATCCGGAAGCCGACGCCTTCATCGCCTTCGGCGTCGGCAACTGGCCGAACCGGGCGGTGGAGCTGCTTTGCGAAGTCTCCTTCACGCCGCTCTGCAGCCCGACGCTGCTCAACAAGGTCGGCGGCTTTTCCAAGCCAGCCGACGTGCTGCGCGCCAATCTGCTGCATCTCAGCGACACCGAGGACTGGGCGCGCTGGCTGGCGCTGTCCAAGGTGGAAAATCCCGATACCGAGGGCGGCATCTTCTTTTCCGACATGAACCTCGTCTTCTCGGCGGCGATCGCCGGCCAGGGGATCGCCATGGGCGACGAGCTGACCGGCCGCCGGGCACTGAGCGAGGGCCGGCTAGTCAAGCCGTTCGAAGCGTCGGTCCCCTCGCCGCGCTCCTATTATCTGGTCTTCGAGCATGCCAAGGCGGGGCACCCTGTGCTCAATGCCTTCAGCGAGTGGCTTAGGGCGAAGCTTTCGGAGAACAGGCTCTAATCTCCCCCCTTGAGGGAGAGATGGCCGCGAAGCGGTCAGAGGGGGTCGTCTCACGAAGAGCGCCAGCACCATCGGCGTCGCGCTGGCCGTCGGCGCTCCACGCGCGGCGACCCCCTCTGTCGCCTGCGGCGACATCTCCCCCTCAAGGGGGGAGATTTGGCGCCACCCGTGAATCAAATTTGCCGATCAGGCGAAAACTATTCGGTTGCGGTGAGCCCCCGCCCTGCCTACGATTTCACCTGAGACCAAGGAAGAGGCAGGATGCAGCAACCCGGCCGGGCCGCAGAGATCAAGGCGAACGGGATCGGCAAAAGCTTCGGCTCGTTCCGGGCGCTGGACGATCTGACGCTCGATATAGGCCGCGGCGAGTTCCTGACCCTGCTCGGGCCCTCGGGCTCCGGCAAGACCACTTTCCTGATGATTTTGGCCGGCTTCGTGCAGCCGAGCGAAGGCCGCCTTTTCAGCGACGGCGCCGACATCACCGACCGCCCGGCCGAGCAGCGCGCCGCCGGCATGGTGTTCCAGGGATATGCGCTGTTCCCGCATATGAGCGTGGAACAGAACATCGCCTTCCCGCTCAAGGTGCGCAAGAAATCGGCTTCAGAGATCAAAAGCCGTGTCGGCGAGATGATCGAGCGCGTCGGCCTCAAGGGCCACGAGAAGAAGCTGCCGGCGCAGCTTTCGGGCGGCCAGCAGCAGCGCGTGGCGCTGGCCCGCGCACTGGTGTTCGAGCCGGGCGTGCTCCTCCTCGACGAGCCGTTCTCGGCGCTGGACAAGAGCCTGCGCGGCCAGATGCAGGCCGAGATGAAGCGGCTGCACCAGGAAACCGGCACCACCTTCGTCTTCGTCACCCACGACCAGAGCGAGGCGCTGGCGCTGTCGTCGCGTGTCGCCATCTTCAACCACGGCAAGCTCCTGCAGGTGGGTAGGCCGGACGAGGTCTACGACCGCCCGGCCAACCGCTTCGTCGCCGAGTTCCTGGGCGAGATCAACATGCTGCCGGTGAAGGGCGTCAAGCCGGCCGACAACGGCGCCACCGGTCTCTGCGAGGACCGCGCGGTCAACATGCGCTGCAAGGCCGAAGCGATAAAGGGCGATGCCATCCTCGCCATCCGCCCCGAGCACATGTCGATCGCGCCGGAGGCGGCGTCCGGCGAAAACGGCATTGCGGCGACCGCTGTCGCCTCGACCTATCTCGGGGCCGCAACCAAGCTCGACCTCACCACGCGCCAGGGCGCGAAGGTCACCGTCTCGGTGCCGAACGAGGTGGCGGCGGCGGCTTTGAGCAAGGGCAATTCCGTCTGGCTGACCTGGCCGGCCGAGAAGGGCTTCCTCCTACCGGGCGGAGGACAATGAGCGCCGAGGCGGCCTGATATCGCCGCACCGGCTTCCGGATCAGATCAATAAAACAAGGGGAACTGACATGACCGACGATATGAACCACACGCGGAAACAGGCGATCGAGTCTCTGTCCGAAAGGACCAAGCGCGGCGAGATTTCGCGCCGCCAGTTCGCGCAGCTCGCGGGCCTGGTGCTTGCCGGCACGCCGATGCTGCTGCGCTCGACAGGCGCCTTCGCCGAGACGAAGGGACTGGTGCTGGTGAACTGGGGCGGCGACGCCATCACCGCTTACGACGCGGCCTATGGCCAGGCCTTCACCAAGGACACCGGCATCCCGGTCAAGATGGACGGCTCTGGCCCGACGGAAGGCGCGATCGCCGCGCAGTTCAAGAGCGGCGCGCCGACCTGGGACCTGGTCGACGTCGATCCGTTCTCGGCGATCACGCTGGGCGGCCAGGGCATGCTCGAGCCGATCGACTATTCGATCGTCGACAAGAAGAAAATGCGCGAGGGCTTCGGCTGGGAATATGCGGCGTCCACCTATTTCTTCTCCTATGTGATCGCCTACGACTCGCAGAAGTTCGGCTCCAACGCGCCGACCGGCATGGCCGATTTCTTCGACGTCAAGAAATTCCCGGGCAAGCGCTCGCTCTACAAATGGGGCGTGTCGAGTTGGGAGGCAGCCCTTCTCGCCGATGGCGTCGCGCCGGCCTCGCTCTATCCGCTGGACCTTAAGCGGGCGCATGACAAGATCGCCGCCTTCAAGGAAAACGTCGTCTCCTATTGGGGCGGCGGCGCCGAAAGCCAAAGCGTGCTGCTCAATGGCGAAGCCTCGATGGCGATCGTGTGGTCGACGCGCGCCTCGCTGATCGAGCAGGACTCCGGCGGCCAGATCAAGTTCATCTGGGACCAGGGCCTGATCTCGCCCGGCGCGCTGGCGGTGCTGAAGAACAATCCCGGCGGCAAGGAAGCGGCGATGAAGTTCATCGCCAGCACCCAGGACCCGCAGAAGGAACTGGTGATGTTCGAAAAGCTCGGCCAAGGCCCTGCCAATCCGGCCGCCGACGCGCTGATCCCGGCCGACAAGAAGCGCATCAACCCGGTCGATCCGGAGAACATGAAGAAGCAGATCCCGCTCGACATGGACTGGTACGCCAAGAATTATGGCAAGGCGCTCGACGAATATACCAAGATCATCTCCGCCTGATCCAGGCCGAGATGCGACCCTGACATGAGAGGCATCCTCTCCGAAAGGATGGGCGCGGCGCTGTTGATGGCGCCGCTGCTCCTGTTCCTCGTCCTTGCCTATGCCTGGCCCTTTCTCGGCGTGGTGAAGTGGAGCTTCACCTTGCCGACGCCGGGGCTCGGCCAATATGGCGCGCTGGTCAGCGACCCGCTGGTGCAATCGGTGTTCATCCGCACGCTGCGCATCGCCGCGATCGTCACCATCGTCTCGGTCACCGCAGCCTATGCGATCACCGTGGTCTGGGTGCGCGGCAGCCCGGTGCAGCGCGTGCTCGCCGAATTTTGCATCCTGGTGCCGTTCTGGATCTCGGTGCTGACGCGCGCCTTCGGCTGGGTGGCGCTGCTCTCCAACCGCGGCCTGATCAACACCTGGCTGCAATCGATCGGCTTCATCTCCGAGCCGCTGACGCTGGTGCGCAACGAGTTCGGCGTCATCGTCGGCATGTCGCATTTCCTCATCCCCTTCGCGGTGTTCCCGCTGGCCTCGGCCATGCGCAGCCTGGACGAGCGCGTGCTCCTTGCCGCGCGCGGCCTGGGCTCCAGCCGCATGCGCACCTTCTGGACGGTGTTCGTGCCGATGACGCGCTCCGGCATCATCGGCTCGGCTATGATCGTCTTCGTCTTCTCGCTCGGCTTCTTCGTCACGCCGGCGATCCTCGGCGGCGGCCGCAGCGTGATGATCGCGGAGTTGATCTATCTGCGCATCTTCCAGAGCCCGGACTGGGGCTTGGGCGCGGCGATCAGCGTCGTGCTGGTGGTGTTCGTCGGCGCGCTGATGGCGCTCTTGTTCCGCTACGTCAAACCGAAACAATTGGTGTAGCGCGATGCCGACCTATCGCCCCGGCCCCGTCTCGCTCATCCTCGCAGTGCTCGTGGCGCTGTTCCTGCTTCTGCCGCTGCTGGCGGTGATCCCGGTGTCGCTGACGCCGAGCCGCATGCTGACCATGCCGACCGGGGAATTGTCGCTACGCCACTACCGCTCGCTGATCGAGGACCCGCGCTGGCTGGACTCCATCCTGCTGTCGATTCGCATCGGCGTGGTCAGCAGCGCCCTTTCCACGGTGCTGGCGCTCACCTTCAGCCTGGGCGTCTGGATGTTCCAGCCGCGCTTCACGGCCGCTCTTGTCGGCTTCGTGCTGCTGCCGATGGTGGTGCCGCCGGTGGTCTCGGCGGTGACGCTCTATTTCCTGCTCACCTCGGTCTCCGGCATCTCGTCCTTCTTCGGCTACGACACCTGGCTGGGCGTGGCCATGGCGCATTCGGTGATGACGGTGCCCTTCGCCACGGTGCTTATTTTAGTGTCGCTCAGCCAGCTCGACCGGCGCATAGACCTTGCCGCACGCGGCCTCGGCGCCAGCGTCTGGGAGCGCGCGACGCGCGTCATCATGCCCAACATCAAGTTCGGCATCGTCACCGCGGCGCTCCTCTCCTTCGTGCTCTCCTGGGAAGAGATCGGCGTGACGCTGTTCATCACCTCGGTGAACGCCATCACCCTGCCGCGCCTGATGTGGATGGGCCTGCGCGACAACATCGACCCGGCGATCGCAGCGCTCTCGGTGATCCTGATCATCATCACCGTGCTGGTGCTTGCCGTGCGCAGCGTCGTCACGCGCCGGCAAGCCACACCGTAAGCTTGTGGCTTTACCCCAACGAAAGAGGCCCGCCGGGAGCGGCGAGCCTCTTAACGAAGCCAAAGTGGAAGTTTGGCCCGTCATGATCCGGGGGTGTGGATCGCGGAAAGTCTAGCCAAGGGCGGTCCGGCGGGCGATTTACAAATCCGTAAACTTCGGGCCGCGCGCGCCCCGGGCGCTGTGCCGGAATATGATTTTATTCAGTCACTTACCGCCGCATTCCGGCTCGCACGCACTTGTCTTTCAACGAAAAGTGATGGATGCCGAGCCGTCATGGCCGGAGCGGCCGGACGCAGCGCAAGACGAGTGGAACCAGCCCGCTGCGTCGCGATCTTTCAGATTCGCTCCACGCGCCAAGGGTTTCTGATTTTGTGCATGTCGTTCTCCCAAACCGCTCCAGCACTTTGGGCGACGTGCATCAGCCGCCGGGAAGCATTCTTGCCAGCACTCCGTCCCTGCGGACGAAATGATGATAGAGCGCGGCCAAGGCGTGCAGGCCAGCGGCGATCAGTATGCCGTTGGCGCACAGCTCGTGCAGTTCACGGATGTTCCTGGCGGTCGCCTTGTCCGGTGTGAATGGCGACGGTACCGCAAACAGGCCGAAGAAGCTCAACGCGTCGCCCCGGAACCAGGTCAGGAAAATGCCGAGGACGGGGATCGCGATCAGCAGACCGTAGAGGAGGACATGTCCGGCCTTCGCCGCGGTTTGCTCGAGCCCGGACATCTCTGCCGGGAGACCCGGCCTCCCTCTCAGGCCGCGCAGAACCACCCGCCAAAGCACGAACGCGGCAAGCAGAAGGCCGAAGGAAATGTGCAATCGCCAAATGGCGTCCACCGTGGGATCGCCACGGGGATAGAACTCTTCGCCATAGGTCAGCGCATAGAGCAGAATGACGAGGGCAAAGAGAGCCCAATGGAGGAACTTCTGCGTGGACGTGTAGGTGGTGATGATGGCCATTGCACAACTCCGATCGAGGAGCCCCGGTGTCGCGGGCCTTCTTGGCAGACTTGCGGCCGCTAAATTAAGAATCGGTAAGGCTTCGACCAATTGAGGAGACGCGCCAAGCGCAACGTCCGGCGCCGCACACGCGACCCGTTGCCGACCATCCGCAGTCCGCGCAGTTCGAGCGGTTCAGCTTTCTGCCAAACCGCTCAAACTATTCGCAATTCCGGACGGAAAACCGCCGCGCGCTTTTCCTGGAATGACGCCACGCAAGGCGAAGGCAACCTGCCCTCGCCTGCGTCGCAGCCGGTCAGGCGGCCTGTGGCCGCCGCATCCTCTCGACAAGAGCTTGCCGGGCCGGGCCGGCGAGCGGCCGGTCCATGGTCAGCAGCCCGTCGAGCAGCGCGAGGAGCTCACGCGCCGCGGACGACTTGCAGGAGTAGTAGACCATCTGGCGGTCGCGGCGGGTGTCGACCAGGCCAAACCTGCGCAGTTTGGCCAGATGCTGGGAGAGTGCGGACTGGCTGAGTTCGACCTTGTCGGCGAGGATGCCGACCGACAGTTCGCCCTCTGCCAGGTAGTTCATGATGAGCAGACGCTTCTCGTTGCCCATCACCGCGAGAAAGGCTGCCGCGCTTTCTGCGTTGGCGGTAAGTTTCTTCGTGACCATCGATTTCCCCATGTTCATGCTCTTCCGACGCCATGGGGGCAATGGCTTCAGAATTCCAGAGCATTTGGTGGACCTGCTCCGACACGGAATCGGAACCTGCCCTGCTTCTTTGTCGACCAAATCCCTTCGTAACCCGGTTGCCACCACGTCGGGGTATTGGCCTCGGACAGCATGCGCCGCAATATTGTGTGACGCAAGTTGGCGCAGACTCGGAATAATTCCACGCCGCTAATGAGTATCAGCGCTTCGTTGTTTCGGCAAGGATATAGCGAGGCCGGCGCCGCATCCGGCAGGCCTCGGACCAGGCGCGAGATGAAGAACCTGGCGGCGACAGCGCCACGCAGGAAGGCGCATCGCCACCATGTTTTCGAGACTCACCCTCATTTCCGAACCCGTGTTAATATCAGCCGGGGCAGGAAGGGGGACATGGAGGAGAAAGCCATGTCCAATATTTCGCGAAACACGTTCACACCGGACGAGACCGCCATGTTTGGGCGCGTCTTCGAGAGCGGCCGCATCGCCGGAGAAACCGAGGAGCAGAAGCAGGCGCGCGCCTCGCGTATCATCGCCAACTACATGGCCGGCATCACCGACGAGGCCGAACTCGTGGAACTGTCCCGCAAGCCGCTCGGGCGATAGAGGCGGATCATGCCGGCTGTCGGCGCGCTGCTCACATCCTCTTGAAATATCGGGATGAAACCTGCCGGGCAGTTGCGCGTTTCTGATCCGCCATAACGCATCAGGGGTTTCGCGATGATCCAGGGATGGTTTTCCAGGCCGGTCGAAGTCACCGTCGGCATAGCGGGCTCGATTCGGCATATTTCCAACGCGCAGCAGGCCGTGGAATTGCTGACGGGCCAGTGGCGCGACGCCGGCAGCGCGCAGCACGGCGCGGCGCTGCGCGCCTGCCGCCGGGCAATGAGCGGCGACGTTCCGGCCGACAATGCCAGGGAAGCTTTCGTCAGCGCCGCGCGCGAGGCGCATGTGCTGGTCGAATAGAGCGCTCATTTTCCGCCGACGAGAGGCCGCCGGAATGACCTGGCCGGCCCGGGCAGCGTGGCGCATCGCCGATCCAAAATTCTTCGGAACATTATCGGCGGTGGGTGGTTAACGCACGGGTCCGCCAATCGTGCCGGACCCACATCCCACCGGGCGCCAGCCGGTGCCGGTTGCTGATCAAAAGACGGCCATACGAACGGAGGATGTGATGAACGACGTCTGGTTTTCCGAGCCGGTCGTGATCGATTTCGAGCCAAGCGGACAACACAGGGTCTCAAGCTGCTTCGAGGCCGTCGAATGCCTGGACCAGCGCTGGCCAAGGCGGGCGCGCGACCGCACCTGGCGGTCGGCAAGCCGCGTCTGCCGCGACGCCCTCGACGGTTTGAGAAGCCCAGCCGAAGCCCGCAAAACCCTGCGCAGGGCGGCGAAGGCGGCCGGCCTGCTGGCCTGAGCGCCAGGCAATTCCGGAACGAACACGCCCGGGCGTCCCCATCCGCCCCTGGCCGCGCAGTCGAGAAAAGCTTCGGAACATTGCAGCCGCCGACCTGTTTCCTCCCTGTAGTCTGCTGACTACAGGGTTCCAGACCCAAGCCGAGCCCGTTCCGGCTTCCCATCGCCGGGGCGGGCTTGATTTTGTGCCGGGCAATCTGACGGAAACCGCAGCGCGGCCGACGTATACTCGAGAGCGTTCAGGGTGCATCCCGCGGGGTACATGAAAACGTCGGCCGCTGGGCTGCGGGGGCGCCTGTGTGTTCAGGCCCTTTCATTTCGGCGAGTCTGACGTCCGTGTTCAACGCGAAGGCCATGTCATGGTGAATGGGAGGTTACTATCCACAGGCCGTCCGGCGTCTTCTGGACCTGATCTGCCGATCACGAAACCGCCATAACGAGCCATGCGGTTCCGCTCCAAAATGCTGTGATCTAAAATTTCGCCCGTTGCGAAATTTACAAGTTGTAACCATTGTGGTGACACCCGAACCGGAAGTGGTTGCAGCCACCTCCGGCCCGCGGGTGCGCCATCTGGCACCGGGTTGCGGCGCTTTCTCTGGTCGAGGGACGCCGCAGCCCCAGCCAGCAATCCCTAATCTACAGGCACTTGAGTCACTCCGCCTGCAAAGGCAGGGTTTTCCCACAAGGTTTTTGTTCTCTGTGTGTTCCAGCAGGGCAATCCGATGCGAACCTATCCGCAGTCGACCTTAGAGGAGATCATTGATAGCGAGCGGGCAATGCTGTTGGATGGCCCCGAGCGCTACGGGCAGCATTATAAGCATGCCCGTGCTGCAACGATGTACTTTTCGCTCTGCATAGCGAGTATCGAGCGGGATCGGGCCGAAATGTTCGGCCGTTTGTTTTCCCTAATGAAGAAGCACCACACTCTCAGCTTTTTCTCGACCCTCCGGCTTCACAGGGTGCAGGCTATGATGGATCTGCGCCAGGTACTCGAGGCGGGTGCAGCAGCTGCTTTCGCGATCGCCCACCCAGACACGGAGCATTTTGTGGACGTGGATGCGTTCGGGATCATGGATCCCTCGCAAAAATTGACCAGCAAGCGCTACAAGTGGCTTGAAAAAAATTATCGTGATAAATCTGAGTGGGTTTCAAGCACTAAGGGCCATATCAATAGCCATGCCGCCCATGCGAACATCATTAGTGGCGACAGTACCTTTCGCATGGCTGACGATCGCTCGGCAGCTAACGCTCCGTTCTTCGATATCGAAGATGAGTATTTTGTCCGGACTGACCTTTGGCTAACTAGCAGCGTCGCCATAACCCTCATGGATTTGCTTTTTGGCGTGGCAAGCGATGTGGCGCGCACCGGTCGAGCTGTGGTCGAATTCCGCGCAGACTTTCAAGGAACCATTCAAGGCTTAGCCTCAGAGAACGCCGCCCTTCAGGCCGAGATTCAGGCTGGCGAGCGCTATCAGAAGGTGATGCAAGATATTGCGAAGCGCCAGCAAGGTCGTGGCGCTAGTTAGATAGCGGACTCGGCGGCCAAGCTCACAGCATCGGCTTCCACCGGCTGGTCGAAATCAAGCGCGAGAGGCGGGTTGTGTGGCGTTCACTTTAGCCACGTCATCGAGAGCGTGATTGATGCGTCCGCGCAGCAGTCGCCGGGCATCTCGCAGATCCATGGGATTCGCCGGCGGAGGATTCTTCGTATCATGGTGACGATGGAACCAGTTCGCGGTATGGCTGAACCGGATCATCTCCTTATCCTTTTTCCCATACCCTGCCTGCTCTAAGCACTCCATCGCCTTATACAGGTCGAACCAGCCTGGCTCTCCGGCGCAATAATTGAGCGCATGCGCCAGCAGATCGTCTTTCCGTGAGGCGGCATATCGGCTTTGGGCCGCAGTCGGCGCAGGCGGCGGCACAACAATGTTGCCGTCCTTGTCTCGAATGACGATATGGAATTCAGCTGACGGACCGCCAAAGGAAAAATGTGCTGTTTCCGCCCTCAGCATCACATGGCGGATCAGCTTGCCTTGGCGCATCTCGGCGGCACCGTCAGGTTCAACAGATGACTTTCCCATTATGCCCGCAACGATCCCGTTCAAGGTGCGGACTATGCCGTCACCAACGTTGTACACATCCTTGAGGGTGGTGAGATTGTCCAGGTCTTGCGCCTTGAGGACAAGCAATTGGTCGCCGAACTCATGCGGCATTAATTCAACGTAGGGATCGAAGGGTGGCGTGAACACTTTCAACCACGTATTCTGGTCTGAATCGTTGGCCCTCAGTACCAGCCACATCAATCTCGCCTCGGTTGCCCTATCTCTCGCGGAGAGGGTCTCTCATCGATGGAATGGCGATCCCGGCAGGATTCGAACCTGCGACCATCGGCTTAGAAGGCCGGTGCTCTATCCAGCTGAGCTACGGGACCGCTGGCCGGCCGGGGCCGGCTGATGCCACTATGCGGAGCCATTCTATCCAAAATGGATGGTCCGCTCCGATTTTTGTTTACGCAATTCAGGACGGAAAACCGCTGCGCACTTTTCCTGGAATTGCTTAGTGCGTCCAGGGCGTCTTGCGGTCATAGCGGAAATTGTCCGAATAGGAAATCTGCCGGCGCTTCGTCTCCTTCGGCTCCTCGACGCGGAAGGCAATGCCCTGCTTCTCGGCGTAGGCGACCGCCTCTTCCTTGGTGTCGAAAGTGAGCCGCACCTGGCTCAGCATGTCGCCCGAAGTCGTGTAGCCCATCAGCGGGTCGATCTTCTTGCGCTCGGCGGGATCGAACTCCAGCACCCAGTGGCCGGTCTTGGCCTTGCCGGACTGCATCGCGGTTTTGGCTGGGCTGAAAATGCGCGCGGACATGACCACCTCGTTGCCGCCCGAAGACCGGGCACCCTATTCGCGGCGCCCGTCCGAAAGCCCGGTTGGAGCCTGAGGTCGCGCGCCAACCCGTCAATACTGTGCAACGGCGCCGCCCGCAAGCGGCCATGGTCAAGCGGCCATGGTCCGGCGGACGGTCGTGACTGGCACGGGGAACCCTCGCGTCGCCCCGGACATTAACGGAAGGTCAGGCGACCAGCCGCTCCAGCCATCGGATGACGGCTTGCAGGGCGGCAGAGCACCACGAAGCGTCGCCATTCCTTGTCACCCAAGCCCGGACAGTCCGCCATGATCATGACAACCGAACATCCCGTCCTGCAACTGGCCGTGCTCGTCGGCAGCCTGCGCGCCCAATCCTTCAGCCGCAAGATCGCCAAGGCGCTGGCGGCCCGCGCGCCGGATTCGCTGCGTTGCCGCTTCATCGAAATCGGTGAGTTGCCCCTCTACAACGAGGATCTCGACGGCGACACACCGCCTGCCGCCTGGTCGACTTTCCGCGCCGCCGTCAGGGAATGCGATGCGGTGCTCTTCGTCACGCCGGAATACAACCGGTCGATCCCAGGCTGCCTGAAGAACGCGCTCGATGTCGGCTCGCGCCCATCGGGCAAAAGCGTCTTCAAGGGCCTGCCCGCCGGCGTTGTCAGCGTCACGCCCAACAAGCTCGGCGCTTTCGGCGCCAACCATGCGATACGGCAGACCTTCGTCTTCCTCGACATGCCGGTGATGCAGCAGCCGGAGGCCTATATCAGCAACGCCGCCGAGCTCCTCGACGCCAACGGCGCGGTCAAGGACGGCGATACCGCCGCCTTTCTGGAGACTTTCATGGGCGCGCTGGAGACGTGGATCAGAACCGTGCGGCCCGGCGGCTCGTCGTTCGACGCCTTCATGAAGCAGCGCGAGAAAATCGCCGAGGACTATGTCAACGGCAACGCCACATCGCTGAAGGCGATCGTGACGCATAGCGAGCCCGCCACCTTCTTTTCGCCGCGCGGCGACCATCTCGAAGGCGCCAAAGCCGTCGCCGGACGCTACGAGCGCGACGCCGCCAGCTTCCACCAGGGCGGCAGCACCGATCTCGAGGTGCTGCAGGCCTCCGCGAGCGGCGAGCTGGCGTTCTGGACCGGGCTGCAGCATGCCAAGGCGCGCATGGGCAAGAACGGCCAGCCTGCCGAGATGACCCTGCGGGTCACGGAGGTGTTCCGGCTGGAGGACGGCGCCTTCAAGCTGGTGCACCGCCACGCTGATCCCGCCAACGGTTAGCCTCTTATCCGCGACACAATGCCGGGACTCTCCGCAACAAGGGCTATTCCCATTGCCTCGTCGGCGGCATATGTCGGATACACGGTCGTGCCACTTGGGGCCATGACGACGACAAAGACAAGAATGGGCATGGAAGCGGAAATCTCGTCGGACCGGACCGGCGAGCCGGCAATCCTCGACGGCGCAATCGTGATCGGCGCAGGCGCGGCCGGATTGGCGGTGGCGTACGCGCTGATCGAGGCAGGCATCGCCACCGAGATCCTCGAGCGTGAGGGACGGCTGGCCGAGCCCTGGCACCGCCGCCACGACAACCTGCATCTCAACACGCATCGCGACCTCTCGACGCTGCCCGGCGTTTCCTTTCCGAAAGGCACCCCCGCCTTCCCGCATCGCAGCGCGGTGATCCGTCTCTTCAACGACTTCGCCCAGACGCACCGGCTGCCGATCGCCTTCGGCGTCGTCGTTCGGGAAATCGAATTCCGTGGTGACCACTGGCTGGTCAACACCAGCTCAGGCTCCCGGGCGGCGCGGCATGTGGTGGTGGCCACCGGGCGCGACCGGCAACCCTTCATCCCAGCCTGGAAAGGCATGAAGGATTTCTCGGGCAAGGTCATCCATTCGGCCGATTTCGGCCGGGCGAGCGACTATGCCGGAAAGAAAGTGCTGGTGGTCGGCGCCGGCAATTCCGGCTTCGACGCGCTCAACCATCTTTCCGGCGTCGAGACGGGACAGATGTGGCTTGCGGCGCGCAACGGGCCTTCGCTCTTACCCAAGCGCATCGGCAAGGTCGCCGTGCATCGCTTCTCGCCGGTCATGGCGCGCCTGCCGGCCAGGCTGGCGGACGCGGTGATGGCGGCGACGCAGCGGCTGGCCTTCGGCGACCTCAGGAAATATGGCCTGCCCCCTGCCCCGTCGGGCGGCGCCAGCCGCCTCGGCTCGGACTATACCGCGATCGCCGCCGACGACGGCGCGGTCGAAGCGATCAAGGCCGGCCGCATCATCCTCGTGCCGCAGGTCAAGGAATTCAGGCACGACAGCGTGGTTCTCGAGAACGGCCAGGCGATCTCGCCCGACATCGTCATTGCCGCCACCGGCTACCGCACCGGGCTGGAAGCGATGGTGGGCAGGCTCGGCGTGCTCGATGCCAAGGGCGTGCCGCTGTTCAACGGCGGGACCAGCGACCCGAAGCTGCCGGGCCTATGGTTCACCGGCATGCGGCCGAGCATCCGCGGCTGCTTTGCCAACGCCCGCATCCAAGGCGCCGCGATCGCCCGCAGGATTGCCGGGCGGAAGCGCTGAGCCGCTATTTCCGTATGCGAAGCTTCCGTTTTTGGGTTGCCTTCCGGCCCACGGAACCCTATACGCCGCGAGCGTCGGAGTGTAGCGCAGCCTGGTAGCGCACCTGATTTGGGATCAGGGGGTCGCGTGTTCGAATCACGCCACTCCGACCAGTTACTTTTCGGCAAAGCCAGTTCATTGACTGCGGCCCGGATCACCTCGCGCCACCGGAGACTGGCGCGACTGGACCGTAAACCCGCCGGGCGAGTCCCCAACAACCTCAAGCCCGGCGAGCCTACAACCCGATCTGGAACGCGATCGGGACCGGGATCAACCGGCATATCTCACGGTGCAAGACGGGTGCCAGCGGGACCGTCCCGGAATGGGACAGCGGTGGATGGCCTTCCCTTCTAGTCTAGCGGGCAAAGAGATGCGTCTTATGGAAAAGGGTGCGTCACCCCGGCACGCAGCCTTTCAGCTCCGGAAACTTCTCGTCGAAGCGCGCGGCCCAGCGGACCAGCCGGCCGCGGCCCTTTTCCCATTGGCCGGCGAAGCGCAGCGCGAGATAGCCGAGGGCAGCGCGCAGCGCCATCTGGCCGGCGGTGATCTTCTTCGGCAGCTTCGGCGGGTTGGCGTTGATAAGGTCGAGCGCGGTCGTGATCTTCGCCCACTGGCGGTCGAGCCAGGGCTGATAGACCATGGTGTCGGGACGCGTGCGCCGCTCATAGACCATCGACAGCGCGCAGTCGCATATGCCGTCGGCCAGCGCCTCCAGCACTTCGGCCTCGAGCCGCTTGTCGGGATTGCGCGGGAACAGCGCGTTCTTCGACAGCCGGTTGAGATGCTGGGTGATCGCCCTGCTGTCATGGATAGTGCGGCCGTCCTCCAGCACCAGCACCGGAATCTTGCCCAGCGGATTGGCCGAGATCAGCTCCGCCGGCTTGTCCTCCGTCTTGACCGGGACGAGGTCGATGGCGATGCCGGCATAGGCGGCCGCCATGCGGACCTTCGAGCTGTAGGGTGAGGCGGAGGCGTAGAGCAGCTTCGGCATGATCAGGTTCCTGGTTGTTTGCGCGCACTGTTGACCGTATGGGCTTCCGAGGGCAACGGCCAGCGTCGCCAAAACCTGCCGCCAGCCTGACAGAAGCTTTGGTTGACGGGATGCCTGTCGTTGCTACCGTTCCATGATGATGGTTCGTTCGTCGCCGTGGAAACTGTCCCGGACCGGTCGGAAGCCAAGCCTAGAATAGAATGGCTCCGCGGTGACCGAGGAAGGCACTGTCAGCACCGTCACACCATTTGCCCGCGCGGTTTGCTCGATCTCCAGCATCAGCCGCCTGCCGACGCCACGCCGTTGAAATCCAGGATCGACAAACACGGATCGAACCATCGCTCTATCCAGACTCGCAGTTCCCACGATTCTGTTGCCGACGATGGCGACCAATACCTGACGCTGCTTGAAGAGCTGCAGCATTGCCGAAGGGCTGAAGCTCCGCTCGACGCGGGCGATGATTTCCGGCGAGTAGTCCCTGGCGTTGGTTTCACGCAGAGCGGCCACGATCAGGCGGCTCACCGGTTCCGCGTCGTCCTAGCTCGCCGGACGAACTATAAGTGCCAAAGCCATGAAGCATTCGTCTCGCATCCTAGCCGCTGCGAATCTGGCATGACGCAGTTCCCCTCGCCCGACGGCCGGATCGATCCTGCCAATGTGCACTGGTCACCGCAACAAAAAGCTCCCGGAAGTTTTGCCGATGGCAAAATTTCCGAGAGCTTTAGGAGGAGCGTGCGTTCCGACTCCGCTCGCTATCACGCCGAGCCGGCGGGAGGGGCGCCTCGACGGCACCCGCCCTCACCCATCGCGGCCCGCAAGCGAAGCTACGCGATCACTTCTTGGCAGGCGCCTTCTTTGCCGGCGCCGCCTTCTTCACCGCTGCCGTCGATTTGGCGGCTGCTGCTTTCATCGGCGCCTTGGCGGCGGGCTTTGCCGCTGCCTTTGCGGCAGGCTTGGCGGCCGGCTTCTTGGCCGGAGCCTTGGCTGCTGCCTTGGCGGCGGGCTTCGCCGCGGCCTTGGCGGCAGGCTTTGCCGCTGCCTTCGCGGCCGGCTTAGCCGCAGCCTTCGCGGCGGGTTTCGCCGCGGCCTTGGCCGGAGCCTTGGCGGCTGCCTTCGGCGCTGCCTTCTTCACTGCTGCGGGTTTCGCGGCAGCTTTCGGTGCCGCTTTCTTTGCCGGCGCTTTCGCCGCCGGCGCCTTGGTTGTCGTCTTTGCCATGCGATGCCCCTTGCGTTTTGCCGATGGTCGTGAGTGACCCGGCGTGCTCATGCATATCTGACTCGCGACTGTCTAGCCAGCGAAGCAACACAATGATTTTTAGTTATTGAATTTTGGTTACACAAGACGCCCTGACAAGGGTAACGACGCAAAAAACGACAACGAATCTTTGTCTGTCGAAGTGAAACTGCGTCTCCGAGAATTCCCGACGCTCTCTATCGCCCGATCATCCGGACGTGTCGACGCTGCCCAGAGAGCAGAATGTGAGCGCATTGCTCATAATGAAGACGAAGCGGCTCGGCGGCGGTTTCATCTTGTCCAGCGGAAAGATCTACAGGTCAAGTCGAAGCAAAACCGTACCGGAGTAGCGGCAAAGCTTGCCGGCTGGGAAGTGAGCTTATTGCTCGCATTCCAGCAACTGTCGGATCATGCGTCGAGCGGCTCTGGCTTGCCGTGCAGGCGACGCGACGGCTCGGCCCGGTGCAGATGGACGGCATAGGTATCCCAAGGCGGCGAGACCTCGATCTGCGCCCAGCATGCGGCCGATCTCGCCGCGATGATAGCCGCCATGCAGGACGACATGGGTCAGCATCTCCTGCCTAGTCATGCAGCCCTTGTCGCCGTCGGTGAAGGTGAAGGCGACCGGCTGCGCAAGTCGTTGCTTAGAAACGGTTTCGATATAGTCGAGATACCAGCGGTCGCTTTCCGCCATGGCGGCGCGCAGCTCAGCCGGCTCCAGCGTTTCTTCGGTGTTGTCGCTCGCATAGCCGTGGTCAGCGCCGGTGACACGCGCCGCAAAGATCCGCGACACGACATGGATAGGGTTCATCAGCCTCAGCGCGGCGAGGCGTTTCATCTCGTTGTCGTGCGGATCGAGACCGGCGAGCTTCTCCAAGAGCTCGTCATTGGCCCAGGCCTGGTAGACAAGCAGGCTCTTCAGCAACGTCCTGGCACTCATCCGCCCGCGCCCCATTTGCGTTGGAGTCAAATGTGAGTAAGCTGTTTATATTCTCGGGAGAGCCGGCCAGGATGTCTACTCGCATTGCGAAATCCGCTCCGCGCATGCGCAAGGAACCGCGCCAGGCGCGCTCGGTCGCCACCGTCGAGGCGATAATTGAAGCAGGTGCTCGCGTTCTGAGCGAGATCGGCTGGGCGGGCTTCAGCACCAACAAGGTGGCCGAAGCGGCCGGCGTGAGCATCGGCTCGCTCTATCAGTATTTCCCCGACAAGCTCGCGCTGGTCGACGCCATCCGGCGCCGCCACTTCGATCACGTGCTGTCGGTCATCCGCGAAGCCGCGGCCGAGGAGAAGCCGCTGAGGCAGTTCGCGCGCGAGCTGGTGCGCGGCATGATCGCGGCGCACAGCATCCATCCGACGCTGCATCAGGTGCTGCTCGACGAGGCGCCGGGCGACCGCGGCTCGCGCGCCGCGCATGCCTCGTTCCAGGCCCGCTATCTCGAGCACTATGCATCGGCGGTCGCGCAATACCGCCGGCGCAAGAAGGATACCGAGACGATGGCGCGGGTGCTCTCCTCCGCCGTCGAGGGCGTCATCCACAACGCGGCGCGCCGTAACATGCTCGATGCGCCGGAACTGCAGAAGCAGCTCAGCGAGTTGATCTGCGCCTATCTGTCCGGCCAGGGCGCGCGAGCGTGACGATGGCGAGAGCCAGCGGCCGACGCCGTCACGGCCGATAGCCGAGACAGATCGCGCCGAGCGCGACGACGGCGCAAGCGCCGACACGTCGGGGGGTCAACGCCTCGCCGAGGAAGAGCCGGCCGATGAAGACCGCGAAGACGACGCTGGTTTCGCGGATGGCGGTGATCGGCCCGGCCGGTCCCAGCGCGAAGGCGGCCACCACCGCGCCATAGGCCAGAAGCGCGAACAGGCCACCGCCCAGGGCCTTCCAGGTCTCGGGCGCGTGCGGGTCGACGGCGAGCCGGCCGCGTAAGCCGACGAAGGTCGCGAACAGCAGGGCGCCGTAGATCAAAAGTACCCAGGCGGTGTAGGCGCCGCTGTCACCGGCGGCCCGCACACCGATCGCATCGACGGTCGCGTAAGCTGCGATGATCGCGCCGGTGGCGAGCGCGTGGAGGATGGATGTCACCGAGGCCCTGCCTCGCCCGAGCGACAGCCCCATGATGCCGCAGGCGACCAGCGCGATGCCGACGAGCTCCGGCGCGGTGAGGCGCTGGCCGGCCAACGCGAAGCCGCCGAGCGCGACCAGCAGCGGCACGCTGCCGCGCACGATCGGATAGACCTGCCCCAGTTCGCCATAGCGGTAGGCGGCGACCAGGAATACGCTGTAGCCGGTCTGAAGGACGGCCGAGAGCACGACATAGGGCCAGGCAGGCGCGGCCGGCAGCGGATGGAAGAGCGCCAGGACAATGGCGGCAGCCGTGCTCGAAAAGCTCATGACGGTGACCGTCCACAGCCTGTCGGCCCCGGTCCGCAGGAAGGCGTTCCAGCTGGCATGCAGAATTGCCGCGAACAGCGCCAGCCCGACGACCGTCGCGTTCATCGCGGCGCCCGCGCGCTGGCGATGATGGCGGAAGCCGCCTTGCGGGCGCCGTCGATGGCGGCAGCTGGCACTCCCATCTGAGCCATCAGTGTCGCGCCCTCGATCAGCATCAACAGCGCCGCCGCGGCGCCCTCGGCCGGCTCGGTCGGCATCTCCTTCTCGAGTATGGAACGCATGCGCGTCCGCAAGCCGTTCTTCTGGTGGCTGGCGGCCTTGAACACCGGATGATCGGGATCGCCGAACTCGGCGAGAGCATGCGCGAACAGGCAGCCGTGGAAATCCGGATCGCGAAACCAGCGCTCGTGCCAGTCAAGGATCGTCGCTATCTTCGCCGCCGCCGTGCCCGCCGTCGCCGCCAGCCGGTCGAGCTGGCGTTCGAAACGCGCCGCGCGATGCTCCAGCACCGCGACGATCAGCTCGTCCTTCGCCGGGAAGTGGCGGTACATCGTCATCTTGGCGATGTCGGCTTCGGCAATGATGCGGTCGATGCCGGTGGCATGGAAGCCGTCGCGCTTGAACAGCGCGTACGCCGTGTCGATAACATGCTGGCGTTTGGCGGAAGGCGATGAAGGGGTCATGTCGCCAAGGTGATGAGACAGGTCTGTCTCTTTTCTAGCGGTAGCTCTGCTTTTTGTCAAATTGGCAAGTCGCCCGGCGTCAGCGCGTTACGGCGACCGCGACGCCGGCGCCGACCATCACGCCGCCCGCCGCACGGTTCACCCGGCGCACGATCTTCGGTGTGCGCAGCAGTTTGCGGGCGCGGCCGGCGAGCACGACATGTCCACCGATCACCACGATCTCGACAGCTACGATCACCACCATCAGCACGCAGACACGACCGGCGTCGAGCGAGGTGCCGACCACATTGGGCAGCAGCGCCAGGTAGAACAGCGGCATCTTCGGATTGCCTAGATTGAGCGCGACCCCGGTGGCGAAAATAGCAAGCAATCCGCGCCGCTCGGAGACGGGCTGCAGTTCCGGCACGACCGGCGCAGCGCTCCATAGCCTGATGCCCATCCAGATCAGGTAGGCCGCGCCGCCGTAGCGAAGCACCGTCATGAGGATCGCCATCTTGGTGGCGACAATCGACAGGCCAAAAGCCGCGAGGCTCAGGAAGATCAGGATGCCGACCACCGTGCCGATGCCGTAGGCGATGCCCGATGCCGGGCCGTTGGAGATCGTGCGGGCGACGATCGTCATATTGTCGGGCCCTGGGCTGGCGGCGAAGACGAAGAAGGCGGCCGCGAAGGCAAATATGGTGGCAAGATCCATAAAAACTCCCGAAAGTGATTTGTGCTCTCGGGCGGTCAGATTAGCCGATTTGCCTTCCGGCGATAGGCGGCAGCCCGCAATATTCGCGATAGGGCCGATGTCGGCGTCACTCCGAATGAACTTGCGTGTCCGGCATCCAGGAGTCAGGCGGATTCCGCGCCTCCCTGACCACCGAACCTACGTGACGCCACGGATGGTGGCGGCAAGCTTCCATCCAAGGTTCATCGCGTCGTTGCGGCGATTGATTGGCAACACATGGCTGCGGCGGCCGCCATGGGCGCCGCAGTTTCTTAAATCAGAAGCAGGCTGACCTTTACCGCAGCACGCGGCAGCGACCGTTATAGACCATCCAGCGGTCGAAGCCCGAGACGCAGAACTCGACATTGTCGCCGATCGAGGCAAAGCCCTGCCCTTCCTCGATCAGGTACCAGATGGTGCGGTCGCGGCCATCCGACAGGCTGACGGTGGCGCCGCAATAGCGCCGGCCGATCGGCCATTCGTCGCTGGCCGGCAAATAGCGATGCTGGTGAACGCGATGGAAGTCGGTGATCGCAACATCCGGCAGATGCGGCACGTGACGCACCTGATATGAGAAGCGGCTGGTGATCTTGCTCAGCACCCAGGGCTGACCGCAGACGCCACCGTCATCCTCGGTGTAGACGGCAAGGTCGGCTGCATGCGCGGCCTGGGTGAAGCCAAGCGACGTGCCAAGCGGCGTCAGAAGCGAAATCAGCGCGGCAAGAGCGGAATGAGCGAAGCGAGTCATGACAGCC
The DNA here is from genome assembly GCF_003952485.1 of Mesorhizobium sp. M1E.F.Ca.ET.045.02.1.1. Lineage (NCBI taxonomy): Bacteria > Pseudomonadati > Pseudomonadota > Alphaproteobacteria > Hyphomicrobiales > Phyllobacteriaceae > Mesorhizobium > Mesorhizobium sp. M1E.F.Ca.ET.045.02.1.1. The sequence goes on from NZ_CP034447.1 coordinate 6,398,406, forward strand.
TCTCAAGATCGGTTGCGCGCACTGTGCGGATTCGCTTGGCGGCGGTCAAGCGGTTGCGAAAACAATGGTTTCCAGAAAACATCGTTCCAGATGTCACTGGCTAGGTCGTTGCCGCAAGCAGCAGCCCGCCAATGACCGCGACGTTGATCAGAAAGGCATTGCGCAGCACCTGCCGTTCCGGCTCCTCGGATGCCCAGAAGCGGAGCAGCATGAAATTCGCGGTCAGCGTGAACACGACGAGCGCGCCGGCGGCGAAGGGCATGGCGAGGCCCAGCACAAGCATCAGGCCGGCGACGATCTCGAGCGCCGAGCCGGCGGCGAGCATGAAGGAAGGCGCCGGAAAGCGCTGCGCGGCCAGATAGCCGCGCATCGCCTTGAATTTCACGAAGTGCTCGATGCCGGCGAGGATGAACACGCCGCCGATTAGAAGCGCGCCAAGCGCCTGAGCGTTCTGAACAAACATGACGACCTCCTTTCGACGGAATATGGGCCTGTAGTGCCTAGTCCTCAGGGATGAAAGCGGGGTTGTAGACGACCTCCCAGAGATGATCGTCTGGGTCCTGGAAATAGCCGGCATAGCCGCCCCAGAAGGTCTTTTGAGCCGGCTTGACCACGTGCGCGCCGGCCTTGATGGCCTCTGCCATCACGGCGTCGACTTCGGCTTCGCTGGCCACATTGTGGCCGATGGTTAGCTCGGTCGGGCTGCGGCCGCTCTGTGGCACGGTGGCGTCGTGGGCGATGCTCGAACGCTCGAAGATGGCGAACTTCAAGCCGCCGGCGAGCTCGAAGAAGGCGACGGCCCCGTGTTCGAACTCGCGGCCGATGATGCCTTCGGTCGGCAGGCCCAGGCCGTCGCGGTAGAATCTAAGCGACGCTTCCAGGTCGTCGACGCCAAGCGTGACGACGGTGATGCGAGCTTTCATTTCTCTCACTCCTTTCTATATTCGGGACCACATTCGGAAACGGACGCGGTCTGACAGAAGCGCATGAAGCGCTGTAAAGCTGCATCCGTTTTGCCACGGATGACGCGGCCGGCATTGAAGATTTCGGCCAAAATGACCGTCGCACCGATCCGGGCGGAGCAGATCGGAGAAGAAATGGAACCGGTTCTGGCGCAGACCACCGGCTTCTTTCGGGAGCGGCCCGTAGCCCGAGGCCTGGCTGGCGCCTTTTCCGCGCTCTGGGTGCATCGCATGGATCATCAGGCTGTCCCGCCGATCGTGATCACGCCCGACGCAACCATCGACCTGCAATGGATCGACGGCCGGTTCCGCATCGCCGGTCCGGACAAGGAGCCGCAGATCGAAAGGCCAACCTCCGGCGCGGTGATCGTCGGCTTCCGCTTCCGGCCGGGAGCCGCCGCCGGTTGGCTCGGCGTGCCGGCCAGCGAGATCGTCGGCGAACGCCTCGACCTTGGCCAGCTCTGGGGCACGCGCGCCCGGGCGCTGTCCGACCGCATCAAGGCCGCGCCGGACCTCGACGCCATGGTGCGGCAACTGGAAGAGACGGTCGGCATGCACACGCAAGGGCGCGATGCGCTCGATCCGCTGATGGGCAGAGCCTTTGACGCTGTCGAGGAAGGACTGCCGCCGGAGACGCCCTTGGTTCCTTTCCTGCAGCGCCACCTGCATATGAGCGAGCGGACGCTGAGGCGTCGCTTCGAGAGCGCCTTCGGCTATGGCCCGAAAACGCTCGACCGCATTTTGCGCTTCCACCGCTTCCGATGCCTGCGCGGGAAAGCCGGCGATGCCTCGACCGCCGTGCTCGCCATCGAGGCCGGCTATGCCGACCAGGCGCATCTGATCCGCGAAAGCCGGCGACTGACGGGGATCACGCCATCGGCACTGACATAGCTCAATCTTCGCGCGAGCTTACTCGCCGGCCAGCCACTCGATCGTCCAACGCGACGGCTGCTCGACGGCCAGCACCTTGTGCAGGGCCGGCAGCAGCACCCGCAATTCGCCCTCCAGCGTGAAGGGCGGATTGACGACCACCAGGCCGCTGCCGTCGAGGCTGGGTTCGTTCGAGGCCGGCCGGATCTCGAAGCCGATGTCGAGCAGTTTCGGAATGCCGGTCTCCTGCAGCGCCGCGCGGAAGGCGGCGACCGCCTTGCGGTCCTTGATCGGGTACCAGAGCGCGTAGATGCCCCCCGGCCAGCGCCGGTGCGCGCGGCGCAGGTTCTCGACGAGGCGCTGGAACTCGCCCTCTTCCTCGAAGGGCGGATCGACGAGGACCAGGCCGCGCTTCTCCTTCGGCGGCAGATGCGCGCCGAGCGCCAGCCAGCCGTCGAGCACGATCACCCTCGTCTGGAAGTCACCGGCAAAGACGGATTTCAATCGCGCCGCATCCTGAGGGTGGAGCTCGATCGCGGTCAGCCGGTCCTGGCTGCGCAGGAGGTGGCGCACGATCAGCGGCGAGCCGGGATAGCGGCCAAGGCCGCCGCCGGGATTTTCCGCGCGCACCGCTTCCAGATAGGGCTGAAGGAGCGCTGCCGCCCGAGGCTCGAGCGTGGCCTCGAACAGCCGGCCGACGCCGCCCTGCCATTCGCCGGTCTTGCCGGCCTCGACAGAAGCGAGGTCGTAGCGGCCGATGCCGGCATGGGTGTCGATGACACGGAAGGCCTTGTCCTTCTGCTTCAGATACTCGACCAGGCGGCTGAGCACGGCGTGCTTGACGACATCGGCGAAATTGCCGGCGTGATAGGCGTGGCGGTAGTTCATGCCGTCCTCATCTCGGCGAACCGCCGCGGCCCCAGCGCGGTGGTGGCGGCTGCGAGTTCGGGTTCTGCGGCGGTTTGTTGCGACGCCCAAAGACCAGCGACAGCACCAGCCCGGCCAGGCCGATGCCCATCAGCGCGTAGCCGACCGGCCACGCCCTCTCGTCGATCGAGCCGGTGCCTGCGCGCAGGATCAGATCGACGGCACGCATGTCGATGCCGTCGGCATCGCCTGGACCGACGGTGAAGACATAGGCGCCCGGTGCGACCGTCTCGATTACGCCGGCCTCGTCGCGAAAGATCTTGTCGGGCAGTTGCGGGCTCACCTGGCGCGGATTGTCGGTGCGGTTGAAGGACAATGTCGAGGCAAGCGCCGTGCGGCCGCCGCTTGCCGCGGTCAGCGTCAGCACGGTGCGCTGCTGCGAGGCGACGCGCTCGGCCCGCGCGGTAAGGTCGACCAGCACCCGCACGGGCGCATCGCTTGCCGCCAGCCGTACGGTCGCCGACCGGAAGCGGCCGCCCTCGTAGACCCTGTAAGTGCCGATCGCATGGCCGGAGAAATTGCTCATCGCCCAGGGATAGAAGACGCCGATTGCGGCGCCGGCGATGAGGACGAGAACCGATAGGAAGCGCATTGAGAACCCTGGTTACGATTTTTTCCGGGCGCGATCGCCACTTTTGGCGGCCTCGCCCCGGGCAGCGTCGCGAATCCGCTCCATCTCGTCCAGAAACATCTCCAGGCCAAGCTCGAAAGTCTTGTCGAAACCGCTCGTGCCGAAATAGGCGCCAGCCGCCACGACACTTGGGTAATCGCGCGCCAATTCTTCGTCGCTGACCGTGGTGACCGCCGATGGCCCCTTGGCGTAGCCGGCGGTCTCGTCGAGGATGGCGCCCATCAGATAGTAGCCGGCGGCGCGGAACAGGCGGGCGCTGAGCTCGACCCCGAAGCCGCCGTCCTCGAACAGGCCAATGATGGCGTTGAGCTTGGCAAGACAGGGCGGCGAGTTCATGCGGTAGACGACGATGAACGGCGCGAAGGCCGGATGCTCGGTCGCGACGCGGCGGAATTCCTGCATGCCGATACGGGCCCGCTCGCGCCAGGGCAGGCCGTCATCGGGGATCACAAGCCGGCTCATCTGCCGGTCGACCAGCGCCTCGTAGAGATGCGCCTGCGAGGGGAAGTGATGGTAGATGCTCATCGCCTCGCAGCCGAGCGCAGCGGCGAGCTTGCGCATCGAAAAGCCGGAGAGCCCTTCCCTCTCGATCACGTCGAATGCGGCGTCCTCGATCATCTCGCGGGACAGCCGGCCGCGGGTTCGCTTTTTTTTGATCGATGAGTCCATGGCGTCGCTTGACAACTTACACTGTAAGGTTCACGTTCCAAATACCTTACACCGTAAGGCTAACAAAGACCAGAGGAGAAAACCATGTCCGTCCTTCGCATCGTCTCAAATGTGCATTCCTGCCTTCGTTCCGCTTGCCTCATCGCCGCCGCCGGCACACTCGCGGCCATGCTGACCTCGGCGCCGGCGAGCGCCGACGACTACGATGCCACCATCAAGGACATCCAGTCGACGATGGGCGGCGTACCCGGGTTCGTGAAGCAGTTCCCGAAGGCCGGTCTGCCCGGCGCATGGGCGGAGGTCAAGGCCATCGAGCTCAGCGACAAGACGGCACTGCCGCCGAAGGTGAAGTCGCTGATCTCGCTGGCGGTCGCGGCACAAATCCCCTGCAGCTATTGCGTCTGGTCGGACACCGAGAATGCCAAACGCGCCGGCGCCACCGACGAAGAGATCCAGGAGGCCGTCGCCATGGCCGCCTTGACCCGCCACTGGAGCACCATCTTCAACGGCATGCAGGTCGATCTCGCCCAGTTCAAGAAGGATATGGGCGGGGAGTGATGCCGGAGCCACCAACGCAAGGACGTGGCCCGCGAAATCGCAGGCCGCGTCCGTTGCTGAAACGCCTGCGGTCGTCTTGCGACGGCCGCGATGCCGCCGCTCAGCGGGCCGACCGAGCGTTTCCGGAGATCCGGCCATCATCCTGTATTGCTGAAATCGCTTTTCTTTTCTCTGCACTTCCAAGTGGTGGCGCCCTTGCGAGGAGCGTGAAACCACATCGGAATGCTCGAGCTGCAGCGGCGCCGTCCGTCCTTCCTCGCCGCGGCGCCTGGATTCCGCTGTCCTGGAGGCGCGTGCCTATTTGCGACTGAACTCCTCCTCTTCACGGGCTTGTTCTTCGGAGAATCGGAAGATCGAAGAGCAACATAAAGCAACTTCCGAACCTGAAAGACTAGAACGGATCGCGTTTCCGGGCGCTCACCTTGAGGCTTTCGCTGCTGCCGTTCGACGAGCTTTTGCCGGCTCCGCAGTCACTTGGCTCATTACCACGCGAAAACCGGCAAGGCCGAGCCGCTTCGAACCGGCGGACAACCACACAGCGGCCGGCTGATGATTAACCAATCACAAACGTGTGGGGTTAATAGAACTCTAATTTAGTTGACTACATCGCGCGCAGGTATATCTTTGTATGCGTTGGGTGTGCAATTTGGGCGAGCAGTCCGCGGTGGTGGCAACCATAATCGTGGATCGCGACTTTAGGGGCAAAGGGACGCTAAGCGGCAGCAAATAGCCGTACGGCAACGACCCCGCGAACTCAGAAAAAACACATCAGTTGTGGCGATTCCGCACATGCGGAGGGATCGCCGTGATTTGGCCTGGTCGGGCAACGCCGTTGCCCCGGCCCGGACGGGGAATGTGTGCGGTATGAGGGCGCCATGGGCAGGGTCATCAAGGTTCTAAATCTAGACAACAATTCGGGACGGAGGCGTGCCGATCGCGGTCGCGCGCTGGTCGCCGGCGGAGCGGGATTTCTAGGCTCGCATTTGTGCGAGAGGCTGCTCTTCGACGGTTATGAGGTCATCGCGCTGGACAATTTCCATACCGGCAAAAGACACAATCTCGCTGGCATGGCGCACGATGCTTCCTTTACCTGCATCAAGCACGATATCGTCGACGCGTTGCCGGCGGACTTCGCCGTCGACGAGATCTACAATCTCGCCTGCCCCGCTTCCCCGCCGCACTATCAGGCCGATCCGATCCATACGTTCAAGACCAGCGTGCTCGGCTCGATCAACCTTTTGGAACTTGCCAGGCGCCACAAGGCCAAGATCTTCCAGGCTTCCACCTCCGAAGTCTATGGCGATCCGCAGGTGCATCCGCAACCGGAAGGCTATTTCGGCAACGTCAACACGCACGGCCCACGCTCCTGCTATGACGAGGGCAAGCGTTCGGCCGAGACGCTGTTCTTCGACTATTCGAGGACATACGGCATCGATGTCCGCGTCGCGCGCATCTTCAACACCTATGGTCCGCGCATGCAGCCCGATGACGGCCGCGTGGTGTCGAACTTCATCGTCCAGGCGCTGCGCGGCGACGATATCACCGTTTATGGCAGCGGCACGCAGACGCGCTCCTTCTGCTTCGTCGACGACCTGGTCGAGGGCTTCTTGCGCCTGATGAATGCCCCGGTGGCGCCGCTGCACCCGGTCAATCTCGGCAACCCGGTCGAGTTTACCATCATGGAATTGGCCGAGCTGGTCATCGACTATACGAATTCGCGCTCGCGCATCGTGCACCGGCCGCTGCCCGTCGACGACCCCAGGCAGCGCAAGCCCGACATTTCATTCGCCAGACAGCATCTCGGCTGGGAGCCTAAGGTCGCCTTGAGCGAAGGCCTTGCCCATACCACGGCGTATTTCGACACCCTGCTGGGCCGCCGCCGGCCTGTCGCCCCGCGCAGAGTCCACGCGTCTTCCGTCAGGGAGGCGACGGCATGACGACCCGCCGCCCCGTTCTGGTGACGGGTGGCGCCGGCTTCATCGGCAGCCAAACTTGCAAGCTGCTGTCGGCCGCGGGCTACCTGCCGGTGGTCTACGACAACTTAAGCCGTGGCAACCAGACGGCCGTCGCCTGGGGTCCACTGGTCGTCGGCGACATACGCGGCCGCAATTCACTGCAGCGGGCAATCGAAGCCCACAGGCCGCAGGCGATCATCCATTTTGCCGCCCTTGCCTATGTCGGCGAGTCGGTCAGCGAGCCGGCGGATTACTACGCGACCAATGTCGGCGGCACGATCGCGGTGCTGGATGCGGCGCGGGCAAACGGCATCGACAAGGTCATTTTCTCATCGAGCTGCGCGACCTACGGCGTGCCGGAAGCGCTGCCGGTCAGCGAGGCCGCGTCGCAGAAGCCGATCAGCCCCTATGGCCGCAGCAAGCTGATGGGCGAACAGATCATCAAGGACTATGCCTCTGCCTATGGGCTGAAATACGCGATCCTTCGCTACTTCAACGCTTGCGGCGCCGACCCCGAAGGCGAGCTCGGCGAGTGGCACACGCCCGAGACCCATCTCATCCCAAGGGTGCTGATGGCGGCGTCCGGCATGATCGAGGCGATCGAGATCTTCGGTACCGACTACGAGACTGCGGACGGCACCTGCGTGCGCGACTATATCCATGTCAGCGACCTCGCCCGCGCGCATCTCATGGCATTGATGCATCTGGAGGCCGGCGGCGCCAGCCTGGCCGTCAATCTCGGCACCGGCCGGGGCATTTCGATCAAGGAGATCCTCGAAGCTGTCGGCCGCATCACGTCACGGCCGGTTCCGGTCATCTACAAGCCGCGCCGGCCGGGCGATCCGGCCGAGCTTTACGCCGACCCCGGCCTGGCGCGCGAGACGTTGGGCTTCGTGGCCGAACTCTCCGACATCGATGCCATCGTCAGGACAGCCGCGCCCTTCTTCGGGCTCGGGCCGATTGCGAAACCGGAGATTTTCAATGCGTCCGCCGCCGTTTCGCGCGCAAAAGGCGCGCCGCGCGGAAGGGGCGCTACGAAAAAACGCCAGCCCGCGAGGCTGGCAGCCGTCCCTGTGAGTAATGTGTCGGGACGTGGGCTCGCTGAGCTGGGTTGAGGGCTTGTCTCAGCGAGCCTCCAGGTTTGATCCGCTTAAGGCTTGATGCCTTAAAAGCGCGTCGCGCAAAACGAATTCAGGCGACGCGCTTTTAAGTCTTTGTTTTGATGCATGTCGTTCGCCCAAAACCGCTGCGCACTTTTGGGCGACATGCATTAGCGGTTCAGCTTTTGGAATCGACCAATTTGCGGGTCTTTTCGAAGTCGGCGTCCCGGGTGTCACCCGCCTGGATCTTCTTGAGCTCGTCGGCCGGATCTTCCGAGGCGTGCTTGAAGCTGTACCACCGGCCATCCGGATCCCTGCGCTGCTGGACGGTTCCATTCTGGACGCGATGGCTGAAGCAGGTGCGAACGGGCGTTGCGGCAGAGGCGGTCGAGCGCCAGACGAGATCCATGCACATCTTGCCGTCGTTGCTGAGATGCCATGTGCCCTCGGCGACAGAAGTTGAATCGGGCTTGGACGTGAAGGCCCGCATCTTTCTGTCTTGCGCGAAATAGGCGGCTCCGTCGTCCCAATTCCAGGTGCGGTCCGCATAGAAAAGCTGCAGCTCGAACGCCGTCGGCGTGGTGGCTGCGTGAGCCGGCGCGGGTTCCTGAGCGCCGGCCGCGTGAGCGGCGCCGCAAAGCGCCATCCCCCCACAGGCGAGGATTAGCATCCGGGCGGATCGATCGCGACCCACGCCCCTGGCTGGTTCGGATGGCCATATTTTTCGAGCTGTCTGCACAATGAACGATAACATGCCGATGTCGCCTTTCTTTTCGGCGTCACCACCCAGGCTGGGTCTTCCCCAACATCGCAGTTACCGCCCCCGGGTGTTATTAATGGTCGCCCGAGAAACGGTGTCAACCTTTCGTTGCATAGGCAACAAGAGTGCTTTGCGGACAGTGATCGCGGCCGCGCCAAGCTTGTGGATTTGAGCAAGCCGCTGGTCTATAGGATCAGCCGCCCTTGATGGAAGCGGAGACGTAGAACGGGCCGCAAACCAGGCAAGGCCCGAATTTCGGCGGCCGCACGCCGGACAGGAAACCGGCAAGGCAACCGGCGATGCAAACCGCCCCCGACCGCGCGGAGCATCCTCGAAAAGTGGAGCATTTGCCGTAACGCGGCGGTGGACGCCATCGGAGAATTGGTTGAAGCGAGCGGTATCGATAATCGTCACCCTGGCGCTGCTGGCATGGCTTGCCAGCGACTCGCGCTGGAAGATGGTCGGCGATGCATTTGCCAGCATCACGCCCGGCGCCTTCGCGGCGGTGACGCTGGCGCTGTTCGTCACCTATGTGCTGCGCGCGCTGCGCGTTTGTGACGAATTCCGCGACGAGGTGAACGGCCGCTTCGGCGCCTGCCTGCGCGTCATACTGATCCACAACGCCATGATCAACGTGGTGCCGTTCCGCGGCGGCGAGACCGCCTTCCCGCTGCTGCTTCGCCAGGTGTTCGGCATCTCGATCGTGCGCGCCGGCGCCTCGCTCTTGTGGTTCAGGCTGCAGGATGCCTTCGTCGTCGGCGTGCTTGCCTGCCTTGTGTGGCCGAGCCTCCATCCGGCGCTCCGGGCAGCGGGCATCGCGGCGCTGATTGCCGTCGCCTGGTACCTGCCGCGCTGGGCGCGCGCGCCGCATGACTGGGCCCATCGCGGCAGCATCGTCTCGAAGCTCGGCAAATTGCGCGACATCTTCACCGAGGCCACGGGGCGCTCCCGCTACGGCTGGTGGTGGACAGTGGCCAATTGGACGCTGAAGCTTGCCGTGCAGGGATGGCTGCTCGCGATGCTGCTCGGCACCTCCTTCCAGACCGCCTTTCCCGGCGCTGTCGGAGCCGAGGCCGCGGCCATCCTGCCGGTGCAGGGCGTTGCCGGCTTCGGCACCTACGAGGCGGGCGCCGCGGCGGCGTTGCTCTATTCCGGCATCGCCGTGAAGGACGGCCTGCAGGCGGCGCTGGCACTGCATCTCTTCATCCTCTGCTCGGCCGTCGCCACCGGCGCGATCGCCTGGCTGTTTCCCTCCAAATCGACGCTGCCGGAGAACCCGGCCACGGGACCCGCAAGGAAATGACCGCAATGAACGTGCTTCCCATTCCTGTCTCGGGCCTGCCCGAGGGCGCCGTCATGCCCGAGCACAGGCTTTCCATCGTCATTCCGATGTATAACGAGGCCGACAATGTCGAGCCGCTGCTCATGCGCATCCACCAGGCGATGGAGAACTACAGCCAGCCCTGGGAAGTGGTGCTGGTGGACGACGGCAGCACCGATGCCACGCCGAACGAAATCCGCAGGCTCGCGGCCGAATACGGTCCGCATGTGCATGGCGTGGAACTGGTGCGCAACTTCAAGCAGACCGCGGCCATGCAGGCAGGCCTCGACGCCGCCCGCGGCGACGTCATCGCGACGCTCGACGGCGACCTGCAGAACGACCCGTTCGACATACCGCGCATGGTCTACCGGCTGCTGACCGAGGATCTCGACCTCGTCGCCGGCTGGCGCAAGAACCGCCAGGAAGGTTTCTGGATGCGCAGGCTGCCTTCGCGCATCGCCAACTCGCTGATCGCGCGCGTCACCGGCGTGCGGCTGAAGGATTATGGCTGCAGCCTGAAGGTCTTCCGCGGCAGCGTCATCCGCAGCGTCCGGCTTTATGGCGAAATGCACCGCTTCATCCCGGCGTGGCTGGCGACGGTGACGACGCCGCGCCGCATCGCCCAAGAAGTGGTAACCCATCACGCCCGCATCCACGGGCAGTCGAAATACGGTATCTCGCGCACCTTCCGCGTGGTGCTCGACCTCGTCTTCATGTTCTTCTTCATGCGCTATCGCACCAGGCCCGGCCATTTCTTCGGCGGCATCGGCATCGTGCTCGGCGTGCTCGGTTCGCTGATCCTGACCTATCTATTTGCCCTGAAGGTGTTTTTCGGACAAGATATCGGAACGCGTCCGATGCTGTTCACCGGCTTCTTCCTGGTGATCGCCGGGCTGCAGGCGGTGACATCGGGGGTGCTCGCCGAAATGCTTTCGCGCGTCTATCTCGAGGCGAACGTCTCCCTCGCTTATGTGGCGCGGCCGCAGCCCGCGCATGGCGAAGGCGACGGCTGGCATTGGCCGAGCCCGCCGGCGGGCGCCAAGAAAAGCCGGCGCCGGAAATGATGCCGAACACCCCCTGCCCCAAGGTGAAGATCGCATGACCGTCCTGGTGACCGGAGCCGCCGGCTTCATTGGCAGCCATGTCTGCCAACGCCTTCTGGCTCGCGGCGACGCGGTGATCGGCGTCGACAGCATGAACGCCTACTACGATCCCGCGCTGAAAGCGGCGCGGCTCGCCAGGCTTTCCCCATACAAGGGATTTTCGTTCCATCGGCTCGACATCGCCGAGCCCGGCGCCCTGGCTGGGAAGCTCGAGGGAACGCAGGTCAGCGGCATCGTCCATGTCGGGGCGCAGGCGGGCGTGCGCTACTCGCTCGAAAATCCACGCGCCTATATCCACGCCAACATCGCAGGCCATCTGGAGGTGCTGGAGCTCTACCGCGCCTCGCCCAGCGTCAGGCACCTGGTCTATGCCTCCTCGAGCTCGGTCTATGGCGGCAACACCAAGGTGCCGTTCGCGGAAACCGACCGCGTCGACAATCCGGTGTCGATATATGCCGCGACCAAGAAGGCCGACGAGCTGATCAGCTCGACCTACTCGCATCTCTTCGGCCTGCCGCAGACCGGTTTGCGCTTCTTCACGGTCTACGGTCCATGGGGGCGCCCTGACATGGCCGCCTGGATCTTCACCGAGGCAATGCTGGCCGGCAAGCCGATCCGCGTCTTCAACCATGGCGAGATGTGGCGCGATTTCACCTATGTCGACGACGTCGTCGAGGGCGTGATCGCGGTTCTCGACAAGCCGCCAGGGGCCGGCGTTGAGCGCCACAGGATCTACAACATCGGCAACAGCCAGCCGGTGCATCTCGGCCGCTTCATCGAGACGCTGGAAAACCTGCTTGGCGTCAAGGCGATCCGTGAGGACCTGCCCATGCAGCCTGGCGATGTCGAGAAGACCTATGCCGACACCAGCGCGCTGGAACGCGACTTCGGCTTCAAGCCGAAAGTGTCGATCGAGGAAGGACTGGCGAAGTTCGTCGACTGGTATCGGCACGAATGGCGGCCGGAAGGCAAGAGGTAGGGCATAAGCCGCCGCCGGCCCCTGCCCTACATGCATCCTTCGATGAATGGGCCGCTGACCCATAGCGAGCCATTGGTGTACATGGCGGTCCCGCTGTCGTCGGTGTAGCCATGGGATTGCTCATCGACATGCAGTTTGCCATTGGGCACCAACTGCCCGTTCACCTTGATGCTCTTGATGAAAAGGTTGCGATCGCCGGGCGAGCCGTCTCCGGCCCACTGGTCGTTGATATAGCGAATCTCGATTGACTTTGGATTGGGCGCGCCGCTGAGATCGATGCGGAACGGCCGCGCGTCCATTGCCGCATCGTTCAGTTCCGCCACGCGCTCCTCGCTTGTCGATGCCTTGCTCCCCTTGCCCTGGACGGCGATTTCAGCAAGTCGCTTGCCGTCAACGAGAACGTCGAAGTGAGGCGGACCCTGGTAATCGGTGCCGGCCGCGTCGATCTCCAGAGACATGGCGGTGCAGTGCCCGGCGTCCGTCTCGTTCTCGGCGACAAGGTTTGCCATTCGCCGCTTCTGCGACTGCACCCATCCGGCGATCGGCTGCAAAAGCGCCGTTCGGTCGCTTGAACCGTCGTTGAAGAGGTTCGCCCTCTCCCCGGGATCCGTCCTGAGGTCGTATTCTTCGACCTTGCCGGTGGTCGCGTTGAAAATCACCTTTCGATCGTCTTCGCGATAGCCGAGCAAGGACCCGGCCCAGGGGTTGAAGAAGAAGGTCTTGTTCGGCCGCTGCTCGCTGAACAGGCTGCGTCCCTGCCATTGCTTCGGCAGTGGAAGTCCGAGTACGTCGAAGATCGTCGGGGCGACATCGATAATGCCGCCAACCGGATGCGCGACCTCGTCATGGAAAAGGCGCTTGTTGATCATGATCAGCGGGATGTGGACGTTCTCGTCGTAGATCGCGCTGGCATGGATATACTCGCCATGCTCCCCGAACGCCTCGCCATGATCGCCCAGGATGACGACAAGTGTCGAATCGAGCTTCCCTGACTGCTTCAGCGATTCAAGGATTTCACCGAGCGCCGTGTCGCCGACCTTCAAGGCGTTGAGATAGGCGTTGAATTCTCATCATCGACATAGTGCATCGGCCCCTGTCTTTGGCGGAAGGCGTCATCTTCGAGAACATCGGGCTGTCGGAGAGGGGTGGGTCATCGCGGAACATATGCGAGAAGGCTGCTCCGATCCTTGTTCCAGTCGATGATGGCGTGCAGATCGTTTGTCCATGACCACTGCTCGGTGCTGAGCTGAAGTCGGGGTGGCGCATTTTTGCCCTCGGTAGTCCTGGATAATCCAGTCCCTGTGAGCAAAAACTCGATCCACTTCAAGGATTTCACCGAGCGCCGTGTCGCCGACCTTCAAGGCGTAATGCGTGAATCCATCTCGACATTGCATCGGGCTGTCGGAGTGTGGGAGTGGGTCATCGCCGTGAACATGCCGAAGAAGGCTGCTCCGAATCCTTGTTCATCCAGTCGATGATCGATTGCGCCGTGCAGAGATCGCTGTTGTAGTCCATGTTCTTCCACTGCTCGGTGCTGAGCTTGAAGGTCGGGGTGGCGCATTTTTGCCCTCGGTAGTCCTGGATCACATCCAGTCCCTTGTTGAGCAAAAACTCATCCACTCGCTGGAAGCGGGAATCCGCACTCCAGAAAAACCCGGTTCGAAAATCGTGCTTGGACAGCGTGTTGGAAATCGAATCCAACGGCAGATACGGGTACCTGCTGGTCATCCCGTAGAACGAGATGTCGTTATACATCGAGGTCAGCAGGGAGAATATCGAGTAGTGGGTGGAAGGCGCGTGCGCATAGATGTTGTCGAAGCGGATGGAATCCGCGGCATAGCTCTTGATGTTCGGCGTAATCGGATACTTGCCGCCAAAGGTCTCGATGTACTTTGATGGTACCGACTCCATCATGAAGATCAGCACGTTCTTGATCGGATTTGGTGTCGGCGCCTGGAAGCTTGATGTTTCCGGCGGACGCTCGCCGACGCTGGCGACATCGGGATCATCGGCGCCGGCGCCGATCGCCAGCATGACCGGCGTTGAACTGAACCAGGCCGACTGTACGAAATAAACGAGCGGATTGTCGACCTTCGGCGCCGGCAGCGCTTCCGCGCGCACGTGATAACCGGTAGCGGCCAGCGCCGCGCCGACACACAGGACCAGCGCTATCAGAAACGCCCGGTGACCCGCGGAACTCAGCCGGTGGCCCCACCTGCCTGCGGCGGAGCCGAGGACCAGCACCAAGACGATTGACCCGCCAAGGGTCGCGGCGCCTCGCATATTGAGCGCGTCGCCCATGGCATTCTTGGCGTCGGCATTCTGCAGGAAGTCGCCATAGACCAGCCACTGGAACGTGAATGGCTCACCCAGCATCTTGACGAGATTGATGTTGGCAAACCCCCAAGCCAGCGACACCACGACGACGAGATAGAAGAGGAAGACGATTGCCGCGAAGGCAAGCCTGCTTGCCTTTGCGGCAAAGAGCAGGATCAGCGTTGCCGCCGTCAGTGACGCAACGAGGATCAGATCGTAGTAGCTTGCCGCCAATCCCATGGGGATGGACGCCAGAACGCCCTGAAGTGTCGTTTGCGGATCGAGGATGACGCCCCGGTAGACGCCCAGCAGCAGCCATGACAACAGGCTGGTGCAAATGATGCGCAAGGACATGCGCCTGAAGCGCAGGTTCCGCGTCAAGGCCGTTTTCGTCTTCGATTGCGCCTGGCCGCTTTCGGATCGGCTCGCCGATCCCACATTGCCGCCGATACTCATGCAATTGCCCGCCGCCAGTTTGCGCTCCGGCCACAACCACTGCCGGCAGCTTTCAAACCCACGCTTGCAGAATCAGCCCGGGCCAAAAAAGAGTCAACAAAATCAAGTATGCATTAACCATGTCTCTTCAGAACTGGTTAACCGAACATATTGAAAGACAATTGGTTTCGCTGATTGACGGCGGATAAGGGCGCGCCGGCCGGAATTGGCAAGCCGGCGAATTTCGACGACGACAAGATTGAGCTAGACGGCCTTGGCACTCCGGTTCTCGCCAAACCGGCTTCCCTTCCGGACATCAGCCGAACGCATACAGATCGTCCGTCGAGGCGGCTCTGAAATAGGTTACGAATTCCCAGTAATTCTCGATACGGTCGACGAAAGGCCGCTGCGGCGGCTTCAGGATCTCGGTCTCGAAATGATCCAGGCGCTGGGAACCGCCGAGATAGGCGATGATCGCATTGCCAACCAGCGGATCGCCGATGTCGCTGTAATGGATCGGAAAAAATGGCTGCCGGGTTTCGAACAGCACGGATCTGATCTTCGCGCGAAACAGGTTCAGTTCGCGCAGATAGGCGTTGAACCGGTCTATGTCGAAGTACACCTTTTTCCTCGGACTATCGGACGCGACGGGATCGGAGGCGTGCACCGTCCAGACCCCAGAAGCCTCCGCCTCGAGCAGCGAGACGAAGGACGCGATCGGATTTCTTACAAGCCAGAGCTTCTTGACGCCCTCATCTTCGAGCACGGGGAGTATGGCCGGCCGGGTCTGATCGGGAAATATGTGAAAACCGACAAAGCGCGCCGACGGATCGTCGAAAATCCGCGCGATGAAGCGCTCCGGCTCGGCATCCCGCAGATCGACGCGTTCGCGCGGCAGGTTCATTTTCTCATGGTAGTCATAGCGCAAGCCGACAAAGCCCGGATTGAAGACTTCGCCGTGCAAGACCATGCCGTCATACTGGTTGAGATGGCGATTGAGCGCTTGGGACCCGGTTCTTGGCGAAGCGATCAGCACGAACTTTTGGCAAGACTGCATTCGGACCACGCCCAATCAACAGATGTCTGAAAATACACCAATGGCCGTTCAATTGAGAGCCGTCGCATGAATCGGCAACGGCGGGCGCATGACGCACCCGCCGTCGGATTTATTCCAGCACCGGCTCGAGGATCAGCCGCCACGCAGGCGCGTCGGGCTCAGGCTTGCGATGGTCGTACGCTGCGCGGACGGACAGGTCGGGAGGAAGCGGCTCGCATCCGCGTAAGTCATGGTCGCGATGGAATTCTTCAGCCCACCACGCTTGGCGATCCATCCGCGAACCCAGCCAGGATAGTTCTTCATCATGAAGTTCGCGGCAACCTGATTGCCCCGCGCACCGGCACCATAGGGCAGATGGAAGCCGAACGATGCGTTGCGCGTGACGCATATCTTGCTCTTGGGCATGGACAGATAGAGCGTGCAGGCCGAGTCGCACGCACCATCGAATCGCACAAAGCCGCCGCTGCGCCGCAGCTTCAAGGCACGGATGGCATAGTCGATCACATAGCCACCGCGATCGCCGCTGATCGTCTTGACGTTGGCGGTGCCGAGACTGATGCGCGGACGCAGCAATTCCCCTGCAGAGCTCGTTGAGACCATCGCGCCCATCAGACCGAGCGCAGCGAGAAACTTCACCGTCGTTTTCATTTGCGCCTCCTGCTATGCCGTGAACGATTAGCCGGGACGCGTAAAGATTGGTTATGCCGTGTCGCTAAACTTGTAACAGTCGATTGATTGTACAGCCTTTTTAGGGACCGCTTGATGGTCTTGGTTTACCAACGGCGCAGAAGGATGATCACCGAAAAGTAAACCAGGGATGGTCAAAAGGCACAGAAGCGGAAGAACGCTGCTTATGAATTTGGGGCAGAGGAACCGGCAATGGCCATTGGGAGCAAGCTGAGGAAGCCGTCGAAGCCGCAAGGCGGTCGTCGCCGCATCTTGGTGGTGACGCAAGCGATCCGGCTCGACGTCGACATCGACGACGCCACGGCGCCCGGCGAACTTGCCAGGCTGTTCGCCGAGGACGGAGACGACGTCATCCTGCTGTGGGTTGTCGGCCGGGATGTGCCGTCTGCCGACGAGGTGGCAGCGTACCGCTCGGAATTCGAGGCCGCCTCGGTCAAACTGGAGGTTCTCGACAGGTCCGATCAACTGCTCCCTTCGCTGGCGACGCCCGAGAGCCGCTCCGCGGCGTTGCTGCATTACCTCGAACGGTCCAATCACGATCTGGTCTACGCGCCCCTCGAGGGCGGATTGGCTTATTACACGCTGCTGGCGGCCGAAACCGGGGCCTTCGCGCCTCCGCCGATCATTGTCTTCGCCAACGCTCCGGAGGAATGGGCGCGCGAAGCCGACAAGGCCTTCATGGGAAGCACCGAGGCGATCGCCATCGCCTATATGGAAAAATACTGCGCGGAGATGGCAGGCCGGACGATCTGTGCCTCCGCCACGCTGCGCAAGTGGATGCTGTCGAAAGGCTGGAAGGTCCGCAAGGCGGCGGTGATGCCGATGTTGCCGCTGTCCGCCGGCATCGGCCGGGCCGGTGCGCGGCCGGCGCCCAAAAGCGGACCTGTGCGAGAGCTCGCCGTCTTCTCCACGGCGCGGTTTCGTGATGGCCTGACGCTGCTTTGCGATGCGCTGGACTTGCTCGCGCCGTCGGCGCCCCCAGGCCTGACCCTTACGGCGTTTGCTCCCTTCGGCAAGATCATGGGCGAGCACAGCGGCGGACTGCTTCTGCGCCGGGCCGAGAAATGGCCGTTCAAGCTCAAGATTTTGCCCGCCGCGGATCTGGATGCGAAGCTCGACTACGTCCAGCGCAACGGTGCGTTGGCGGTCATCCCTTCGCTTGCCGCATCGACAGGCGCCGCCGTCGCCACCTGTATCGCGGCGGGATTGCCGTTCGTTGCCACCAACGCCGGCGCCAATGCCGAGGCGTGGAACGCAGAGGCGGAGCAGCCTCGATTGGTCGAGCCTGACGCCGGCCAGTTGGCCCGCTCGATCCTGGCCGCGCTCGGCAGCCCGCCCCGCCCGCGGCGGATAGACGTTTCTGGTCATTGTCGGCAGGCCTGGCTCGCCACACGCAATCCGCCGGCATCGGCCGTACGCCGGCGCGTTGGCAAGCGCGCCGGTCCGGCGCCGCTGGTTTCGATCGTCATGGCCCATCGCAACCGGCCGCTCTATCTGAAACAGGCGATCGCGGCGATCGAAGCGCAAACCTACGACCGGCTGGAACTAGTGCTGGTCGATGACGGAAGCGACCAGGATGAAGCTAGGCGGTTGCTGGATGCGCTGGAGCCGGCCTTCCGTCAGCGCCGATGGAAGATCTTGCGCCGGCCGCACAAACACCTTGGCGCCGCGCGAAACGCCGGTGTCCGCGCCGCGCGTGGCGAGTTGATCCTGTTCGCGGATGATGACAACGCGCTTTTTCCAGAGGCCGTCGACCAGTTCGTCCGCGCCATGACGGCATCTGGAGCGGATATCTGCACCGCCTTCCAACTGATCTTCTACGAGGATTTCGTTCCCGCGGACCGGGCGGACGGGCTGATCCAATACTTGCCGCTCGGCGGCCCCGACGCTCTCGGCCTGATCCACAATGTCTATGGCGATGCCAATGCAATGGTGCGCCGAGAGGTTTTCTCACAGATCGGGTTTCTGATCGAAGAGCCTGGCTATGCCATGCACGACTGGGAATTCTTCGCGCGAGCTTCCCTTGCCGGGCTGAGGATCCGGCCGATTCCGAAGCCGCTTTACTGGTATCGCTCGAAGCCGGACGGAATGTTCCGGACCTCGAACTGGTACGACAATCGCCGTCCCATCATCGAGGCGTTCAGGTCGGGCCGATTCGACGACGCCGGGCTGCTGTATCAGCTTGCCATCGCCCAGAACACGGCACGATCCGAAATCGAAAGCGCGCGCGAAAACCTGAGATATACCCCCGCCTATCGAAAGTATCTCGAACTCTGCGATCTCGAACCGAACAGCGATGCGGCCATCGGAAGCCTCGCCGCCATCGCCCTGGCGACCGGGCGTCCCGATACCGCGGCGACCTTGCTTGAGGGGGACGCAGCCAGGACCAGTGAGGACACTCCAGACGAGGCCGATGGAGCCGACGGCTCACGCAGCCTCGCCTTTCAAGCGCTGAGGAGCGCTAGGCTTCTCACGCCGCGCGTCTGCGATCTTCCATTGCTCCTGGTGGCGCGGGACGATGGCGGGATATTCCTGCGACCGCATCTGGACGGGCCAGTCGCGGCGTCGCTCGATCAACAATTTCCACCCTTCTTCCGCAGGCTGGAGGCAGCAGTGGAAGTCGCGCATTCCAACGCGCCGGCAATCGACTTCGGCCTTGCCCTCGCCCGCCCCGACTGGATCATCGACTGGCAGCAGGACATCGCTCGGCAAACCATCGCTTTTTCCGGATGGACGGCCGTTCGGGACAAGTTCGCGCGCCACCGCCTGGTGGCGTCGCTTCGCGTGCGGCACAAAACGCCGCTCTCGATCATTCTGGCGGTTCGTTTCGCGGAAACTCCCAACGGTTTTCCAACCAATGCCTTCTTTCGAAAGCTGACGCTTTTCAGCGATTGAGCGCTGCCCGAGACCCATGCTGCCGCGGTTAAGGTTAACCCGGCTTGGCGCTCCACACTCACCCCGATAACCTCCCGTTATGGTTGACAAATTATTAACCGGTTATATTATTAAGGTTTATGGGGCATGTGGTGGAAAGGGGTTTGTCATGCGTAAGATCCAGTCGCTGCTGTTGGGCGGACTTAGCATTCTGGGCGTGAGCGTCGCTTTTTCCAACGCGGCGCAGGCACAAATCGAAGTTGCTCCGGTCAAGGAAGCCGAGCTCGCTTGCGAGCAGGCCCTCAAGATCGGCACGATCGAGGCGCTCGAGGACTATTTGCACCGTTATCCGAACGCGCCGACGGCTTGCAAGGCGCTGGCCCTCAACAGCCTGGCGCAGTTTTCGGCAGATGGCGGCAGCAACGGCAACGGCGACGGTGGACACCGCTACGGCGGTTAAACACCAGCGGCCTCTTCCGACTCATCAGATCGCCAGCTCAGGTGGCCGCGGTTTCCTCTGACCGCGGCTTGGTCGTTTTCGCGACGTATTCGGCGTAGCGGTCCGAGGATTTCATCCAGCCAAGTTCCACGAGCTGCGCGCTGTCGCCGCGATAGTGGACAGACCGGCTGTTTCGAAGCGACAATTTCGGATCGCGTTCCAGTGCTTCCATGTAGGCAGCGCGCTCCTCAAGCGTCTTTTCCTTGAGTTGCGCATTCTCGCCCAGGGAAGATGCCGATTTCTGCTGAAAGCCCCAGATGAATTTGAAATGCAGCAGCGCGATGCGAAGTTCGCTGAAACGAACCTCGCTGATCGTATGTTGCGCCGCATGGTAGTGCGTGCTCCTGCCCCATCGCACGATCGGCACCTTGGTCAGGCACGGAGGGAAAGTCTGCTTGAACCGGCCGTGCCAGAAGGCACGTTCCCTCACGCCGCCGAACATCTGCTCGGGCGGATAAAGACCGTCGCGCGCGCGCAGCCACCCAGGCTCCGGATCGAAATAAGGCGACGCCTCGACAAGAGGGCTTTTGCCGTCATAGCTGCATTCCGCCAGCGGCCCGTCGGCATACATGTCGATCATCGAGCCGATCACAGCCTCGGCGCCGGTCGAGTCCAGATAGCCGCAAAGCCGGCGCAGGTTCACACGCTCGAAATCGGGATAGACGAGCAGTTCGTCGGCATCGACCGATAGGCACCAGTGGCCGGAGCCGAACACGCGCATCAGCGTGTTGATCCATCGCGGCGGAGTGATGTTCTCCGCGAAATGCGACCCTTCGGTGTGAAAGCAATGGCTGTCCGGCTGCGCCAGTATCAGCTCACGCGTTCCATCCGTTGAGCCGTTGTCCAGGAAGAAGAAGCGGTCGACGCCGAGGCTGCGATAGTGATCGAGAAGATGCGGCAGCAACGTCGCTTCGTTGCGCAGTCCCACAAAGCACAGGATCTCGCCTTTGCTCACATCGATAGGCCGATCGTCCAGCCTTTCGAGGTGTTTTGGAGACCGATGGATGGGCATCCGAGCGTTGATCCGGGTTACGCGAATGCGGGTGCGATATGGGTAAGCCGATTATCCCCGCGAGACAATTATCAAAGTGTTATCCTACTCTTTGCAAGACTGTCTCGACCCGCTGCGGCTGATGATCGAGGGGGACTGATTGAGCATTGGTTCTAAGGCAGGCGCGATTGCTGCGCGCAAGCGACAGGCAAGCCAGAAGCCCCGGAATGTGTGTGTCGTCTCGGAGGTCGCGTTCGGCTCGACGGTGACCGCCGATCCCGGCTCGGCGACCTACGCGCTGGCGCAGCATCTGGCGAAGATCGGTGACACGGTCACGCTGCTATGGGTGGCAAACCCACTCGGCAGCCAACCCGACGAGCAGGAGATCGCGAGGCTCGCCAAATGGTGCTTCGATAATTTCCTGGTGCGGCTCGAACTGCTGCCGTCATCGCCCGAATTGCTGCGCGGAATGGAGTCGAGCGACAAGAATTCTGTAGCCGTCTATCATTACCTCAAGCAGAACGCTTTCGACGTCGTCTATTTTTCGCTCGAGGGCGGACTGGCGCACTTCCCGACCGTCGCCAAGCGCACGGGGGTGTTTCCCGATCCTCCCGTGCTCGTGGTGCTCGCGCACGAGCCACTGATGTGGAAACTGGAGGCGAATGCCCGGGCGGTCGAGCGTAAGGAGCAGATGACCGTCGCGCATATGGAAAGGATGTCGGCGGAAACCTGCGACCATATCGTCGTAACCGGCCAGTCTTTGCTCGACTGGATGACCAAGGCGGGCTGGAAGCTGCCCGCCAGCCGGCACATCGCGACGCCGCTTGAGCCTGAGGAGTGGCGTTCGGACTTCACCCTCGACCGCTACAGGCCACGAGACCGGCCGACTGCGGAAGTGGTGCACTTTTCAGGCACGGAAGCGCGCAGCGGACTGACGCTGTTCTGCGACGCGCTCGATCGCCTGGCCGACGCCAGCGTGACCGACATCGCCGTGACGGTCGTCGGAGCGTTTGGGCATGTGCTCGGCGAGCACTCGGGCGGCATGATCGTTCGGCGGGCTCGACAATGGCCGTTCAAACTGAAGCTCCTGCCCATCCGGGACGTGCCGGAAATCTTCCGTTACCTACGGCAGAGTCGTGCGCTGGTGGCAATCACCCATTCGGCCGCGCAACTTCCGCTGGATGTCGTGGCGTGCCTCGACGAGGAGATTCCGTTCATCGCGACGGATGTCGGCAGCGTGCGTGACCTGCTCCATCCGAAATCCGCCGACGCCGTCATGATGGAGGCGTCGCCTTCCGGGATCGCGGCCAAGATCGCTTCAACGCTGGAGAGCCCCTCGTTCCGCCCTGCAAAGCCGCTGCAGAACCGCGACGCACGCGAAAAGGCCTGGAGCAAGCTGCACGCCAAACTGTGCCGGCAGCCCGGCAAGGCCGCCGGCCGCGGCCGAGGCGCTCTGCCGCTCGTTTCGATCATCACGGCGCATTACAATCGGGCGCGCCTGCTGCCGCAGGCGATTGCCTCGGTTCGGCGCCAGGACTACCCCAACATCGAATTGATCGTCGTCGATGACGGCAGCACGGATCCGGAGGCAATCGAGCTGCTGGCGGAACTGGAGCCCGAATTCAAGCGGCGCGGCTGGCGCATCATCCGGCAGAAGAATGGTTTCCTCGGCAAGGCACGCAACACCGGAATTCGAGCCGCGAAGGGTTCGTTGATCCTGTTCCTGGATGACGACAACGCACTGTTTCCGAATGCGGTCAGCACATTCGTCGCCGGTGTGCAAAAGTCCGGCGCCGACATCTGCACGACCTTTGCCAAGTGGCTCAATGAGCCCTTCGTGCCGCCGGACACCAAAAGCGGCTATATGCTCTATTTTCCGGTCGGCGGCCCTCCGGACATCGCCCTGATCACCAATCCCTATGGCGATGCCAATGCGATGTTCCGGCGTGAGGTGTTCGACAAGGTAGGGTACCTCAACGAGGAGCGCGGCTTTTCGGCGAGCGACTGGGAGTTCTTCCTGCGCGCCGATCTGGCAGGTCTCACGATCGTCACGATCCCGGAGCCGCTCTACTGGTACCGCTCCTCGCCGACGGGCATGAACCGGAATGCAGAATGGCTGAGGAACCGCAGGCCGATCATCAATGTGTTCCGAAAGCACAAATTCGCGCACACCGACATGTTCGTGCAGCTTGGCATCAGCTCGAACACCGCCGATCATGAAAAGGAACTCAACCTCTGGAACCTGGAACTGCGCGTCAAGGATGATCGTTATCTGCGGCTAAGCTCGGCCCCCGCCAATTCCACCGACGCGATGCAGTTGCTGGCCGAGATTGCGGCGCGCGAAGGCAGGCCCGATACGGCGATTTCGCTTCTCGCCCATTCCGGGCGATCGGACTTCACGCTGGGTGTCGTCGACCTGCTCGACGCGACGGCCGAGGACACCGTGCCGGAACTGTATTCCGCGCTTCAGCGCGAGCGATACCTCCCGGCCGAGGTCCTGCGCCTTGCCCATGTCGGCTCGTATCCGGATGCCGATCCCGATCTGTTGACCTATGTCGAACAATCGCCGGACCAACTGTTCGTCCAGGCCAAGGGCAATATTGTCTCAATGGCTTTGCTGAAGGGCGTCTGCCCACCCGGCACAGTCGGCGCGGATTGCTGGGTCTACCTCGACGAAGCATTGACCGGGCCGGCGCAGTTTCAGATCGCGATCGTCGATGCGGAAAACCGGACTTTCAGCGATCTCGCTCGGCTCCTCGAAAATGGCGATGGAAGCGGCTGGGCCGATGTCAGCCGCCCGCATGAACCCCGCGAGATCATGGCGAGCGTCGACACGCCGGCATCAGCCAGGCGCGATTTGCTGCTTGCCGTCAGATGTGGCGGCAATCGGCCCGACGCGCCGGTGCTCGGCGGTTTTTCAAGCATCAAGATCCGCAGTGTCGTCTCGCCCGACGCGAGGCGCCCACGCCTCAACGCGCCGCAATCGCGCCAACGCACGCGGCGGCTGACAGGCGAGGAACTGAAGCATTCGACGCTCGTGACGAATTATCCCTCCGAACTGCCGTTGCTTCTCGTCGCTGGCGACAATGGCGGCATATTCCTGCGGCCGAGCACGCATGGCCCGGTCGTAGCCGCGCTCAACGCCGCTTTTCCGGCATTTGCCAGGAGCGCCATCGCGACGGTGGAGATGGCCCACGAGGAGGCGTCGCCGTTCGAGTTCGCCATGGCTCTCGGCAGGCCGGAGGAAAAACTCGTTTGGAACCGCGACGCTCCCGTCGGCGCCTTGGCGTTCTCCGGATGGACACGGGTTTCGAAACCTTTCGAGCTGCATGACCTGAAGGTTTCCATCCGGGAAATCGATCGCAAATGGCTGACGATCTATCTGGCGATCCGGCTGCCGCGCGGTTCGAAACCCATGCCGTCCAACGCCTTCTGGCGCAAGCTGTTGCTCGTGTGGGATTGAGGCGGGCGAGGCAGTCGCGCGAACGTTACTTGGCAGCACCAAGAACTGCGGTAATAGACGGGGTCGTCCTGGGGAGGTATCTTGAAGATGAAGTCTGTATTCAGCCTCATCCTGGCGATTTTTATCGTCGCTGGCAGCGCGGCTTCGTTCAAAGCGACCGCCCAGGAACGTGACGTCGGGCCGAAATGCACCCAATGGAATTCGTACCGTGTCCTGTTCAAGAAGGGCGAAGGAAAGATTTCGGACGAAACCGCCAATTCGCTGGCGGCGTTCCTGAAAGACAGCGGGCGCGATTGCGGCTACAGGCTTTACGCGACGGCGAGCAAAGAAGGCAATTACACCAAGGCCGATGGCATAGCCGGCCGCAGGCTCGACGCGACCAAGGATTTTCTCAAGACGCAAGGTGTGAAACCCGAAATGGTGCTGGCGCTTTCGCACTGGGTCGATGACAGCGCCGCGGATACGAAACAGGCGCGGAGTGCGATTCTGTACGCGCTTCCGAAGCAAGGAATCTCCTGCCGGCAGTATGAGAAAAGGAGTCCTCTGCAGGTCCCCATGTTCTTCGACAGCCAGTCTCTTGTGATTTCGCCGCAGGTCAAAAGTGACCTCGAGAAATTTGCCACCAGCATCAAAGACACGCGCTGCAACGTGGAATTGACAGCGATGGCAGCGAAGGAATTCACCGGCGCGAACACCGCGAAGACGAACAAGGACCTGGCCAAGCAGCGCGTCAAGGCGATCATGGACATCCTAACCGCCGCCGGCATCGACAGCGACCGGCTCATCGACACGCATGTGGACTATGTCGGCGACAAGAAGCCGAACACCGCCAAGAATCGTCTGGCCACGGCGTCGCTGATGTAGCGCGCCGGCCGCCGGCGCAACGCCGGTACAACGTGCCGCGCGACGCTCACGCCGCGGCGCGCCAGGCGCCGGGCGCAAGTCCCTTGATCGCCTTGAACACCCTGGTGAGATGGCTCTGGTCGGCGAAGCCGGTCGCCGCGGCGATCTCGGCCAGCGGCATGTCGGTTTTGATCAGCGCCGAGGCGGCGCGGATACGGCGGTCGCGCAGATATTGTCCAGGCGTCATGCCGGCGGCGCGGTGGAAATCGCGGATGACCTGGAAGCGGGTGACCCCGGCCGTCGCCGCCAATCGAGCGAGATCGAAGCCGGCAGAAAGATCTTCGGCAATCAGCTCGCCATAGAGGCGGAAGCGCTGCGCCGTTTCACCGCCATCCGAAGCGCGATCGCGGACCTTGCGGTCGCCGAAGCGGCTGGCCAGTTCGCGCAGCGCCATGAGCATGGCCGCTTCCTGCTCGAGCTTCCCGGCCAGGCGATGCGCCTTCACGAAGGCCCACGCCAGTTCCGGCGCCTCGACAATGCCCTCGCTGAACATCGGCAATCGCGACTGCTCGATATCCTCGGCGATCTCGGCCATCAGCGCGACGTCGGGATAGCAGGTGCGGTAGGCCCAGCCGGCGGGAGCGCCTTTCTCGCCGTCATGCGGCTCTTCCGGATTGACGATGATGATCGAGCCCGCCGGCGCCAGATGCTGGCGGCGGCCGATCCTCAGCTTCTCGACGCCGGCCACCACGACGCCGAACACCCAGGTCGGATGCGTGTGCAGCGCGTAGGCATGGTCGCGGTAGCGGGCGGCGAGCATTTCCAGGCCGCCAAGGCCCTCATGCCTGGTCAGCCTTGCTGCTTCGCGCTCCCTTTGCTCGCCGGCATCGCTCATGGCCAGCAGCCTTTCTTGAAACCGTCCTGCCCGTCAATCCCGTTCAAGACGGAAGCCGAAGGCATCGGCAACATCGCCGCAATCGAGAGCGGAGACACGACGATGCAGAACAACGACAGGATAGCGGCGATCGTGCCGGAGGTGATCGGCTGGCGGCAGGCGATCCACGCCAATCCGGAGCTCGGCTTTGCCGAGCACGAGACAGCGGCTTTCGTCGCGGCGAAGCTGAAGGAATTCGGCCTTGCGGTTCACACCGATGTCAGCGCCACCGCGGTGGTGGCGACGCTGACGAAAGGCAGGGGCGGCAAGGCCATCGCGTTGCGCGCCGAGCTGGACGCGCTGCCGATCAGGGAAGCCGCCAATGTCGCCTACGCCTCGCGCAAGGACGGCGTCATGCATGCCTGCGGCCATGACGGCCATACCGCCATGCTGCTCGGCGCGGCGAAATTGCTGGCCGAGGACGAGGACTTCGACGGCACGGTGGTGTTTGTCTTCCAGCCGGCCGAGGAAGTGCTCGGCGGCGGCAAGAAGATGATCGAGGACGGGCTGCTGAAGCGCTTTCCGGTCGATCAGGTGTTTGCGGTGCATAACTGGCCGGGTTTTCCGGAAGGCCATATCGGCGTGCGCGCCGGACCGCAGATGGCGGCGGTCGACGATTTCGAGATCGTCTTTCGCGGCAGCGGCTGCCACGCGGCGATGCCGCATCTGGGCGACGATCCGCTGCTGGCCGCCGCAAGCTTCGTGACAGCGATCCAGCGGCTGGTTTCCCGCAGCGTCGATCCGCTGTCGCCGGCCGTATTGTCTGTGACGCAGATCCATGGCGGCCGCTTCAATAATTTCGTCCCGGGCGAAGTGAAGGTCGAAGGCACCTGCCGCTTCTACGACCGCGCGCTCTCGGACCATTGCGCGGCCGAGATCGAGCGCGTGGCGCGCTCCACGGCAGCGATCCACGGTGTCAGCGCCGAACTGTCCTATAAGCGCGGCTATCCACCGGTGGTGAACCCGGCGAACGGAGCGGCACTCGCAGCCTTGGCCGGCTCGGACACGGTTGGTGCGGAACACGTCTCGACCGAGTTCCAGCCCAGCATGGGCTGCGAGGATTTCGCTTTCCTGCTGCAGGGCGTCGGCGACGGCGCCTATGTCTGGATCGGCGCCGGCGATGTCGGCCCCGGCGCCGGGCTGCATGGCGACCGCTTCGTCTTCAACGACGCCATCATCCCGATCGGCATCCGCTTCTTCCTCAATGTCGTCCAGCGCGCGCTGCCGGTCGGCGGGAGGTAGCGCGATTGCCAAGCGTGGAGATTTCGCGCAACGGTCGAGCGATCGAAACGACCGCGAGATCTGATGCCGGGGACTGACAAGACCGTGCTCATCACCGGCGCGCGCGCGCCGGTGGCGCTGCATCTGGCGCGCCTGCTTCATGGCGCCGGCCGCCAGGTGATCCTGGCCGACACGCCGGCGCGGCCGATCGCGGCCGCAAGCAAGGCCTGCGCGCGCTATCATCGCCTGCCGCCGCCGCGCTTCGAGCCGCAGGCTTATGCCGAGATGGTCGAGACGCTGGTCCGGGCTGAAGGCGTAGACCTCGTCATCCCGACGTGCGAGGAAGTCTTTTATCTCGCGCTGGCCTGGCGTGGTCGAAGGATGCCGGCGCCGCTACTCGCCCCCGACATCGACCTGCTGGCGGAGGTCCACAACAAGTACAGCTTCGTCCGACTGGCCGAGCGCCTCGGGCTGACGGTGCCGGAGACCACTCTGCTCAATTCTCGCGACGATCTGGAGGCGGTCCGCCGCCGCTCGCGCGACCTGGTGTTCAAGCCGGTCTGGTCGCGCTTCGCCAGCCAGGTGCTGCTGCGTCCGACGCCGGACTTCCTCGATGCCATCGTCCCCTCTCCCGCCATGCCTTGGGTGGCGCAGCGTTTCATCGATGGCGAGGAGATCAGCGCCTATGCGGTGGCGCGCGAAGGCAGGCTCAAGGGGCTGGCGCTCTATCGTTCGCTCTACCGCGCCGGCAAGGGCGCCGGCATCTTCTTCGAGCGGGTCGAGGATCAGGCAGCGCGAGAGCTGGTCGAGTGCATCGTTGCCGGCACGTCATGGACCGGGCAAATCTCGTTCGACCTGATGCGCGAGGCGGACGGTCGCGTGCTGCCGCTGGAATGTAATCCGCGCGCCGTCAGCGGCCTGCATTTTTTCCGCGATCCGGTGCGGTTTGCCGATGCGATGCTGGACGACGGGCCTGAGGCCGCCCCCGATGTGGTCGCACCGCAAACCGTGCGGCTTGCCATGTGGATTTATGGATTGCCGGCGGCCTTGCACTCCGGCGGTCTCGCCCACTTTCGAACGGCGATGCGCGAAGGCCAGGAATTGCTCGACTGGCCGGGCGACCCGGCGCCGGTGAAGGCGCAGTGGACGGCATTGGCCGAGATCGCCCGCGTGGCTTGGTGCCAGCGCATCAGCCTGCAGGCGGCGTCGACGCGCGATATCGAGTGGAACGGGCCGGCAGATTGCCGCTGACGTTGGCGGGACAGCACCCCCCTCTGGCCTGCCGGCCATCTCCCCCGCAAGGGTGGAGATTATCAGCTTCGCCTTCGGCGCCCTTATTGCAGCGTCGGAGATTGGCGAAAGCCGGTGCGACAGCAAATCTCCCCCCTTGCGGGGGAGATGTCCGGCAGGACAGAGAGGGGTGTGACGGAATGAGACGCCGCTTTCTAGTGTCGCGATCACAACTCGATCTGATACACCCTCGGTTCACTCGCCGAAGGCGGCATTTTCCCCTCCATGATCGCCGCGATGTCGCGGCGCAGGAAATCGAGCGGGCCGATCACCGGCAGCGCCGGCGGCGCGAAACGGGCGTTGTCGCTTGCCGATTTCAGCACCCGGCGGTCCTGATGCAGCGCGATGGTGAACAGCGGCTTGAAGGCGAGCGCCTTCAACTCGCCGAGCAAGCCCTGCCGCTGGCCGATCAGCCAACCGACGCCCTCGACGGTGCGCTCGTCCGCCTGGCGCAGATGAAAGGTGGTGGCGAGCACCAGCCCCTCCTTGCCCCAATATTCGAGCTCGGCGATGCCGGGATGGTGGAAGCGGCCGATGGTTTTCGCCCGCTCGCCCTCCAGCAGCCGGCTGATCAATCCTTGCTGTCTGTCCTCACCGGTGTAGCAGGCTTCGACCCAGCCCTCGCCGCCCGTCACCTCGACCCGCACCAGATGACGTTTCGAGGTCAGGCCGCGCAGCAGGCCCTTGTGGGTGAAATGGGTGTGGGTGGCATCCAGAATGTTCTCGGCGGCGTCGATGACCGTCGACTGCGTCGAGCTGCGCACCCGCCGCGCGATGATGTCCTTGCCCTCCATGCAATGGAGATAGGGTTCGCCCTGCGGCGCGCCGGAGGAGACGAAGACGACGCCGTCGCGCTCGATCGCGGCGTAACGGCGGACCCGGTAGTGCGGCATTGCGCCGACATGGCCCGGAATGGCGGTGCAGCGGCCTTCGCCGTCATAGCGCCAGCCATGGTAAGGGCATTCGATCTCACCGCCGACCACCTTGCCGGTCGACAGCTCCACCAGCCGGTGCGGGCAGCGGTCGAACAGTGCGGCAATGCCTTGCGCCGAGCGGAACAGCACCAGCGGCGCGCCCTCGAAGAAAACGCGCTTCGGCCGCTGGCCGATGTCGGCCGAGAGCGCCACCGCCTGCCAAAAATCCTTCGCGTGGTCACGGCGTTCGCTCACAGTTCGAACCTCTTCAGCAGCGGGATGCCGACCAGGGCCAGCACGCTCTCCATGATGCGGATAGCGACGCGCCGGCGAAGCGGAAGATGCCTAGCATAGACGGCAATGTACTCGATCGCGGCCTCCGCGCCGCGCAGGCGCTTGAAGCCTGCCGCGCCAGCGCTCATGTTGAAGAACAGGCCGCGCTCCGTGGCGTGGTCCTGTCCCATCGCCATCACCATGCGGTAGAGCCCCTCGCCGAGCGGCAGGCTGGTGTCGTAGCCGACGATCGGCTGGGTCAGCGTGCCGCCATTTTCGAACAGGCCGGTGACCGCGACCAGTTCGCCACCCGGCCGTCGTAGGCCGGCAAGGCTGATGATGCCGCGCCGATGCATCTCGGCGATGTAGCGGGCCGTGTAGTGCGGATTGAGCGGTGTGTATTTGTTGAGATAGAGCATGTTGTAGAGCTGTTCGGCGCGCGCAAAATCGGCCTCGGTGAAATCGGCATCGCCGACGCGCACGAAATGCGTCGCGCCAAGCTGCTTGCGGTCGCGTTTCAGGTTCTTGGTCATGGCGGGTGCGGCGCTGCGGTCGGCGAAGATGTAGATCTGCCGCGCCGCCAGCATGCGGAAACCTTCCGCCTTCAAGGCGGCTATGCTCGCCGGATCGGCGATCTCGTTCAGCGAGCGGATGACGATCGTGCGATCGGGAAAGCGAGCGACCAGCGCCGAGCGAAGCGCCGCGACCGTCTGCCGGTCGAGCAGCGGCACCGGATTGGTCGAATAGAGCCAGTTGTTGACCTGCACCTGATGGTCGAGGCCGCTTGCCCTGACCAGCGGCGCGCAGGCGCTGATCAGTGCCTGAAGCCCCTGACGCAGCAGCGGGTGGGCCGCGAAGTTGCGCGTCTCGTCGACGGCGTAGTCGACGTAAGCGCTGGACGGGCAGCAGATGTAGCAGTTCGGCGCTTCACTCGCATCGTTGAGCGTCAGCGGAAAGGTCCGCCCGGCGACTTCGAAAGCCTCGACCCTGGTCGTCAGGTTGGCGACGAGATCGCCAACCGGAATCTCGTTGAAGAGCCGCACGAACGCTTCGACCTTGGCCGGATTGTTTTCGACCCGGTCGGCCTGCTGAACCGGCCTTTCGACGACGCCTGCCCGGCTCATTGCGCGCTCTCCAGCCGACATTCGACGCGACGCAGTTTGCGGCTTGTTTCCAGCGGCAGCGGCGCGCGGACAAGGGCGACGGTCGCATCGGCCTTTCGCGCTTCCAACAGCCTTCGCATCGCCTTGTGAGCAGCGGTAGCCGCGTCGTCGGCCAGTGTCGGCGGAAGCCTGAGCTCGATCGCATCCGGCGCAGTCTGGACGAGCCGAAAATCGTCGATGCGGCGATCGGCCTTGAGCACGGCGTTGCGCAGCACATCCGGCGTGACGAGGATCGGCCCGCTCGGCGAAGCAAGACGGAAGACATCGTCGATGCGGCCGACAATCTCGTCCACACAGCGTAACGGCGAGCCGCAACGGCAGGGCTGGTCCGAGAGGCGCAGCAGATCGTTCATGCGGTAACGCGCCATGATCTGGGTCTGGCGGCGAAAGGCGGTGACCAGCGGCGTCACCAGCCCCTCGCCCGCGGGCTCGAATTCGAAGAAGACGGAGTCTTCGGCAAGATGCAGACCGCCCTGTCGGCAGGTCACCGCGAACAGTCCCTCCGTCGCCATGTAGATCTGGTCGAGCGGCAGCCGGAAGAAACCCTCGATCACCGGTCGGTCGACCGGGTCGAGCGTCTCGGCAGCCGAGAAAATGCGTTTTGGCGTGAGTCGAAAACCATCGGTAGCGAAATACCTGAGCATCTTCGGCGGCGCGATGATCACCGTCGGGTCGAAAGCTTCCAGCGCCTCGCGCCAGTGTTCCGGCCCGAGCGTCAGATCGAAGAAGGCGAGCTTGATCAGCCGCGATTTGCGGGCACTGTCGTAGAGCCCCGTGCTCTGCGGCAGGATGACGGCGACGCGCATGCCGCGCCACAAAAGATCGGGCGCCGCCTTGGCGAGGATCGCGCCCAGCCAGCGGTATTTCTCGGCCTCCGAAATCACGAACAGGCCGCGATTGCCCGACGTGCCGGTGCTGGCGCCGACCGTCAGCGAACCGGCGCGGCCATCGCGCGCCAGCGCCGCCCACGCTTCCGCGGCGGTGAGGCGGTGGATGTTGAAATCCTCGAAGCGGCGCATCAGCAGCGCCTTGTCGGTGACCGGCAGGTCGGCGAGACGCGCCGGCGCCTTGCCATAGAAGGGCGCGCGCGGCAGGTCGCGATCGAGGAAGCGCCGCAAGGCCGCCGCCTGCCAGTGCTCGAACTCGGCTCGGCTCTTGCGCGAGACCCAGCGCGTCAAGGCGAAGGAGCTGACCGCTTCCGCGAGTCCGTTCATCCCGCCTCCGGATCGCTCAATGCGAGATCGTAGGGTGTCGGCGCAGGATCATGGCAAAGCATCACCTCGCCGCTCGTGGCGAGGAAGCGGCGCAGCATGGCGCTGGTCGGCTCGATTGCCGAGGCGTCTTCGGCGATCAGCGTGGCCGGAAAGCCGGGCGTGCGGTTTTCGGTCAGGGCTCTGAGCAGCCATTGCACGTCGACGGCATAGAGCAGCGGCCGCTCAAGACCGGCGAAGAGCAAGCCGAATTGGCCGTCGGCATGGCCTGGAAGATCGACGGCGATCACGCTGCGGTCGCCGAAGAGGTCCGCGCCGCCCGGAACGTCGCCCTGCGCCTCGATCTGCCGCTTTGTGGAGAGCCCATCGAGCCGGTCCCCGAAATCTGCCGGAAAGAGCTCGGTGAAGACGCCGTAGCGGAGGTTCTGCCGGGGCGTCCGGGATTTGACCCGCGCCCAGGCGGCATCGCTGGCGATGAAGCGCGCCTTGGGAAACAGCGGCAGGCCGGAAATGTGATCGGCATGGAAATGCGTGACGATGACCGCGCGGATGTCGTCCGGCGAAAGACCGAAGCGCTTCAGCATGGGCAAGACCTGTTCGGCGCCGTTGAGCTCGGGTTTCAACACCGCGCCGTAGAGGCGCAGCCTCCGACTGCGTCCCTCGCCCGTCAGCGCTTCTGGGGTGTAGCCGGTGTCGATCAGCACCGCACCTTCCGTTGGATGAAAGATAAGCCCGTAGCGGACCCGGAGCCGCACGCTGCGCCAGCCGCCGCTACGCAGGATCAGCCGCTCGACAGCATTCACCCAGGCGCTGTTGGCGAAGACGATCTTCATGGCATGGCCCCGCCGAACGTGCGGTCGAGCCCTTCCCCGAACGAGATTTTGGGCACCCAGCCGAGCACACATCTCGCCTTGGAGAGATCCAGGCTCTGGCCATAGGCGAAGAGGCCGAGCCCATAACGCGTGACCGGTGGCTCGGGTCGGCCGGGCAACATGAGCGCCACCGTTTCCATCAGGCCCGCCGCGAGCATGGCCGGCGCCAGCGGCATCGGCCGCCAGCGCGCCGTGAGCCCGGCGCGCGCGCAGGCCTCGTCGGCGACGCGGCGCACCGGCAGCGCCTCGCCGCCGGAGATGTTGAATATCTGGCCCTCGGCTTCCCCGGGTGCGGCAAGTGCCACCATCACCGCATCGACGACGTCGTCGACATGGGTGAGATCTATTTGCGCGCGGCCGTCGCGAAACAGCGGCAGCGGCCGGCTTTTCGCCGCCTTGATGAGGCGCGGCAGCAGCGCGCGGTCGCCGGCGCCGTAGATGCCACGTGGCCTCAGCACCACCGGATGGGCGGCTGGTGCGGCGAGCACGATCCTCTCCGCCTCGCGCTTGGTGCGGGCATAGTGGTTGACCGGTTCGGGCAAGGGGGCGTCCTCGCTTAGGCCAAGCTGGTCACGGAAGGCAAAGCAGACGGACGGGCTGGAGATGTGGAGGAAACGGCTGACGCGCTGGCGGATCGCGAAATCGACGAGGTTCTGCGTTGCAGTGACATTGGCCGCTACGAAATCCTGGAGCCGGCCGAAGGGCGAAGAGAGCGCGGCGCAATGGATGATCCGTTCGACCCTGCCGAGCCGCGGATCGAGCGCGCCGTCGAGCGGCTGGGTAAGATCATGGCGGATGATGCGATGGCCGGCGGCCTCCAGCGCCGCGCAGCGTGCCGTGTCGCGGCCAAGCCCGAGCGCCAGGGTGCCCGATGCGGCCAGCCGCTTGAGCACATGGGAGCCGAGGAAGCCGCTGGCACCGGTGACGAGCACGACCATCGTCAGGCCTCCAGCGCCATGCCGCCGAAGGACACGCCAGCCGAGGTGCCGAGGAAGAGCAGCTTCATGCCGGGCGCCACCCGGCCTTCGCGGCGCGCGACATCGAGCGCGAAGGGAATGGAGGCGGCGATCTGGTTGCCGAAGCGGGCCGCGATGTCGACGAGCTTTTCCGGCGCGAAGCTGGTCTGGCGCGCCATATGCGCAAGTGCCAACGGACTTGCCTGGTGCGGGATGACGAGGTCGACATCGTCATGTCGCCAGCCGGCTCGCTCCAGCAAAGCATCGACAAAGCCGTTGAAATGGCGCGAGGTCAGCCGGAACAGTTCCTTGCCGTCCATGTGGAACAGGCTGTGGCGGGCGAACTCTTCCCGTTCCTTCTGGAAGTCGAAACGGGTGCCGCCCGAACCGATGCCGCAAGCTTCCCAGGCCGACGGATAGGTGCGCATCAGGCTCGCCGCCACCCTGCCCTCGCCAGGTCCGGCCCTGCGCAGCACGGCAGCCGCCGCGCCGTCACCGAAGAGCGCCGCGACTTCAGGTGCCTCGCGCCACGGCAGAGCGCGCGAGGCGACTTCGGCGGAAAATACCAGCGCCGTCTCGCATTGCCCGGCCTCGATCATGCGGCCGGCGGTATCGAAGGCTGTGAGAAAGCTAAGGCATGTGCTGTTGACGTCGAAAGCGGCGGCCGAACCGTCGGCAAGGCCAAGACGCTGCATGACCAAAGGCGCGGTCGCCGGCAGTGGCTGGTAAGGCACGCCGCAACCGCCGATGATCACGTCGAGGGCGTTCGCTTCGAGCCTGGCATCGTCGAGTGCAAGACGCGCAGCATCACAGGCGAGGTCGATCTGCGATTCGGCCGCGCAAACATAGCGCTCGGTGACGCCGGTGGCTGCCTCGAGCGAGCCCTGGCCGAGGCCCAGCCTCGCTTCCAGCGCGCTCGTGGTGATGCACTCTGCCGGCACCGCCCTGCCGGTTCCGACGATCCTGATCCGCATCCTCCCCCCATGCGTGAACTCGCGTTTATCTAAACCAAAATGCGGTCGATAGCGATGTTCATGAGGCTAGCGCGGCTGAGTTCGGGTCAGTCCGCCTGGAGGAAGCGCGTGACTGCATTCATGAATTCCGCCCGGCGCTCGACATTGAGCAGATGAACGCCCGGGAGCAGCACGAGCTCGGCGCCGGGGATTGCTGCGGCTATCGCCTCGCTGTGGCTGGCGAGCGTCACCTTGTCGTCCTTTCCGCCTATGACCAGCGTCGGCGCGGTGATCAGCGAGATCGGGCGGCGCAGATCGGGGTCGCGCACGGCGGCGAAGCATCCGGCAATTCCTTGCGGCGACATTGCCAGGATCGCGGCGTGGAAGTCCTCGACGGTCTCGTTCTCGCCGCCAAGCATCGAGGCCGGGAACCAGTTGCGCATGAACATGTCCGCCGTGGCCGACAGGTCGCTTGCCGCAAGCACGTTGCGGATCTGCTCGTCGAAATAGGACGCCGGCCCGAGATGCGGCGAGGTGTTGGAGAGAATCAAGCGCTCGATGCGTTCCGGCGCATGGACGCCCAGCCACTGGCCGACGAAGCCGCCGAGCGACAGGCCGAGGAAATGCACGCGCTCGATCCCGAGGAAATCGAGCAGTTCCAGCACGTCGCGGCCCAGCCGGTCGAGCGAATAGGCTCCTGCCGGCGCGTCGGAACCGCCATGGCCGCGAAAATCGTAGCGCAGCACGCGGAAGGATTTGGCGAGTTCAGCAACCTGGCCATCCCACATATGGAAGGTCGTGGCGATGGAATTGGACAACACAAGCACCGGCCGGTCTTCCGGGCCGTCGAACCTGTAGGCGATACGGGTGCCGTCGCCCGCCGTGAAATGAAGCGTTTCGGTCATTTTGGTCCTCATCTTGATCAGGCGGGAGGTCGTCCTGCGTCGTTTCGATGAGGACGTTAGGTCTGGTTACTATCGAAGAAAATTACTATGATTCGACGGTCTCTGTAGGATGTTACGACAATGCACGATTTGAAGCTCCACGATCTGAGGTGCTTCGACGCTGTGGCGAGCGAGGGCAGTTTTCAGGCCGCCGCGGTTGTCCTGAGCCGGACGCATCCTTCCGTCTTCGCTGCGGTCGCACGACTGGAAGAACAACTCGGCCTAACCCTGCTCGACCGCAGCGGCTATCGGGTGAGCCTGACGGATGAAGGCCGGCAGTTCCATGCCCGCGCCCGGCTGGCGCTACACGAGATCGAACATCTTCAGAGCTACGCAGGCCAGTTGGCAAGCGGCGAAGAAACCTTCCTGCGTGTGGTGATGGGCGACGTCTGCCCTCGGCCCAGAATTCTCGGCCTGCTCAGCCGCTTCTTCGCCGAGCGGACCCGCACGCGCCTGCATCTGGAATATGAAGCGATCAGCGGGCCGGTCGAACGGTTGATGGATGCCGAGGTCGATCTCATTTTCCATCGCGCCAATCCTTCCGATCCACATCTCGAACGGATCGACCTTTGCGAGGTCGCGTTCGTGCCCGTGGTGGCGCCCGGGTTCCTGCCATTCCAAGACACGCGCGAGATCACGCCGGAGGCGATGCGCCCATTCACCCAGTGCGTGATCCGCGACACGGCGCGGCGTCCGTCGACAGAGAATTTTTTCGTCCTCGACGGCGCGCATTCCTGCTCGACGCCGGACCACATGATGAAGAAAGAGCTGATCCTGCACGGACTGGCCTGGGGCCATCTGCCTGAGTGGCTGATCGAGGATGAATTGAGCAACGGGCGGCTGATCTCGATCGCCGGCAGGCACATTCCCGGCCGCACCGAAACCGTGGCGGCTGTGCGCCGGCGCGACCGGCCGCACGGCCCGGTGGCCGAGGCGCTGTGGCTTTATTTGCAGGCGCAGGGACGCGACCAAACCCTAGAGAATCGGGGCAGCGTTCCTTAAGCCTTGCGTTCCCAGCGGCGGTCCGGCGTCTGCTGCCAGTAGGTCACGGCGTGGCCGGCTTCCTTCATCGTCTTCCAGTGGCCGCGCGCGCCTTCGAGCTGTGCCGCGTCATGGCCGTCGAACAGGAAGACGGCACGCTCGTAGCCGGAAAGCTCGGGCGGGGTCGCGCCATCGACGAGGAAACGGATCTGCGCGGCATTGGGGTTGCCCTCGCCCGTCGTAAGTAGGATCGGCTGCTCGGCCGGATAGGCTTCGCGGTCGGTGGCGTGCGCCAGGAAGGAATCGTCTCGGAACGTCCACAGATGTTGATCGAGGGCGTCGCGCCGCTCCTCGGTGCCAGTCTGCACGACGGCGCGCCAGCCGCGTTCGACGCTGCGCTCGAGGAGCCCTGGCAAGGCCTCCTCGAGTGTCGATTCCGTCAAATGGTAAAAGAGGATGTCGGCCATCGCTACGCCGCTCGCCAGGGAAGGCTTCGAGAAATTTCGTTCCGCCGAGTCGTATGACGTGGTTTTCGAGAACCGGAGCGAAGCGGACTTTTAGGTCCGTGAGCACCGGAAGCGGAGAAAACCGCGGCAGATGGCCGGTGGAGCGAATTTATCAAGCCTTACCCCTCGTAGTGGTCGCGCACCAGCCTGTCGAGCAGCCGCACACCGAAGCCCGAGCCCCAGGACTGGTTGATCTCGCTCGCCGGCGCGCCCATCGCAGTGCCGGCGATGTCGAGATGCGCCCAGGGCGTGTCCTTGACGAAACGCTGCAGGAACTGCGCGGCGATGATGGCGCCGCCGTAGCGGCCGCCGATGTTCTTCATGTCGGCGTTCTTGGAATCGATCAGCTTGTCGTATTCGGCGCCGAGCGGCATGCGCCACAGCCGCTCCTGCGTCGCCTGGCCGGCGCCGAAGAGCCTGCCCGCCAGCTCGTCATTGTTGGAGAACAGGCCGGCGTAGTGCTGGCCGAGCGCAACCATGATGGCGCCGGTAAGCGTCGCCAGGTTGACCATGAATTTCGGTCTGAAGCGGTCGTTGGCGTACCAGAGCGCATCGGCGAGCACGAGGCGGCCTTCGGCGTCGGTGTTGAGCACTTCGATGGTCTGGCCCGACATCGAGGTGACGATGTCGCCCGGCCGCTGCGCGTGGCCGTCGACGGCGTTCTCGACCAGGCCGATGACGCCGACGACGTTGGCCTTGGCCTTGCGCGCGGCCAGCGCATGGATCAGCCCGGTGACGGCGGCCGCACCCCCCATGTCGCCCTTCATGTCCTCCATGCCGGAGGCCGGTTTCATCGAATTGCCGCCGGTGTCAAAGGTGACGCCCTTGCCGATAAAGGCGATCGGCGCGTCCTTGGCCTTGCCGCCCTTCCATTGCATGACGGCCATGCGGGCGCCGCGCGGCGAGCCTTGCGCGACGCCGAGCAGCGAACCCATGCCGAGCTTCTTCATCTCCTTCTCGGTGAGGATCTCTACCGCGACGCCGAGCGCCTCCAGTTCCCTGGCGCGGGCGGCGAACTCGACGGGGCCGAGCACATTGGCCGGTTCGTTGACGAGATCGCGCGCAAGCAGCACGCCGTCGATCACCGCCTCTTCGCTGGCGAAGGCTTTTTTCGCAGCGGCGGGATCCGCGCAATGGATGGTTATCTTGGCGGGCTTCGCCGCTTCGGCCTTTTTGGCTTCAGGCTGGCCGTTTTCCCTCTCTTTCCTGGTCTTATACTTGTCGAAGCCATAGCTGCGCAGAAGGATGCCCGCGGCAAGGTTCGCCGCCTGCCTGCCGTCCGGCTGAAGTTCAGGCAGGTCGAGGATCACGGCGACTTCCGCAGCCTTGCGCAACGAGGCGGCAACGGCGCCACCGAGCTTCAGCCAGGCATGGTCGCCGAGATTCGCGACCTTGCCGGCGCCGATCGCGACCAGCCGGTCGACCGACGTCCCTTCCGGCGCCAGAACCTCGGCCGAGTTCGCGAACCTGCCGGAGAAATCGGCGACCGGAAACGCGCGGGCAAGCGCACCCGCCGGATCGCAGGCCTTCGCGGCCTCGCCAAGCCCGCCACCGTCGGCCGCAAGCACGAAGACGCTGCCTTTTTTGGGCGCGGCGAATTTGGCGAAGGCAATCGAAGGTCTCGAAGTCATCAGATCCTGCTTTCGGGGTGAGGCGCCGCGAACCGGCTTTCAAGCGTGCGCGACATTTGGTCGTTTTCAGCCATTTGGCAAGACTTCGGCCGAAATCGCTGTCTATATCGGCGCCGAAACCAACGAAGGATTCGTCGCGGCAAGATGTAAGCTTCCTGCCGCAACCTACTGTTAACCATCAATGTTTTGCATTTTTTATCCATTGGCGCAGACACTCCGCCGCCGGGGCGCGTGGCGTGGAGCGACAAACCAGATGAGCCGCCTATGGACCTGGTTGTGCAGGCCCTGCCGGATGACTACCTTGTCGGCGGGCATGATGCCGTTCGGCAAAATCGAGAAAAGCCTTCATGAAGGTCGTTGAACGCTACATCATGCGTCGCACCACCGCGATGTTCCTGGCGGCGCTGGTCTGGACGCTGGCGATCGTGTGGACGACGCAGGTGCTTGCCAAGATCGACCTCGTCACCGACAGCGGCCAGTCGGCGCTGACCTTCTTCGAAGTCGCGGCCCTGATCATCCCGTCGATCATTCCGATCGTGGTGCCGTTCGCGCTGGTGGTCGCGGTGGCGCAGACGCTGAGCGCCATGAACACCGATTCGGAGCTCGCGGTGATCAACGCCGCCGGCGCCTCGCGCTGGACGATCGCGCGGCCGATCCTCCTGCTGGCGCTTGCGGCCAGCGTCTTTTCCTTTGCCGTCGACAACGGCGTCGATCCCTACGCAAGGCAAAAGAACCGCCAGCTGGTGGCAGCCTCGCGCGCCGATCTTCTGTCGCTGATCATCCAGGAAGGCACGTTCCGCAAGATCGACGACGGCCTATACCTGCAGATCGGCGAACGGCTCCCCGACAACAAGCTCGGCGGCATCTTCGTCGCCGATTCGCGCGAGGAAGGCGCCAACCTCACCTACTACGCCAAGACCGGCAGCATCGTCGAAAAAGGCGACGAGAAGGTGCTGATGATGAATGACGGCGTCATCAACCGCAAATCGGTGACCGGCGACCTCTCCGTCATCCGCTTCACCTCCTACGCCTTCGACCTGTCGGCCTTCATGTCGGCGGCGAACGAAATCACGCTGCTGCCCAAGGACCGGACGACGCCATACCTGCTCAACCCGGATCCCAACGACAGGATGTACCAGCGCAACCCGGGCGGCTACCGGGCCGAGATCGATCAGCGTTTCTCCGAATGGTCCTATTCGCTGGTGTTCGCGCTGATCGCGCTTGCCGTGGCCGTCGACGCGCGCTCGCATCGCGAGGCGCGCATCCATCCGCTGATCACGGCAATCGCAATCGCGCTGTTCGTGCGCTGGCTCGGTTTCTTCGCAGCCGGCAAGGCCGACAAGGTCTGGTACTACGCCTACCTGGTCTACGCTGTGCCGATCGTGGCGTCGGCGGTCTCCGTCTGGTTCATCGTCTCCTCGCGCAGCATGGAACTGCCGTCCGCCTGGGCCGACTGGATGACCAACCTTGCCGGCCGCGTCAGCGAGGGCTGGACCGCGCTCAAGTTGCGCCTCGCCCGGCGCGGCGCCGGCCAGGGAGCCTGACGATGAGCTGGACGCTGGGCCGCTATTTCTTCTTTCGCTATGTGACGATCACCGTCTGGTTCTTCCTCGGCCTGCTTGCGCTGGTGTTCCTGATCGATTTCACCGAGCTTTCGGGCCGCACGACCGGGCTGCCGGGCTTCACCTACGGCACCGCCTTCGCCATTTCGGCGCTCAGGATGCCGATGATCATGCTGCAGACGGTGCCATTCGTCGGGCTGTTCTCGGCGATGGCGACGCTGGTGTCGCTCAACCGCCGCTACGAGCTGGTCATCGCGCGCTCGGCCGGCGTCTCCGCCTGGCAGTTCCTGTTCCCGTGCTGCGTCGGCGCGCTGATGTTCGGCGTGCTGTCCGTCGGTGTGCTAAATCCGATCGCTGCGCACGGCTTCTCCTGGTCCGAGCAGATGGAGAATCAACTGCGGGCCGGAAAATCGAACGCCGTTCCCTCCGATGCGACACCTTGGCTGAGGCAGAAGACCAGCTCCGGCGACACCATCATCGGCGCCCGCGCCATCCTCAACCAGGGCCTGGAGATGGCGGACGCGGTGT
The DNA here is from genome assembly GCF_003952485.1 of Mesorhizobium sp. M1E.F.Ca.ET.045.02.1.1. Taxonomy (NCBI): domain Bacteria; kingdom Pseudomonadati; phylum Pseudomonadota; class Alphaproteobacteria; order Hyphomicrobiales; family Phyllobacteriaceae; genus Mesorhizobium; species Mesorhizobium sp. M1E.F.Ca.ET.045.02.1.1. Next base: position 6,439,345 of record NZ_CP034447.1, read on the forward strand.
TCTTCGTGCTGGACCAGAAGGGCAACATCGTCGAGCGCAAGGACGCGGCGCGCGCTTTCCTGCGCGACGGCTACTGGGAACTGCAGGACGTCAAGGTGTTCAAGGACGGTACCATCCGTCCAGAGGCTTCCGACCGCGTGCCGACCAACCTCAAGCCGGAATTCGTCCAGGAGCGCCTGGCGCGCCCGGAAACCATCCCGTTCTACGAGTTGCCTGGCAAGATCGAGGTTGCCCGATCCTTCGGCCTCAAGGCAAATGCCTTCGCCATGCAGTTTGATTCGCTGGTGGCGCTGCCGTTCCTCCTCGTCGCCATGACGCTGATTGCGGCAACGGTTTCAATGCGATTTGCGCGAATGGGGCAGTCGGCGACGATGATTCTGGGTGGCGTCCTGGCCGGCTTTCTGCTTTATGTCGTTTCGGTACTGGTCAAGGCATTCGGGGTCGCCGGATTCGTGCCTACAGTGGTGGCTGCATGGGTTCCGGTTGTCGTGGCTATGTTCTTCGGGGTGACGTTTCTGCTATACAAGGAAGACGGCTAGTGAGGGAGGCTGGTTTGCGCAGCCATAGGCAGGCCGGTTTGGCACGCCTCTATGGGGCGACCGCCTTGGCATGTCTGTTCGCTTGCGCGGTACCGGCGGTACCGGCGCTGGCGCAGGACATCACGGCTAAGCCTGTTCCCTCCGGCACGCAGATGCTGCTGGCCGCGGATACGCTCGTCTATAACAACGACAACCACACCGTGACCGCCGTCGGCGCCGTGCAGATCGACTATGGCGGCAACAAGCTGGTCGCTCAGCGCGTCGAGTACAATCGCGACACCAAGCGGCTCGTCGCCAGCGGCGCCGTCGAGCTGATCAACAGCGACGGCACCAAGATCAATACCGACCATATCGACATCACTGACGACTTCGCCGACGGCTTCGTCAACGCATTGCGCGTCCAGACCGTCAACGATGCCTATTTCGCTTCCGAAAGCGCCGAACGCATGGGCGGCGTGCTGACGACGTTCCACAACGGTGTCTACACCGCCTGCGAGCCCTGCGAGGACAAGCCGGACAAGGCGCCGACCTGGCGCGTCAAGGCGAGAAAGATCATCTGGAACGGCGAGAAGAAGACGGTTCGCTTCGAGAACGCGAATTTCGAGTTCTTCGGCTTCCCGCTCGCCTATCTGCCAGCCTTCGAAATCGCCGACCCGACGGTCAAGCGCAAGAGCGGTTTCCTGATCCCGGGTATCGTCTACAACACCGACCTCGGCGTTGGCGTGAAGGTGCCCTACTACTTTGCCCTCTCGCCGACCTATGACCTAACCGTCACCGGCACCGGCTACACCAAGCAGGGCTTCCTCGGCGAGGCCGAATGGCGCCAGCGTTTCAACAACGGCGAGTACAGCTTGAAGATCGCCGGCATCCAGCAGCAGGATCCCGACGCCTTCATAGGCACTGGCAATCGCCATACGGTCGATTCGGGAGAGCCCGGCGATCCCAACAAGTTCCGCGGCATGATGGGCACCAAGGGCCAGTTCGCCATCAACGAGCGCTGGAACTTCGGCTGGGACGTGCTGCTGCAGACCGACAAGAACTTTTCACGCACCTACAACATCGACGGCTACGGCGACCTCGTCCACCAGTCGTCGGTCTACCTGACGGGCCTGAGCGACCGCAATTATTTCGACGTCAGGGCGATGCGCTTCGAGGTGCAGGAAGACACGCTGTCCAGCGATCCGACGGCGCGCGCCGCGAAGCAGCCTTGGGTACTGCCGTCGTTCGACTACGCCTATATCCCCGACACGTCGGTGGCCGGCGGCCAGTTGTCGCTCAACGTCAATGCCCGCGTCATCAGCCGCGACCGACTGGACGCGGTGCTGGCCGATGCCGGCGATCCGACCTCCACCAACAACGTGCGCGGCCTCGAGGGCCAATCCAGCCGGCTGACGGCGGAAGCCGAATGGAAGCGCACCTTCACCACCGATGGCGGCCTGCAGCTCACGCCGCTGCTCGCGCTGCGCGGCGACACCGGATACAACTCGGAGACTTCCGCCTCGCTGGCCGCGGTCAACCAGATGGCGGCGAATCTCGGCGAGAACGTCGACATGCGCTCCTCGCTCGCCCGCTACATGGCGACCCTCGGCCTGGAAATGCGCTGGCCGCTGTTGTTCTCGATGCCGAACTCCAGCCACATCCTGGAGCCGACGGCGCAGGTTTTCGTGCGCCCGAATGAACAGTATGTCGGTGGGCTCGCGGTTCCAAACGAAGACGCGCAGAGCTTCGTCTTCGACGCCACCACGCTGTTCGAGCGCGACAAGTTCTCCGGCTATGATCGCATAGAGGGCGGCACGCGGGCCAATGTCGGCGTGCGCTATTCCGGCGCTTACGACAATGGCTGGGGCACCAACGCCATCTTCGGCCAGTCGTACCAATTGGGCGGCGAGAACTCGTTCGATGCGCCGGACCTCGTCAATGTCGGCGCCTATTCGGGCCTGCAGACCGCGAAATCCGACTATGTCGGCCTTGTCGGCTTCAACAGCCCGAGCGGCTTCTCCGGCTCGCTCAGCGGCCGTTTCGACGAGCAGACCTTCGAGGTCAGGCGCGCGGAGGTCAAGGCCGCCTATTCCGGCCTGCCGGTTTCGCTGAGCGCCAAATATGCCTTCATCCAGGCGCAACCGCTCTACGGCTTCACCACGGACCGCCACGAGGTCACGCTCGGCGCCTCGACGCATCTGGCGGAGAGCTGGCGGGTTTTCGGTACCGGCACCTACGATCTACAGACAAGCGTCCTGGTCAAGGACGGTGTCGGCTTCGCCTACAACGATTCCTGCTTCACCTATGTGATGACGTTCTCGCAAACGCGCGATACGGTCACCAAGGAAGTGTCGCAGAATATCGGCTTCAACCTGTCGTTCCGCACGCTCGGCGATTTCGGCTCGTCGACCGCCGCCGTCGACACGATCCAGTAAGCGGAGGCCGGCGCGGGCCACCGTGTTGCGCGCCGCTTCGGCGCGGGACGATATGTGGGCCTTGATTTGGCGCATGATCCTCCGAAAATGGGTTTGATTCCCGGGTCATGCGCCGGCGACATTGTTTCGCCGCATAGGACGGGCATGGGGTCGACCACATAGCGCATGCGTTCGGAGGACGTGCCGCGCCGTCGTGGCGGATAAGAATTGGGAAGGTGAGATGAGGAAATACCTGTTTTCGGCAGGATTCGCGCTGCTGGTGGCTGCGACCTCGGTTTCGATCACGGCAATGGCGCCGCCGGCTTTCGCCAGCCAGATCAAATATGTCGTCAACAACATACCGATCACCACCGGCGACATCGCGCACCGCGCCGCATTCTTCAAACTGCAGCGCAAGAAAGGCGATGCGGCGCAGGAAATGATCGACCAGACGCTGCGCCTTGCCGAGGCCAAGCGGCTCGGCATCCGCATCACCGACCAGCAGGTCGACGCCGCCTATCAGCGCTTTGCCTCCAACAACAAGATGCCGCTGGCCAAGCTCGATGCGGTCATGTCGCAATCGGGTGTCACCAAGGAGCATTTCAAGGAATTCATCCGCGCGCAGATGGCCTGGAACCAGGCGCTTGGCGCACGCTACCGTTCCGGTGAGGGCGGTTCGGTGACCGAGCAGGACGCGGTCCGCCGCATGCTGGACAAGGGCGGCTCCAAGCCGACCGCCATGGAATACATGCTGCAGCAGGTCATCTTCGTCGTGCCGGCCTCCGAGCGCGCCGCCACGCTCGCCAAGCGCAAGCGCGAGGCCGATGCCATGCGCGCCCGCTTCAACGGCTGCAACACCACACGCGAATTCGCCAAGGGACTGCTGGACGTCACGGTGCGCGATCTCGGCCGGGTGCTGGCACCGCAATTGCCGTCCGACTGGGCTGAGCAGATCAAGGCGACCAAGGTCGGCGGCGCGACGCCGACGCGCGAGACCGAGCGCGGCGTCGAATTCATCGGCATATGCTCCTCGCGCGAGGTTTCCGACGACAAGGCCGCGCAGATGGTGTTCCAGGCAGAGGGCGGCAACGACAAGGACGCCGACGAGCTCAGCAAGAAATATGTCGACGAACTGCGCAAGAAGGCCAAGATCGTCGAACGCTAGAGCGGTTCGGCATTTTGCGCCGATCCGCTCCATGCATTTCCTTTCCGCAATTCCGGACGGAAAACCGCTTCCCACTTTCCCTGGAATTGCTCCATGCATTCCCTTTTCCGCAATTCCGGACGGAAAACCGCTTCGCACTTTTCCTGGAATTGCTCTAAGTATTTGCTTTTCCGCAATTCCGGACGGAAAACCGCTTCGCACTTTTCCTGGAATTGCTCTAGACCGGCGGGGTTTTGGCGCGTGACAGAACAAGGCTGCAGCCCGCTGCCCTGCCCTCAAGCAGGCACGGCACCGCGCAGGATGACATGAACATGCGCAGGACCGATGCGCCGCTGGCGCTCAGCGTCGGCGATCCTTCCGGCGTCGGGCCCGAGATCGCCATCGCCGCCTGGCAGGCTGGCGACAGCGCCGGCGTGCCGCCTTTCTACCTGCTCGCCGACCCGGCCCTGATCGAGGCCCGCGCGCGTGAGACCGGTGCTGCCGTGGCGATCGTCGAAACCTTGCCGGGGCAAGCGGTGCATCATTTTCCCCGCGCGCTGCCCGTGGTGCCGCTTCATGCCCGCCATCAGGACAGCCCCGGAAAACCGAACCCGGCCAATGCCGCGGGCACCATCGAGGCGATCGACCGCGCCGTCGCCGACTGCCTCGCCGGCCACGCCGCCGCGGTGGTCACCTGTCCGATCGCCAAGAAGCCACTCTACGATGCCGGCTTTCGCTTTCCCGGTCATACCGAATATCTGGCGCATCTGGCGTCGCGCCACACTGGCGCCGAGGTGACGCCGGTGATGCTGCTTGCCGGACCAGAGCTGCGCACCGTTCCGGTCACCATCCACATCCCGCTCGCCGAGGTGCCGAAGGTCCTGACGACGGTGCTGATCGTGGCCACCGGGCGCATCACCGCCGCCGATCTCAAAAGCCGCTTCGGCATCGCGCGGCCGCGGCTCGCCATTGCCGGGCTCAATCCGCATGCCGGCGAGGGCGGCACTATAGGCTCGGAGGATCTGTCCATCGTCCTTCCGGCCGTCGAGGCGCTCAAAAGCGAAGGCATCGACGCAGTCGGACCGCTGGCGGCCGACACCATGTTCCATCCGCGGGCACGCGCGGGCTATGACGCCGCGCTCTGCATGTATCACGACCAGGCGCTGATCCCGGCCAAGACGCTGGCTTTCGACGAGGCCGTCAACGTGACGCTCGGCCTGCCCTTCATCCGCACCTCGCCCGACCATGGCACGGCCTTCGACATCGCCGGCAAGGGCATTGCGCGTGCCGACAGCCTGATCGCGGCGCTGAGGCTAGCGCGCCGGCTCGCCGACAGCGGCCGCCAGGCCGCGGCCGCATGAGGCTCGATTGAACGGGGGGCGCACGACCATCGACGGATTGCCGCCGCTGCGCGAAGTGATCGAGCGCCACGGCTTGCAGGCGAAGAAGGCGCTCGGCCAGAACTTCCTGCTCGACCTCAATCTGACGAGCAAGATCGCGCGCGCGGCCGGCGAGCTCGGCGAGGCGACGGTGATCGAGGTCGGCCCCGGCCCCGGCGGGCTGACCAGGGCGCTGCTCTTCAACGGCGCACGGCGCGTGATCGCCATCGAACGCGACGAGCGCTGCCTGGAGGCGCTGGCGGAGGTCTCCAGCCATTATCCCGGCCGGCTCGAGGTCATTCCCGGCGATGCGCTGAAGACGGATTTCGCCGCGCTCGCCCGCACGGCGGATGGCGGCCCGGTGAAGATCGCCGCCAACCTGCCCTACAATATCGGCACCGAGCTTCTGATCCGCTGGCTGACGGTGGCCGAGTGGCCGCCCTTCTATCAATCGATGACGCTGATGTTCCAGCGCGAGGTGGCCGAGCGCATCACCGCCGGCCCGGGCAGCGACGCCTACGGCCGGCTCGGCGTGCTTGCCGGCTGGCGCACCGAGGCAAGAATCGCCTTCGACGTGCCCCCGCAGGCTTTTACCCCGCCGCCCAAGGTAACCTCCTCGGTAGTGCATCTGGTGCCGCGTCAATCCCCCCTGCCCGCCGACGGCAGGAGGCTTGGCCGCGTCACCGAGGCCGCCTTCGGCCAGCGCCGCAAGATGCTCAGGCAAAGCGTGAAAAGCCTCGGTGGAGAGGCGCTGCTGACCCGCGCCGGCATCGACCCGACCCGCCGCGCCGAGACGCTCAGCGTGGAGGAGTTCGTGCGGCTGACGAATGCGTTGCAACAGTCAGGGCATTTGGCTGGAAAGTCGGAAGCGGCGACTTAGATAGGCAGGCGAACAAGCCTGGAGCACAAGATGCCTGCCTATGTCATTTCCGATGTCACAATCCGTGACACGGAAGCAATCGAATCCTACCGGACCCGTGCCGCGACCTCCATTGCGCGGCATGGCGGGCGCTATCTGGTACGCGGTGGGCAAGTGGAGAAGCTGGAAGGCAACTGGATGCCGGGTCCGCTGATCGTCGTCGAATTCCCCGACATGGAGAGTGCACGACGCTGGTACCGCTCTCCAGAATACGCGGCGGCACTAGAGGTCCGCGATGCCGCGCTCAGCCGCAACCTCATTCTGGTCGAGGGAATTGGCTCGTGACGCACCACGCGATTGCCCGGAAATCATCGGGCATGATAATGTCATTGCATGAAAAAGAAACCTGCCACCGCTCGCTCGACCCAAGGTGGTCAGTTTATCCTGACCAGTGACAGGGGTGAAAAAATCAGCGCCGTTGAGGGCCTCAGGTTGTCACACCGAATGGCCGCTATTCTGAGGGAAGGCCGTGCGCGCGGTCTGAGCGGCGACGAACGCAGAACACTGATCAAGGAACAGGCATCCCGCAAGAAATAGGATCATAGGTGGTCTACGCCGCTGAAGAAGATCCGCTTTGCTACCCGGGCACGACAGTTCTTCGCAATAAGCTGAATATTGAGGACCAGGCCGAACTCGACGAATTCGAGTTGGCGCTCTTCCTGACCAGAGCCGATGAACAGGTTCCTGTCGGCAACTTGGACTACGGCCACTACAAAGCCGTTCATCATCACCTGTTCCAGGACGTTTATGAATGGGCCGGCGAGGTTCGCACGATTCGCATCGGCAAAGGCGGCAATTGGTTCTGCTACCCCGAGTACATCGACCGGGAGATGCGCAGAATCTTCGAAGAGTTGGCAGATGCTGATCATCTTCGTGGGCTCGGCATCAAAGGCTTCGCTGTTCGGGCGGCGCACTTCCTGGCCGAAATCAATGCCATTCATCCTTTCCGAGAAGGCAATGGCCGCACACAGCTCACCTTCTTGGCGATGTTGATGGAGAACACAGGATTCCCGTTCAATGCCGATATGCTCGAGCGCGAGCGTGTCCTTCACGCGATGATCGAGAGCTTTGCGGGTGATGAGGCGCCGCTGGCGCGCCTCATCTTGGATATAGCCAATCGTTAGGGGACGACGCCTATTCCGTCTTCTCGTCCAGCAATCCCGAGATGAAGTCGAACAGGCCAGGCCGTCTGTCGCGCCGAAGCCGCTCGGCGGTGACGATGGCGCGGACCTCGGCGAAGGCGCGGTCGAGGTCATCGTTGACGATGACGAAATCGTATTCCTTCCAGTGCTCGATCTCGACGCGGGCATTCTTCAGCCGGGTCTCGATGACCTGCTCCTGGTCCTCGGCGCGGCGCTTCAGGCGCGCTTTCAATTCCTTCATCGAGGGCGGCAGGATGAAGATCGAGACGATGTCGGCGCGCATCTTCTCCTTGAGCTGCTGGGCGCCCTGCCAGTCGATGTCGAACAGCATGTCGCGGCCTTCGGCCAGCGCTATTTCCGCCGGCTCGCGCGGCGTCGCGTAATAGTTGCCATGCACTTCCGCCCATTCCAGCAGCGCGTCGGAATCGCGCAGCCGCTCGAACTCGCGCATGGTGCGGAAATGGTAGTGGACGCCTTCGATCTCCGAGCCGCGGCGCGGCCTCGTGGTGACGGAGACCGACAGCTCCAGGCTCGAATCGCTTTCCAGAAGATTGCGCGCGATCGTCGACTTGCCGGCGCCCGACGGCGACGACAGCACCAGCATCAGCCCGCGGCGGCGGATGCGGGATCCCAAATCCCTCGCAGCCGTCGGCTCCTTGGCAACCATTCCCGTCACTCCAGATTCTGGACCTGTTCGCGAAACTGGTCGACCACCGCCTTGAGCTCCAGCCCGATCGCGGTCACCGCGGCGGCGTTCGACTTGGAGCACAAGGTATTCGATTCGCGATTGAATTCCTGCGCCAGAAAATCGAGCTTGCGGCCGACGGCGCCGCCGCTGTCCAGCAACGCACGACCCGATGCGACATGCGTCTTCAACCGGTCGATCTCCTCGAGGATGTCGGCCTTGGTGGCGAGGAACGCTGCTTCCTGATGCAGCCGCACCGCGTCGAGATTGGCCGACGCATCCATCAGCAGGCGGACCTGCTCGGCCATGCGTTCACGGATCGCCGCCGGCTCGCGCGACGGGTCGGCCTCGGCCTTCAGCGTCAGCGCCTCGATGGCGTCGATGTGGCCGGACAACAGCATGCGCAGCGCGGCGCCTTCGCTTCGCCTTGCCTGTTCCAGCCCGGCGAGCGCCGTCCCCAGCGCCGACAGGATCGCGGCATCGAGGGCAGCCCGCTCCTCCTCCGTCTCGACGGCTTCCGGAATGTCGAGGACGCCGCGCAGCGCAAGCAGTCCGTCGGCGGTGGCGGGCTGTGTGCCGAACTGCTCCTGCAGGCGCTTGGCAAGGCCCGCCAGATCCTTCAGGAAAGCCTCGTTGACCACCGGCTGCGCCTGCTGCGCGGCGGCGCGGCCGACGGTCAGCGTCGCCTGGAAATTGCCGCGCGCGAAGCGCTTCTGCACGGTCTGCCGAACAGCGGGTTCCAGCCGGTCGAAGCCCTGCGGCAGCCTCAGCCTCACCTCGACGCTCTTGCCGTTGACCGATTTCACTTCCCAGGCAATCGACGTGCCGTCGCGTTCAGCGACGGCGCGCGAGAACCCGGTCATGCTCTGCACGTCCATGATACCTGTCACCCCTGTCGCAGGTCCGGGCGCGATTGCCCGAACGTGCATACCCCATATGACACCCGACCTTCGGCCAGGCATCGGATATCCCCTCAAAACATGAATACGGCCCGGCGTCAAAGGAGGCGAACAGAACCGGCAAGGCTGCAGCCTATTGGGCGGCGTCGCCATTCTCGCCGCTGTCAGCGCCACTATTGCCACCGTCGGCATTGTCGTCGGGAGCGGCTGGCGCCGTCGTCTGGCCGGAGGCCTTGGCCGCGTCGTCGGCCTGCTTCTTCTGCTGCGCCCGGTAGCGGGCGACGTTCTGGTTGTGCTCTTCCAGCGTCGCGGCAAAGACATGGCCGCCATTGCCGTCGGCGACGAAATAGAGGTCGTCGGTCTTCGACGGATTGGCCACTGCCTCCAGCGCCGCGCGGCCCGGATTGGCGATCGGCGTCGGCGGCAGCCCCTTGACCAGATAGGTGTTATAGGGCGTCTGCTTGTCGATGTCGGACTGGTAGATCGGCCGGTCGGCCGGTTTGCCCTTGCCGCCGAACAGGCCGTAGATGATGGTCGGGTCGGACTGCAGCCGCATGCCCTTGGCAAGCCGGTTGAGGAAAACGGCGGCGACGCGCGAGCGCTCATCACCCCTGCCGGTCTCTTTCTCGACGATCGAAGCCAGGACGACGAAGTCCTCCATGTTGGCGATCGGCAGGTCGGGTGAGCGATGCGCCCAGACGTCCTCGACCAGCTTCTTCTGATCGGCGACCAGCTTGTCGATCATCTGCTGCCTGGTGGCGCCGCGGGTGAAGCGCAGCGTGTCGGTCGCGATGCTGCCCTCCGGCGGCATGGTCACCGGCATGTCGCCGGTCAGCGCCTCCTGGTCGGCCACACGCTGCAGCGCCTGCTCGACCGTCAGCCCCTCCGGGATGGTCAGCGAATACATCACCGACTTGCCGCTCTTGAACAGCTCCATGATGTCGCGCATCGAGGCGCGCGGCTTGATGGCGTATTCGCCGGCCTTCAGCGCAGCGTCATTGCCGGTGGCGCGAACGCCAAGTCTGAAGATTCGCGCATCGCTGACCAGGCCGCGACGTTCCAGTTGGTCGGCGATCTCCTGCACGCCGGTATTCGGCTTGACCATGAAGGTGTCGCCGCTGGCGGACGGGCCCGGCTCAACGAAAGCCTGCATGCCGAAGTAGAGCGCAGCACCCGAGGCGAGAACGAGAAGGATAACCACCGAAAGGAAGAAATTCAGGAACACGACGACCTGGCTGCGCGAGGCGCGGGAGCGTTTCGACGGCGGCGGGGTGCCGGCCTCGGGCCGCAGGGCCTCGGCGGCTGTCTTGGGCACGATCGGCCCTTGCGTCTGACGCTGTCCGAATTCCCCGCCGTCGCCCGGATTTGTATTCATGGCGCCCTACCGTCTGATCTTGCAACGAATCCCCTAGCCGAAGCGTAGGGGCAAATTTGGCAAAAATGACGGCAAGTGGCTGACCTGCCGATTTGCTGGCTGCTCAGCCATTGTAACGTTGGAAGACGAGCGAGGCGTTGGTGCCGCCGAAGCCGAACGAGTTCGACAGCGCCACATCGATCTGGCGCTGGCGCGGCTTGTTCGGCACGAGATCGAGCGCCGTCTCGCGTTCCGGATTGTCGAGGTTGATGGTGGCCGGGGCGATGTTGTCACGGATGGCGAGGATCGAGAAGATCGCCTCCGCGGCGCCAGCGGCGCCCAGCAAATGGCCGATCGACGACTTGGTCGACGACATCGATATCTTCGAAGCGGCATTGCCGACCAGCCGCTCGACGGCGCCGAGCTCGATCGTGTCGGCCATGGTCGAGGTGCCATGCGCGTTGATGTAGTCGACGTCGGCGGGTGAGAGCTTCGCCCGGTTCAGCGCCGCCGTCATGCAGCGGAACGCGCCGTCGCCGTCCTCGGCCGGAGCGGTGATGTGATAGGCGTCACCGGTCAGCCCATATCCGGTGACCTCGGTATAAATCTTGGCGCCACGCGCCTTGGCGTGCTCGAGCTCTTCCAGGATGACGACGCCGGCGCCCTCGCCCATGACGAAGCCGTCGCGGTCGCGGTCATAGGGACGCGACGCGATTTCGGGCGTGTCGTTGCGCTCGGTGGAGAGCGCCCGGCATGCAGCGAACCCTGCCATGGAGAGCCGCGTGACCGGCGCCTCGGCGCCGCCTGCCACCATGACGTCGGCGTCGCCCCACATGATCAACCGCGCGGCGTCGCCGATGGCGTGAGCGCCGGTCGAGCAAGCGGTGACGACCGCATGGTTCGGGCCTTTCAGCCCGTGCCGGATGGAAACCTGGCCGGAGACCAGATTGATGATCTGTCCGGGGATGAAGAACGGGCTGATGCGGCGCGGACCGCGCTCCTTCAGGATCATCGCGTTCTCCGCGATGCCGTCGATGCCGCCGATGCCGGAACCGATCAGCACGCCGGTAGCGCACTGATCCTCATGCGTCTCGGGCTTCCAGCCGGAATCGGCCAGAGCCTCGTCGGCGGCCGCGATGCCGTAGAGGATGAAGTCGCCGATCTTGCGCAGTTCCTTCGGCTCGAGCACAGCCTCGGGATTGAACGTGCCGTTGGAGCCGTCGCCGCGCGGAACGACGTGGGCGATCTTGCAGGCAAGGTCGTCCACCTCGAATTCGGTGACGCGGCGGGCGGCGCTGCGGCCGGAAAGCAATTCCTTCCAGCTGTGCTCGAAACCCATGCCGAACGGCGAAAGCAGGCCAAGGCCCGTGACGACGACACGCCTCATCGCAGGTCCTCCCCGGTGATGCCCGCGGAAAGCCTCAGGCCGAGGCCTTGTCGATATACTTCACGGCATCGCCGACGGTCAGGATGGTCTCGGCGGCGTCGTCCGGAATCTCGACGCCGAATTCTTCTTCGAACGCCATGACAAGTTCGACCGTATCGAGGCTGTCCGCGCCCAGATCGTCGATGAAGCTCGCCTGCTCCGTCACTTTGTCGGCATCGACGCCGAGATGCTCGATGACGATCTTCTTGACGCGCTCTGCGGTGTCACTCATTTGGGCATCCTCGTCTTACATTGTGTTGTCTTCGTTAGCGGGCCGATTGCCGCTAATCAAGCTGAAAGATGGTCTTGCGGGAAACGCAACGCCACAGGACCGGTTTTTGCCCGAACCGCCGGGTTGCCGGCCGCATTACACGAAAAATGGCGGGCGTCCAAGCCGAAATGGCTGTTTTCACAGCCCACCCGACCTTGTTCGGAATTCGCCCTGCCGAGTCATATGGTGCAGTTTTCGAGGACCGGAGCGGCGCGTACCTGCAGCAGGCGAGCACCGGAAGCCAGATAATCGTGGCAGATGACCGGCAGGGTAGAATTATCAACAAGGTCCGTCAGATCATCGCCATGCCGCCGTAGGCGGCTTCATCATGGTCATGCAACAAAACCCAAAGGGAGTGTCTCTGCCGATTTCATATTTTATAATACTCTAATACATCATTTTCCAACACTCTAATATTGCAGCACAAAAATATCAATGAAAGAGCGAATCAGACTCGAAAGAAAAAGTCTCCTGGAGTTTAGTCGCTCGGCGTCTGTTTCATCGAAGTGAGCAGATCATGCGGCACAGGCAAAGGTTTCTACACGTCGCAACATAGGTCTTGATTGAAACATTATGCCTACTGTGGCATAGGAGGATATATATGGGGCGGGTACTGGCTGCCGGGCTTTCTGGTTGAAAGGAGGCCCTGAGGACGGAGCACCGGATGCGCATCCTACCCTTGGCTGCTTCGGCCGTTATCCTGTGCCAATCATTCCTCGCGGGCCCTGCCGTCGCGGCGGTCGCTACAGGCAACATGACGGTTCGAATCACCATTACGGCCGAATGCAAGGTCCAGACCGCGAGCGACCTGGATTTCGGCTCGAAAGGCGTCATCGACACCAATGTCGACCAGACCAGCACCATCGGCGTGCAATGCACGTCGGGTCAGACCTACAACGTTGGTCTGAGTGCCGGCGCCGGCGCCGGCGCGACTGTTGCGGTTCGCAAAATGACCGGGCCGGGCGCTGCCACGGTCAACTATACTCTCTATCGCGATAGCGGGCGCACCCAGCCGTGGGGGGACACAATCGGCACAGATACGGTCGCCGGGACCGGCACCGGCAATGTCCAGAACCTGACTGTTTATGGGCGAGTGCCACCGCAGGCAACACCGGCCGCAGGCGTCTACACGGACACGGTTGCGATCACCGTAACCTACTGACCATTCCGACGGAGGAACGACATGCGACCCTTGCTGTCACGCATTGGTGCCGCGGCACTCTTCCTGCTGTGCGCGAGCGTTTCACAGGCAGCCTCTCTCAGAGTAGCCCCGACCAGTCTGGAGCTGATCGCCCCCGACAGCGCCGCCGTGCTCAATCTGCACAACGATGCCAGGCAGCCGATCAACGTGCAGCTTCGCGTTTTCAGATGGAGTCAGGCGGACGGTGTCGAGAAGCTTGAGCCAACCTCGGATGTGGTGGCCAGCCCACCCTCGACGCAACTCGGGCCAAACGCCGACTACGTGGTTCGCATCGTCCGCCCGAGCAAAGCCCCCATACGCTCCGAGGAGAGCTACCGCGTGCTGGTGGACGAATTGCCCGATCCATCGCGAAGGAAGGCCGGCACGGTCACCCTGGTGCTTCGTTATTCCGTGCCGGTTTTCTTTCGCAACCCGGACACAAAGGGCCCTGACGTATCGTTCAGCCTGTCGCGGACAGGCCGAAGCCTCGTGCTGACGGCGCGCAACAACGGTGAAAGCCGCCTGAGGCTGTCCAATGTCAATCTGACGCAAGCCGGCAAAAAGCTTGGAAGCCGCAACGGACTTGTCGGCTACGTGTTGGGCGGCGCCACCATGCAATGGCCGATCGGCAGCAGCAGATCGCTGTCCGGAAGCTCTGTCGCGTTGAAGGCACAGAGCGACTTTGGACCATTCAATGCTCCAGTTGCGATCAAAGGGCAGTAGGATCGCGATCGTCGTTGCAGGTACTTTTCTTCCTCTCCTGCCGGCGAACGCGCAGGATTCGCAATCCCAAATTGCGGAGCCCGCTCCCGCCCAAACGGAACGCCGCGACCTTTATCTCGAGGTGTTCATCAATGACGTCTCGACGGAGCTGATCGGCACCTTCACGCAATTGCCTGACGGTGGCTTCGCAGCAACCCCGGACGAGCTGACACAGGTCGGCCTGAAGCCGGTAGAGAGCGCTGCAGACGGTAACGGTCTGATCCGGCTGGATCGGCTGCCCGGCGTGTTCTATCGCATCGACGAAGCAACCCAACGCCTTTACGTCACTACCACGAACGAGGGGCGCGCCGCTCGCATCGTCGACGTTGGCGGGGGTGAGAAAGAAGACCGGATTCAGCCGCAGTCCGGTTATGGCGCAGTGCTTAATTATTCGCTTTTCGCGAGCTCCAACCAATTGTTCGAAAAGGACGTCGATCTGTTCCAGAGCATCTCGGGCGGCTTCGACGCACGTCTGTTCAGCCCATTCGGCACGCTCAGCCAGAATTTTATCGCCGGTTATTCGGATGGAGAATTTGGAGGATTTACACGACTCAACACGACCTGGAGCTACTCCGACCCGAAACGCCTGATGACCTATCGGGTTGGGGATTTCATCTCCGGCGGACTTTCCTGGACGCGGCCCGTCTACCTCGGCGGCATCCAGGCTGAGCGCAACTTCGCCTTGAGACCCGATCTGGTCACGTTGCCGCTGCCCTCCTTTGGAGGGACCGCGGCCGTACCCTCGACGCTCGAAGTCTACACCCAGAACGTCCGCACCTACACCGGCAACATCCCGGCCGGCCCCTACCAGATCACCAACCTGCCGGTGTTTGCCGGCGCCGGGGAAGCGCAGGTTGTCCTGAGGGACAGTCTCGGCCGGGAGACCACAACCAGGCTCCCCTTCTATACGTCCAGCGACATGCTGGGCCAGGGTCTGCTCGATTTCTCGGCAGAGATTGGATTTCCACGGCGCAATTTCGGCATCGAATCCGACGACTATGACAGCCGAGTGTTTGGCGTCGCCACCGCGCGCTACGGTCTCACCAACTGGCTGACACTTGAGGGCCATGCAGAGGGCGGCGAAGATTTGATCAATGGCGGAGTTGGCGCTGCCTTTCCGCTTGGACCCTATGGCGCGGCTTCGGTTGCGGTTGCCGGCAGCCATCATGGCGGGCGCACCGGCTCGCTTGTGAACGCATCGCTGGAGATGAGCTACGAAGGCTGGTCGATCTACGGCCGAATTCAGCGCGCCTTCGGCGACTATGAGGACATCGCCTCGGTGACAGCCGAACCAACGTTTTCCGATGTCGACAATGTTCCGATCTTCAGCGCAGGCGTTCCTCGCGCGATCGACCAGGTCACTCTCAGCGTTCCGACGCCGCTCGACTTTTCGAGCCTCAATCTCTCCTACACGCATCTCGAAAGTGCCGAAGGCCAGAAGAGCCAGATTGTCGGCCTTTCCTACAACCAGCAGATATTCAAACGAAGCAGCCTCTATGCCACGGCTTTTACCGACCTCGAGGATCGCGGCAGTTTCGGTATCTTCGCAGGGGTCTCCATCCCGTTCGGCGACGATATCACGGCCTCCGCAGGGGTCGAGCAGGGACCTGATGGTCTGAATGTCGTGGCGGACATCGCCAAGTCGGAGCGGCTGGAAGAGGGCAGCATTGGCTGGCGGGTACGAACCTCGGAAGGCGACACGCCTAACCGTTCGGCCGCGGCGAGCTACCGCTCGCCCTTCGCGCGCTTCGAGGCCGGCGTTCAACAATACGGCAAGGATGTTCGGGCGACCGCGCAAATGGACGGTGCGATTGCCGTGGCAGGCGGCGGGGTCTTTGCAACCAACCGTATCGACGATGCTTTCGCCGTCGTCGAGGTCGGTGCGCCCGATGTCGATGTCCAATTCCAGAACCGGCCGGTGGGAAAGACCAATCGGCAAGGGCGTATTCTGGTCCCCGGCCTCAACTCCTATGAGCCGAACACGGTTTCGATCGACCCCAAGAACCTGCCGGTCGATGCGGATGTTCCGGCCACCAAGGAAGTCGTGATGCCGGCCGATCGCAGCGGCGTGGTAGTGAAGTTCGGGGTCTCGGAAGCGCCGAAAGCGGCGCTGGTCACCCTGGTCGACAGCAACGGCGAGCCATTGGAGGCCGGCCTGAAAGGTCGTATCGAAGGTGGCTCGGAAGAGTTCGTCATCGGCTATGACGGTCAAGCCTACATTCGCGGCCTCAACTCCCAGAACGCCGTCGTGGTCGATCGCCTGGACGGTACCTCATGCCGGGCCGACTTCCCCTACAAGCCCCAGCCAGGTCAGCAGGTGGCAATCAAGGACGTAGCCTGCCGCTGAAAACAGGAGAAGAAATGCTCCGCACCGTCATTCTCTTGCGCATTATCATCCTCTCAGCCATCGCACCGATTCCTTCGCTCGCCTGGGCGCAAAGCTGCGCCTTTGGCGTTTCCAGCATGGACTTCGGCCCGGTCGATACGCTGTTGACCAGCCAAACCAACTCGACGGCGACAATCAGCATGAATTGCACCGGTACCGCAGGCCAGCGCATCCTGATTTGCCCGAATCTCGGGGCCGGCACCGGAGGCGCAACGTCTGCGACGGCCCGCCAGATGTTGAGCGGCGCCAACACCCTCAACTATCAGCTCTATTCGGATTCGGCGCGCAGCGTGGTGTGGGGCTCTTATGCATGGGCATATGCCTCCCGCCCGCCGGCTTTGGCGTTGACGCCGAATACTTTGGGCACGGCCACAGGCACTGCGACCATTTATGGCGCCGCATTTGGTAGCCAGGGAACGGTGCCGCCCGGAATCTATCTGTCGACGTTTTCCGGTGCAGATGTCGAGTTCCGCTATCGCTACAGCACCGGCAACGATTGTGGTTCGGGTGCCGGTATCCTAGCTCCAAGTCCAACCTTCACCGTAAATGCTACGGTCGCAGCCAATTGCCTCGTGTCGACCCAGAACATCGATTTCGGATCGACAGGAACACTCAGTGCCAATGTCGACGCCACCGGCCAGGTTTCGGTCACCTGCACGCCAGCGGCAGCGTATACCGTCTCGCTGAACGGCGGCACCACCGGCTCGCCTCCGACGGCGCGCAAGATGTCGAAGGGTGCGGAAACCGTGACCTATGGCCTATACAAGGATGTTAATCGGACTCAACCTTGGGGCGACTCGTCGACGCCTGGCAGCACGGTCCCCGGAACCGGAATCGGGGTAGCGCAGAACCTGACTGTCTATGGCCGCGTGCCGCCACAGGTAACGCCGTCAGTTGGCGTCTACACCGACACGGTGGTCGTCACGGTCACTTATTGAGACCGAGGGACGGAAGCAGCGATCAGTTTGCTTAGCGAATGTCGCTGACCGTTCTCAGATCATCGCCATGCCGCCATTGACATGGATGGTCTGGCCGGTGACGTAAGCCGCCTCATTGGAAGCGAGATAGGCGACGGCCGAGGCGACCTCGGCGCTGGTGCCCATGCGCCTGGTCGGGATCGCCGCCATGATCGTTTCCTTCTGCTTGTCGTTGAGCTTGCCGGTCATGGCCGATTCAATGAAGCCCGGGGCGACGCAGTTGACGGTGATGTTGCGGGTGGCGATCTCCTGCGCCAGCGACTTGGAAAAGCCGATCATGCCGGCCTTGGAGGCGCAGTAGTTGGTCTGGCCGGGATTGCCGGTGACGCCGACCACGGACGTGATGTTGATGATGCGGCCATGGCGGCGGCGCATCATCGGATGCGTCAACTCGCGCGTTAGCCTGAACACGGCGGTGAGGTTCACCTCCAGAACCTGGTCCCAGTCGGCATCCGACATGCGCACGAACAGGCCGTCCTTGGTGATGCCGGCATTGTTGACCAGGATGTCGACGCCTTCGAGGTCGGCCTCCGCCTTCTGGCCAAGCGCCTTGACCGCGTCGCGGTTCGTCAGGTCCGCCGGAAACAGCTTTACGCGCTCGCCGAGCTCGCCGGCCAGGGCTTCCAGCTTCTCCACACGGGTGCCGTGCAAGCCTACGATGGCGCCCTGGCTGTGCAGCACCCTGGCAATCGCCTCGCCGATGCCTCCCGATGCGCCGGTGACGAGCGCCTTGCGGCCGGTCAGTTCGAACATTTTTCCAACCTCATTTTCGCGAATACGCCCCGAGCGATGTGTGTTCCGTATACGTTAAATCGTCCAAGCCATGCCAGAAATCTTGGGCCTTAAGGATATCTTCCTTGCCAAGCCGGATCCGCTCCACGACCTCGGCTGAGAGGCGATAGTCTTCATACTCTTCGAAATCGCGCTGGACTCTGCTCCGGCCTGGCTTTGATCCGGCCATGTCGCACCTATGGTTCGATCTTCCTAGCCCAATGCCGCCAGCGCCGCATCGATCTCCGCTGCCGTGCCGATGGCGGCGGTGGCGATGTCGCGGTTGATACGCCGCGCGAGGCCCGACAGCACTTTCCCGGCGCCGACTTCGTAAAGCGTCGCTACGCCGTTGGCGCCAAACCATTCCACCGTCTCGCGCCAGCGCACGCGGCCGGTCACCTGCTGGACCAGGCGGCGGGCGATCTCATCCGGGTCATCTGTGGGCGTGACGGTCACGTTGGACACGACGGGAACGACCGGCGCGTTCTTCGCCACGCCGGCCAACGCCTCGCGCATGGTCTCGGCCGCCGGCGCCATCAGTGCTGAGTGGAACGGGGCGGAGACCTGCAGCATCAGCGCGCGCTTCGCGCCCTTTTCGGTGCACAGCTTCGCCGCCAGCTCGACAGCCGCCTTGGCGCCGGAAATAACCAGCTGGCCGCCGCCATTGTCGTTGGCGATCTGGCAGACCGAACCTTTGGCAGCCTCGGCGCAGGCGGCTTCGACGCCGGCCTGCTCAAGCCCGATGATGGCTGCCATGGCGCCCTCGCCCGCCGGCACCGCCGCCTGCATGGCATTGCCGCGGATGCGCAACAGCCGCGCGGCGTCGGCAATCGAGACGAAGCCGGCCGCGGCAAGCGCCGAATATTCGCCGAGCGAATGGCCGGCGACGTAAGACACCTTGTCCTTCAGCGAAAAGCCGCGCGATTCCAGCGCCCGCAAGGCCGCAAGCGAAACCGCCATCAATGCCGGCTGGGCGTTGGCGGTCAGCGTCAGCGTCTCCTCCGGCCCTTCCCAGATCAGTTTCGACAAACCTTCGCCAAGCGCCTCGTCGACTTCCTCGAAGACGCGGCGGGCCTCGGGAAAGGCATCGGCGAGATCCTTGCCCATGCCGACGGACTGGCTGCCCTGTCCCGGAAAGGTGAATGCGACGGCCATCTCAGCGTCTCCAACGGCTTGTTTTTCCCTGCCTCTGACGCAAGGCGGACGACCAAGTCAAGCCCGCAGGCGCCAGTTCGGCGCCCATTTCAGCCGGAAAACCGGCCGAGTTGCCTGTTCCAAAAGGCTTTTTGGCGATCACACCTGATGAAAACCGCTCACGAATCGTTTGCTGGCTCTTCTTATTTCCGCCACAGGCGCTAGCTTTGCGTGACATTTCGATGACAGAAGCGTGACGCGTGTGGAAGACGCCAAGCGCGAACGGAAGCAAGCGCGGCAAGGGCCGGGGGAAGCGACGTGGCAAGGATCAGGAAGGGCGCGGGCAAACCCGTGCCGCAATTCTTGGAAGACGATCCGTCCACCGGCTATCTGCCGGGGCGGAGATGGCCTATCGTCCGTTACGGCCTCGCCACGCTGCTTGCCTCGGCGCTCCTGGTGTTCGCCATCGAATGGATCGTGCGCGGCGACTTCTTCGGCACGGTCGACTTCTTCCTGCAGCCGTTCAAGCCTGGCTGGACAACCATCATCGTCTTTGCGCTGGTGCTGATCGGCCTCGACGCCGTCCTTGGCCGCAGCCATCAGAGCCTGATGATCGTCACGCCGCTGACGTTGGCGCTGGCCTTTGTCGGTCACCAGAAATCGCACTATCTCGGCGACCCGCTCTATCCCACCGATTTCCTCTACGCACGCCAGATCATGGCGCTGATGCCGCTTCTGGTGCGCGAGCGCCCGTGGACTGCCGCGCTGCTTGCGGTGACGATCGTCGCGGGTCTGACACTGCTCGTCTATGGCTGGCGGGTCTGGCGCCGCCGCGTTCCGATCCTCAGCCGCAAGGGACGGCTGGCGCGCCTGACGCTCGCCGTGCCGCTGCTCGCCTTCTTCGTCTCGATCATGGACTATGCCACCTTCTCATGGACGCGCGACAGGCTGCAGATCATCCCGATCATGTGGGACCAGAAGGAGAACTACGCCTCCAACGGCTTCGCGCTCGCCTTCGCGATGAACGTGCCGATGGCGCATGTGTCAGCGCCGCCCGGCTATTCCGAAAAGACGATGGACGCGATCGTACGTCCCGAAGTTACCGCCTCGGTGCCGGACGAGAAGCCCGACATCATCGTGGTGATGAGCGAATCCTTCTGGGATTCGACCGAGCTTCCCGGCGTCAGAATCAAGCCTGATCCGATCCCGACGGTGCGCGCGCTGCGCTCCGGTTCGATGTTCTCGCCGGAGTTCGGCGGCATGACCGCCAATATCGAGTTCGAGGCGCTGACAGGCTTCTCGAACGCCTTCCTGCCGGCGGGCTCGATCCCCTACCAGCAATATGTGCGCACGCCGACGCCGTCGCTGGCGACCTTCCTGAAGAGCGAGGGCTACCGGGCGCGCGCCATCCATCCGGGCACCAACTGGTTCTGGAACCGGGGCGCCGTCTATGCCGACTTCGGCTTCAGCGACTTCCGCTCGGAAGAGACGCTGCCGCCGATGGAAAAGCGCGGGCCGCTGGCCTCCGACGCCGCGATGACCGACGAGATCATCCGCGAGGCCGATGCCAGCGAGGATCCGGTGTTCATGTTCGCCGTCAGCCTGCAGAACCACGGGCCTTACGAACCCTACCGCTATTACAATCCGACCCACTCGGTCGATGCGCCGATCAGCACCTGGGCGCGGGAATCGCTGCTCTCTTATGCCGAAGGCTCGGCCGATGCCGATCGCGGCCTTAAGCGGCTGATCGAATGGGCCAAGAAGCGCGAGCGGCCGACCATCGTCGCCTTCTTCGGCGACCATCTGCCGCCGCTCGGTCCCGTCTATGTCGAGACCGGCTTCCTCAAGGACAATGTCGCGCCGCGCAGGGAGCCGACGCCGGAGGCGGCGCTCGAGCATCACGACACGCCACTGATCATCTGGTCGAACCGCTCCGGTCCGGTGGAGAACCTGGGCTCGGTGAGCCCGGCCTTCCTGCCCTACCATATCCTCACCACGGCCGGGATCACGCATCCCTATTACACCGGCTTCCTCGGCGCGCTGCGCGAGCGTTATCGGGTGGTCGACCGCAACCTTCTGCTTTCGCCCTCCGGCGAAGCGACGCCCGACTGGGCGAGGCAGAAGAAGATCGATCCGCAGATCAACGATTTCCGACTCATTCAGTACGATATGATGTTCGGCAAGCGTCATACCGCGCCCGACTTCTTCCCCGAGACGGTGGCGCCGCTCGTCGCCCATACGAGCTGAGCCTGTCATCAATCCGGGACCGCCGGAGATTTCCGGCCCTGCGGCATCGTGGAATTGTCGATCCTGTCTCCCGCCCTTGCCTTCCTGGGGAATTGCTGTATAGACGCCCGCAATCTGCCGGTCCTTGCTGGGGGCTGAACGGAGGGCCGTGGCATTCGCCACGTCACGAAGCCACAAGCGCTTTTGGCCTCCCGTGTCTCCGCTCTCGACCGTCTCGTGATGCTCCTTTCTTCCCCGCTCGTTCGCGACCGGGTCAGACAAGTTGCAGAGGCTTAGCCGCGAGGGCCGGTGAGAGAAACGAAGAAAGGCACTTAACATAATGGCTCTCTACGAACATGTGTTTCTTGCCCGGCAGGACCTGTCGCAGCAGCAGGTCGATGCGCTTGTCGAACAGTACAAGGGCGTCATCGCCGCCAATGGCGGATCGGTCGGCCGGATCGAGAACTGGGGACTGAAGTCCCTCACCTACCGGGTCAAGAAGAACCGGAAGGCTTACTACACGCTGATGGACATCACCTGCCCGCCGGCCGCGCTCAACGAAATGGAGCGCCAGATGGGCCTGTCGGAAGACGTCCTGCGCTTCCTCACCATCAAGGTCGAGGCGCATGAGGAAGGCCCCTCGGCGATGATGCAGAAGCGCGAGGAGCGCTCCGAGCGCGGCGGCTTCGGCGACCGTGACCGTGGCCCGCGTTCGTTCGGCGATCGCGATCGCGGTGATCGCGGTCCGCGTTCGTTCGGCGACCGTGATGGCGGCGACCGTGGTCCGCGCCGTCCGCGCGAAAACGTTGAAGGGGGTGCAGAATAATGGTCGACATCAACCAGATCCCGACCCGGCGCCCGTTCCATCGCCGCCGCAAGACCTGCCCGTTCTCCGGCGCCAATGCGCCCAAGATCGACTACAAGGACGTGCGTCTGCTGCAGCGCTACATTTCCGAGCGCGGCAAGATCGTGCCGTCGCGCATCACCGCCGTCAGCCAGAAGAAGCAGCGCGAGCTCGCCAAGGCGATCAAGCGCGCCCGCTTCCTCGGCCTGCTGCCCTACGTGGTTCGCTAAGCTAGAGTATTGACGCGGGCGGCTTGCCGCCCGCTTCGACCCCACGGCGACGGGCGCCGCAAGGGCAGGTTCAAATCCCGAGTTGAGGCCACGAACCTCTAACTGCCAGACAGGCAGGACAGCGACACCGGCGGCGACGCCCCTCTTGCTTCCTGACCTGTTCCAACAGAATCCGACGTCATCCCGGATGGCGTCAAACCGAAGGAACGAAACCATGGAAGTCATTCTCCTCGAGCGCATTTCCCGCCTCGGCCAGATGGGCGACACCGTCAAGGTCAAGGACGGGTTCGCCCGCAACTTCCTGCTCCCGCAGGGCAAGGCGCTGCGCGCCAACGAAGCCAACAAGAAGAAGTTCGAGGGCCAGCGCGCCCAGCTCGAAGCCCGCAACCTCGAGCGCAAGTCGGAGGCCAGCCAGGTCGCCGAGAAGCTCGACGGCAAGAGCTTCATCGTCGTGCGCTCGGCCGGCGAGACCGGCCAGCTCTACGGCTCGGTGTCGACCCGCGACATCGCCGAGCTTTTGACCGCCGAGGGCTTCAGCGTCAACCGCAACCAGATCGAGCTCAACCAGCCGATCAAGACTATCGGCCTCACCAATGTGGCGATCGCGCTGCATCCGGAAGTCGAGGTCACCGTCACGCTTAACGTCGCCCGCTCGGCTGAAGAGGCGGAGCGCCAGGCCAAGGGCGAGATGCTGACGACGGCCGAAGCCATCTATGGCGAGGACATCAACGACAACGCCCGGCCGGAGAACTTCTTCGACCCGAACGCCGAATTCGAAAGCGGCGAAGACAACGCCTGATCGCCAACACCTGATCGACAGGGCCGGAGCGCTGCTCCGGCTCGCAGGCCTCCAGAATTTCTGGACTAACGCCCGGGCACACGACCCGGGCATTTTTATGCCAAATGGAACTTTTCGAACCCCTATATCTTGAGGCAGACTATAGCGTCGCGCGTCCTTTGGACGCAGAAATGACGCCGTAGTACCTGTGACTTTCGCGCAGGACCCGCCCGATACCGATACCGTTTCGGGCCTTGCGCGGAAGTCAGCCTGCCCTGAGGGACATTTGGTCATGAATATTCTTTTGAAGCGCATTCTCGACGGCCTGGTGCGCACGGGCAATCTCAAGGTCACCGGGCCGAAGGGCTCGTCCGTTACTTTCGGCGACGGCAGCGGCGAGCCCGTGCACATGCACATCAAGACCACGCATGCCGAGCGCGCCATCAGCTTCGATCCGATGCTGGCCGTGCCCGAGGCCTATATGGACGGCGAGCTCGACATCCTCGAGGGCGGGGTGCTGGGCATGATGCGCATCGCTTTCCAGAACATGGGCAGCGGCGGCATCGACGCGACCTGGTCGAAGGCGATCGAGGGTCTGCGCCACGCCTTTCGCCGCCTGCAGCAGATCAACACCGCCTCGCGCTCGCGCCGCAACGTGCAGCGCCACTACGATCTGTCCGGCGAGCTCTACAAGCTCTTCCTCGACGAGGACATGCAGTATTCCTGCGCCTATTTCGAACAGCTCGACATGACGCTGGACGAGGCGCAGCTCGCCAAGAAGCGCCATATCGCCGCCAAGTTGAGGCTTAAGCCCGGACAAACGGTGCTCGACATCGGTTCAGGCTGGGGCGGGCTCGGTCTCTATCTCGCCAAGACGTTCGACGTCGATGTTCAGGGTGTGACGCTGTCGACCGAACAGCATGGCGTCGCCACCGACCGCGCGCATGCGATGGGCCTGCAGGACCGGGTGCATTTCGACCTCAAGGACTACCGCGCGCTCAACGAACGCTTCGACCACATCGTCTCGGTCGGCATGTTCGAGCATGTCGGCGTCAACCACTACCGCACCTTCTTCGACAAGGCGGCGACGCTCTTGAAGCCCGACGGCGTGATGCTGCTCCACACCATCGGCCGCTCCGGCGTGCCGTGGGCGACCAGTGCCTTCGTCCGTAAATACATCTTCCCCGGCGGCTACATCCCGGCCCTTTCCGAAGTGATGCCGGCAATCGAGAAGTCGGGCCTGGTGGTCACCGACATCGAGATGCTCAGGCTGCACTATGCCGAGACGCTGAAGCACTGGGGCATGCGCTTTGCCGCCAACCGCGACAAGGCCAAGGCGATCTATGACGAGCGCTTCTGCCGCATGTGGGAATTCTACCTCGCCGCCTCGGAAGCCGCCTTCCGCTGGCAGGACCTGGTCATCTTCCAGATCCAACTCGCCAAGAAGAACGACACGCTGCCGATGACGCGCGACTACATGGCCAAATGCGAGAAGGCGTTGGAAATGCGCGACCTCGGCCATCAGGAGCCGGCTCCGGTGGCCGCCAAGCCCGCGCGCCGCCGCAAGGCGGTGGAGTAGGCGGCGCGGATTGCCGCTTGCCATTGCGGCTGATGCCGTGAAAAAGGTCTCGTTCGCGAGGCCTTTTTCATGACCTATCTCATCTACATCGCAGCCGCGCTTGCCGAGATCGCCGGCTGCTTTTCTTTCTGGGCCTGGTGGCGGCTGGCGAAGTCGCCGCTGTGGCTTGTTCCCGGCCTCGTCTCGCTTGCCCTCTTCGGCTTCCTGCTGGCGCTCGTCGACACCAACGCCGCCGGCCGCGCCTATGCGGCCTATGGCGGCATCTACATCGCCGCCTCGCTCGGCTGGCTTTGGCTGATCGAAGGCGCGCGCCCCGACCGCTTCGACCTCGCCGGCGCCGCGCTCTGCATCGTCGGCGCCTCGGTCATCCTTCTGGCACCGCGGGGAGTCTGAAGTGGAGCTGCCCGCCCCGCTCCGGCAAGGCGTCGACGGCCTGCTCGAAAAGGTGCCGCTGCCGGCGCTGAAACAGGCGGCGAGAACGCTTTCCGAACGCTACCGCGCCGAACTGCGCGACGGCCGTTTGCACATGGCCGAAGACATGGCGGTGAAGGCCTATCTGGCGACCAGGCTGCCCGCAACTTACGCCGCTGTCCGCGCAAGCCTCGATGCGCTGGAAGAGGCTCGACCCGAGTTCCTGCCGAAAAGCCTGCTCGATATCGGCGCCGGGCCTGGCACCATGCTTTGGGCCACGGTGGACGTCTGGCCTGAGCTCGAGCAGGCGGTTCTGGTCGAGGCGAGTGCTTCGGTGCGCAAGATCGGGCAGTCGCTGGCAGCCGGCGCGATCGCCGCCCGCGCGGACTGGGTCGCCGGCGACGCCACCATCGATCTCGACGGTCTCGGGCCCGCCGATCTCGTCAGCGCGGCCTATGTTCTGGACGAGATCGCGCCGGCCTCGCTGCCGAAGCTCGTCGGCAGGCTCTGGCGGTTGACCTCCGACACGCTGCTCGTCGTCGAGCCCGGAACGCCGGCCGGCTGGCAGCGCGTTCTTGCCGTGCGATCGCAGCTCATCGAAGCCGGCGCGCATGTCTCGGCGCCTTGCCCGCACGTGGCGCCCTGCCCGCTTGTTCCGCCCGACTGGTGTCACTTCTCGCGCCGTGTCGCCCGCTCGCGCCTGCATCGGCTGGCCAAGGAGGCCGACGTGCCGTGGGAGGACGAGAAGTTCATCTACCTCGCCGCATCGCGGCAGCCGGCGGCGGCGCGCGCGGCGCGGGTGATCGCGCCGCCGAAAGCGGGTTCGGGCAAGGTGGTGCTAAAGCTTTGCCAACCGGACGGCAGCGCCGGCGAGCGCCTGTTCAGCAAGCGCGACGGCGAAGTGTTCAAGACGGCGCGGCGGGCGGACTGGGGCGATACGCTGGCATAGGCCGCATACCCGGACGACCTCGGCATCGAGAGAGTCGCATCGCCGGTGCGCTGGCGGCTCGCGTGCTTTGGAGATTAGCCGAAGCGTCCAGACTTCGTCATCCACGGGCGGAGCGGGAGCGAAGCGACGCGGCGCAGACCATAGGATGACGACCTGACGAGTGTTTCGACTAATCTAGGTCGTCCGCGGCACCCTGCGCGAACAGACGTGGCAGATCGGTTGTGAGCGAGCCTCCGACGGCAATCAGCCATCTAATTTGTTCTTGCTTCGTTCCATACTTGCGCATAAGAATCATGACTTGCCGAGTCAACCGGAATCGGGCCACCGGAATACTGTCCTGTGGACGGTTCGCCGTTCCTGTGAACAACGGGCATCAAGGCCGATTGGCCGCGTGGTGATGCAGAAAGGTCAACACCGACTCATCTCGTTCTTGTTATCGAGAAGCCGGGATCGAAATCGGGGACATCATGGCAGAAGCAGCGCGCAAAATCGGCGTGGCGGAGCAACCGCTTTATCGCGAGGCACCGAACAACATCGAGGCCGAGCAGGCGCTGCTTGGCGCCATTCTGGTCAACAACGACGCTTTCTACCGCGTTTCCGATTTTCTCAAGCCCGCGCATTTCTACGAGCCGCTGCATCGACGGATCTTCGAGGTGGCGGCCGAGCTCATCCGCATGGGCAAGATCGCGACGCCGATCACATTGAAGACCTTCCTTCCCGCCGAAGAAAAGGTCGGCGACATGACGGTCGCGCAGTATGTCGTGCGCCTTGCTGTCGAAGCGGTCACCGTCGTCAACGCCACCGATTACGGACGCGCCATCTACGACCTCGCCACGCGCCGCGCGCTGATCACCGTCGGCGAGGACATGGTCAACATCGCCTATGACGCGCCGGTCGACATGTCGCCCTCCGACCAGATCGAGGACGCCGAGCGGCGTCTTTTCGAGTTGGCGGAAACAGGCCGCTACGACGGCGGCTTCGAGAGCTTCAACGATGCGGTCAAGACCGCCGTCGACATGGCCAACGCCGCCTTCATGCGCGACGGCCATCTGTCGGGTATCGCCACGGGCCTGCGCGACCTCGACCGCCGCATGGGCGGCCTGCAGCCCTCCGACCTGATCGTGCTCGCCGGACGCCCCGGCATGGGCAAGACCTCCTTAGCCACCAACATCGCCTTCAACATCGCCGAGGCTTACGTGCCGGCGCAGCAGGCCGACGGCAGCTTCAAGGCGGCCAATGGCGGCGTCGTCGGTTTCTTCTCGCTCGAAATGTCGTCGGAGCAGCTTGCCACCCGCATCATCTCCGAACAGACCGAGATTTCGTCATCGAAGATCCGCCGCGGTGAAATCTCCGAGATGGATTTCGAGAAGCTGGTCGCCTGCTCGCAGACGATGCAGAAGATCCCGCTGTTCATCGACCAGACCGGTGGTATCTCGATCGCGCAGCTCTCCGCCCGCGCGCGGCGGCTGAAGCGGCAGCGCGGCCTCGACCTCATCGTCATCGACTATATCCAGCTGATGCAGGGGTCGAGCGCCAGGGCCTCGCAGAACCGCGTGCAGGAAATCACCGAGATCACCACGGGCCTGAAGGCTTTGGCCAAGGAGCTCGGCGTGCCGATCATCGCGCTGTCTCAGCTCTCGCGTCAGGTCGAAAGCCGCGACGACAAGCGCCCGCAACTCTCGGACCTGCGCGAATCGGGCTCCATCGAGCAGGACGCCGACGTGGTGCTGTTCGTCTACCGCGAGGAGTATTACCTCAAGAACCGCGAGCCGAAGCTCGGCACCGACGAATACATCAAATGGGAAAACGAGATGAACGAGGCGCGCGGCAAGGCCGAGTGCATCGTGGCCAAGCAGCGCCACGGACCGACCGGCACGGTCAGCCTCGCCTTCCACGGCGAGTTCACGCGCTTCTCGGATTTGGCGGAAGAGCATCATCTGCCGGAGAGGTTTGAGTAGCTTTTGGCAGACGTCAGCGCTCCGTCACACCCCCCTCTGGCCTGCCGGCCATCTCCCCCGCAAGGGGGGAGATTGACTGCCGCCACGACCTTCGCCAATCGCCGACGTTGCAGGAATAGCGCCGGCGGCCAAGCTGCTGATCTCCCCCCTTGCGGGGGAGATGGCCGGCAGGCCAGAAGGGGGTGGGCGGGAACGCCAGCCTTCGAAAATTTGCGATTGGCACAACGCTAATGGCCAAACCCCGCGTTCAGTTCATCTGCCAGAATTGCGGCTCGGTGCATCAGCGCTGGGCCGGCAAATGCGATGCCTGCGGCGAGTGGAACACACTCGTCGAGGAAGGCACGGCCGGCGGTATCGGCTCGGGACCGGCCAATACCCGCAACGCCCGCAAGGGCCGCGCCGTGGTGCTCACCAGCCTTGCCGGCGACATCGAGGACGCGCCACGCATCGTTTCGGGCATCGGCGAGCTCGACCGCGCCACCGGCGGCGGCTTCGTGCGCGGCTCGGCGCTGCTGGTCGGCGGTGATCCCGGGATCGGCAAGTCGACGCTGCTGACGCAAGCAGCGGCGGCCTTGGCCTCGAAGGGTCACCGCATCGTCTACGTCTCGGGCGAGGAAGCGGTCGCGCAGATCCGGCTGCGCGCGCAGCGCCTCGGCGTCGCCTCGACACCGGTCGAGCTCGCGGCCGAAACCAATGTCGAGGACATCCTTGCAACAATCGCCGACGGCAAGCGGCCCGACCTCGTCATCCTCGATTCCATCCAGACGCTGTGGACCGACCTTGCCGATTCGGCGCCGGGCACCGTCACCCAGGTGCGCGCCGCCGCCCAGGCGATGATCCGCTATGCGAAATCCACAGGGGCCGCGATCGTGCTCGTCGGCCATGTCACCAAGGAAGGCCAGATCGCCGGCCCTCGCGTCGTCGAGCACATGGTCGACGGCGTGCTCTATTTCGAGGGCGAAGGCAACCATCACTTCCGCATCCTGCGCACGGTGAAGAACCGTTTCGGGCCGACCGACGAGATCGGCGTCTTCGAGATGTCGGACAAGGGCCTGCGCGAGGTCGCCAACCCATCCGAGCTGTTCCTCGGCGAGCGCCACGCGAAATCGCCGGGCGCCGCCGTTTTCGCCGGCATGGAAGGGACAAGGCCGGTGCTGGTCGAGATCCAGGCGCTGGTGGCGCCCTCCTCGCTCGGCACTCCGCGCCGCGCCGTGGTCGGCTGGGACGGCGCGCGGCTCTCCATGGTGCTGGCGGTGCTCGAGGCGCATTGCGGCGTCCGTTTCGGCCAGCACGACGTCTATCTCAACGTCGCCGGCGGCTACCGCATCTCGGAGCCGGCGGCCGATCTCGCGGTCGCCGCCGCACTTGTTTCCTCGCTCACCGGTCTTGCCCTTCCAGCCGATTGCGTCTATTTCGGCGAAATCAGCCTTTCGGGCGCGGTAAGGCCGGTTGCGCATGCGCAGCAGCGCCTTAAAGAGGCCGAAAAGCTGGGTTTCGGAAGCGCGGTGCTGCCGCTCGGCAGCGAGGAAGTCGTTGGCGGTAATGGGGCCGGGGGAATCGCGGCCGGCGCTTTCCAGCCAACCGAGCTTGCCGACCTCGTGGCGCGCATAGCCGGCTCACGCCGCAGCCGTGCCGACGAAGGGGAGTGATGCGGCTCATGATGTGGGGCGAAAGACATGCCGATTACGCTGCTTGACGGAATTCTCGTCGGCTTCACCCTGGTCTCGGCAATGCTTGCCATGGTGCGCGGCTTTTCCCGCGAGGTGCTGTCCGTGGTTTCGTGGGCAGCGGCGGCGGCGGCGGCCTTCTTCTTCTACAAGCCTGTGCTGCCCTACGTTCAGCCCTATGTCGACAACGACAAAATCGCCATGGCGGCGGCCGCCGGCATCGTCTTCGTCATCGCGCTGATCGTCGTTTCGGTGATCACCATGAAGATCGCCGACTGGATCATCGATTCGCGCATCGGCGCGCTCGACCGGACGCTCGGCTTCCTCTACGGCGCGGCACGCGGCGTCCTGGTCGTCGCGGTGGCGCTTTTGTTCTTCAACTGGCTGGCCGGCGCCAAGGCTCCTGCCTGGGTCGCCAACGCCAAGTCGCGGCCGCTGCTCGAGACGATCGGCGCCAAGCTCGAAAGCGTGCTGCCGGAGAATACGGAAGAGCTGGTCAACAAATACACGCATAAGGGCACGCCCACGACCGAGGCGCCGGCAACGTCCGACCAGCCCGCGGCCGAGCCGCCGGCCGCCGGCGAGGACAATGCGCCGGCCCCCGACGACAGCGAAGGCGAGGCGCCCGCCGACAACGAGCCGGCTCCGGCCCCTGCTCCGGCTCCCGCTCCGGCCCCGGCGCCGGCAAATTGAAATTCAGGCCAGCGCGGCGCTGGCCTAAAGCATTTTATGAATGCGGCATCGCGTGCGTTGCGTTCGACGGGCGATCGCCCTATATGGCGGCTTTAGCGGAGCTTGAGCACCAAATGGCAGACTCAACGGCAGACGCAGGCAAAGTCCTTTCCGCCGAGGCCGACGACCATTTCCACGACGAATGCGGCGTATTCGGCATTTTCGGCCGGCAGGACGCTGCGGCCATCGTCACGCTCGGGCTCCACGCCCTGCAGCATCGCGGCCAGGAAGCGGCCGGCATCGTCTCCTATGATGGCACACAGTTCCATGTCGAACGCCATGTCGGCCTCATCGGCGACACCTTCACCAAACAGCGCGTGATCGACAGCCTGCAGGGCAACCGCGCCATCGGCCATACCCGCTACGCCACTACCGGCGGCGCCGGCCTGCGCAACGTCCAGCCCTTCTTCGCCGAGCTCGCCGAAGGCGGTCTCGCTGTCGCCCACAACGGCAACCTCACCAATGCGCTCACCGTGCAGCGCGCATTGCAGAAGCAGGGCTCTATCTTCTCCTCGACCTCCGATACCGAGACGCTCTTGCATCTGGTCGCCACCAGCAAAGAGCGCGATCTCAACTCGCGCTTCATCGACGCGGTGCGCCAGGTCGAAGGCGCCTTCTCGCTGGTGGCGTTGACGGCCAAGAAGATGATCGGCTGCCGCGACCCGCTCGGCATCCGCCCGCTGGTGCTGGGCGATCTCGACGGCGCCTGGATCCTCGCTTCCGAGACCTGCGCGCTCGACATCATCGGCGCCCGCTTCGTGCGCGACATCAAGCCCGGCGAAATGGTGGTCGTCACCTCCAAGGGCATCGAGAGCCTGTTCCCGTTCGAGCCGCAGAAGACCCGCTTCTGCATCTTCGAATATGTCTATTTCGCCCGGCCGGATTCCTCGGTCGAGGGCCGCAATGTCTATGAGGTGCGCAAACGCATCGGCGCGGAGCTTGCGCAGGAAAACCCGGTCGAGGCCGACATCGTGGTGCCGGTGCCGGATTCCGGCACGCCGGCCGCGATCGGCTTTTCCCAGGCCGCGGGCATTCCCTTCGAGCTCGGCATCATCCGCAACCACTATGTCGGCCGCACCTTCATCCAGCCCGGCGATTCCATCCGCCATATGGGCGTGAAGCTCAAGCACAACGCCAACCGCCGCATGATCGAGGGCAAGCGCGTGGTGCTGGTCGACGATTCCATCGTGCGCGGCACCACCAGCCAGAAGATCGTGCAGATGGTGCGCGACGCCGGCGCCAAGGAAGTGCATATGCGCATCGCCTCGCCGCCGACCAGCGCATCCTGCTTCTACGGCGTCGACACGCCGGAGAAATCGAAGCTGCTCGCTTCGCGCATGTCGGTCGAGGAGATGGCCGAGTTCATCCGCGTCGATTCGCTCGGATTTCTCTCGATCGACGGGCTCTACCGCGCCGTCGGCGAGGCGCGCCGCGACAACGACCAGCCGCAATTCTGCGACGCCTGCTTCACAGGCCAGTACCCCACTCGCCTGCTCGACTTCGAAGGCCACGACAATGTGCGCACGCTGTCGCTGCTGGCGTCGAGCGGGTCGTAGGGGCGCGCCGGACTTTCATTTGCCTTTGCCAAGTTACCCCCCTCTGTCCTGCCGGACATCTCCCCCTCAAGGGGGGAGATCAGATGTCGCCATCGCTTTCGCCAATCTCGAAGGCTGCGAGAAAAGCGCCGGCGCCGGTGAAATCCAATCTCCCCCCTTGAGGGGGAGATGCCCGGCAGGGCAGAGGGGGGTGTCTCGCGCCCACCTTACGAAAGCTTTCACATGACCCTCGACCTTTCCGGCCGCGTGGCAGTCGTCACCGGCGCCTCGCGCGGCATCGGCTATTTCATCGCCAAGGAACTGGCCGCGGCAGGCGCCCATGTGATCGCTGTCGCCCGCACCGTGGGCGGGCTGGAAGAACTCGACGATCAGATCAAGGCCGATGGCCGCGGACAGGCGACGCTGGTGCCGCTCGACCTCACCGACATGGCCGGCATCGACCGGCTGGGCGGCGCGATCCACGAGCGCTGGGGCAAGCTCGACATTCTGGTGGCGAACGCAGCCATCCTCGGCGTTGTCTCGCCGATCGGCCATGTCGAGGCAAAGACCTTCGAGAAGGTGATGACCATCAACGTCACCGCGACCTGGCGGCTGATCCGCTCGGTCGACCCGCTACTCAGGCTCTCCGACGCCGGCCGCGCGATCATCATGTCCTCAAACGCGGCGCACTCGGCGCGCGCTTTCTGGGCGCCCTACGCGGCCTCAAAGGCCGCGGTCGAGACGATGATGCGCTCCTGGGCGCATGAAACCGAGAGCCTGCCGCTCCGCGTCAACGCCGCCGATCCGGGCGCCACCCGCACGGCCATGCGCGCCCAGGCGATGCCCGGCGAGGATCCGGAGACGCTGCCGCATCCCTCCGAGGTCGCCAGGCGCATCGTGCCGCTGGCAAGCCCGGCGCTGAAGGAGACCGGCTTGATCTTCCAGGCCAAGCACAACCGCTTCGTCGCCTACCGGCAGCCGGAATAACTCGAGTTCAAAAACGCGTCGTGGTCGACTGAGCCTGCCTGGCGAAAGCCCTCTTCACGGCTCTGTGAACGGGGTGGCGGAAGCGTGTTCCGTTTGTAAAGCCCCTGAAAAGCCCGGAAATCATGGCCTTCGGCAGTTTTTTGGTTGGTCGGTTACTAACCACTCACCAACCAAAATCTATCCGCTGTGGGGGTTTGGGCCGCAATTTTTGCCATACGATTCCAACATCGAATTTTGCTAAAATGCGCCATAGCTAAAATAGCAACCGCGTCTTGAATCGCGGTTGTCGGGCGTGCGTATGCGTTTGAGTTTCATTCCACCGCTGCTGCCAACGTTGGTTGAAAAGCCACCGGACGGCGAAGCGTGGATTCATGAAGTGAAATTCGACGGCTACCGCTCGCAGATCGTCATCGACAACGAAGGCGTGCGCATCTTCACGCGGCGCGGGCTCGACTGGACAGCAAAGTACCGCGACATCACCAAAGCGGCTGCATCACTCTATGCCGAAAGCGCGATTATCGACGGTGAAATTGTCGTTCTCAATGATGCAGGCTTTTCGGATTTCGGCGAACTTCGAAAAGCGATCACACGCCGGCAGCACGATTTGTATTTTGTCGCTTTCGATTTGCTCCACCTCAACGGCCACGATCTACGCGACATGCCGCTAGTGGACAGGCGCGACATTCTGCAAGCGATGATCCCTGCCGGCGCTCGCATCCAATTCAGCGAAGCTCTGCCCGGTGATGCAAAATCGATCTTTCATCTAATCGACAATGCCGGCTTGGAGGGTATGGTTTCGAAACGCAAGGACAGCGTTTACCGAAGCGGCAACTCGACGGCTTGGCTAAAGACGAAAGCCTATGCGGTCGATGAATACGATTTGCTTGGCGTCGAGCGCGAACCCGGCAAACCAGCCTTCGCATTGATGGCAGAGCGCAGCACGGGCCGATACGTCGGCGCGGCCTTCATCACGTTGAATCATGAAATGCGCGAGCGACTTTGGCAACGCGTCCAGGAGCAATTAGGGTCGGCACCAACGGGCATGAAGAGGCCGGCGACGCAATGGGTCAAGCCGGGCTTGGTTGGTCGCGTGAAGCACCTGCGCGGCGAGGAAGATTTGCGCCACGCTTCGTTGCAGGATTTCAGAGAAGAAAAGCGCTAGGTTGGCGGCCACCGAGCGTACTGCTATGAAGCAGGCATGGTCGAGCTGCTCGAATACCTCCAAAAAGAAGGCGCTGCAATAGTTCAAGCGCCTGTCCTGTTTGCCATCGCTTTGACATTGGCTGCTGCGGTCATTCGCACTGTTCTACGTCGTGAATTCACGATCCAAATTAGCAACCTAGAGCATCGGACGTTCATGTGAGTCCATATCCGGCGGCTGAGAAGTAATTTCTGCATTCTGTTGGGGAGAACAGATTGCAGATGTCGCCGATGGCCTTCCAAAGGGCGTCGATGGTTCTGATGGCCTTTGCCCGCAGGTGCGCCTTGAGCTTGGCGAAAGCCATTTCGATAGGGTTAAGATCGGGGCTGTAGGGCGGCAGGAAGAGAACCCATGCGCCCTTTGCGCGGATCGCCGCCTCGGCCATCGGGCTTTTGTGGGCGGCGAGGTTGTCGAGGATGACAACATCGCCCTTTGCCAGCGTCGGGGCAAGCTGTGTCACGACATAGGTCTCGAAGATGCGCCGGTTCATCGGGGCGTCGACGACGAACGGTGCGGTGAGCCCATGACAGCGTAGCCCGGCGATGAAGGTCTGGGTCTTCCAATGTCCGAACGGCGCCTTCGAGCGCAGCCGTCGACCCTTGCGGCAACGCCCGCGCAGGCGTGTCATCTTGGTCGTGGTTCCGGTCTCATCGATGAACACCAGCCTATGCGGCTCAACTCGCATCCGGGGCTGGCGCTTGGTGCGCCATTCTTGCCGCGCCTTGCTGATGTCGGGACGATCTTGCTCGCTGGCCAGAAGCGTTTTTTTTGAAGCTGTAGCCATTCCTGATCAACCACCGCGAGATCGAGGCGGGAGCCACCTCGACGCCGGCAGCAGCGGCCAGTTCGGCCGCCAGCTCAGGCATGGTGATGTCGTCCTTCTCGGCCACGCGGCCCGACAGAAACGCACGATGCGGGTCGAGCTTGGAATGGCGACGCCCACCACTCCGCTTGGGCGCCAAGCTTCCCGTCGCATGGTAGTTCCTCATCAGGATAACGACGAACGACACCGATACCCCGAAATGTGCCGCAGCCGCGTGCCGCGAATGACCGCCCTCTACAAACCGCACTACGCGTTCACGCAAATCGAGCGAATAGGGCTTGGGCATCGCAAATCACCTCCTGGCGGGAGTGAATCACGAAACAGCCCTTACCGGAATCTGGAGGCTTCTGTGAGGTCCGTTGGCTCGACGGAGCCGCTTGGCACGACGTCGGACCTCATTGCAAGCCGGATTGAACGGAGCCGCGGGTCGGTCTGGCGCTATGGGGATTGTAGCCCTGCGGAGCGGTGGGGATTGTCTTTGCCAGGCCGATGAACGGCGTTCGCGGTTCGACCACGGCGATGGAGAGCATGGCGGAAGGCAAAACCGTGATGGCGTGAACCGTCAGACAGGTAGCAGTGGCCTCTACCGCTGGTCTGGCTGCTTGCGGCTTTGTGCGATGGGGCAAAGGTCTGGGTGCCGGCGCGCAAGGCGACGGGTGCCGAACCAGACGATGTGGACGCACTCGGCGTGATCATGAGGTGTCATTCCAGAAGGGGGTCGGCGCCTGCCCGCATCGCCAGGTGGCGAGCGTGACCATCGCCCCTCCGCAGCATGGGCAGCGATGCGTCAACGCCAGGCGCCCGGCGGCGACAGCGGCGCTTTCGGCACTCGGTTCGAGATTGTTCTGCTGTTGGCTGGCCAGCAGTCGGCGGCACAGGCCGAGCTTGGCGGCGCGATGACCGTTGGCGAGGAAGCCGTAATGACGGATGCGGTGGAAGCCGTCGGGCAGCGTGTGCAGGAGGAAGCGGCGGATGAACTCATCGGCATCGAGCGTCATGACCTTCGTCCTGCCGCCATGACGATAATCCCGCCAGCGGAACGCGACGCGATCGTCGGCCATGCTGACCAGCCGGGAATTGGCGATGGCGACGCGATGGGTGTAGCGGCCGAGATAAGCCAGTACCTGTTGCGGGCCGCCGAAGGGCGGCTTGGCGTAGACGACCCATTCGAGGTGACGGACTTCGGCGAGCAAACGGGCGAAGGCATCGGGCTTTGCCAGGTGGGCGAGATCGCCGAAGAAGCCCAGCCGGCCCGCATCATGGGCCACTCGCAGTTCCTCCAGGAAGCGGCGGCGAAACAGGCGCGACAGCACGCGCACGGGTAAAAAGAATCCCGGCCTGCACGAGATCCAGCGTGCGCCGTCGGGCGAGACGCCGCCGCCCGGCACGATGCAATGCAGATGGGGATGGTAGGTGAGAGTCTGGCCCCAGCTGTGCAGCACTGCGATGAGGCCGATCTCGGCGCCCAGATGTCTGGGATCGGCGGCGATCGTGCGCAGCGTCTCGGCCGCCGCCTTGAACAGGATCGTGTAGAGCGCCGTCTTGTTGTGGAAGGCGATCGCGGCGACCTCGGCCGGCAGCGTGAACACCACATGGAAGTAGGGCACCGGCAGCAGCTCGTCCTGCCGCGCGGCGAGCCAGTCCCGGCAGGCCTGGCTCTGGCACTTGGGGCAATGCCGGTTGCGGCAGGAATTGTAGGCCACGCGAATCGACCCGCAGGAGCGGCAGCCCTCGACATGACCGCCCAGTTCGGCGGTCCGGCATAGCTCGATCGCGCTCATCGTGCGGCGCTCGACGCGCCCGAGATGGCCGTCATGGGCCTGCCGATACGCCTCGCCATGGCGGCGGAAGATATCCGCCACCTCCAGTCTCGCCGGCATGGGCGGGACCGGATCAACCCGGCGGCACGACCTCGACGTTCAGCCGGTCGAGCGGGCTCGTCGTGCGCCGGATTAGGCCGTTCGAGACCCTGGTGTAGCGCGCCGTGCTCGACAGGTTGTTGTGGCCGAGGAGAACCTGGATGATACGGATGTCGGTGCCGTTCTCCAGAAGATGCGTGGCGAAAGAGTGCCTGAGCGTGTGGACCGTCACCCGCTTGTCGATGCCGGCGGCCGCACGCGCCGAGCGACAGGCGGAATACAGCACCTGCACATCGATAGGGCGATCGGCGCCGCGCCCGGGAAACAGCCAGTCCTGCGGCTTCGCCAGCCGCCAGTAGATCCGCAGGATGCGCAGAAGCTGCGCCGACAGCATCACGGTGCGGTCCTTGCCGCCCTTGCCATGCTCGATCCGGATGACGCCGCGACCGCTGTCGATGTCGCCGACCTTTAGGCCGACGGTCTCCGAGGCGCGAAGTCCAGCAGCGTAGGCTGTGGTCAGGGCCGTGCGCGTCTTCAGGCTCGGGACCGCTTCCAGGAACCTGACCACCTCGTCGGCGCTCAACACCACTGGCAGCGTGCGTGGTAAGCGGGCGTAGACAATGCGCTCCGGGATCTCGGCATGGCCCAACGTCACGCCGTAGAAGAACCGCAGTGCGCACACCGTCTGGTTCAGCGCCGGCCACGAAATCCCCGTTGAAACCAGATGCACCTGGAAGGCGCGCACGTCCTCAAGGCCAAGCCGGTCAGGGGAGCGGCCAAAGTAGCGCGAAAACTTCGCCACCGCATGCACGTAGGATCGCTGGGTGGCCGGCGACAAATTGCGGATCGTCATGTCCTCGATCATGCGCCGGCGAAGAGGGCTCAACTCGACCATCTCATTGCTCCTGTTCTCGAGATTGCGCTTCAACAGCCACAATCCTTCAAAACAGAAGCGTCACCCGCAAACCGATCCGCCAAATGCCGCGTTAGCGGCTTCGTTCAATCCCTCTCGATTCAACCTGACAGTCCGCCGCTCTAGAGAGCGAATTGCGCCTCAGCAAAGCGCAAGCCGATGACTATAAGACGAAATTGAATGGAGCTTCCCCACAAGAGGCAAAAGAAGAAATTGAGGAGCTGAGAGCGCGTTTATCAAAGCTGGAGCACGATCCGAGAGTGCTAACACCTGAACAGGTCAAACGGTTTACAGACATTTTGCATAAGCACCAGCCAGGCCATGTGATTGTGTCGCGCAATGGCGGCAGCCTTGAATGCGGCGGTGTTCAAAAGCAGGTCAGGAAGCTTTTTTCGCAAGCCGGGTGGACGGTCGAGCACTGGGAAACTTTGGGGGGTAATCCCTCACCTGTGGGATTGATGATCTTCACAGGCACCGGCGAGGTGTTGACCTCCGACGAAAAGGGCGTAACCGAAGCTCTAACTGCTGCGCGAATTGCGTTCACTGTCGAACGTGTCGCTACGTCGAACGCTGGCCCACAATTGGTGTTCACAGATATCGATTGAACTAGGCTTTCGCAGCCCTGGCCCTCGCTCTAGCGATGGCAAGTTCGGCCTCAACTTTCGCAATGTCCCTTTGAGCTATGTTGTCGGCTGCGATCAGCCGGCGTAGGGTACGGATCACCTCGCCGCGCGTCCACCCGGCGTCCAGCATGCATTCGACAATGGCTTGAAAGCCCGGTTCCATCGCCTCTTGGCAATCAATCTCGCGGTCGTCGTATTCGTTGATTTGCTTTGGCGCAGTTATCACGCGAACCCCCTTCGATTTAGGCATTACCCTCAGTCGCACTCTCATCATCTAGCACAGGCGGCACGGGCAAATACGCGTTCGTCTCCAGCCATTCGCGGACGATCCGCGCAATCAGATCACCTTTGGGAATTTCCATTTCGGTTGCGATGGACGTCAACGCGTCTTCGGTGCGCGATTCCAGATCGACGCCATCAACGTTCCGCAACCTGATAGCGGCTCGCCATGATTGCAAGATCGGCGAGGCTGATATCGCCGATGGCGTCCGATGCGCTCTCTAGTTCCCTTGCAAAAGCGATGCGTGTCATTCCAAGCGCTCCGTCAAAGGTATTTTTCGCCTTCGTCGCGGTGTTCGAAACAGAACCAATGCGGCGCCTGCTTTGGTTTGGCAAAGCCCCAACCGGCATCTTTTCCGCAGCCGGCATGCTCGCAAAAATGATGCTGCACGCCGGGCTGCGTGGCATATTCCGGGCGCGGCAATCTGATTTCGTCGCTCACGTTGCATAGTGAACAAAATAGGAACAAAAGAGTCAAGCGGCCATTGACCGACTAGGAATTTGTTCCTTATTGAGGATCGATCAAAGGGCGAGAGGATTGCGGCGAGCGCTGCGGCGCGACCGGCGAAGCTATGGCAAAGTCCGACGAAGACAACTTCCGGATAGAGGTTTGGGACCGCGAGGAAACGACCCTTGTCGAGACAATCTGTCGGTCGCCGGATTCATTCGTAAGCCAGGCGGCGTGGCAGTCGGCAATTCGTCGCCGTCCAGGCATGCTGCTCATTCATCGCAACGGCCAGCACGTGATGGAAAAGATCATCACGCCGGGGGAACCGACGATCCCGCCACAAACCATCGTGGACGGCAGTGTGCATGCCGGATTGGACGTTTCGCTTGGTGATTTGCGCGATTGGCACCGGTTGCGAGCTTGGTGCAAAAACTGCTCGCATCATGCAGAGGTGAAGCCCGCCGCACTGATCAAGCGATACGGAAAAGATGCGCTGTTTAGTACGGTCGAGAAGGCGCTTTTCTGCACCAGTTGCGACCGTGGCGGGCCGGTCAGGCTAGAAATTCACAAGCTGCCGAGGAATTGACAAGCGCGATCAATCCACCCCTCGAATTACCCCTACCCCGCAACGCTGCAATCGGTGCAGCGGCGCGCGTCCTGCACGGCCCGTCGGCAGGAAAGATTGCGTTCTAGATTGTGATTCCTTCGCTAAGGATATAATTGACGGATAGGTTGCTTAGGGGAGTCCGTCTAATGGCATTGCTGAACCAGTCTGTTGCAACATATGGCCAAATTTCAAAGCTGTTAGAGGCGCTGAGACAAGGGCAAGCTCCCGACAAATTTACCCGACAATTCTTGAAGGATAAGGGCTTTACCTCTTCAAATCATCACGCCTTTATCCCGCTACTGAAGGGCCTGGGGTTTCTCAATGCAGAAGGGACACCGACGCAGAGGTACAAGGATTTTCTGGACTCAACGAAATGGAAGCAAGTTGTCGCAGAGGCCATAAAGGAAGCCTACAGCGACATTTTCATCTTAAAGGCCAAGCCTACCAAGGCTGACAAGAATATGATCGCTGGAAAGTACAAGAGTGCCTACAATCTTTCCGAGCAGATGGCAGAACGTTCCGCATCGACGTTCCTTGCGCTTTTGGACCTAGCCGACGAACACATGCTGTATGGCGGTTCTGCGCCGGCAGTGGCAGCAAACTTTGCTCCCGCGAAAGAACCGGAGCATGCTGAGGTCTCGTCGGTTCAAGTCAACACAAAAACCGCCGGTAAGCCGTCGTCAATGGGAGGCCTTCACTACAACATCCAGATTCACCTCCCAGCCACTAAAGACGTTGAGGTTTACAATGCGATCTTCAAGTCAGTGAAGGAGCACCTCATTGACTAAGCCAAGCAAGGACTTTCGCGACTTCGTTTTCAGGGGACTCCTTCTGGAGTCTGAAGCAGATATATTTCGAAAAGCGGGCATCAATGTTGGAGTCGATGTTAGTCAATCCGAAGAAAGCCTGCTATTGGAGGCGTTAGCGCCGTTCGGTGTCCAGCGCCGTAATCAGGCATTGGAGATGTCGAGGCTTTACGCGGTGCTTCACGCCTTTGAAAACGAAGTTCGTTCCCTGATTCGAGACACCCTCGTCGAGAAAGTAGGCCCGACTTGGTGGGACACTGCATCGGTGCCTGTTGCAGTTAAAAAAATAGCCGACTCCCGCAAGAAAGCCGCCGAAAAGGATTCTTGGTTAGAGGGCGCAAAAGATGATC
Organism: Mesorhizobium sp. M1E.F.Ca.ET.045.02.1.1; assembly: GCF_003952485.1. Taxonomy (NCBI): domain Bacteria; kingdom Pseudomonadati; phylum Pseudomonadota; class Alphaproteobacteria; order Hyphomicrobiales; family Phyllobacteriaceae; genus Mesorhizobium; species Mesorhizobium sp. M1E.F.Ca.ET.045.02.1.1. Next base: position 6,480,511 of record NZ_CP034447.1, read on the forward strand.
AACTTGAGTTTGTCGACTTTGGCGATTTAGCGGCTGTCATCATTCAGAACTGGGATTTTTTCAAAGATATAATGCCAACTCAGGAATGGATTAAACAGCGTATGACGGAGTTGGAGAAGGCTAGAAATTTTGTGGCGCACAACCGAATGCTTCTGCCATCTGAATTTCAGAGAATGTACATGTACATTTCCGACTGGAACAAAGCGGTCGGTCTCTAAGGAACGCCGAGACGTGACGGAGAACCCCTCCGCCGTGCACCGTTGAATTCTAGTCGCTTTTGACGCGACTAACCGAAATCCACCAACCATCTGCTGCGAATTCAACGCCGGTTCAGCTGATTTAGCGCCTGTGTAATTGCGATGGACGTCAACGCGTCTTCTGTACCCGGTTCTAGATCGGCTTCGCCGGAAGCGGTCCGCCAGTGCGGACCGCGCAACTCGACCCCGGTGAGTTTCAATTGCAGAAAGTGGAATTGCCGACCTGTTGGCAAGTCGTGCCGTCGCTGAAAAACGTTGAATTGCCTATACGCTGCGAAGTCGTACCATCGCTATAGAACGTTGAATTGCCAACGCGGTTCGAAGTCGTGCCGTCGCTATAGAACGTTGAATTGCCAACGCGGTTCGAAGTCGTGCCGTCGCTATAGAACGTTGAATTGCCAACGCGGTTCGAAGTCGTGCCGTCGCTGAAAAATGTCGTATTGCCAACGCGGTTCGCACTTAGCCCATTAGAGCAGTAGACAGAATTTCCGATCGCATTGCACGTTTGCGCGAACGCAGGCGCGCCGATCAACGTGGATGCACAAAGACCGATTAACAATGCTCGCATAGTTCCCTCCCTAAAAAACCCGGGCCAACTCTATATCATGGTCGCAACGGTATTCAATCCGAAGCATGCCAATCCAACAACGGATTCGACAACAAAGTGAAGAAAGCGCATTATAGCGTTCGGTGTCGGGGGATGCTTCCATGAAATGGCGTTTGTATTTTGGCGCGATAACTGCGGCTTTCGCTTCCGGCTGTGCTGCCGACTATTTGAACAATTACAACACGATGACGCTTGCGTCAGGCGATGCGAACAACACCAATTCGCTGATGCAAACCGTCGATCCATTCAATCCGAATAGCAACAACACGCATATCGAGGGTGATGGGCAACGCAGCGTCGCCGTGATTCAGCAATACAAATCGCCCGCTTCTGGCGGAGGCGGCTATTCCGGCAACTGCCCGACCGATAGCAGCGTAGCGGCGGACGGCTCAAATTGCGGCAAGCGGTCCGCTGAAAGCCGTCCAGGCGGTGCGTTGTGATCGGCATCGACAGATCGCGCTACGACAACCGCTCTGATCAATGGCGGCGGTACGCTGGCGGGAAACGCTCACGCGCCGGACGATGGGCGAGCGTGCCGCTCTGTCTCGTGCTCGTGACGGTAGCCGCGGCTTCTGCCTTGGTGACGCAATTTGTCATCCACAACAGCGGATCGCTGCCGGAAATCAATCTGCAGAACGTCATCAAGCCGAAGCCTGTAGCTGTTGACGGCGTTGCCTCCGTCATCGATGGCGACACCATTGAAATCCACGGTCAACGCGTCCGCTTCAACGGGATCGACGCACCAGAAAGCCGCCAGTATTGCGACGACGCAAAAGGCTTCGAATACCCCTGCGGCCGGCGCTCTGCCGAGGCTCTGGACGCCTTCCTAGCAGCCTCCAAGCCGGTCCACTGCGCGTTCGTCACATGGGATCGCTACGGACGCTTCGTCGGCGATTGCGTGCGGGCTGATGGCGCCAGCGTAGCCGCATGGATGGTCGAACACGGGCAAGCGCTCGACTGGCCGAAATACAGCAATGGTGCCTATGCGGTGCAACAGGCGAAAGCCGAAGCGTCAAAGGTTGGTCTGTGGGTAGGATCGTTTCAGACGCCTTGGGATTGGCGAGCGCAACACAGCGATGACGTACAAGCGCCTTCAACACCCCTATTCGCGTTCGGCAGCGGCAATGCTGCCTGCAATATCAAAGGCAACATCTCGGCAGATGGCGAGCGCATCTATCACGTGCCGGGACAGAAATATTACAACGCAACCGTCATCAACCAAGCCAAAGGCGAACGCTGGTTCTGCTCGGAAGCGGAAGCCGTTGCGGCTGGCTGGAGGCGGTCAAGAAGATAGTCGAATGGCAGAAGGCGAAAATATGGGTGGCGTCAAGGTCGCGTTCTTGGAAGCGATCGCAGCAGTTATCCCCGTAACGTTGGTTTATTTTAGCGGTTGGGCATATCTGTCATCGTATGTAGGCGAGTTCGGCATTGACGCGACCCAGTTGGAGGTGAGCTTTCCCACTGTTTTGGTCTATGCCTTTCACCCTTTGCAGTCCTGGCCTGTGATCCTGTTCGTTCTCATTGCGGCCCTTGTTGCAATCGCTGCATTCAAGCTGGGCGTTCGGAACCAAGCGTTCTGGTGGTCATCCATTAGTATCAGCCTTGTACTGGCCCTAATCGTGATTTCCTACGCTGCCAAAAATTCTGCGGCTGAAATGGTTGAAAACGTGTGGCGGGGTCAAAAGATTCAATCCTTCGCAAACGTGAATTCTGCAGATCAGGAGTACACGCGCTGCGCGAATGAATTAAGGCTGCGCCAGATCATAGGGCTGCCAACTCGACTATTCTTGCTTTGCCGCAGCGCGAAAACGCCATGTGACCGGGGCGTAATGTACGCAATCGGTGACGATGGACGCATCATTTACACCGCCAACGAAATTCGGAGCGATATCCGTGTTCGCCAAATCTGTGAAAATAAGTAGTCTCACCTCACTCCTTTTAGTCGCAACGGTTGCTGTTGCAGAAGAACCCGTCCAAGTCGCACAGAAAACGGTAACAAAGATTGTCGCTGGCGATGGACCGTTTGAGATAAAGGGCGAAGCAGCTCTTTTCGGATACGTCACCGCAATCAAGGGGCCTACGGCAACCTTTCAACCCTGCTCCGGTGAAAAGTTCGATGTAGACATCAGCGAACTCAAACGCACCAAACTCAATTGCGGCTCAGAGCCGCCTCCCGATCAGGCACCGCTAGGCGTTAGCTGCAAGAATGCCGACGAATTATGGGGCGCGTTCGCTCCAGTTCTGGCTCAGGAGAAAAGCACCGTTGGCTCGACCTATGTTGCGGCTCAAAATCAGGTGCAACCATCTGATTCCGTAAAGGCGGCGCTAGCTGACATCCGGCAAATCCGGAACTGCAATCAGTCAGTTGTGGGTGTCGACAGCCACGGGACAACTGTCATGCAAATTGTGCCAGCAAGTGAAAAGCTGGATGTGCAAGCCCAATAGCGGAGGGCCGCTCCGCCCTTCAAGTCTCTCAAAAGGCCCGGAACCCAAGGGGCTTGACGATCCGAGATAGCTACAACCAACTAGATTGACCAACCAATCAGGCGCGCCACCGCTCAATAATCTGGCGCAGCATGCGGAATTCAAGCGGGTGTGCGTCGCGCGCTCGGTTGGCGAACATGCCGATTTCGTCCGGCTCGTGCCGCCGCAAGCCGATTGCTGTCAGCGCGCCCTTGTGGATTTCATCAAACATCATCGAACCCGATATCATCCGCAGCAGTTTGAGTTCGCGCGTTTTGGGCGATGATCGCGGGTATTGATCGCGAATGAACGCTTTGACTTGCAGCAAGCCGAGAGCGTCCAGATACAGCCTATCGCGGTTCCTGTTCCAATGGGTCCGCTCGTCGGTCACGTCGAGCCGATGCACACGGGTTGCTTGCGGTGATGGCTTAGGGCGCCTTTCGATGGTCAGGACACGGCCGTTGACGACATCGAATTGCAGCTTCAACGGAGCGACGTAGAACAGCCCGAAGGTGTCGGTCAGATCGTCGGTCATGGCGTTGCCATCCTCTGGTATAGTTCGCGAAGCTGATCAACGGTCATGTTTGCGCTGATCATTGGCGGTTCGCCCCATATCAGCCTTGCGATGGCGGCTGGTGGCGTTGGCACCCAAATGCCATCTAGAATGGCTTCAAAAAGCGCTGCCTTTGTCGGGAACTGTGCAGCCCATTTCTTGTATGATGCGCTATAGGCGTCCCATTCGGCTCGCTGGACAGCATTCAAGCGGTCCAGGCTCGGCAGGCCATGCAATTGCCGCAAGCGCGCCTCGAGAGCTGCGATGCGCTGTCGTTCAGGGTTGCGGCGCGCCATTGATCAAGCGTTCCAATTCAGCAAGACGAGCTTGCAATTCTTCGATGGTGTCAACGTCCGCCAATTTGCCAATTGCATCAGCGGCAAGCTTGAATTCGCTCATGCTGATGTCTCCGTTGCGGAAGGCTTCGCGCAGATCGTCCGGCGTGGCGTCTTCGAATTCCAGCGTTCGACCATCCTTCGGCAGCACATGCTTTAGCACGAGCTCGATTGCCCATTGCTGGCCCTTGTCGAGCGCATCTTTCAGCTTGTTGATCGCGTCCGGTCCAAGCGCCTTTACTTGCTGGAGTAGCTCGCGGTTGACGCGACCCTTCGCACCCACTGGCCGGCCTTTTGATCGTCCAATGGCAAACCGGCCGCGTTGATCGCGATCCGATAAAAAATGGATCTTTTCGTTATCAGCCTGCATCTGCTCAAATCCTGATGCAACGTGCGCCCTGCTGCTCGATCCACTTTGCGAGTTGATCAGTCAGCAGAAAGCGGTTGCGGCCGTTGCCCTTGAAGCTCTCGGGAAAGCCGCGTGTTTTTCTCCAGAATGAGACCAGCGCGAACGATGGTTGACCAAGTGCCAAGCGGGCTTGGTTCGCCTCAACGGTCGCATCTGATGGCAAATAGATGATGCGCGGTAAGTTGCGGATTCCGGTCATGATCACGCAGCCAACAGCGAGAATGCCTGTTCACGGGGGACGTCCGCCACGCCAGCAATGAAATCGACGGCACCACGAAGCGTGATCTCGACCATTTCAACTTCGGCGCAGGCCGCTTCGTGCTGCACGATCGCTTGCGCCACCAGACGGTCAAGGGCCGGCCGATCAGGGCCGCTAAGCAGCGGCTGTGCAGCCGTCGCCTTGGCATTCGTCTGCGGTGCATAGGCATCGGCCAGGGCGGCTCGAATAGCTACCTCCTCGACGCGAGGGCGAAGCGATGCCGGCAACCCTGTCAGCGAGTAAGCCGCCAAAGCCGCAGCCGCGAAGTCCGGGTGTTCGAGCACAGCTATTGCCGCATCACCCGGCTTGGAGGTGCGCAAAAAGGTTCGTATCTCGCCTGCCAACGCAGGATCAACGTTGCGTTTGCTTGCCCAAGTTGTGCGGAATTGATCGTTGCCGGACTTTCCGTCGATGCCTGCCTTTTGCAACTCGGTGAACGACCGAGATACCGCGCTGATGTTCTTCGGTGCGTTCTCGCGCACGCCTACCTTGTTGAAGGTCGCAAGCATGCGTTCGGTGCTCAATGCGAAGTTTGCCGCATTGGTGTGCAGCGCGTCGGTCAACTTCCCAAATTTTGCGGATGTCAGAAGCTGCGAGGGGGTGACTAGTTGGACCGTTGGCCCGTTTGACCATGTGGACGTGCAAATCCTGTGGCCGTTTGCGTCGGTAATGTGGGTATTGGTGAGCTTGTCCATCGTCTTCGCCGATCCATAGATTGATAACGTTGACGAGATACTTTAGGCATTCGCCCATCCAGTCAAGTATATTTTTGATAGTTGTTCACAGTTTACTTTTACTTAATTCACTCCTTGTTGTGTATCGACAACTAAAACTGCAATTAACACATCAATAACCGCAGCAAAACTACCGACATCGGCTTTGCGTTACGTGTCACAAGGCTATCCGCAAAGCCCTCGTTGATTAGCGGAAACGCTTAGTGCAACCGGACCGTTGACGATTACGGCAACGAATTCAACTACTTGGATCGCAACAAAGACGGAACGGACAACCGCCGCCCGGTTGGAGCGCTTCAACAACCGCTGTCCCACCTAACACAGATGTCCTACTGCGTCCCCACTAGGGCCGGAACAGCAAGCCGTTGATTTTCTTGGCCTTGTCCCACTGTCCCACTTGTCCCACTTAGTTGTAAAACTGATAGAGATATTGTTGAAAGGCGTTCAACAGCGTGTAGGCGCAAGAGGGTAATATAGGCCGTCCCGGTGGACATTGTAGGACAGTGAGACACAACGGCTATTTGTTGGTGTTGTCGATGTCCGTTGGCACGTAATGCCAAGGTCGGCCCCGTCCTGATGACCGTTTCCGTGCATAGCCGGCGCGCATGAGACATTGAGCAATGCGTCGGGTGACGGCCGAATTTTGCCGCTCAAAGTCGATGCCAAGGATCGCGCATACGTTCTCAATCGTCGTCGGCAGGCCAGCCATCACCGCGACGTGTTCGGCAATGCGAGCCTCCCAAGCGTCGATCTCGCGCCGGTCCTCTTGCGCGGCTTCCGCCAGCCGCGTCTCATCGCCCTCCAACCACCAGCGCTCGCCGGCCCGGAGCCGCGCCACGGCTTCCGCCCATAGTTGGTCGCGGTCGCGGCGGATCGCATCAACGTTGATGGTGCCGCAAGCGAGCGGCCAAAAGCGTCGATTGCCGGTTTGGTCTTTGAGGTAATTTTCATCGTTGGTCGTGGCGACAAAGACGCATTGGCGCGGGTGATCCTCTGTCGTGCGCTCATAGGGTGCACGGTAGGTGTCTGTTGACCGCGCCATGAATTTCTTGATCGTCTCCACATCCGACCGTTTCAGCGCCGACAATTCACCCACTTCAATAATCCATTTGCCGCGCAACTGGATTGCGGCGTCCTTGGTGTGCAAGTCGGGCAATTCGTCTGTGAACCATTGCGGGCCGGCAAGCATGGCGATGGCGGATGATTTGCCGGTTCCTTGCTTGCCTTCAAGGATCACAACGTTGTCCATCTTGCTGCCCGGCGACATGATCCGCGCAACGGCACCAAGCATGAACTTGGTGCCGACGATGCGCGCATAATCGCTATCAGGCGCACCAAAGTATGCGGTTGCCAGATGTGGCAGGCGTTCAATGCGGTCCCACGCTAGGCCGTTGAGATAGTCGCGGACTTGGTGGCGTTTGTGTTTATTGGCGATGATTGCAACGGCGTCGTGCACGGTGTCTTTGCCGGGCTTTACGAAAAGCGCTTGGACGGAAAGCTGACAATGGATGGTGTCCAATTCCGTCCATTGGCGAGGGTAGCTGGAATGCTTGTCCCATGGCAGCGGTTGCGTTGCGATCACCGTTTGCGTGAATTCGTCAAACGCGACCGGCAGATTGCCGTGCAACACTTTGACGGTTTCCATAAGCGTGTTTTTTCCGCTGTCGCCGGTCGCTGTGGAAATGATCTCAACATACCCGTCGTGCGCCTGCGGCACAGGCATTCCCGGTTGCGGTGCCGGCAGAGTGTTGCCGTTGCTGCCAAACAGCTTCGCGGGATCGGGTTGCGGCGGTCTGCCGTATGCCGTCCGATGCAGCGCGGGCCAGCCAACTTCCGTGTTGCGGATCGATCCCCACTGTTTCAGGTTTTCCCCAACGTCGTTGCCGGCGTAACGAGTGCACCATGCGGACCACGTATTGAACAGCCATAGTTCGTCTGTCAGCGTCCAGCCGGCTTGCTTGAATGCTGCGGTCGTGCTGATCCATTTCGCGCGGTCGAGCGTGTTGGGATCGATCTTATCGAGCGCCATCGCCAATTCAGGCAGCGACGGCCCGGCAAGGCCCGGATCGCCCAAATCATGTCGGCCGCCGCTGCCTTCGATCACGTTGACGGCGGCAAGTGCCTGTTCAAGCGCTTCAACGGTCGTTGTGATGCCGCTGCCAGCCAGGGCGAAGCATGTGACTAGATGCGGTTGCGAGCCGCTATATTTGTCGCTTTGTGGGTTGCTGTATTTGGTGTTGTAGGTTCCGGGCAAACGCATGACGCGTGCCGCGTCGTTGACGGCTTTATCGCCTTCGAAGAATTGCGCGAGCTTGCGCTGCACAAGCTGAAAGCGGTCGTTGCCGGCGTATCGCTGAACAGGCCAATACACGTGCCTGCGTCGCGGCGATGATACCACTGCGAACGACGGTGCCGGCGTCCAAGCGTTGGCGCGGTCCAGGTTTTGTTCCGCATTGATGTTGTCAAGATCGGCGTAATGCGCGCGGATGGATTGGACGTTCTCTAGTTTGCGGCCGTTGCTGTCCAATTCTGCGATGACAACAAAGATACCGTACCCGTGTTTCTGGTATTGCAAGATCGACGGCCAAGCATTCGCAAGGGTGTCGCGATGATCAATTGCGGGTACGCTTTTGTTTGCATCATGGATAAATCGAAAATTGATGACTTCGTTATATGCACTTATAGCCGACGTGAATGCTGATGCTTGCCCATATCGCTTGTCAACAGAGACGTATTGGCTTATATCGTGAACAGACATATCGAGTTCCTTTCAACATTGGTGTTTATCCTTTCGCGCCTGTTGGCTCTCGGTTGTCTGCTTGGAGAAATGACTGGCCGGCTTGGCAGCGAGCCGGCCTTTTTTTCGGGCGGTAGCTTTTACTTCCGCCGTGTTGAAGCCCTGAAAAGCTTGGAATTCCGCTGTTTTTGGCGCGCCACGCGCTGCACCAACCACGGTTTTACCCACCAATTGGCGGCAAGAACAACACCGGCGCGGATGCATCCTGCTCGCTCGGCCAGCCCACACCGACGATGCGGGAAGTGTCGCGGATGCCGTGGAGCGCTCGAATTGGATCGCCTGGCGCGGGCTGCACCTCCACTTGAACATGGTCAATCTGGACCGATGCCAGCTTGTGCTTTGCCGGATCATAGTCGCTTGCATCGATACGCAGCGGGCCGTTGGTGGTGACGATAGTCACGGTGTTGCGATGGTCGCTCATCACTGGACCGCCTTACGCTGCCGCGTGATGCGTGTTCAGCGCGGCCTGCCGCTGTTGCTCAAGCCACGCAATCACATCGGCCCGGCGATAAGCGACTTTTCGCATCCCCAGATGCAGCTTGGGCGGGAAGCTTGGATCGTTCTTTTCGAGGCGCTGGCGGGACGTGTCGCTGATCATGAGCATCGCGCAAAGCTGATCACGGGTAAGCAGGATTTCCGAAGCCATGGGATCATTCCTTTAATTGGTTGACCATGACTAGACCCGACCACACCCGGGCTCTTAATGGGAAGTGTTACGACCAATAAAAAAGCCCGGAAAACCGGGCTTTTTGATAGTTATCCACAGGTAATAGTTTCGTTGTTGCGGTCGTCAAAAGTAACGTTGATTAAGCAATAAATCTTTCCCATTTATTGTTGTATTCGTTGTTGTTGGCGACTGTGAGATAATTTGCCCATTGTTCCATGATTGATTTGCGGCGTTCGAATGCCGATCCGCGTTTATATGCGGCAACGGTTTTGTCACGCTGCGAATGCGCGAGGCACATTTCAACCAATGCGTCGGGATGCAACGTGGTTTCCGCCATGAGGTCACGAAAGCTCGAACGAAAGCCATGCACTGTTAGTTGTTGCTTCGGTCGCATTTCGCGTAGCAGATCGAGTTGCCCCATTTCGCCGATTGGCTGATGCCGATGCTTTCCGGGAAATAGGTATTTGTGGCCTTGGAAGCGATGCAGGCTTTTCAACAGTTCGATTGCGGTGGTCGATAACGGAATGCAGTGCTCTTGGGCCGCCTTCATACGATCCGCAGGGATCGTCCAGATGCCGTTTTCAAGGTCGATTTCGTCCCATGTGGCAAACCGCGTCTCGGACGTTCTAGTGGCGCACAGGATCGTCAACAGCAAGGCCTTGGCCGGAATGTCGGTTCTGTCGCGAAGCTCTTGGACGAACGCCGGCACGTCGGCGAATGGCATTGCTTCATGGTGGCCGCGCTTCGAATTGTCTTTTGGCAGCATATGCCGCAGGATGTCCCATGACGCCGGGTTGTGGTGATTGATCCACCTTGCTTTGGTGTCGGGGTCGTTGCTGGCGAGCGCCCTCGCCTTTGCTGCGTTGATTACAGTTTCCACTCTTTGCCGAGTCCTGTCGGCTGTCTCCGGGACAGTGAGCCAGAACGTCGATTTCTTGCCACGTTTGGCGTGTGGTTGGTTGAGCACGGCAAGTACATCGTCAACGCTGATCGCGTGCGGCAGCATCTTGCCAAGCTTTGGATAGACAAACATTTCAAGGGACCGGGACCATTGGCCGGCGTGGACATCTGATTTCCAGTCGGCGCGGTGGGTCTTGACGTAATCGCGGGCGGCTTGTTCGAATGTCTCGTTGACCGGCGTTGCAGTTGCCAATGCCGCCTTGGGTTTGGCAACTGCCAGCGGATCGCGGCCAGCCTTAACCGCGTCGCGCAATTCTATGGCGCGAAGCTCCAAAGCTTTGTGTTCCCTTTCGCCAATCGGATCGTTGTGCGCTTGCAAGGTCATGACGCGGCGTCTGCCGTCCGCGTTTGTGTAACGGAAAACCCAAGTGGCCTTGCCGTTCTTTGCCAAGCTGAAACACAAGCCGTTGCCGTGGCTCCAAAGGTTCGGTTGCCCGGCCTTCAGGCGCGTCCTTATTTCGCGATTGAGAGTGTCGATTGTGGCGATCTTGGTTGCCATTGCTGCTAGCTCCAAAGTGGTTAGTTGCGGATCAATTTCTGTGTCCTGAACTAACCAATTTGAGCCTGCCGCATTCCGCATTGACTAGCCGTGGCTAGACAAAACCTAATGTTTTCAACACGTTGGCTACTTGTGACTTCTCATGACTAGTCGGGACCAGTCAAAAATAATGAAGCGTGTTCCGCCGCCCTGCTTTCGCCGCCCGAGGGGAGTTGCTAGGATCGACGCGACTCCCACATCCAGCAAAGTGAGGAATACCCATGGCTGCCACCCCCAGCGTAGCGTTGGTCTGGTATCTGGTGATCGCCGGCCCGCAAGGCGGCATGGTGGTGCTGCCCAGCACCTTCGACACCCGCGAACAGTGCACCAACGCCATCACCGAATATCAGAAGCAGCCGACGCCGCAGGGCTGGGCCGTGCAATGCGTGCCGAGCGCCTCGCCCTTCACCGACGAGGGGGATGCCGAGGAGCCCTCCGCGCAGTAGCGCGAGCTGATCTCCCCCCTTGAGGGGGAGATGGCCGCGAAGCGGCCAGAGGGGGTCGCCGCGCCTGAAGCGCCAACTCCTTCCGACATCAGACGACGCTGGCACTCTACGTGAGACGACCCCCTCTGTCGCCTTCGGCGACATCTCCCCCTCGAGGGGGGAAATTAGCTGGCGCTCACACTCAACGCCGGCTTGTTGTTGATCGTCTGGAACACGACGCAGTAGCGCTCGGTGAGCTTCAAGAGCGAATCGATGCGCTCCTGGGGTTCGTCGGTGTCGAGGTGGAATTTCAGCCGGATCTCGCGGAAGCCGACCGGCGCGTCGCGGGCGACGCCGAGCGTGCCGCGAAAATCGAGATCGCCCTCGGCCACGACGGTGGCGTTGCCGAGCGTGAACTCAAGCGCCGTCGCCACCGCCTTAAGCGTCACGCCGGCGCAGGCGACCAGCGCCTCGAGCAGCATGTCGCCCGAGCAGAGCTCCAGCCCTGAGCCGCCGGTGGCCGGATGCAGCCCCGCCACGGCAAGCGCCCTGCCCGTCTCCACCTTGCAGGTGATCGACCGGTCGTCGAGCGTTCCGCGCGCCCTGAGCGTGATCACGGCCTTGGCGGCGTCCTGGCGGTAAGCCTCCTTCAGCGGCGCCTGCATGGCCTTGAGTGCGGTCGCGTCCATTGTGCATCCTTTTCGATGCCGACTGATAGCACTGTCTAGCGCGGCGGGCAGAACAATGCTCGGTGAACGACAAGCCTGTCGGACCGGGCGAAACTCGAACGTCCTTCGGTCGTTGTCAGACAGGAAGGAGATCCAGCATGGCCAAGGTCACCTCGCATCTGTGGTTCGAAAAGGACGCGCGGCAAGCGGTGGAATTCTATGTCGCCACCATTCCCAACTCGGCGATCGGCCGCACCACGGACGTGGCGGCGGACAATCCAAGCGGCCCCGCCGGCAGCGTCAAGATCATCGGATTCGTGCTCGACGACCAGAATTTCATCGCGCTCGAAGCCGGCCCGCTCGACCCGTTCAATCATTCCTTCTCGATCCTCGTCGAACTCGACAGCCAGGCCGAGATCGACCGCATCTGGAAGGCTTTTCTCGACAATGGCGGCAAGCCCGAGCAATGCGGCTGGCTGCGGGACCGCTGGGGCCTGTCGTGGCAGATCGTGCCAAAGATCCTCGGCGACATGGCCGCGCATCCGGATCGCGAGCGCGCCAGGCGCGCCACCGAGGCGATGCTGGGTATGGTCAAGATCGACGTCGCGGCGCTGGAGAAGGCGTTTGGGGAGTGAATGTCGCCCGCGAAGGCAGGCCAGCACAATTCCAGCCTGGGTTCCTCGCCCCCACAAAGTGGGGGAGAGGTGGCTCGGCGGAGCCGAGACGGAGAGGGGGAGCGCCCTACGAAGGCCCCCTCTCCGTCCGCTTCGCGGACACCTCTCCCCCGCTTGGCGGGGGCGAGGAACCCAAGTTTTGTGACGCTTCCCGCACCACCCCTTTGACTTCGGCCGCTCTGGCCATACCTTTGCGGAGGTCGTTCGCGCGGAGGTCTCATGCGGTCCAAACTCTTTCCCCTCATCCTCCTGGCGCTCGCCGCCTTCGCGCAGCCAGCTCCGGCTGAAACGCCGGAGCGGCCGGCACCGGCCGGCGGCGTGCTGTCGCTTCTGCCGCCGCCGCAGGTGACCGAGCATTCGATCGCGCTTGCCGGACGCAAGCTCGATTACCAGGCCAAGGCCGGCACGCTGTCGCTGCTCTCCGGCAAGGGCGAGGTCACGGCGGAAATCTTCTACGTCGCCTACACGCAGCAGTCGCCCGCCCCGGCGAAGGAACGGCCGATCACCTTCGTCTTCAACGGCGGGCCGGGCGCGGCGTCGGCCTATCTGCATCTCGGCGCGCTCGGGCCGCGCATCATCGCGACCGCGACCGATGGCGAGTTCCTGCCGCCGCCGCAAAAGCTCATCGACAATCCCGACAGTTGGCTCGACCTGACCGATCTCGTCTTCGTCGATCCGGTCGGCACCGGTTACAGCCGCGAGGCGCCGGGCGAGGACACGAAGACGTTCTGGGGCGTCGACCAGGACGCCAGCTCGGTCGGCGCGTTCATCCGGCTCTATCTGGCGCAGAACGGCCGAACCGCTTCACCGCTCTTCCTCGCCGGCGAAAGCTATGGCGGTTTTCGCGCGGCGCTGCTTGCCCGCACGCTGCAGGAAGACGTGGGTTTGAGCCCCAGCGGCATCGTGCTGATCTCGCCGGCGCTGGAATTCATGCTGGTGCGGCCGGACCAGTTCGACCAGTTGCACTGGGCGCTCGAACTGCCTTCGCTGGCGGCGACGCGGCTTCGCGCCGACGGCGTCAGCGGCGAGGCGATGCGCGACAGGCTTGCCGAGGTCGAGCACTACGCGCTCGGCGATTACCTGACGGCGTTGAACAGCGGGCTGGAGCAAGGCGGCAAGCTCGCCAGCGGGCGCGTGGCGGAGATAACCGGCCTGCCGCTCGACCTCGTCGAGCGCAATTTCGCCCGTATCCCGACAGGCCTTTTCGCCCGTGAGTTCCAGCGCGCCAAGGGCAAGGTGCTCAGTCCTTACGACGCCATGGTCGCGACCAGCGATATCGCGCCGGAGAGCGCCCATATCGCCGGTCCGGACCCAGTGCTCGACCGCAGCGTGCCGGTGCTGACCTCGGCCTTCGTCGCCTACGCCCGCGACGAACTGAATTATCGCACCGATGTCAGCTACCGACTGCTCAACGGCGAGGTCAGCCACAACTGGGACTACGGCAACTCAGGGCAAGGCTTTGCCGGGGTGATGAACGACCTGCAGCGGGCGCGCTCGCTCAACCCGGCGCTCGGTGTCGTCATCGTCAACGGCTACACCGACCTCGTCACGCCCTACCTCGCCTCGCGCTATCTGGTGAACCAGATCCCCACGCTCGCCGACGCCAAGCCGATCCGCCTCGATGTCGTCGAGGGCGGGCACATGATGTATCTGAGGCCTGACGGAAGGCGCGCGCTGAAGGAGGCGGCCTCGGAGCTCTACCAGGCGACGCAATAGAGGCCGACCGGGTTCTCCTCCCGGTTGGAGCAGCGCCGCACCAGCTTTTCCTATAGCAAAGATATTCCCGCGAACGGGTTCAGAGCTCATGACAGAAGGCTGTCAGCAGCAACGGGATAGTCTGGTGCCATGACGGATACGCTCGACATGCCCGCAAAGCTTGCCAAGGGCGCCGCCGACCCCGCGGCCGAACGCACGCTCGGCATCGTGCTGGTCTCGGCGTCGGCCGTCGCCTTCGCGCTCACCGGCGTGCTGACCAAGTCGATCCATGCCGATCCGCTCACCATCACCTGCTGGCGCGGCTTCTTCGGGTCGTTCCTGATCACCCTTTATGTGCTGTGGCGGCGGCGCCGTTCGGGCGGGAGCGAGAGCCTGCGGCTCGGCTGGCGCGGCTGGCTGCTGGCCGTCGAGGGCGCCGCGGCGAGCATCGCCTTCATCTCGGCGTTCAAGTTCACCTATGTCGCCAATGTGGCGGTGATCTATGCGACCTCGCCCTTCATCGCGGCATTGCTTGCCTTTCCGCTGGTGCGGGAAAAATTCCGGCTGCAGACGATGCTGGCGGCGGCCGTGTCGCTCTGCGGCGTCGCCATCATGGTGGGCGGCGGCCTCGGCAGCGGCCATCTGTTCGGCGACGGGCTGGCGCTGCTGATGACCACCGGCAGCGCGCTTTACATGATCATGGTGCGAGCCTTCCGCGACTCGCCCGTCGTCTGGGCCGGCGCGGTGTCCGCCTTCCTGCTCTTCGTGCTCGGCTGGTTCGTCACCGATCCGCTGGCCGTCTCGACCCGCGACATGGTGCTGCTTGCCACCTTCGGCTGCTCTTTCGCGCTGGCCTCGATCCTGTGGACGGAGGGCTCGCGGCTCATCCCGGCCGCCGAATCCGGCCTGCTCGGCTCGGCGGAAGTTCCCTTCGCCATCCTGTTTGCCTTGCTGTTCCTCGGCGAAATCCCGCCGATGGCCAGCATCATCGGCGGCGCGATCGTGCTTTGCGCAGTTTTCGCGCATGCCGGACGCGACTGGATGAAGGCGAAATCGGCGGGTTCTTAAATTATTTTCGAGGTCACGGAACCATCATCCGACTCAGGCATTGTTGGGTCGACGGGTCACCCCCCAAGTCCCCCCAAACCCCTCGACCCGTCCGACTTAGAAGCCGACCTGCAAATAGGTCGGCTTTTTCTTTGGAGGGCGCAAAGCGACTTTCAGGATGGCGGCAACGCCAGGCCGCCGCCGAGAAGCTCGGCCAGATCCCGCGCCGGGCGGCCGGCCTCGCGGCCGAGCCGGATGGTGAAGGTGGCGACGGGCACCGGCGGCAGGCCGAGCTCGCGCGGCGCTTCGACAATGCCGGAGTGTGCAAAGCGCCGCGTGCGCAGCGTCAGCGCGATGCCGGCAGTGACCGCGGTGCGCAGGCCGGCAAGACTGGCGCTGCCGGCGGCGATGCGGTAGCGGCGGCCGGCGGCGTCGAGCGCATTGAGCGCAGCCTCCCTGAAGCCGCAATAGGGATCGAGCAGCGCCAGCGGCACTGCTTCCTGCCGCGTCGCCAATCCTTTTTCCGAGCAGAGCCACAGCATCGGCTCGCTGATGAGGGCCGCTTCATCCGGCGAAGGGGCATGGCGCATGGTGATCGCGAGGTCCAACTGACCTGCCTGCAGCGCTGACTCGAGCTCCAGGGAGCGGCCGACGCGCAGCTCGATCCTGACGCGCGGATGGCTGACCGCGAAGGCGCGCAAAAGGTCGGGCAGCCCGTGGTCGGCAAAGTCCTGCGTCGTGCCGATAGCGATGCGCCCACCGGCGCGCGCGCCTTTCAGCGCCAGCCAGGCCTCGGTCTGGACGGCAATGATGCGCCGCGCGTGACCGACAAGGTCCTCGCCGGCCGGCGTCAGCCCCCGTCCCCTGCCCTGCGGGACCAGCAATGGCTCGCCGACGATTTCTTCCAGCCGCTGCATCTGCGCGGTCACCGCCGACGGCGTGCGGCCAACCGTGGATGCAGCCTTTGACAGCGATCCGCCGTCGACGAAGGCAAGGAAGGTTTTCAGGAGATCAGGATCGAGCATTTCCATACTTCGATGATATCGAATCTTTTGTCAAAAACAATTCGATTTTCTTGATGTTATGATGGTGGCATGGTCCCTCCATCGGCGGCGCGAAGCCGCTCCAACGCAGGAGAGAAAAATGCCGATCATCAATGTCAGCGTCACCGGCAAGCCGGACGCAAAACTTTCCGCCGCGATCGCGAAGGACATCACCGAGATCACGGCCACGCATCTGCGCAAGGACCCTACCATCACCGCCGTCGCGGTCAGCTATATCGACCCGCAGCACTGGTTCGCCGGCGGCAAGTCGCTGGCCGAGCATGGGACGAACACCTTCTGGCTCGATATCAAGGTGGTGGATGGCACCAACACCAAGTTGGAGCTCGAAGCCTATCTCAAGACGATCTTCGAAGCCTTCGGCCGCCTGCTCGGCGGCGTGCACGAGGAAAGCTACGCCTTCGTGCATGAGGTGCCGGCGGCGGCCTACGGCTTCGGCGGCAAATCGCAGGAGTTCCGCTTCATCAGCGGGCGGCTGAAGGCGGCGTAGCGGCGACGCTCCCCTTCTCCCCTTGTGGGAGAAGGTGGCCGAGCGAAGCTCGGATGGATGAGGGGTGTTGGACGGAATGGGGCGTCGCAGGTTTAAGTACCTAAAAGCATTGAATTTTCCGACGCCTCGTTTCTTCCAGCACCCCTCATCCGGCTCGGCGCTGCGCGCCGATCCACTTTCTCCCACAAGGGGAGAAGGGGACGCCGCGCCACCCCCTCATTGACCTTGCCCCCACTTCCGCTACCCTCTGCGCTCGAAGCGGCCGCCAAGAGCCGCGCCCTGGAGGACGTTGGGAGAGCGGCATGATCCTGACATTGGCGCTGCTTGCCGGCCTTGTCTTTGCCTGGCTGCTGATCGGCCTGATCGAGAGGTTCCGGCTCGACCTGCGCCTCACCCAGGCGCTGCTCTATGTGCCGTTCAAGCTCGCCTACCGCATTGCCGACGAGCGCATCCGCATTGCCCGCAACGCGCGCACGCCGGTCATCTATGTCGTCTCGCACCAGTCGCGGATCGAACCGGCGCTGATGCTGTCGCTCTTACCCGACGACACGCTGCACATCCTGGACGAGGCCTCGGCCCGCTCGCCCTGGCTGGAGCCGTGGCGCGAGCTTGGCCGCACCATTGCCTTCAACGCCGAGCATGTCTTCGTCAGCCGCCGGCTGGTGCGCGTGCTGAAAGGCAAGGGGCGGCTCGCCGTCTACCTGCCCGACGATGTCGAGCCCGACGTCAAGTCGTTCCGGCTGTTTCGCGCCATCACCCGCATCGCCATGCAGGCGGACGCCCGCATCGTGCCGATCTTCGTCGCCGGAGCCCGCCACCTGCCGCTGTCGCTGACGCCCGCCGACAGGGCGCCGCGACACTGGTTCCCGCGCCTGTCGCTCAGCGTGCTGGAGCCGATGACGGTCGCCGAGCTGGTGGCGCGCAATCCTGATATGGCCTCCAACACCAACGCGCTGTTCGACCGTTTCGCCGAAGCGCGGCTCTATGGCTCCAATCTCGATCGCGGTCTGTTCCTGGCGATGCGCGATGCGGCAACCAGAGTCGGCACCTCGCACCCGATCATCGAGGACGTCATCTCGGGCGCGCTGAGCTACCGCAAGATGTTCATCGGCGCGCGCGTGCTCGGCCGCCGCTTCGAGGCGGTGACGGCGCCCGGCGAAGCGGTCGGGCTGCTTCTGCCCAACGCCAATGGCGTGGTGCTGTCCTTCGTCGGGCTGATTTCGGCGGCCCGTGTCGCGGCGATGATCAACTACACCGCCGGTCCGGCGAGCGTGACGGCGGCGATCCGCACCGCGGTCATCCGCACTGTGGTCTCCTCCCGCGCCTTCATCGAAAAGGCGGGCATCGACGACATCGTCGCCGCCGTCGAGGCAGGCGGTGCCAAAATGCTCTGGCTGGAGGACGTGCGCGAGAGCGTGACGGTGCTCGACAAGGTCGCCGCGGCGCTGTTCTGGCGCTTCCCGCTGCAGCGGCAGCAAGCGGCCAAGGCGGCGGTGATCCTGTTCACCTCGGGCTCGGAGGGCACGCCCAAGGCGGTGGTTCTCTCGCAACGAAGTCTGCTGGCCAATGCCATGCAGGCCGAGGCGCGCGTGACGATCTCGCCGGCCGACATCCTGCTCAACGTGCTGCCGGTGTTCCACTCCTTCGGGCTCACCGGCGGCACGATCCTGCCGCTGGTTACGGGCGTGAAACTGTTCCTCTACCCCTCGCCGCTGCACTACAAGATCATTCCGGAAATCGCCCGCAAGGTGAAGCCGACCGTCATGTTCGGCACCGACACCTTCCTCGCCAACTATGCCCGCACCGCCAAGGACGGCGACTTCTCCAGCCTGCGTTTCGTGGTCGCCGGGGCCGAAGCGGTGAAGCCCGAGACACGGCGCGTCTATCGCGACCGCTTCCAGGCATCGATCATCGAAGGTTTCGGGCTGACGGAGGCGGCGCCTGTGGTTGCGGTGAACACCGCGATCCACAACCGCGACGGCACGGTCGGGCGTCTGCTGCCGGCGATCCGCATGAAGCTCGAGCCGGTCGAGGGCATCGGCGATGCCGGCCGGCTGTGGCTCGACGGCCCGAACATGATGATGGGCTACATGACCGCCGACCGTCCAGGCGAATTGCAGCCGCTCGAAGGCTGGCACGACACCGGCGACATCGTCTCGGTCGACCGCGACGGCTTCATCACCATTCGCGGGCGGGCAAAACGCTTCGCCAAGATCGCCGGCGAGATGGTGTCGCTGGGCGCGGTCGAGATGCTGGTGCAGTCGCTGTGGCCGGAAGAGCACCACGCCGCGGTGGCAGTGCCTGACAAGCGGCGCGGCGAGCGAATCGTGCTGGTCACCACCGCCGGCGACGCCAGCGCCGAGGAGCTGCGCCAGTTCGGCAAGAAGGCAGGCGCGGCCGAACTGATGGTGCCAGGCGACATCGTCAAGGTGGAAGAAATCCCGGTGCTGGGTTCCGGCAAGACGGATTATGTGTCGGCGCGCAAGCTGGCGATCGACAGGTTGGGGCTGAGCGCGGCAGCGTAATCTCCCCCCTTGAGGGGGAGATGGGGGTCGTCTCACATAGAGCGCCGGCGCCTTTGCGGAAGTGAAGAGGTTAGCGCTTCAAGCGCAGCGACCCCCTCTGTCGCCTTCGGCGACATCTCCCCCTCAAGGGGGGAGATCATCCGCTACCCGATATCCGAAGGCGGCACCTTCTCGCCTTCGCGCATAGCCCGCTTCGAATAGGCGCGCACCGAAAACGGCAGGAAGAGGAGATAGCCGGCGACCGAGGCCGTCAGCGTGTACCAGGGATAGGCCATCAACAGCAGGATGTAGAGCACGACGCCCAGGATGACCGGCAGCACCTTGTCGCCTGGCACCTTGACGCTCTTACCCGAATAGACCGGCAGCCGGCTGACCAGCAGGAAGGCGACCAGGACAGTGAAGCCGGTGGCGATGAAGGCCGCCGGTCGGCTGGGTTCGAGCCCGAGCCGCAGGAAATAGAGATAGAGCGGCAGCATGACCAGAACCGCGCCCGCCGGCGCCGGCACGCCGACGAAATATTCGCTCTGCCAGGCCGGCTGGTCGGCGTCGTCAGCCAGCACGTTGAAGCGGGCAAGCCGCATGCCGCAGGCGATGGTGAACAGAAGCGCCGCGATCCAGCCCGGCGAACCGGCGCGGTCGAGCAGGAAGGCATAGAGCACCAGTGCCGGCGCGACGCCAAAATTGACGATGTCGGCCAGCGAATCCATCTGCGCGCCGAACTTGGAGGTCGCCTTCAGCATGCGCGCCAGGCGGCCGTCTATGCCGTCGAGGAAAGCGGCGAGCAGCACCATGACGACGGCCGGCTCGAAACGGTCCTCGAAGGCGAAGCGGATGCCGGAGAGGCCGGCGCAGATGGCGAGCACGGTGACCAGATTGGGCAGCACCATGCGCATCGGGATCTCGCGGATGCGCGGACCGCCGCTGGCGTGAGCCTCGAACTTCTTGAAGGGCGCGCCCACCGCTCAGGAAATCCTGACCAGCGGGGCGACGGCCGCGCCGCCGAACTCCGCAACCACCGTCTCGCCGCCCACCGCCGTCTGGCCGACGGCGACGCGCGGCACGGCGTTCAACGGCAGGAAGACGTCGACGCGCGAACCGAAGCGGATCAGCCCGAAACGCTCGCCGATGCCGATCGAGCCGCCGGCCTCTGCCCAGCAGACGATGCGGCGCGCCACCAGGCCGGCTATCTGTACGGCCGCGATCGTGCCGTTGGGGCTGTCGATGACCAGCCCGTTGCGTTCGTTCTCGGAGCTTGCCTTGTCGAGCTCGGCATTGAGGAATTTGCCTGGACGATGCTCGATCCGCGTGATCTTGCCGCGCACCGGGGCGCGGTTGATGTGGCAGGAAAAGACATTCATGAACACCGAGATGCGGGTCATCTCGGTGGGGCCCAGGCCAAGCTCTCGCGGCGGCACGGCAGGGCCGACGGCCGAGATCACGCCGTCCGCCGGGCTCACCACCAGCCGGTCGTCGACCGGCGTGACGCGCTCGGGATCGCGATAGAAATAGACGCACCAGGCGGTGAGGATGAGCCCGATCCAGAACAGGATCGATGAGAAATAACCGAGGAAAAGCGTTGCCGCGCCGAAAGCGGCGATGAAGGGATAGCCCTCGCGATGGATCGGAACGAACGTATTCTTGACCGAATCGAGAAGCGTCATAGGGCTGGAGGCGGTCCCTGTTTCAGGTTCCGGCCTCAATAGCCGAAAGCCCCCCTCCCCGCAACGCAACAATGGGGAGGTCTATTCCCCGATGCCAAGCATTGTTGATGCCGGCGGGACTTTTAGCATCCGCTGTCGGAAAGCAGCCCCCTCGCCCGTCCTTGGCAGGACAGCCCAACCAGGGAGCCAGCCATGCCGTCGCCGAAATCCGCCACCAGGAAAGCAAAGATCATCACCGAAGGCCTCGCCTTCGGCGAGTCGCCACGCTGGCATGAGGGGCGGCTCTGGCTCTGCAACTGGGGCACCGGCGAAATCGTCGCCGTGGAAGAGGACGGCACGAGCGAGGTCATGCTAACCGTGCCGGCCGTCCTGCCGTATTCGATCGACTGGCTGCCGGACGGGCTGCTCCTGGTGGTTTCCGGTCGGGAAGGCCTGCTGCTCAGGCAGGAGGCGGACGGGGCGCTCGTCACGCATGCCGATCTCCGGGGACTGTCGAAAAACCCCTGGAACGAAATCGTCGTCGACGGGCGCGGCAACATCTATGTCAATGGTGGCGGGCCGGCGCCGGCGCCGGGCGAGCATTTCGGACCGGGCACCATCGTGCTGATCACGTCGGACGAGACTGTGCGGCAAGTGGCCGAGGACATCGCCTTCGCCAATGGCATGGCGGTGACGCCGGACAACCGTACGCTCATCGTCGCCGAATCCCACGCCAACCGGCTCACCGCTTTCGATATCGCGGCCGATGGCGGCCTTTCCAACCGCCGCGTCTGGGCGGATCTCGGCAACGACTATCCCGACGGTATCTGCCTCGATGCCGAGGGCTGTGTCTGGTATGCCGACGTGCCGAACCGGCACTGCGTCAGGGTGCGCGAGGGCGGGGCGAAAATCGATAGGGTCGAGGTCGATCGGGGCTGCTTTGCCTGCATGCTGGGCGGTGCCGACGGCAGGACGCTGTTCATCGCCGCCGCCGAATGGCGCGGCTTCGAGAACATGGTCAGCGACGCCCGCACCGGCCAAGTGCTTGGCGTCGCCGTGTCTTCCCCCGGCGCGGGCTGGCCGTCCTACACCTCCGGTACGCGCTGATAGTTGGCTATGTCGGCCTTGACGCCGAGGCGGGCGATCGTTTCCTGCGGGCTGAAGGCGATGCGCTCATGCGCGGCCCTGACGATCGGCACCACCTTGTCGACCGCCGCCTGGCTTTCCCATTCGACCATGGTGACGATGTTGAATTCGCCCGGGCCGGAGAACTGCTCGAGCAGGAAATCCTGCACGAAGCCTTCCTGCTGGCGCAGCAGTTCGTGCGTCATGAGGACCTTGCTCAGGATTTCGTCGCGCGCTTCCGCCGGGACGACGAACTTGTCGACCCGGAAGACGCTGCCATTGCGTTGATTCTCATTGCTCATTTCGATCTGTCTCCGTTCTTGGAAGGCTTGCTTCGCAGGGGCTCGGAGACGGTTTGCAAGCTCAAGCTAAGTTGAGGTCAAGGGGAATTTTTTGCGCCTGTGATCTTCCCCCTCGAGGGGGAGATGGCCGCGAAGCGGTCAGAGGGGGTCGGTTCGACTGGGCTCGGCCTGCTGCTTCGGATGGAGGTTGGCGCTTCACGCGCGGCGACCCCCTCTGTCGCCTTCGGCGACATCTCCCCCTCAAGAGGGGAGATCGGCGCGGCGCTAGCTCACCTCCGACGTCCTCCGCCGCACGATCACACCCAGCTCGTCGCTCTCGCGGGCGATTCGCAGCCGCTCCTCGGCTTCGGTCGCTTCGCGCTGGCGGTCCCACATCGAGGCGTAGAGGCCGTGCTTGGCGAGCAGCGCGGCATGGGTGCCTCGCTCGGCGATCTGGCCGTCCTTGAGCACGATGATCTCGTCGGCCGAGATCACCGTCGACAGCCGGTGCGCGATGACGATGGTGGTGCGGCCCTTGCTGACGAGGTCGAGCGCCGCCTGGATCTCCTGCTCGGTCTGGGTGTCCAGGGCCGAGGTCGCCTCGTCGAGCATCAGGATCGGCGGCGCCTTGAGGATGGTGCGGGCGATCGCGACGCGCTGCTTCTCGCCGCCCGACAGCTTCAGCCCGCGCTCGCCGACCATCGAGCGGTAGCCCTCGGGCAGCTTGGCGATGAATGGGCCGATCTGGGCGAGCTCGGCCGCCTTGCGCACCTCCTCCTCGCCGGCGCCGACGCGGCCGTAGCGAATGTTGTAGGCGATGGTGTCGTTGAACAGCACCGTATCCTGCGGCACCATGCCGAGCACGGCGCGCAGGCTCTCCTGCGTCACGTCGCGGATGTCCTGGCCGTCGATCAGCACCTGGCCGCCCTGCACGTCGTAGAAGCGGAACAGCAGCCTGGAGATGGTCGACTTGCCGGCGCCGGAGGGGCCGACGATGGCGACGGTCTTGCCGGCCGGCACCTCGAAGGAGACGCCCTTCAGTATCTTGCGGTTGGGATCGTAGGAGAAATGAACGTCGCGGAACTCGACCTTGCCGGCGCCGACCTTCAGCGGCTTTGCATCCGGCTTGTCGACGATCTCCTGGGGCACGTCGAGCAGGTCGAACATGTGCTCGATATCGGTCAACCCCTGGCGGATTTCGCGATAAATGAAGCCGATGAAGTTGAGCGGCACCGATAGCTGCATCAGCATGGCGTTGATGAAGACGAAATCGCCGACCGACTGCGTCCCCGCCTGCACCTCAAGCGCCGACATGCACATGACGATGACGGTGCCGAGGCCGAAGATGAAGCCCTGGCCGAAATTCAGCCAACCGAGCGAGGTCCAGGTTTTCGTCGCGGCGATCTCGTAGCGGGCCATCGAGCGGTCGAAGCGCTCGGCCTCCATGCGCTCGTTGGTGAAATATTTGACCGTCTCGAAGTTGAGCAGCGAGTCGATTGCCTTGGTGTTGGCGTCGGTGTCGCTGTCGTTCATGTCGCGGCGGATCGAGATGCGCCAGTCGCTCGCCTTGACCGTGAACCAGACATAGATCCACACGGTCACCGCCACCACGCCCACGTATTTCCAGCCATAGGTGTAGGCGAAGATGCCGGCGGTCAGCGCGAATTCGAGGATGGTCGGCGCCGTGTTCAGCATGATGAAGCGCACGATCGTCTCGATGCCCTTGGTGCCGCGTTCGATGATGCGCGACAGGCCGCCGGTGCGGCGCTCGAGATGGAAGCGCAACGAGAGCTGGTGCATGTGGACGAAGGTGCGGAAGGCAAGCTGGCGCACCGCATACTGGCCGACGCGGGCAAACAGCGCGTCGCGCAACTGGTTGAAGCCGAGCTGCACCAGCCTCAGCACGTTGTAGGCGACGACCAGCATCACCGGCGCGAGCATGAAGGCGGGCAGCGGCGGCGGCGTCTTCGAGCCGTGAGCCAGCGCATCGGTCGCCCATTTGAAGAAATAGGGGCCGGCGACCAGCGTCAGCTTGGCGACGACCAGCAGCAGCGTCGCCCAAGTGACGCGGGCCCTTAGGTCGGCGCGGTCGGCCGGCCACATATAGGGCCACAGGTTGCGCAAGGTCGCGAGAGTGCCGGCTTCGGCGGATACGGTCTTTTCGGCCACTTTTCTTAGCCTTTTGGGTGAGAGGGTCAGCGGCTGGGTGAGCAGGCGTTGACGAGTTCACGAAGCGAGGCGGAGACGCCGGCGAGCGCCGCATGGTCGACCGCGTAGCGCGAGCGCTGACGGTCGGGCTCGAAGCGGACCAGCCCAGCCTCGACCAGGATTTTCAGATGTTGCGAAACCGTCGACTGGGCGAGATCGAGATGGTCGACCACTTCGCGGCATGAGCAACAGCGGCTGGCGGAGAGGTGCTTCAGGATCTCGATGCGTGCCGGATGCGAGAGTGCGGCAAACGTCGCGGCGACGGCGCGGCTGTCGGGGGCGTGGGGTTCGGATGGGGATTCGATCATCGTCCATCGGCGATAGACGATGAAGGATGAGAGGGCAAGCTAGGCTGGTGGGTAGCACCGGTAATTTCCCCCTTGAGGGGGGAGATGTCGCCGAAGGCGACAGAGGGGGTCGTCTCACATAGATCGCCGAGGTCGTCGCAGGGGATGCCGGCGCTCGACGCGCGAGGAGCCCCTCTGGTCGCCGGCCATCTCCCCCTCGAGGGGGGAGATTACGCGCTCGTGCGCCGGCGCTCCCTACTCCGTCTTCGGCGGCGTGGTCATCTGGTCGCCCATCGCCTTCATGTCGGCCGGCTCGCCTTCCTTCGACTTGCCGGGCACCTTGAAGACCTGGCCGGGCCAGATGCGGTCGGGGTCGCGGATCTGGTCCTGGTTGGCGAGATAGATGGTCGAGAAGCGAGTGCCATGGCCGTAGACGCGGCGCGAGATGCGCCAGAGCGTGTCGTTGCGGCGGATGATGACGGAACCGTCGGCATGCTCGAGCTTCGGTGCCACGGTTTCGGCAACGCCGGCTGACGGCGTCGCTTCCGCGGCCTTGGCCGGAGCCTCGGCGGCCGGGGCGGTCGTGGCGGGTTTCGTTGCGGCGGATGCCGGCGCCTCGGCCGCAGGCTTGGCCTCAGCGGGTTTCGCCTCGCCGGGCTTGGCCTCGTTCGGCGCAACGGCCGCAATCGACTCGCCGGGCTCACGCTCGAACGGCACGGCCGCGCGGGCGACGACCTTCGCGCCGTCGTCGGCAAGGCCATCGACATGGATGGTGTAGCTGCCGACCGGGATGTCGCGCTTGGCTTCGATCAGGAAATGCCCGTCGGGCGAGGTCTGCGCTTCTCCGAGCAGCATATCGTCGGCATAGGCGCGCACCTTGCGGCCGGGATCGGCCGTGCCGGCGACGAAAATCTTGCTGCCGTCGATCTCGACCGCCTCGACGGCGATCTTAGGTTCGCCGGCGGCGGGCGCCGGCGTTGCGGGGGCGGAAGCCTGATCGGCAGCGGCTGGGGCAGTCGCGGCCGGCGCCGACGCGGCTGGCGCCTGAGCGGCAGTCTGATCCGTGGCGGCAGGCGCTGCGGGCTTGGCTTGCGGCTGCGGAACGGTGAGCAGCTCGGACGGCTTGCCCGGCTCCTCGACCATCGCCAGCACCTGGCCGGTCGGGCTCTGCGGCACCGAGACGACGGCGGTCTGCGCCGAGGCGACGGCAACGCCGCCGGCGGTGGCGCGCAGCGTGATCGTGTAGTCGCCCGGCTTCAGCGGGTCGTCGAGCACGATAGCGAAGGCGCCGTCGGGGCCGGCATCGGTCGAGCCGAGCACCGCCCCACCGTTCAGGATCTCGACCCTGGCATTGGGCGCGGCACTGCCGGCGACGACGATCGAGCCATTGCCTTCGACGCGCACGACATCGAAGGTCGGCAATGTCGGACCGGCAGCGGGCGCCTGAGCGGCCGGTGCGGATGCCGCCGGAGCCGTCGTGTTGTCCGCCGGCGCCATCGCGTTGTTGGCGGGTGCCATCTTGTTGGCCGGAGCCATCGTATTGTCGGTGCTGGCCGGAGCCTGCGTCTGCGGCAGGCGCGCCTCGGTGGAGGTGCTGTTGGATTCAGCCGGCTTCGTGCCCGCCTGCGGAAGTGCCGCGACGTCTGCCGGTTTCTGGTCGTTGATGTAAGGGCCGAGCGCGCCCGACCCGTAGGCGACCGCCGCGACGACGGCAAGGCCGCCCGCCGCGAACAAAAACGCCTTTGAAGCACTGATAGCCATAATCTTTTCTGCCCCCTTAGCCACCTAACGCCGGTCTAGCGTGTTTTATCAAGTGCTACAAGAAAAAGCCCCTCCATGGGCTTGACCACGCCGACCGTCCCCATCACCAATCATCGCCATGAACACGATTCGATCCGTCTGCGTCTATTGCGGTTCGTCTCCGGGCCGCGACGAGGCTTATGTCAAGGCCGGCCACCTGCTCGGCCGCTCGCTGGCGAAATCCGGCCTGCGCCTGATCTATGGCGGCGGCACCAAGGGGATCATGGGCGCCGTCGCCGACGGGGCGCTGAAAGCCGGCGGCAAGGTGACCGGCATCATCCCGCGCTTCCTGATCAACAGGGAGGCGACGGAAACCGCTCTCGACAAGCTCGACGAGCTTTTGATCACCGACAACATGCACGAGCGCAAGCATAGGATGTTCGAAAAATCCGACGCCTTTGTGGCGCTGCCGGGCGGCATCGGCACGGTCGAGGAGATTGTCGAAATCATGACCTGGGCGCAGCTCGGCCACCACCGCAAGCCGATCGTCTTCGCCAATGTCAAAGGCTTCTGGGACCCGATGCTTTCGCTGATCGAGCACATGGCGGAGGAAGGCTTCATCCACACCGCGCATCGGGTGAAGCCGCTGGTGGTCAACGACCCTGAGGCCATCGTCGCCGCCATCATGGTGGCGGGTTCGTCGGTCGACGCGCCGACGGAAGGCGTGCAGGCGGTGATAGACAAGATGTAGGCAGTAGGATTGGGCAGTGGGCAATAGAGACACAGCCCTACTGCCTACTGCTTAATGCCCTCCTCAAATCCGCAACCACCGCCCTCCGGTCATTCCGCCGCCAGGCGAGATGGATCTCAACGCTGCGCTTGAACCAGGGCAGGTCGCGGAAGACGATGCCGGCTGGCGCCGCGTCGCGCAGGCTTTCCTGCACGGTGGCGAGGCCAAGGCCGGCGCTGACCAGGCCGAGCGAGGTCAACGGGTCGGCCGTCTCATAGGCGATCTCGGGTACGAAGCCGGCCTCGATGCAGGCCGCCAGGAACTGGGCGCGGTTGGTGTCGTCCGGCTGGCGCACGACGGTGATCCAGACGCGGCCGTCGAGATGGCCGGGCCGGATGTCGGCGACACCGGCAAGCGGATCGCCCTCGGGTATCGCCAGAACCAGCGGCTCGCGACGCACCAGCATGCTCTCGATATCCGGGTCGCCCTTCGGCGCCGGGGCATAGACGAAGCCAAGGTCGAGCGCTCGGCTTCGCAGATCCTCGAATTGCGCCGCCGTGCGGCGGCTCTTCAATTGTAGATGGAAATCCGGCCGCTCGCGGCGGAATTCGCGCAGCATGTCGGCGACCAGCCCGGCATGCACCGCGCCTTCGACATAGCCGATGGCGAGGCTGCCGGCGGCGCCGCTGGCAAGGTTGCGGCCGAGCTCTTCCAGCCGGGCGGCGTTGGCAAGCAGCGCACGCGCTTCGGCGAGGAACGCCCTGCCCTCGGCGTTGAGATGGACACGCTGCCTGGCGCGCTCGAACAGCGCCACGCCGAGCTGCTCCTCGAGCTGCATGATTTGGCGGCTCAAAGGTGACTGCGAGATGTGCAGCTGCTCGGCGGCGCGGCCGACATTGCCGGCCTCGGCGACGGCGACGAAATACCTTATTTGGCGCAGGTCGAGCATTTGTTGCTCCGATAGCTCAAGTCCTTCTAGATCTGAACTTTATCCTAATCAGTCTTGGACAGTCTGACCATATGGCGCGATACCTCCCGCATCAACAGGCCACAAAGGAGACCGCCATGCAGTTCTTTGCCCTTCTCACCCGCAACACCCAGAAGTTCAGCGACGCCGATTTCGCGCCGCTGCTGCCACCCGAGTCCGAGCAGCGCAAGACCCTCTATGCGCAAGGCGCCGTGCGCCAGATCTGGAACCGCGGCGACATCCCCGGCAGCGGCATGATGTTCGAGGCGGCGGACGAGAAGGAGGTGCGCGGCCATCTCGCCACGCTGCCGCTGATCGAGGCCGGCATGATGGACATCGCGGCGATCGTGCCGCTCAACCCCTATCCTGGCTTCGGTCCGAAGCGCTGAGACCGGGGCGCAGATCGGTGCTGCCGCTCCCCCGGCAGCACCTACGATCGACCGAAAATGCGACGGAAAATGCCACCCCGCGACGCATCGATGTGGCGCTCCGGCAGAGGGCGGGCGAGCACGTAAGCAACTGCGAGACGATGAGGCCGCCGACGATCGCGACGCCGAGCGGCTGGCGCAGTTCCGCCCGGTGCCGGTCTCGAGCGCCAGTGGCAGCGCGCCGAGCAGGGCCGCGAAGGTCGCATCATGATCGGCCGGAAGCGCTGGATGCTCGCCTTGTGGATTGCTACGCGGACAACCCTTCCTGGCGCTCGGAGCGAACGCCCCGCACGACTAGGACGCGCCCGTCAATTCCACCGCGCTGCGGACTCGGGCCAGCACCTCGCTCAGCATTTCGTGCATGGCTTGGCGCGCCATGGCGGCATCGCCCGCCTCGATCGCCCTCAGCACCTTTCCATGAGCGTGGAGATCGCCCACCGGGTGACCGAAGAGCGCATTGGTGGTCGGCACGCTGTATTGCAGCGCCGTGTGGATCAATGCCGATAGCGGCAGGAAGAAGCGGTTGCCGGTGGCCGCCAGCACCGCCTCGTGGAAGGCGGCGTCCGACGACACCGGATCGCCCTGGCCGGAGGACGCCGCCCGCATCGCCTCGAAGGCCTCGCGGATGGCGGCGATCTCGTTGGTGTCATTCCGGCTCGCGGCCAGGGCCGCCGCCTCGCACTCGAAGGCGAGGCGCACTTCCAGCAGTTCGATGATGAAATGGCGCGGCGTAGCGCTCTCGCGCAGCCAGCCCAGCACCGACGGGTCCAAGAAATTCCAGTCCTTCATCGGCCGGATGCGCGATCCGCGGCGCGGCCTTGTGAGCAGCAGGCCCTTGGCCGACAGGATCTTCACCGCCTCACGCGCTGCGCTTCGGCTGGCCCCGAAGCGGACGCAGACCTCCTCCTCGCCAAGCAGCGTGGCGCCGGGTGGAAAGAGCCCGCCGAGAATCTCGCGGCCGAGAATGTTGGTTATCTCATCGGTCACCGACGAGGTTTGATTGCCTGCCAAGTCCCGGCCCATGAATCCGCACGCCAGCGTTGAAACGGTCAGGGTTGATAGCTCAGCGGGGTTATGCTGTCCATATCATCTGATTTGTCAGATAAATGTGGTTGAAGCCTGCCCGGCTTTCCTGCTAGCTGTGGCAGCGAAAATTCGGGCGAAGCAGCGGAGAGCCGGTTTGTCGCCAACAGCCTCGATGCGCGTCGTGGTGCTGCGTCAGCCGCTCGATCTCCATGTCGAGGAGCGCGCCACCCCCTCGCCCGGTGCCGGCGAAGTGCTGGTGCGTATCGAGCGCGGCGGCATCTGCGGCTCGGACCTGCACTATTTCCGCCATGGCGGATTCGGCACCGTGCGCATGAAGGAGCCGATGATCCTCGGCCACGAGATCGCCGGTCGGGTCGAGGCGCTGGGCGCCGGCGTTTCGGGCCCGGCCGTCGGCACGGCTGTCGCGGTCAATCCCGCCAACTCTTGCGGAGCCTGCGCCTTCTGCCGCGCCGGCCAGCCGATCCACTGCCTCGACATGCGTTTCCTGGGCTCGGCGATGCGCACGCCGCATGTGCAAGGCGGCTTTGCCGAGCATCTGATCTGCCGCGCCGAAAATGCCGTGCCACTCACGAAGGGCTCCAACCCTTCCGCCGGCGCCTTCGCCGAGCCGCTTGCGGTGACGCTGCATGCGGTGGCCCAGGCGCCAGTCTATGGCAGCCGGGTGCTGATCATAGGCGCCGGCCCGATCGGCACGCTTTTGGTGCTTGCCGCGCGCTTCGCCGGCGCGCGCGAGATCGTCGTCACCGACGTCCAGGACAAGCCTCTCGACTATGCGGCGAAGGCCGGAGCCGACCGCACCATCAATGTCGCCAGGCACGCCGACGGGATGAATGTCTACGCCGCTGGCAAGGGCTATTTCGACGTCATCTTCGAGGCCGCCGGCCAGGGCGCCACGGTGGCGAGCGCCTTGCACTTCATCAAGCCGCGCGGCACGCTGGTCACCGTCGGGCAAGGCGCGACCACGGAGCTTTCGGTTTCGATGATCGTCACCAAGGAAATCGCGTTGAAGGGCAGCTTCCGCTTCGACACGGAATTCGCTCTGGCCGTCGATTTGATCGGCTCGGGCCGCATCGACGTCGCGCCCCTGCTCAGCAACACGCTGCCGCTCGCCGAGGCCAGGAAAGCCTTCGAGCTGGCGAGCGACAAATCGCAATCGATGAAGGTGCAAATTGCATTCGACTGACTATCTCGGCCGCCTGTTCGGCCTCGAGGGCAGACATGCCTTCATAACCGGCGCCAGCCGCGGGCTGGGGCTTGCCTTCGCCGAGGCGCTTGCCGGCGCCGGCGCGCGCGTCACGATCGGCGGCCGCAAGGCGGAGGAGTTGAAAGCCGCCGGCGACCGCCTACGCGGCGACGGCCACACGGTGGCGGAGGCGGTGATCGACGTGACCGACACGCAGTCGGTCGATAGCGCCATTGCGGCCACGGAAGCCGGTGCCGGCCCGATCGATATCCTGGTCAACAATGCCGGCATCCAGCGCCGCGCGCCGCTGGAAAGTTTCAGCGACGCCGACTGGGACGCACTGATGGCGACCAATCTCGACGGCGTGTTCAAGGTGAGCCGGGCCGTGGTGAAAGGCATGATCGCGCGACGCAAGGGGTCGATCATCAATGTCTCCTCGGTGCAGAGCGTGCTTGCCCGCCCCTCGATCGCGCCCTACGCGGCGAGCAAGGGGGCAATCACCATGCTGACCAAGTCGATGGCCGGCGAATGGGGCCAGCACGGCGTGCGCGTCAACGCGATCGCGCCCGGCTATTTCAAGACCGAGCTCAATGCCGCCCTCGTCGCCGACGAGACGTTCTCCGGCTGGCTCACCGGCCGCACGCCGATGCGGCGCTGGGGCGATGTCGAGGAACTCGCGGGCGCCGCCGTGTTCCTCGCCTCCGACGCCGCCAGCTTCGTGACGGGACAGACGCTGCTGGTGGATGGCGGGATCACGAGCGTGTTGTGAGGGCGCCGGTCAAACCGGCAGGCTTTTCACGTATCCAGCCAGCACCCTATCCACCGACAATCCGCCGGGGCCGGCGAGCGCCAGGATGAACATGCCGCCGGCGATCGCCAAGTCCTTCTCGAAATGCAAGAGCTCGTTCTGGCTGGCGAAGTTGGTGTGGAAGAGGCTGGCCGTCATCAGGCAGAACAGGCCGAGCCCGATCGCGCCGAGGCGCGCCAGGACGCCGAGCGCGACCGACAGGCCGGCGCCGAGCTGCAGCGCGATGGTGGCAAGAAGCAGCGGCGTGCCGACGCCGAGCACGGCCATCGCCTTCTGAGCGCCCTCGAAATGGGCCGCAAGATGCAATCCTTCATGCACGAAGATCAGGGATAGGAGCAGGCGGCCGGCAAGCAGGATCACGTCCCTGGCGTGAAGCTTCTCGGTGAGTTCGGTCGGTGACATGGTCAGCTCCGATAAGGTTGTGTCGGTATGCTCCGAAACACCTGCCCGATGTGTATCTTCACAAGGGCAAGGCGACTTTCCCCGAGCGCCGCGCCGCCCCTCACCTGCCTGCCGGCATCCTCTCCCCGTATAGTGACGGGGAGAGGGGCGCTCTCGCCGACGGTTTCGCCAATCGCAAACGTGGCAGGAAAGGCGCCAAGGTCGCGGCCAGCCACCTTCTCCCCGTCACCATACGGGGAGAAGGTGCCGGCAGGCGGATGAGGGGCGGCGCATGCATTGGCGATGTCTGCACTTCTCGAATTCCTTCGTCGGCGGCCACTTCGCGGCACTCGTCCGGGCAAGGAACGGCGCCCAAAAGCCTTACTTCGTCGCCTTGGTGTCGATAGCCTGTTTAAGGTCGGAGAGCTCCTCGCAGCCCGCCGGGCAGAGTTTTTGCAGCGAGGCGAGCTGCTCGTTGGCCTTGGCCATGTCGCCGGTCTCGACATAGAGCTCGCCCAGATATTCGTGCGCCGCCTTGTGGTCGGGCTTAAGCTCCAGCGCCTTGGTGTAGTAGGTCAGCGAGGTCTGGTAGTCGCCGGTCTTGCGCAGCGTGAAGCCGAGCAGGTTGTAGACGTCGGCCTGCTGGGTGTCCTGCGCAAGGTCGCGCAGCTCGGCCAGCGCGCTTCGATAGTCCTTGGCGTCGATCTTGGCCTTTACGGCCGTCAGGTCCGGCGCGTCGGCGCCTTCGATGTCGTCCACGGCATAGGCCGGCACGGCGATGGCGATCGGGGCCGCGGTCAGCACCGCAATGCCGCCGAGAACCGCGAAAAGTGCATGTTTCATGGGAGTTGGCTCTTTCTGTTCAGGATCCGATTCAGATCTGGGTTGGGGTGAAGGCGTAGGCGTTGCCGTCCTTGACGAAGCTGCCGGTGCCCGGGAACGGGAAGTGCGAGCCGCAGATGCGGACATTGTCGGCAATCACCTGGTCAATGAGCTTGTGGCGCGTGGCGATCGCCATCGGCCCGTCCTGGTCGTAAGCGCCCTGCCATTCGGGATGCGGTGCGAGCAGCGCCGGCACATACATGGTGTCGGCTGAAACCAGGAACTGCTCGGAGCCGGCATCGACATGGTAGACGGAATGGCCGGGCGTGTGGCCGGGCGCCGCCATGATGCGGATGCCGGGCACGACTTCCGTGCCGTCCTCGACCAGCTTCCAGTTCTTCCATTTCGGGAAATTCTCGGCGATGCGCTTGCCTGCCGGCTTGCGGCCTTCCGGCAGCTTGACGAGCCGGCTGGGGTCGGTCCACCAATTGTATTCGGTGGCGTTGACGATCAGCTCGGCATTCGGGAACACCGGCGCGTTGGTGCCCTTCTCCATCAGGCCCCAGACATGGTCGGGGTGGAAATGCGAGATCATGATGGTGTCGATCGCCCTGTAGTCGATGCCGGCGGCTTTCATGTTGGCCGGCAGATGCGTGGCGTTGGCCTGCCATTGGCCGACGCCGGAGCCGGCATCCATCATGATGGTGCGGCCGTTCATCCGCAGAACGACGACGGTGAGCGGGATCGGCATGAAGTCGGTGGTCAGCCCCGCCTTGGCGAGCGCCGCCTTGGTGTCGTCGACCGAGACGTCCTTGATGAAGGCCGGGTCGTGCGGCTTGCGCCAAATGCCGTCATAGACCGCGGTGACCTCGAGCGAGCCCACCTTGTATTTGTAGAAGCCGACCAGCGGCTCGACCGGGGTTTCGGCGTTAGCGGCAGGCGCGAATTCCAGCTTGCCGGCAATGCCGAAGGCGGCCGCAGCGGCGGCGGATCCGAGCACCATGCGGCGTGTCATGTTGAACATCAGAAGTCTCCTCTGGTGACTGCGGTTGGCGGTGGTTTCCTGGAAGTGAGCATTCCTCCGGGGCTGGCGACGTCCGGCCCGAAGGTTCGCCCCGCTACACAGCAAGACCCGGAAGGCTCGGGCTTTATTCCCGGATGGACGAAGAATTTTTGAGAAGCGCGCAATCTCGCCGCGGAAGGACTGTCGAGGGCTGGGTCACGCCCGCAGTCACCGAACTGTCACACGAATGCAGGGTCGCGCATGCTAGAAACGCAGCTCGGCCGCCCCCCGCGACCCGACCGCATCAAGAGCCGGCGAAGCCGCCATGAACATCGCTGTCCCCAACGAAGGCACCGACCTCTCGCCCTATTTGCCCGACGAGCACGGGCTGTTCTTCGTCTATCATTTCACCGCCGAGGGCCTGCGCACCAAGGATCCCGCCGAGGCGCGCTGGACGTGGCGCAGCTACCAGATCACCGACATGCGCGCCCGCCACGAGATCGCCGCCGAGCAGGCCTTGCCGGCGTCGGTGCGCGAGGCCTTCCTGTCGCCCAGCCATGGCTGCCACATCGACTTCGAGGACGACTTCCTCTATGGCGATCTGCCGGACCTCAGGCATGATTTTGCGGAGGCGCGCGGGCTCACCCATTTCCGCTTCGCCTTCAACGACACGATGCTGGTCGGCGCGCGCAAGCAACCGCTGGAATCGGTCGACAAGATCCGCAAGATGGTCGAGAGCGGAGCGCGCAAATTCCGCTCGCCCGCCGAGCTGATCGAGGCGGTGATGGGCCAATCCCTCGACGGCATGGCGGGCGAGCTCGACAAGATGGGCGACACGCTGGACGGCATCGAGGACCGCATCGTCGTCGACGCCTGGCACAGCGAGCGACAGGCGCTGGTCGACGCGCGCCGGCAGCTTGTGATCATCCACCGGCAGATGGCGACGCTCACCAACCTCTTTCGCCATCTCGACCATTCGCATCGCAACGAGCTGCCGGATGCGATCAACGACATGGCGGCCAGGCTCTCGCACCGGGCGCATACGCTGCATCACGACGGCGAGCAATTGCAGGCACGCACGCGGCTCCTACAGGACGAGCTGATGGCAAAGCTCACCGAGCGGTCGAACCAGTTGCTCTACATCCTCTCCGTCATGACGGCGGTGCTGTTGCCGATGACCATCATCTCCGGCCTGTTCGGCATGAATGTCGGCGGGTTGCCGCTGGTCGACACGCCGATGGGTTTCTGGGTGGTGACCGCGATATCCATCGTCATCGCCGGCATCGTTTACATGATCGTGCGACGGCTGGGACGGGTTTGAGGGTGATCTCTACCGTGTCGCCGGAGCTGTCGCCCGGACCTCGCGGCCCTTGAACATCGACCATGAATACATCGCAAGCGCCGTCCAGATCAGCGCGAAGGCGATGGCCTGGATGGTGCCGAAGGGCTCGTCGAAGATCAGCACGGCGATCAGGAACACCATGGTCGGCGCGATATATTGCATGATGCCGATGGTGGAGAGACGAAGCAGCCTGGCGCCGAAGGCGAAGAGCAGCAGCGGCACCGCCGTAATCGGGCCGCAGCCGATCAGCAGCGCGGTGTCCGTGGCGCTGCTGGAGATGAGATGGTCCTGCCCGGTGGCGATCAGGTAGCCGATATAGCAGAGCGCCGGCACCGAGAGCAAAAGCACCTCGAGCAGGAAGCCCTGGCTCGGGCCGATCGGCAGCGTCTTGCGGAAGAAGCCGTAGGCGGCGAAGGAGAAGGCGAGCGCCAGCGACACCCAGGGCAATTTGCCGGCCTCGACGGTCAGCACCGCCACAGCGATCGCGGCCAGCGCCACCGCCGCGATCTGCAGCCGGTCGAGCCGCTCGCCGAGCAGCAGCGCACCAACCACGACGTTGACCAGCGGGTTGATGTAGTAGCCGAGCGCGGTCTCGACGGTGCGGTCGACCGCGATCGCCCAGACATAGATGCCCCAGTTGATCGAGATCAGCACCGCCGTGAGCGCCGCCATGCTGATGCTCCTCGGCGAGCGGATCGCCGCCTTGAAATCGGCGGTGCGGCCGGCCCAGACCAGCACACAGGCTGCTATCGGCACCGACCAGACGACGCGGTTGGCGATCACCTCGGCGAGCGGCAGATGCGCGACCGCCTTCATGTAAAAGGGCAGGAGCCCCCACAGGAAATAGGCGCCCAGCGCCAAAAGAAAGCCGCGGCGGGCCCTGGCGTCTTGATCGAGTTCGGCTGTTGCGGTGACCATGGCCCAACGCTATCGCCCAGCTGCATGCTGATGACCATCGCAAAATTATGATGGATCAATGGACTTCCGCTGATGGTTCAAGGGGGGCGGCGCGGAATCCCAGGCCACAAACGCCTCGTTCCTTCCCACCCCCCTCTGGCCTGCCGGCCATCTCCCCCGCAAGGGGGGAGATCAGATGTCTCTTCGGCTTTCGCCAATCACCAACGTTGCAGGAAGGAGCGCAGCGGGCGGAACTGCCAATCTCCCCCCTTGCGGGGGAGATGTCCGGCAGGACAGAGGGGGGTGCTGTCCCTCGGCCTCAGAGCTATTTTTCAGCCCCTACTCCGCCGCCACCAGCCCAGCCATCTCGCGGTTCTTCATCAGCTTGTAGATGATCGAATCCATCAGCGCCTGGAAGGAGGCGTCGATGATGTTTTCCGAGACGCCGACCGTCCACCAGCGGGCGCCGGTGGAATCGTGCGATTCGACCAGAACGCGGGTGATGGCCTCGGTGCCGCCATTGAGGATACGAACCTTGAAGTCGGCGAGCTCGAGGTCGACGATCTCGCTCTGGTATTTGCCGAGGTCCTTGCGCAGCGCGATGTCGAGCGCGTTGACCGGGCCGTGGCCTTCGGCCACCGACATCTTCTCCTCGCCGTCGACCTCGACCTTCACGATCGCCTCGGAGACCGTCTTCAGATTGCCGTTGGCGTCGAAGCGGCGCTCGACCATGCAGCGGAACGACGTGACGGTGAAGAACTCCGGCAGGCCGTGCAGCATCTTGCGTGCAAGCAGCTCGAAGGACGCGTCGGCGCCCTCATAGGCATAACCTTCCGCCTCGCGCTCCTTGACCACTGCGATCAGCGCGTCGAGCCGGTGGTCGTCCTTCGGCACCTCGATGCCGCGCCGCTTCAGCTCGGCAAGGAAATTCGCCTTGCCGCCCTGGTCGGAGACCATGACGCGGCGGCGGTTGCCGACCGATTCCGGTGGCACGTGCTCATAGGTCGCCGGCTCCTTGGCTAAAGCCGAAGCATGGATGCCGGCCTTGGTGGCGAAGGCGGAGGAGCCGACATAGGGCGCCTGCGCTTCCGGCGCGCGGTTCAAGAGTTCGTCGAAGGCGCGGGAAAGCCTGGATATTCCGGTCAGCGCTTCGGCCGAGATGCCGGTCTCGAAACGGTCGGCGAAGGCCGGCTTCAGCGAAAGCGTGGGGATGATCGAGATCAGGTTGGCGTTGCCGCAGCGCTCGCCGATGCCGTTCAGCGTGCCCTGGATCTGGCGCACCCCGGCCTCGACGGCGGCGAGTGAATTCGCCACCGCCTGGCCGGTGTCGTCATGGGCGTGGATGCCGAGGTGATCGCCCGGAATGCCGCTGGCGATCACCTTTTCGATGATGGCGCGCACCTCCGAAGGCTGCGTGCCGCCATTGGTGTCGCACAGCACCACCCAGCGCGCGCCTGCATCATAGGCGGTCTTGGCACAGGCCAGCGCGTAGTCCGGATTGGCCTTGAAGCCGTCGAAGAAATGCTCGCAGTCGACCATCGCCTCCTTGCCGGACGCGACCGCCGTCTCGACCGAGACTTTTATCGAGTCCAGGTTCTCCTCGTTGGTGCAGCCGAGCGCCACGCGCACATGATAGTCCCAGCTCTTGGCGACGAAGCAGATGGCGTCCGACTTCGATTGCACGAGCGCCGCCAGCCCCGGATCGTTGGAGGCCGAGACCCCTGCCCGCTTGGTCATGCCGAAGGCGACGAATTTCGCGCTTTCCGTTCGCTTCTTCTGGAAGAAGGCGGTGTCGGTCGGATTGGCGCCGGGATAGCCACCCTCGACATAGTCGATGCCGAACTCGTCGAGCAGCTTGGCGATGGCGATCTTGTCCTCGACGGAAAAGTCGATGCCCGGCGTCTGCTGGCCGTCGCGGAGCGTGGTGTCGAAGAGGAAAAGTCTTTGCTTTTTCATGATGGCAAGGCGCTTGAGCACCCCCCTCTGGCCTGCCGGACATCTCCCCCGCAAGGGGGGAGATCGGCAGCTTTGCCGACGGCGCTTGTCCTACAGCGTCGGCGATTTGCGAAAGCGAAGGCGACATCCAATCTCCCCCCTTGCGGGGGAGATGGCCGGCAGGCCAGAGGGGGGTGGGACGGAACGCCGTACATCGACTAGATTTTCCCCGCAAACCCATCCGTCGCCCGGATCAGCCGGTCCAAGATCCCCGGCTCCGAATAGGCATGGCCGGCGCCCTCGATCAGGTGGAAATCCGCCTTCGGCCAGGCCTTGTGCAGCGCCCAGGCATATTTCGCCGGGCATGGCATGTCGTAGCGGCCATGGACGATGGTGCCGGGGATATCCTTCAGCTTCCAGGCATCGCGCAGCAGCTGTCCCTCCTCCAGCCAGCCGGCATGGACGAAGTAATGGTTCTCGATACGGGCGAAAGCCACCGCATAGTCGTCCTGGCCGAACGGCGTGCTGGTCTCAGGCTCCGGCAGCAGCGTGATCGTCTCGCCTTCCCAGAGGCTCCAGGCAAGTGCCGCCTCGACCTGGGCCTTGCGATCAGAGCCGACCAGCCGCTTGCGGTAGGCCGCCATCATGTCGCCGCGCTCGGCCTCGGGGATCGGCGCCAGGAAGCGTTCCCATTTGTCGGGGAACATCTCCGAGACGCCGAACTGATAATACCATTCGAGCTCGGCGCGCGTCAGCGTATAGATGCCGCGCACGACCAGCTCGCTGACGCGCTCGGGATGCGTCTCGGAATAGGCGAGCGCCAGCGTCGAACCCCAGGAGCCGCCGAACACCAGCCATTTGTCGAAGCCCGCCATCTCGCGCAAACGCTCGATGTCGGCGACGAGATGCCAGGTGGTGTTGGCTTCGAGCGAGGCGTTGGGCGTCGACTTTCCGCAGCCGCGCTGGTCGAACAGGGTGACGTCGTAAAGTTTCGGGTCGAACAGCCTCCGGTGTTTCGGCGAAATCGTGCCGCCCGGACCGCCATGCAGGAACACGGCGGGCTTGGCGCCCTTGGTGCCGCAGCGCTCCCAATAGACGGTGTGGCCGTCGCCGACATCGAGCATGCCCGAGTCGAACGGCTCGATCTCTGGATAGAGCGTGCGCAAGGAACCGCTGTGGATCGTCATAGTTTCAGGCCCTGCTGCGGCCAGTTGGCCGTCTCGTGATCGGGATGCTGGAAGGAGATGATCTGCTCCTGCCGTCGATAGAAGTCGGGGTCGTCGAGGATCGGCGCCTCGAAGATCTTCTCCACCCAGGGCAGCCGCACCGCGTAGTTGACCTGGATCTGCGGCGCGAGGTCCGAGCGGTCGTCGAAGGCGCCGATGGCGATCTCCAGCGCGCCCGGCTGGCGGTAGGTCAGCGGCGTGCCGCAGCGGCGGCAGAAGCCGCGATCGATGTTGACCGAGGACTGGAAATAGCTCGGCTCCTCATGGGTCCATTCGACGCCGTCCTTCGGCACCGTCACCAGCGCGCCGAAGAAATTGCCGAACTGTTTCTGGCACATGCGGCAATGGCAGATGGACGGGCGCCCAAGCTTGCCCTTGATGCGGAAGCGCACGGCGCCGCACTGGCAGCCGCCTGTTCGAACTTGGTCGGTCATGATCTTTCCTCCGGCGGCCATTGGTCGGTGTCGTGGTCGGGATGCTGATAGGAGACGAGCTCGGCGAGATAGGGCGCTGACGAGACATCGCCCATCGTCTCCTCGGACGGCAGTTTCGGGATGCCGTCGACATAGGGAAGCTTCGCCTCGACGCCCCACTGGATGGTCGGTGCAATCCCGGTTGGATCGTCGAAGGCGGCGATCGCCAGCGCCATGCCGTCGGGCGCCTCGAAAGTCAGCGGTGTGCCGCATTCGGCGCAGAAGCCGCGCCATGCCGCACTCGAGGAACGGAAGCGCTTCGGCTCGCCGCGCGTCCAGTCGAGCCTGGCGCCGCGAACCGAAACCAGCGGCAGATAGAAATTGCCGCTCGCCTTCTGGCACATGCGGCAATGGCAGACCGATGCGTCGCCCAGCGTACCTTCGACGCGGAAACGAACCGCGCCGCACTGGCAGCCGCCCGTATAGACCGGCCGGTTGTCGAGACTCATCGCTCACTCCGTTTCATGGGCTCACTCCGGATCATGGCAGACCGCCTCGACATTGTTGCCGTCGGGATCGAAGACGAAGGCGCCGTAGTAGTTCGGGTGATAGTGCGGGCGCAGTCCCGGCCCGCCATTGTCCTTGCCGCCGGCGGCAAGCGCCGCGGCATGGAAAGCGTCGACCTCGGCGCGGCTGCGCGCGGTGAACGCGACATGCTGGCGGTCCTTCGGCTTCTCCTTGCCCGCACTCACCCAGAACACCGGCCGGTCGCGGCCATAACCGCCCACCTTGGCGCCGCCGGTATATTCCTGCGGCACCATATAGAGCAGCGAAGCGCCCAGCGGCGCCATCGCCTTGTCGTAGAAGGCCTTGGACGCATCGAAATCTGAAACGGTGATGCCGAGATGGTCGATCATGGAACGAGTTCCTGCGTTGCTTGGTCCGGCACATCGGCGCCGGCCAGGCCGGCCGCGATGACGATGTGCTGGCAGACATTGTCGATATCGCGGATCACGTCGTCGTTCCAGAAGCGCAGGATGATCCAGCCAAGCGCTTCAAGCTTCGCGGTTCGTGCAGTGTCGGAAGCCGAGACCTCAGGCGAAGCATGCTGGGAGCCATCCACCTCAACGATCAGCTTCTTGGCGGGACAAGCAAAGTCGACGATGTAGCCAGCTATTGGCATTTGACGTCGAAATGCCAACCCCATGAGGCGGTGTGCGCGTAGCTCGTTCCAAAGCTTCAGTTCGGCGTCTGTCATTTGCTTGCGCATCTTGCGCGCATTGCCGCGATTGTTGGGAGACACGGGATAATGCGTCATCGCGAAGCGCCCCCCTCTGTCCTGCCGGACATCTCCCCCTCTAGGGGGGAGATCAGCAGCTTCAGCGACGGCGCCCACCCTTCAACGTCGGCGATTGGCGAAGGCGGCGGTGACAGCCAATCTCCCCCCTTGAGGGGGAGGTGCCCGGCAGGGCAGAGGGGGGTGCCTAGCGCCATCCTCACCGCCTGATCTCCCACGTCGTCACGCGCTGGCCTGTGACTGGATCCTTGCCATCCTTGAGCTGCACGCCTTGCGTCAATAGTTCGTCACGGATGCGGTCGCCTTCGGCCCAATTCTTGGCGGCGATGAATTCCAGACGATCGGCGATCGCCTTGGCGATCGCTTCTTCATCCACCTTAGCGGCACCGACATCGAAACCCAGGAAGGCCAGTGCAGCCTTCAGCGAAGCGGCGGCGGTATTCTCACCGGAGCCGCCGTATTCACCCGCCTCGCCGGCAAGCTGCGTCAGCCGCTGGAAGGCGGCGTAGGTGGCGAGGTCGTCGGACAGCGCTTCCACCATTTCGGCCGGCAGTTCCTTTGCCGCCGTAGGCGCAAGGTCCGCGGCGCGCTTCCATTTGCGCAGCGTGTTTTCCGCCTCCTCCAGCTTGCGCACGGAGAAGTCGATCGGCTCGCGGTAATGCGTCATCAGCATCGCCAGCCGCAGCACCTCGCCCGGCCAGTTGCGGCCGCCGAAGGTTTTCGTCTCCAGCAATTCGTGGATCGAATAGAAATTGCCGAGGCTTTTCGACATCTTCTGGCCCTCGACCTGCAGGAAGCCGTTGTGCATCCACACATTGGCCATGACCTTGGTGCCGTGGGCGCAGCGGGACTGGGCAATCTCGTTCTCGTGGTGCGGGAAGATCAGGTCGAGGCCGCCGCCATGGATGTCGAAGACCTCGCCGAGATAGGCGGCCGACATTGCCGAGCACTCGATGTGCCAGCCCGGGCGGCCCCTGCCCCAAGGACTTTCCCAGCCCGGCTCTTCCGGCGTGGACAATTTCCACAGCACGAAGTCGCCGGGGTTCTTCTTATGCTCATCGACGGCGATGCGGGCGCCTGCCTGCTGCTCGTCGAGATTGCGCTTCGACAGTTCGCCATAGTCCGGCATCGAGGCGGTGTCGAACAGCACCTCGCCGCCGGCGACATAGGCATGGCCGCGCGCGATCAGCTGCGCGATCAGCGACAGCATGTCGGCCTTGCCGTCCGCGCGGGGCGCGACGAATTCGGTGGCGCGCGGCTCGAAGGTCGGCTCCAGGCACCCGAGCGCCTTGACGTCCTTGTGGTACTGGTCGGCGGTCTTTTCGGTGACCTTGCGGATGGCATCGTTCAGCGAGAGCTTTCCGGCCGCGATCTCGTTGCCGAAATCGCGGAGCGCCCTGGCGTTGATCTTGTCGTCGACGTCAGTGATGTTGCGCACATACGTGACGTGCTCCTGGCCATAGAGTTGGCGCAGCAAACGGAACAGCACGTCGAAGACGATCGCCGGCCGCGCATTGCCGATATGGGCAAAGTCGTAGACGGTCGGGCCGCAGACATACATGCGCACATTTTTCGGATCGATCGGAACGAAACGCTCCTTCGCCCGCGTTAGCGTGTTGTAGAGGCTGAGGCCCTTCGATGCGTCAGACATGCGGTCCCGGTCCTTGATTTGGGTTCGCTGAAACCAGGTCTGCGCCGAAGGCGCAAATCGGGCTCCAGCCTGCTGGCCGGGGCGTTTGTCCAATCTGGGGAAAGATAAGGCGAAAACGTCCGGACCAGCGCGAAGCTAGCCAATAATGCAAATGCCACAAATGGCGAAAGACGTTTTCATGGGCGGCTTTATCGCGCCCGCCGGTGTTGCCGTCAAGTCGCTCTGTTCCGGAAACATGTCGTTGGATCACAGGTAAAGACGGGCCGAAACATTTTATTAAACATGTCGGCACAGTGATGAAACATTCGCGGGCTAGACCGCCCAGGCGTCACGATTTGGTCCGAATCGACCATCAAACGCGGACACGAAAATACTACCAGGGAAGAGAACAATGCCTCGAAGCAAGCAGGAACAGAGCCGACCGGCGCAACAGCCGCTCACCAAGCACTACCGCGCGATCGGCCCGGCAGCCATCGTCGCAGCCCTTCTTCACACCGCGAAGAAGAAGAAGCCGGCGCAGAAGATCGTTTCGCCGCGCGCCGCCTGAAAAAGGCACGACCGGCGCGGTCCCCGATGATGGGGCGCCGGCAATGAGGGCGACGCCAATGCGCGCCCCGGAACTGAGGCAGACGCCAAGAGCAAGCCTCTCTAGAACAGGGTCATCTGGTTTTCGTCCGCGCCGGGTTTCTGGCGCCTGACCTTCTCGGGCCGCTCGCCGACGACGCCCCGCTCCTGAATCTCCGGCCCGGTGTTGGCGACCTTGTTGACAAGGTCGGAAACCGCAATTGCCTCGAAGAAATCGGGTTCGGCGGGCTTCAAGAGGTCGAGTACGTCGCGCGGCTCCTGCGTGCGGCAATCCAGCCAGCGGGCGAAGTCGCGCTCCTCGATCACCACCGGCATACGGTCGTGGATATGGGCGATGCCGGCATTGGCCTGCGTCGTCAGAATCGCGCCCGTATCCATCTCGGAGCCGCCCGGCTCGGCATAGGTTTCGATAAGGCCGGCGAAGGCGATCACCCCGCCCCGCTTCGGCCGGATCCAGTAAGGCTGGCCCTTTTCGCTGCCCGACTGCTGCCATTCATAGAAGCCGGAGGCCGGCACCAACGCGCGGCGATGGCGCATCGCGGTCTTGAACGAAGCCTTTTCCAGCACCCCTTCCGAACGGGCGTTGAAGAGCAGCGGAAATTCCTTCGTGTCCTTGACCCAGGCCGGGATCAGGCCCCAGCGCACCAGTATCGCCTGGTGGTCCGGCAGGTTGGAGCCCGACGCGCGCTGCGGACCGGCAAGAGCCATCAGCACGGGCTGTGCCGGGGCGATGTTGTAGCGGGCCGGAAACTCCTCCAGCTCCGCAAGGCCGAGGAAGGCGGCGGTCTGGTCTGGCGTGGCGGTCAGGGCAAAGCGTCCGCACATGAACTCGGCTCGTCGATCGGAATTTTCCCAAAGGTGGCGATGGAACCCCCGCGCTGCAACGGCTAAAGCTTGATCAGGCCAATCGGTCCACAACAGGCTGCAGGAACATTCGGCATTCCATGGAACCGCGCAAGATCGTCCCCGCCGTCTCCGTCGCCGTCGTGCGCGGCAAGACGGTACTTTTGGTCAAGCGCGCGCGGCCGCCCTCGCAAGGGCTCTACGCCTATCCCGGCGGCAAGGTCGAGCCTGGCGAGACGCTAACGCAGGCGGCGGCGCGCGAGCTGGCCGAGGAAACCGGACTCGAGGCCAGGGACTACCACCCGCTGCGCGACATCCATATCGACGGCAGCGGCGAGAATCACGCCGTCGACTATCTGCTGACGGTGTTCGGAGCGGCCTATGTTGGCGGCGAGCCCGAGGCCAGCGACGATGCCGAGACGGCCGCCTTCCACACGCTGGCGGAAATGGCGGAGATGCCGCTGGCGGACGAGGTGCTTGAGGTCGCAAGAGAGCTGCTGGGCGATTCGCATAAGTAGCTTCGACAGCGCAACGCCATGACTTCCAGGCGCCTGCGCCGCCCCTCACCTGCCTGCCCGTCCTCCGCAGCAGCTGCGGAGGGTGGACCGGCATCCTCTCGGGGAGAGGGGCGTTCTCTTCGCCGATTTCGCCAATCTCCAGCGTTGCAAGAAGGCGCCCAGGCTGCGGCC
The DNA here is from genome assembly GCF_003952485.1 of Mesorhizobium sp. M1E.F.Ca.ET.045.02.1.1. Taxonomy (NCBI): domain Bacteria; kingdom Pseudomonadati; phylum Pseudomonadota; class Alphaproteobacteria; order Hyphomicrobiales; family Phyllobacteriaceae; genus Mesorhizobium; species Mesorhizobium sp. M1E.F.Ca.ET.045.02.1.1. The sequence continues at coordinate 6,525,203 of NZ_CP034447.1, forward strand.
AGCCCTTTCTCCCCGTCATTATACGGGGAGAAATGCCCGGCAGGGCAATGAGGGGCGGCGCCAACCTCAACAGGGAGAGATCCTGGCCAGGGACGACGGCCTCCCAAAATCGTCTTGCGAGCGGCGAATTGTTTGGTCACATAAGCCTATGACCCGCGCCTCACCTCTCCTCGCCGCGTGCCTCGCCTTCAGCATGACCCTCACGGCGCGGCCGACACTTGCGGCGGAGGCGCCGTTCGAGCCCGGGCTGATGCGGCTCGCCGAGGTGCTGGGGTCGCTGCATTTCCTGCGCAATCTGTGCGGCGAGAAGGGCGACCAGTGGCGGGTCGAGATGGAAAAGCTGCTCGAGTCGGAAAACCCCGATCCCGACCGCCGCGCTCGCTTCATCGCCTCCTTCAACCGCGGCTACCGCTCCTTCAGCGGCACCTATACGCAATGCACGCCCTCGGCGACCGAGGCTATTGCCCGCTACATGAAGGAAGGCGAGACGCTGTCGCGCGACATCGCTTCCCGCTACGGGAATTGAGGCCGGCGCCAATCGCGGCCAATCCGGTTTGCGCATAATCCACCGGGAACTGGCCCCCAATGTGACGCGCCTTATTGTGTCCGGCTGCGCCTTGGTGCAATGATGTGTTGCGCTTGTGCAACAATGTTAATGAAACGTTAGCGCACAATTGCGGAATTAACTCAAACTGAAGGTTTTGATGCCGCAAGCCGGTCTAATCGGCTAAGCTTCGGAACGGATTGAGCGCAGCCTTGCTCGAAATGTAGATTACGACCGCAAAAATGTCGTATTTACAAGCACTTATCTCGGGCTGCGAATGAACTGGAAGGTCAAGCCCGGTCTCTCGCCGGATCGCCGCTTGAAAAAGGTGGACATCGCAATGGAACATGGTGTCAGCGACATCGACGCGTTGGTCAGGGAAGAAAAGCGCCTGACCGCCGTGGAGAGCCACAGCGAAGCTTGGGCTGAGGGATTGTCGGCTGGCATCGAGCCCGAGATCATCGCCGAAGCCGCCCTCGAAACCGCGTTTGGCGAAATGCTGCGCGCCAATGGCGAGACCTCGGCGCTGGCCCTGCTCGACCGCATGCGCGAAAAGGTAATCTCCGGCGCCTTCGAGCCGGAGCGGCTCAAGCACTAGGCCGCCCGCTGTCTAACAGCGGCTTTTGACGGCGACGCGCCATTTGGGCATCATGCCTGGGTGCCTTAACAGCTCAAGCGCTGTCCGGACCGAGCGAGCCCGGGAACCATGGAGAGGCAAGGGGTGAGATTTTCGTTGGCAGGCCGGCCGCACGCCTGGACCGTAGGCATGTGGATCGCCGCGTTCTGCCTGGTCCTTCCAGTGGGCTTGTGCCTCGCCAGCACCCCTTCCCATGCGCTGAGCGAGATCCAGCGCCAGGATTTGCCTTCGCCGGTCACGCCACCCGCCAATGACGATACGGCCCCGCCGGACACGACCGTGCCGATACCGGACCCGCTCGGCACGAAACCCTCCGGCAACAGCCAGCCGGCCGACGAAAAAAACAAGAGCGAGCCTGAGGCGCCATCCGGCAGCGGCGGCGTCACCAGCCCGCGCGCCGATCCGGACGCACCGCCGCCCGCTGTCGTCTACGACCTCGACAAGCTGCCGGAACCGGTCAAGCGGATGCATGGGCTGATCGTCGAGGCCTGCAAAAGCGGCGACATCGAGAAGCTGAGGTCGCTGATCGGCTCGGGCGATTCCATGACGCAGCTGTCGCTTGGCGACATCGACGGCGATCCGATCACTTTCCTCAAGGGCCTGTCCGGCGACAGCGACGGCCAGGAGATCCTCGCCATACTGGAAGAGGTGCTCAGCGCCGGTTATGTCCACGTCGACACGGGCACGCCGCAGGAACTCTATGTCTGGCCATATTTCTTCGCGCTGCCGCTCGACAAGCTCGATCCCAGGCAACGCGTCGAGCTGTTCAAGCTCGTCACGGCAAGCGACTATGACGACATGAAGCAGTTCGGCGCCTACATCTTTTACCGCGTCGGCATCACGCCCACCGGCCAGTGGCTGTTCTTCGTCGCCGGGGATTGAGTTTCGCCAGCGATCGGCCTCATCCCTTGTCGAGATCGGCCTCCTTCGACGGATTCAGGGAAGAAGGCCCGGACGCCAAGCTCTGACGCCCGCGTCCGCAGTTCGCGATACCCGTCAGCGTCGGCGCAGAGGAAATCCAGATCCAGTGACCGCCGGTATTCGCCGAGTTTCATGACAATGGCGGTGCCACCGCCGAACCAGCACTGGGTGGCCGCCAGGAACTCGCGGTCCATCAGCCCGAGAGCTTCGGCAATGATCCTGTGTTCCGGTTTTCCAAACGCCTTCATGATCTCAACTCGCGGTGTTTCCGGCCTTGATTGTTTGCTGCGGGAAGACGTTCAAGAAGAGAGGAAAGCGAAACCTTACGAGGTGGTCAAAAGGATGCCATGACCGAACTTGTCAGCAAGTTTCCTAATAAGCAGATTTTCACGCGCAGTAAGGCTTTTTTGATCAACAAAACGCCAATTGCGTTCGTAAAGCGCAAATGCTTCTTCCGCAGGGATCGGACGCGACGCGTCTCGGCTCCAGGCGAGTACCTGGAGCTGCGGGAACTCTGCGGGAACGATCGGCGCGATATTTGCGGTCATGGTTCTGCAAACATAGTGCGGAGCGCTTAAGAAATCCAACGTGGCCTAAGGCTTGTGGGGATTCATCGAGAGTTAATGACGGCGGCGGCGAGATAGATCATTGCCGCGAAGCTTTTGTCGGTTTTGTCGGCACGCAAGGCGATGCGCTTGAATTCCTTGAGCTTGCAAAAGAAGTTCTCGATGAGGTGTCGCCACGTGTAGAGTTGGCGGTCGAGTGGCAAGGGCCTTGCGCGCCTCGGGTGCTGGGAGATGACGATCTTGGCGCCACGTTCGTTGAGATCGGCAACGATGGCATCACTGTCGAAGGCCTTGTCGGCGATCAGCCCGCCGAAATCTACGCCTTGCAGAAGCGGCTCGACGCCGACCGTGTCGAAGCGGTGCCCCGGCATCAGATGGAAGCGCACAAGGTTGCCGAGTGCATCGGTCAGCGCGAGGATCTTGGTGGTCATGCCGCCTTTGGAGCGGCCTATGGCCTGGCTCTGAGTCCCCCTTTTGCGCCCTGTCCGTGGCGGTGGACCTTGACGATGGTGGCGTCGATCATGGCGTATTCCATATCCGGCTCGTCCGAGCAGGCTTCGAAGAGCTTCACGAATACATCGGCCTTGCGCCAGTCGCTGAAACGACGAAACGCTGTGCTCCAGTTCCCGAAATGGGCAGGCAGATCGCGCCACGGGCTGCCCGTGCGCGCAATCCACAGAACTGCCTCGATGAACAGTCGGTTGTCATTGCCACTGCGTCCGGGATCGCTGGCTTTACCCAGACAATGCGGCTCCATCTTCGCCCATTGGGCGTCAGTCAATACGAATCGGTCCATCAAAAGCTTGAATCACATCGCCAAGCTTTGGTGAATCTGGAGGCTTCTGTGAGGTCCGTTGGCTCGACGGAGCCGCTTGGCACGACGTCGGACCTCATTGCAAGCCGGATTGAACGGAGCCGCGGGTCGGTCTGGCGTTATGGGGATTGTAGCCCTGCGGAGCGGTGGGGATTGTCTTTGCCAGGCTGATGAACGGCGTTCGCGGTTCGACCACAGCGATGGACAGCATGGCGGAAGGCAAAACCGTGATGGCGTGAACCGTCAGACAGGTAGCAGTGGCCTGTGCCGCTGGTCTGGCTGCTTGCGGCTTTGTGCGGTGGGACAAAGGTCTGGGTGCCGGCGCGCATGGCGACGGGTGCCGAACCAGACGATGTGGACGCACTCGGCGTGATCATGAGGTGTCATTCCAGAAGGGGGTCGGCGGCGGCTGCCCGCATCGCCACGTGGCGAGCGTGACCATCGCCCCTCCGCAGCATGGGCAGCGATGCGTCAACGCCAGGCGCTCGGCGGCGACAGCGGCGCTTTCGGCACTCGGTTCGAGATTGTTCTGCTGCTGGCTGGCCAGCAGTCGGTGGCACAGGCCGAGCTTGGCGGCGCGATGACCGTTGGCGAGGAAGCCGTAATGACGGATGCGATGGAAGCCGTCGGGCAGCGTGTGCAGGAGGAAGCGGCGGATGAACTCATCGGCATCGAGCGCCATGACCTTCGTCCTGGCGCCATGACGATAATCCCGCCAGCGGAACGCGACGCGATCTTCGGCCATGCTGACCAGCCGGGAGTTGGCGATGGCGACACGATGGGTGTAGCGGCCGAGATAGGCCAGCACCTGTTGCGGCCCGCCGAAGGGCGGCTTGGCGTAGACGACCCATTCGAGGCGACGGACTTCATCGAGCAAGCGGGCGAAGGCGTCGGGCTTTGCCAGGTGGGCGAGATCGCCGAAGAAGCCCAGCCGGCCCGCATCATGGGCCACTCGCAGTTCCTCCAGGAAGCGGCGGCGAAACAGGCGCGACAGCACGCGCACGGGTAAAAAGAATCCCGGCCTGCACGAGATCCAGCGTGTGCAGTCCGGCGAGACGCCGCCGCCCGGCACGATGCAATGCAGATGGGGATGGTAGGTGAGAGTCTGGCCCCAGCTGTGCAGCACTGCGATGAGGCCGATCTCGGCGCCCAGATGTCTGGGATCGGCGGCGATCGTGCGCAGCGTCTCGGCCGCCGCCTTGAACAGGATCGTGTAGAGCGCCGTCTTGTTGTGGAAGGCGATCGCGGCGACCTCGGCCGGCAGCGTGAACACCACGTGGAAGTAGGGCACCGGCAGCAGCTCGTCCTGCCGCGCGGCGAGCCAGTCCCGGCAGGCTTGGCCCTGGCACTTGGGGCAATGCCGGTTGCGGCAGGAATTGTAGGCCACGCGAATCGACCCGCAGGAGCGGCAGCCCTCGACATGACCGCCCAGTTCGGCGGTCCGACATAACTCGATCGCACTCATCGTGCGGCGCTCGACGCGCCCGAGATGGCCGTCATGGGCCTGTCGATACGCCTCGCCATAGCGGCGGAAGATATCCGCCACCTCCAGTCTCGCCGGCATGGGCGGGACCGGATCAGCCCGGCGGCACGACCTCGACGTTCAGCCGGTCGAGCGGGCTCGTCGTGCGCCGGATGAGGCCATTCGAGACCCTGGTGTAGCGCGCCGTGCTCGACAGGTTGTCGTGGCCGAGCAGAACCTGGATGATACGGATGTCGGTGCCGTTCTCCAGAAGATGCGTGGCGAAAGAGTGCCTGAGCGTGTGGACCGTCACCCGCTTGTCGATGCCGGCGGCCGCACGCGCCGAGCGACAGGCCGAATACAACACCTGTACATCGATAGGGCGATCGGCGCCGCGCCCGGGAAACAGCCAGTCCTGCGGCTTCGCCAGCCGCCAGTAAATCCGCAGGATGCGCAGAAGCTGCGCCGACAGCATCACGGTGCGGTCCTTGCCGCCCTTGCCGTGCTCGACCCGAATGACGCCGCGCCCGCTGTCGATGTCGCCGACCTTTAGGCCGACGGTCTCCGAGGCGCGAAGTCCAGCAGCGTAGGCTGTGGTCAGGGCCGTGCGCGTCTTCAGGCTCGGGACCGCTTCCAGGAACCTGACCACCTCGTCGGCGCTCAACACCACTGGCAGCGTGCGTGGTAAGCGGGCGTAGACAATGCGTTCCGGGATCTCGGCATGGCCCAACGTCACGCCGTAGAAGAACCGCAGTGCGCACACCGTCTGGTTCAGCGCCGGCCACGAAATCCCCGTTGAAACCAGATGCACCTGGAAGGCGCGCACGTCCTCAAGGCCAAGCCGGTCAGGGGAGCGGCTAAAGTAGCGCGAAAACTTCGCCACCGCGTGCACGTAGGATCGCTGGGTGGCCGGCGACAAATTGCGGATCGTCATGTCCTCGATCATGCGCCGGCGAAGAGGGCTCAACTCGACCATCTCAGTGCTCCTGTTCTCGAGATTGCGCTTCAACAGCCACAATCCTTCAAAACAGAAGCGTCACCCGCAAACCGATCCGCCAAATGCCGCGTTAGCGGCTTCGTTCAATCCCCACAGGCCTTAGGCCGCCAGCGCCTCGGAGAACTCCACCGCCCTACCCTGGCCGGACGTGACGATCTCACCCTCCCACATCACCCGGGTGCCGCGCACGACGGTGCCAACCGGCCAGCCGGTGACTTGCCTGCCGTCATAGGGCGTCCAGCCGGCCTTGGAGCCGGCCTGCGCGTTGGTGATGGTCTCGCGGCGCTTGAGGTCGATGACGGTGAAGTCGGCATCGTAGCCGGCGGCGATGCGGCCCTTCCGCGCCATGCCGAAGATGCGTTGCGGGCCATGGCTGGAAAGATCGACGAAACGCTGCAAGGTGAGCCGGCCCGCGTTGACGTGGTCGAGCATGATCGGCACCAGCGTCTGCACGCCGGTCATGCCGGACGGCGAGGCAGGATAGGGTTTCGCCTTCTCGGCCAGCGTGTGCGGCGCATGGTCGGAGCCCAGCACGTCGACAATGCCTTGCGAGATGCCGTGCCAGACGCCGTCGCGATGGCGCGCCGCCCGCACCGGCGGGTTCATCTGGATCAGCGTGCCCAGTCGCGCATAGTCGTCCGCCGTCAGCGTCAAGTGATGGGGCGTCACCTCGCAGGTCGCGACATCCTTGTGCTGTTCGAGGAAGATGATTTCTTCCGCTGTTGAGATGTGCAGCACATGGATGCGGGCGCGAGCCTGCCTTGCGATGCCCACTAGGCGCTCGGTGCAGCGCAGCGCGGCGATCTCGTCGCGCCAGACCGGGTGGGACGAAGCATCGTCCTCGACACGCAGCCCAAGCCGTTCGCGCAGGCGGAACTCGTCCTCGGAATGGAAAGCGGCGCGACGGCGCGTGTTCCTCAGGATCGAGGCGACGCCTTCGTCATCCTCGACCAGCAGATCGCCGGTGGACGAGCCCATGAAGACCTTGATGCCGGCCGCTCCCGGCAACCGTTCGAGCTCGCCGACATCGCCGGCATTGTCGCGCGTGCCGCCGACCCAGAAGGCAAAGTCGCAATGCATGCGACCGGTGGCGCGCCGCACCTTGTCGGCAAGCGTCGCCTCGCTGGTGGTCAACGGATTGGTGTTGGGCATTTCGAAGACGGCGGTGACGCCGCCCAGCACCGCCGCGCGCGAACCCGTCTCCAGATCCTCCTTGTGCTCCAGCCCCGGCTCGCGGAAATGCACCTGGCTGTCGACGACGCCCGGCAGGATATGCAGGCCGCGGCAGTCGATCGTCTCACCGGCCGATGCCTGGCCAAGATCGCCTATGGCAGCGATGCGCCCTGCCCTTACGCCGATATCGCGCCGGCCCTCGCCGTCATGGTTGACCACCGTGCCGCCTGTCAGGATGAGGTCGAAGGTGATTGCCATGGCTGGTCCAATCTCTTGCGGGGGGAGTGTGGCCGGCTTACGTAATGACCATCGTTTTTGCAAGATCAGGCCAACTTCCGCCCATGCCCTTTGCCCTGCTGAAAGACCGCGCGCTCATTTCCGTGTCTGGCCCCGACGCCGAGCATTTCCTGCAGAACATCCTGACCACCGATCTCGATACACTGGCCGCCGGCGAGGCCAAGCCTGGCGCGCTGCTGACGCCGCAAGGCAAGATCCTGTTCGATTTCCTCATCTCGCGCGCCGGCGACATCGGCTTCCGCCTGGAGTGCCGGGCCGACATAGCCGATGATTTCCTGCGCCGGCTGATGCTTTACAGGCTAAGGGCAAAGGCCGAGATTGCCAAGCAGAATCAGGTGTTTGTCACGGTTGCGTGGGACGGCGATTCAAACGCCTCACTTTCTGATTCAGCCGGGGCTGATTCAACAACGCTTGCCGATTCCCGTTTCCGCAATGTCGCGGTCGGGCGTGTCTATGGCAGCGCGGCCGAGGATGGCGACCCCGGCGCCTGGCAGGCGCTGCGCATCGCCAACGGCATCGCGGAAAGCGGTTCCGACTACCAGCTCGGCGACGCCTTCCCGCATGATGTCTTGCTTGATGAGACCGGTGGCGTCGGCTTCAGGAAGGGCTGCTATGTCGGCCAGGAAGTGGTCTCGCGCATGCAGCATCGCGGTACAGCGAGACGCCGCGTGCTGATCGCGTCCGCCGACGGTTCCCTGCCCGCTTCCGGCACCGAGCTCACCGTTGCCGGCCGGCCGGTCGGCGCGCTCGGCTCGGTCAGTGGCAAAACCGGTCTTGCCATCGCCCGCATCGACCGCGTCAAGGCGGCGCTCGATGCCGGCGAGAAGATCATGGCCGGCGACGTCGCAGTGACGCTTGCCATTCCTGCCTGGGCCAAGTTCACCTTTCCGCAGGACGCGGTCAGCGCGGAGGAGGCCTGATGGCGGCCGACCGGGCAGGCGCGCCGCCGCGCGCCTGGCAACGCATGCTGTCGGGCCGGCGGCTCGACCTGCTCGACCCCTCGCCGCTCGACATCGAGATCGCCGATATCGCGCATGGGCTCGCCCGCGTCGCCCGCTGGAACGGCCAGACCAGCGGCGAGCATGCCTTTTCCGTCGCGCAGCACTCGCTGCTGGTCGAGGCGCTCTATGGCGAGTTGGTGCCGGCCGCGTCTGCCGAAGCGCGGCTTGCCGCGCTGCTGCACGACGCGCCGGAATATGTCATCGGCGACATGATCTCGCCCTTCAAGTCGGTGATGGGCGGCTCCTACAAGGACTGCGAGCTGAGGCTGCAGCGCGCCATCCATCTGCGCTTCTCGCTGCCGGCGGAGCTCGGCGCCCCCTTGCGCAAGGACATCAAGCGCGCCGACCAGATCGCCGCCTACTACGAGGCGACGCTGCTCGCCGGCTTCTCGACGGCGGAGGCGACCGAGTATTTCGGCCGGCCACGCGGCTTTTCCGCCGACCGTTTCGACATCACGCCGCGCTCGGTGACCTGGGCGCAGACGGCATTTCTGAAGCGTTTCACGGCGCTTGAGGCTGAACGCCAGGCTTTTCTTGCGGTGAATTCCGCAACGTAAAAGAACGCTAAATTAACCGGCAGCGATGACAGTGACGTGTTCAGTCACGGTCAGCAGGCGCGCTCATGCCCGTCGCTCATGTCAAGACTGGTTCGGCCGCCGGCAGGCGGAAAGCAACCCGTGTTGGTCCGGCCGGGCGGATAGCCGAGGAACTCCGAGCGCAGAACGAACGCTTTTCGGCCGCCGTCGAGAACATGTCGCACGGGCTGTGCATGTTCGATGCCGATGAGCGCATGATCATCTGCAACCGGAACTACATCGACCTGTTCCGCCTCGACGCCAAGGTGATGAAGCCCGGCATCCGCTTCTTCGACATCCTACAGCACAGCGTCGATATCGGCATCGCCTCGCAAAGCGCCGAGGAGCTCTATGCCGTCCGCAAGCCCTATATCGACGGCGCGAAGCCCTCGACCTATGAGGAGACGCTGGCGGACGGGCGCATCATCGTCATCTCGCACCGGCCGCTGGCTTCCGGCGGCTGGGTGTCGATCTACGAGGACGTGACCGAGCAGCGGCGCGCCGAAGACGAGTTGAAGGAGCAGCACCGCCGCTTCGACGCCGCTTTAGCCAACATGTCGCAAGGGCTGCTGATGTACGACACCGACGGCAAGATGATCGTGCGCAACCAGCGTTTTCTGGAGCTCTACAAGGTCGCCGAGGCGGACTTCCCGTTTGGAACGACGCACCGCGACGCGCTCGAACGACTGATGGAGCTCGGCATCTACACCTCGATCGACGTCGACAGCGAAGTCGCCAAGACCGAAGCCTGCCTGCGGGCGGGGAAGATGCAGTCGACCTACCGCTATCTTTCCGACGGCAGGACGTTTCTGGTCGTACGCCAGCCGATGAGCGGCGGCTGGGTGGTGACCTTCGACGACGTCACCGAACGACGCCGCGCCGAAGAACGCATGACGCATCTTGCGCATCACGACACCCTGACCAACCTGCCCAACCGCTCGATGTTCCGCGAGCGGCTCGACCAGGCGCTGAGCGAGGCCAACGCCGCGCCGCTGGCCATCTTTTCGATCGACCTCGACCGCTTCAAGGCCGTCAACGACACGTTCGGACACCCGGCAGGCGACTGGCTGCTGAAATGCGTGGCCGAGCGCTTGCGGCGCTGCCTGCGCGGCGAGAAAGATGTGGTGGCCCGTTTCGGCGGCGATGAATTCGCCATCATCCAGTTCAACATCAAGGCGGCGGCCGATGCCGAAAAGCTGGCCAAGCGCATCATCGAGATCATCGGCAAGCCTTATCGCGACAAGGGCCGCGAGATGCATGTCGGCGTCAGCCTCGGCATCGCGCTCCATCCCGATGACGGGCGGGACGCCGACACGCTTTTGACCAATGCCGACATGGCGCTCTACCGGGGCAAGAGCGAGGGTCGCAACATCTACCGCTTCTTCGAGCCCGGCATGGACGCCATGGTGCGGGAGCGCCTGGCACTCGAAGCCGATCTCGAAGCGGCGCTCCCCAAGCGCGAGTTCGAACTGGATTTTCAGCCGATCCTCGACATCGCATCCGGCGATATCGTCGGCGCCGAAGCGCTGATGCGCTGGCGCTCGCCGTCGCGAGGGCTGGTGCCGCCGGAAGACTTCATCGCGGCGGCCGAGGAAACCGGGCTGATCGTGCAGCTCGGCGACTGGGCGCTGCGCAAGGCCTGCAGCGTGGCGGCAAGCTGGCCGCGGGACGTGCGCATGGCCGTCAACGTCTCGGCCGCCCAGATCAGGAGCGGCGGCTTCGCCCGCGGCGTGATCTCGGCGCTTGCCTTTTCCGGCCTGCCGGCCAGCCGCCTGGAGCTCGAAATCACCGAAACGGTGATGATGGACGAGAGCGATACGGTGCTGAAGACGCTCGGCCAATTGCGCGGGCTCGGCGTTCGCATCGCGCTCGACGATTTCGGCACCGGCTATTCCTCGCTCGGCTATCTGCGGCGTTTCCCGGTCGACAAGATCAAGATCGACCGCTCCTTCATCCGCGACCTCGACAAGCGCGACACGGCGGCGATCGTACGCACCGTGATCGGATTAGGCGCCGAGCTCGGCATCACCGTCACCGCCGAAGGCGTCGAGACCGAAGCGCAGCTCGAGATGCTGCGCAAAGCAGGTTGCGGCGAGGCACAAGGTTTTCTTATCGGCGTGCCGGCCAAGGCCCCAGAGACGAGCCGGCTGCTGCGCTCGCAGGAAAAGCTGCGCCAATCCGGCTGACGCCAGGCACCGTCAGCGCAGCGTCTCGATGTATTTCTCGTGGAAGCTCACGTATCCCGGCTCGACCACCTTGAGATGCCGCCCGATCAGCCGATGGAACGCCGGCAACTGGTGGAACGGCACGCCGGGATAAGCGTGATGCTCGGCATGGTAAGGCATGTTCCAGGCGAGCTTGCGGACAAACCAGTTGGTGATCGTCGTCCTGCTGTTTTCCAGCATGTTGGCGACGAAGGGGCAGCGGCCATGCTCGGCCAGCAGATAGAGCCTGAGGAAGGGCTGCCCGAGCAGCGCCGGCACGATCCAGACGTAAAGCAGCACGGTCGCCTTGAACCAGAGGGCAAGCGCCAGTAAGACGACGTAGAAAGCGATCATCGCGCGCGCCTCGGCCTGCACTTTCGGCAAGCCCTTCGGCGGCACGTAGCTGTCCCGGCAGCGACCGCCGGCATTGGTGCAGAGCGTCTTGAAATGCCCCCACCATACCGGCAGGCCCGAGACATGGACGATGTATTGCCGCAAGGTCTCGGGCTTCGGGAAGGCCAGTTCCGGATCGTTCTCCGGATCCTGGGTGAAGCGGTGATGGGCGAAATGAAAATAGCGGAACCAGTCGGCGGGCAGCGCGATCGCCAGGCTGCAGAGCCGAGCGACGGCATCGTTCAGCCACTGCGTCTCGAACGCCGTCCTGTGCAGCGTTTCGTGCAGCAGCGTGAACAGGAACACGATCAAGATGCCCTGCGGCAGCATCAGCAGCGGCCAGAACGGAACCTTGACCGCGATCAGCGCGCCGAGACCGACGATGGCACCGAGATGGATCGCGAACTGGAGGAGGCCCGGCCAGTCTGACTTGCCGGTCAGCCGGCTGCGCTCCGCACTGCTCAGCGAGGCGATGACGTCGCGGTGGTCGACGGGTTCGTTGCGGCCGATTGCGTGCATGAAACCAGCCTACTCAGCAAGAAACCTTTCGAAAAACGAGGATTTCTGTAAAATAGATAAGATTACCTTATCTTTCGGATTGCCATGGTCGCACTTCCATCGCTGAGGGGACTTCAGGCGTTCGAGGCGGCTGCGCGCACCGGCAGCTTCGTCGCGGCGGCGGAAGAGCTGTCGATTTCGGCGGCCGCCGTCAGCCAGCTCATCCGCACCGTCGAGGAGCAGATGGGCCGCAAGCTGTTCCACCGCGTCAACCGGCGCGTCGTGCTCACCGAAGCCGGCGTCGAGATGCTGCCCAGGCTCACCATGGCCTTCCAGGAGATCGGCAGCGTCGCGCGCGGCGGCGATGCTTTCCGGCCAAGGCTCGTCATCTCGGTGCCGCCTTCGATGGCGATGGGCTGGCTTTCCGAGCGCCTCGCCGGCTTCGTCGCCAGCCACGGCGCCGCCGACATCTCGCTCAGAGGCGACGACGACCCGGTGCCGTTCGACCATGAGCTGATCGACATCCGGCTTTCCTACGGCCCGCATTATCGCGAGCACCCGACCGAGGAGATCGTCCGGGACGCGGTCTATCCCGTCTGCGCACCGGGCCTTGCCGGCGCAATCAAGTCCGAAAACCTCGCCGGTCTGCCGTTGATCCACACCGACTGGGGACCGACCGGCGCCTCCTTTCCGTCCTGGCGCAACTGGTTCGAGGCGGCCGGCATCGAGCCAGGGCGGGCGGCACGGCGCGGCCTCTCCGCAAACTCGTCTCGGGCGGCACTCGACCTCGCCATGTCAGGGCTGGGCGTGGCGCTAGCGCAAGGCATTTATTGCGCCCGGGCGCTCGAAGACGGCAGGCTGGTGCGCCCTGCGGCCGGCGCGCTGGAACTGCGCCAGCCCTATTGCCTGACGATCCCGGAGCGCAGCGCGAGACGCGATGTCGTGGCTGCATTCCGCGAATGGCTGATCGAGGAATGTCGGCGCGCGGTCAGGTCTCCGGCGCTGATCGCCTAGCAGTTAGAGATGTCCAGCCAATGCGGCCACCATATCCTTGCTGGTCGCAACGGGAACGATCTCGAACTCGACCAGATCGGCCCATTCGATGACCCAGCGCTGCAGCAGCGTGACGTCATCGGCCTCGACCAGCAGGAAGCAGCGGCTCATGTCGCCTGCGATCCAACTGTGGTGCACGACGAGCTCGTCTGGCTTCAGCCGGCCCTTGTCGCGGAAGCGGCGGTAGATTTCCTTGCGGTCGCAGCCGCTGAAATCCTCGATTACGAAAAACAGCATCTTTGCCCCATTCGAGCAGCTATCGTTCCAGGCGCTCCAGGAACCACTGCGTCAGCCGCACCCAGACCTCGTCCTTCTCGCCGGAATCCTCCCAGCCATGGTCGAGATTGGGATTGTCGTTGACCTCGATGACGAAGACGCCGTCCTTGGTCTCCTTGAGGTCGACGCCGTAGAGCCCGTCGCCGATGCACTTTGCCGCCTTGACCGCCGTCTCGACGACATGCGGCGGCGTCTGCTTCAGCGTGAAGGTCTTGATGCCGCCCTGGTCGGGCTTGCCGTTGGCCTTGTGGTTGACGATCTGCCAGTGCTTCTTGGCCATCAGATAGTGGACGGCAAAGAGCGGCTGGCCGCCGAGCACGCCGACGCGCCAGTCATATTCGGTCGGGATGAATTTCTGCGCGATGAGGAGGTCGGAATCCTCCAGCCACTCGGTCGCGAGCTTCGTCAGTTCGGCGAGGTTCTCGCATTTCTTGACGCCGCGCGAGAAGGACGAGTCCGGGATCTTCAACACCAGCGGAAAGCCCAGCGTCTGCGCCGCAAGCTCAAGGTCCGAGGTGCCGGCGATCATCACCGTCGGCGGCACCGGCACCTTGTTGTAGGTCATCAGCTCGTTGAGATAGACCTTGTTGGTGCAGCGGATCATCGACAATGGGTCGTCGATCACCGGCATGCCTTCCTGCTGGGCGCGGCGCGCGAAGCGGTAGGTATGATTGGAGATGGACGTCGTCTCGCGGATGAACAGCGCGTCGTAGTTGGCGAGCTTGGCGAGATCCTTCCTGGTGATCGGCTCGACCTCGACGCCCATCTTTTCGGCGATCCGCGCCCAGTAGCGCAGCGAGGAAATTTCCGACGGCGGCAGTTCCTCATGCGGATCGACCAGCGTAGCGAAAGTATAGCGCGCCGGCGTTCGGCCCTTGGTGTCGCGCCATTCGCGGTTGGTATAGGTGTCCAGGCACTGCAGGAAAAAGGCGTCCTCTTCGTCGGTCATGCGGGCGAGCGGCAGGAAGCCGATCTTTCGGATCGAGGCCCATTCGGCGCTATCCTTGATGTGGACCTCGAGCGCCGGCGCGCGGAACCAGTCGAACAGAAGCTTGGTGAAGCGGTCCCACACTTTCGACGGGCCGATGCCGAAGAAGACGGCGACCTTCGACGGGAAGGTTCCGCCGAGATCCTTGCGGCATTTGTTGAGCGCGAGCTCGAGCTCGGGCAGCGCGTGCTCGTAGAGCTTGCGCTCCGACAGGTCGATCATCGTCTCGACGGTAGGGATCACCTTGTGGCCGCGCGAGCCGGCGAGCAGTGAGGCGTAGTAGCCGCGGCTCTGGTAGCCGTAGTTGTTCGACAGGTTGATGACCTTCGGCCGCTGGCCGCGAAACAGCGCCGGATGCGCGAGGTAGTCGCGGTTGGTGATGATCTTGTGCGGCGTCGCCACCTGGTCGAGGTCGTTCTGCCTGCCTGTGAGGATGACCCAGGTCATTGTTTCAGCGTTTTCCCAGAGTGATGGCGGCGCGCAACCCGTCGCGGCCGAACTGCGCCATGTTCATGAAGATAGCGTAAGGCACGGGAATGTTGGCGGCGTCGAGGATTGTCTCCTGCCTTTCGTCCTCGACCCAGGGATCGTGGATCAGGATATGGTCGCCGTCGTCGCCGATGGCGAGCACCCAATGCGGCACCTTCTTGCCGAACATCAGGAACCCGCTGATCAGCACCAGCACCAGCTTGCCCCCGGCAAGGGCGGTACGGATGTCGTCGATGCCGAACGGACGGTAATTCACCGGGATGCCGTAAAGTTCCGCGCGACGGCGAAAGTCGACCTGGGCGAGTTCCATCACCCGGCGTTTGTCCTCGCTGCGCACCGACTGCAGGAACAGCGCGCCGTGGAAGGAGACGAAGATCTCGGCGGCAAGCCCGCTTTCATAGCCGGCAACCGCCAGGCCGAAAGGCTCGCAGCCGCCCGGCCCCGACATCATGAAGACGGTGGTCGCCTCGCGCCACAAGCGGATCTCCATGACCGGATCAGGCACGAAGCCGTGGTCGAAATTGGCCATCGCCATCATCAGGCAGCAGGGGCCGCAGGTGAATTCGCAGGTCTGCTGGTAGAACGGCACCCCAGTAGCGGTCGGGACGTCGCCGCGCAGCGTCTTTTCGTAACGCAGCGCGGTGGCGCCATCCTCGTAGTAGTCGGGCTCGCGGCCGATCCTGCGGTAGCCCGCCTGCTCGTAGATGCTGATGGCGCGCTGATTGTCCTCGCGCACTTCGAGCCGCAGCATCATGCGATCGTGCTCGTAGGCCGCCTCCTCGGCCGCGGCCAGCAGTTGGCGGCCGATGCCGAGGTTGCCAAAGAACGGACCGACGGCGATGGAATAGAGCCGCGCCACGCCGCTGCCCTTGCGAAACAGCACCACCGCGTAGCCGGCGACATGGCTGTCGTTCTCGGCCACCAGCATCTCGGCGGTCTCGCGCTCGATGAACTGACGGAAGGAGCGGCGGGAAAGCCGGTCGCCCGAGAAGACGGCCTTCTCGATGGCGGCGAGGTCATCGACGTCTGACGCGCGGGCCTTGCGAATCTCGGCAGGCATGCGGGCTTGGGAGAACCTCGATTGGATTGCGGAAATGGCCCCGGTCACTAAAGCAACACCGGCCGAAGCGCCAGTATTCGTCAAGCGCTATCGCTCCTTGATTAGGGCCGAATTGTGACAGGTTCCGTGGCGGCAAGGAAGCGCGAAGTGTTTGAACAAGATCGCTGTTTGGAAGGGCTGCCGGCTGCGCAAAACGCAGCCGGTTTCAGCTCGAAATACCGGCGAGAAGCTGGCCATAGGCGATCTTGGCGACGTCCGACAGCCGCTCGCGCGGCAGCGAGCCGACGACGGCGCAGCCATAGCCTTTGTCCAACCAATAGACCGCCTCAGGGCCGTCCGCTTCGGCAGCATAGGTGCCCTTGGCGGCCGCGGACGATTCGGCGGTGACGAAGAGCGAGATGCGCTCGCCCTTGGCGTCCTCGTAAAGCAGCATCGCGGCCTTGCCGTGCTCGCCCGAAGGCAGCAGCCGGCCACCGACGAGCTCGAAGCCTTCGGCCGCCAGATCGGGCGCCACCAGCTTCAGCCCAACCCGGTTGGACAGCCATGTCTGAAGGTGGTCCTTGTCGCTCGCCGGCACCTCGACCGCGTGACGCTTCTCGCCGGCGTAGATGACATGGGCGGCGATCGCCTGCTCGACGAGCTGCTCGTCGCTGTCATCGCTTCGGCCGACGCCGCCGATGCCGGCGACATAGCCACTGATGCCGCCGACCATCAGCACGACGGCGGCCGCCGCCGAAAGCCACCAGCGCGAACGCCATGCAGACGTCTTCGCCGGCGCTTCGCCAAGCACCGCTGCCTTGAGCCGCGCCGGCACCGGCTCGTCCATGACGCCAGCCAAGGCGGCGCGCAGCGCCGTGCGGTCGGCGATGTAGCGAGCGCTCTTCGCCTTCATCTCAGGATTGGCTTCGAGCCAGGCTTCATAAGCCATGCGCTCCTCGCCCGGCAGCTCGCCGTCGAGGGCCATGTGGATATCGCGTTCAGTGAAATCGCGCCGGGTCATCGCTCGACAATCCTTATCGAGCGGCGGCGCGAAGAGTCGTCCAGCAGGCCGCGCAGTTCCTCGCGGCCGCGCGCGATGCGCGACATCAGTGTGCCGGCCGGCACGCCGAGGATGTTGGCGGCCTCGGCATAGGAAAAGCCTTCGATGGCGACCATCACCAATGCCGCGCGGCGATCGGGGCTGATCGCCTGCAGGGCATCCATGATCTCGCGCGAGGCGATGCTTTCGACCTGATCGGCGGGCGCAGCCTGGGCTTCGCCGGCTTCGAGCGGCAACATCGCCGACTCGCCACGCCGGTTAACCTTGCGCATCTGGTCGATGAACAGATGATGCATGATCGTAAACAGCCACCTCCGGGGGCTTTCTCCAGTCTGCCAGTTGTCGAGCCGCACAAGCGCCCGCTCCAGGCAGTCCTGGACGAGATCGTCGGCGGAATCGCGATCGCGCAGCAGCGAGCGCGCATAGCGCCGCAGACGCGGTATCTCGCTCAGGATCGCTGCCTTCTTGTCGTCCATGACCGCTTGTTTCGAGGTCGTTTTCCATCCGATTGAACGCGCCTTTCCGGCGCGGCGCAAGCAGCCAGCGCGAAGCGGACCACCCGCTCCGGTACCCAAGCACCTTAACAACGCCAACGGATGCCGGTTTATTCCCGGTCCAAATGGCGATGCTTTTGTTTGTCTAATTACGTAAGATAGGTATAATAGGTAAATTACGTATGAGGTGACGACCAATGAAGCAATTCACCTTTTCGGATATGAACCGCGCATCCGGCGAAATCCTGGAGACGGCGATGATCGAGCCGGTCGCTCTCACAAAACGTGGCAAAGAAAAGCTGATCATCCTGTCAGCCACCCAATACCGGCAACTCGTCGGCTCGTCCCATGCCGCCGCTTACACGCTCGAGAATGCGCCGGACGAGGTCCACGATGAACTCATGTCGGGGTTGGAGTCCATCATAACCGGCGACAAGCCGGATGCTTAAGCCCGGCGATCTGGTTCAATACTACTATTTATGGGCGCGACAGGCTGACGCCGGCGAAGAATCCGGCCGCAAAGCGCGACCGGTCTGCATTGTGGTCAGAACGCCGACCACGCCTGCGGCGCTATTCCTGTTCCCGCTCACCTCGCAAAAGCCCCACCGGTCCCGTACGCATATCGCCATCAGTGAGATCGAGTGCCGCAGGGGCGGCCTCGACTTTCCGTCATGGCTGATCCTCGATGAGTACAACCGCGTCCGGATGGACGAAGCTTATGATCTGGTCACAACAAAGCCGATCGGTTCCTTCAGCCCGGCATTTGTCCGCAAGATCGCGGGCCTCATCAAAGGCGCGGCCGGACAGCGCCGTCTGCGCGGCGTAGTTAGAAAATAGCGGGGTTGTCACCCTCTCTCGCCGCCCGCGTCAAAAGCCGCTGGTAGAACAGCCCGATGCCGATCAGCACCGCGCCCAGCCCGATGAAGGAGAGCGCGCGCAGCACGCCTTCCAGCTCCGACATGTCGAAGAGGAAGACTTTCACCACCGCGACCGCGATCAGCACCGCCGAGGCAATGCGCAGCAGCTGCGACCTCAGCCAGACGCCGGCGGTGAGCAGCGCCACGCCGATGACCAGCCAGAGCGCCGAATAGGTGTAGGTCTCGAGCTGGCCAAGGCCGCTCCACAAGCCGATGAACTCGCCCTTGAAGAGCCGCCGCACCGACAGCGTCGCATAAGCGAAGGCAAGCAACGAAGCGAACAGCGCCAGCATCGCCGCGTACCATCTTGGGCGCTTGTCGCGGACATAGAGCGCCAGCCCACCCGCGGCGATCGCCGGCAGCAGATAGGCGAGGAACAACAGGTTGAAGAACGGAATGGTGCCGGTCGATTCATCCGTCACCAGCGGGTTCAGCACCGCGAAATGCTGGATGACGATCAAGCCCGCCGAAACCACGCCGGCGGCCATCGAGCCATAGCGCAGCACCGAGCTCGGCGAACGCATGTCGATGGCGACGAGGATCGATCCGGCGCCGAGCGCGATCAGCGTGTAGATCGCCTGTTCGGCAAGGGTGACGGGGCCGGTGTCGATGACGCCGCCATGCATGGCGTGGCGCACCAGCATCGCAACGGTGAGCAGCGCGAACAGGGCCGAGGCCGCCTCCATGACAAGGCGCGGCCGTCCGTTGGTGGTGCGCGCCAGTTGCCAGGCGGTGAAGCCGAAGGCGAGCGCCGGCACGCCATAGCCAAGCAGCAGCCAGTTGACGACAGGCGTCCTCGACAGCGCCGCCGCGCCGACGATGGTCGGGTCGAAGGCGACGCGGCCGAGCACGGCGACCGCGGTACCAACCGCGATCCAGCCCAGCACCGGATAGGAGCGCCAGCGCGTCGCCAAGGCCGGCACGACGGCGGCGGCGCCGAGCAGCACCGTGGTCCAGCCGGAGCCGAAGGCCATGTGCAGCATCAGCAGAGCGGCAACGCCGGCCCCGGCGAGCGCGAAGGAGACAGCGGGTCCACCGCCGAGCGGCGGTTCCTCGCCACGCGCGATCCACTCGCCGCCAGCGGCAAAGATCAACACCAGAAGCAGCGCCGGCAGCGCGTAGCCGAAGTCGCGGTCGATATCGCCGAAGGTGAGCCAGAGCGCGGTCAGCACGACCAGCGGCGCGATCACGCCCCATGCCGCCCAGGACGCCGCGTGGACGGGTGCCGCGGCGGCGAAGCGGCGCGCGGCCCAGAAGCCGGCGGCAATGAAGACGATGGCGAGCGCGACGCCGATGCGGAAGGTCAGCGCATCGGATGCCGCCAGCGGTTCGGCGCCCAGGCCGACATCCAGCGCATCGGCGCCGATGGTGGCGGGCGGGACGATGCCGAGATAGATCAGCACCGTCGCCAGGCCGGCGGCGAAAACCAGTGGCAGTGCGCGGGGGCGGTAGAGCGCCACCGCGACAAGGGCCGCGAGCAGCACCGCGCCGTGCAAGGCATCGCCCGCCTTGGCAAAGACCGGATCGACCGACAGGCCGAGCGCGGTCAGCGCAATGAAAAAGCCGGGCACGATCGACGGCCAGTCGAAGCCGGATTCCGCTTCGTCGCGGCCAGTAATCAAGAAAAGGTCGAGCCAGACGAAGGCGAGCACGGCGAGCGTGGCAAGGCTGATGAACATCACGGCGGCAAGGTTCACCTCCGGCGCATCGGTCATATAGAGGGTGGTCCAGATGCCGCAGCCGGCGAAAGCCGCCGCGACGAGCGCCTTCCAGTCGCGGATGCGGGCGATTGCCGCCGTCGCGGCAAGCACGATCGCCAGATAGACGAACAGCGCCCAAGGGTTGGGCGCCTCGGAGGCGACGAATGCCGGCGTGACCATGGCGCCGACAAGGCCGATGCCGGCCAGCGCCAGGCCGTGGACCAGCGATACCGCGATTGTCGCAATGCCGATGGCGCCGAGCAGCGTGAAGGCGAGCGCCGGACCGATGAAGCCATAGATGCCATGCGCGGCATAGACGGTGCCGAACAGGATGAAGGCGCCGGCCGCCGTCAGGATCGCCGGGATATAGGCGCCGGCCGCGCCCTGCACCGGCACCCTGAAGCCGGTGCGGCGGATGAACTCGGCGCCGGCGACCAGCACCAGGCCGAGGATGCCGGCCATGGCGAGGCGCACGCCGGGGCCGAAAATGCCGGCCTCGATGGTGTAGCGGATCAGGAACAGCCCACCCAGCGCCAGGGCGATGCCTCCGACCCAGACCGCCCAGCGCGTGCCGAGCGCCGTCTCGACATCGGTCTGGCGCGCGGCCATTGCGGGCGCAGCCGCCTCGGCCGGCGCGGCAGGTTGCGCCACTTCGGCTGGCGTGGCGGGCTCGGACGGTGTCCCCTCGCCCGCTTCGGACGCCTCGGCTTTAGGAGCATCGGGCGCCGCGGCAGCGGCTTCAGCCGGGACGGCTTCATTTGCCTTCGGCACGGCAACCACGGCGGCTGCGGCCGGCGCTTCACCCGGCGCGCCTTCCGCCGCCCCGCCCGTTTTCGGCGCGGGCTGCGGGATACCCGAAAGCACCAGGCTGCGCAGCGCGCCAAGCTCGCGCTCGATCAGGCCGATGCGGGTTTGCTGGCGCGAAACGATGACGAATAAGGCGATGACAGCGGCAATGGCTATCAGGCTGAAAAAATCCATGGCGGCTCCCCTCAAAACCGTGCCAGTCGTGGCCGACAAATGCGGCAATGGGACGGCTATTGAAATCAGCGCCTTGCCGGCCTGCAAGGTCGAGCATGTTTCGGCGCCGATTGCCAGCAACTTGGGGCTTTATCCAATGGCACACGTCGAACGGCCGGACTCGGGCGGCGAGATTACCTGCCACCTGCCGCGAAATACTCGTGCTATTCTAGGGTCTTCGGGGGAATAGCCATGAGGACGACCGATGCCGCAGCGAAGCGCCGGGCTGCTGATCTACAGGCGAACCGGCGGTGTGTTCGAATTCCTGCTGGTCCATCCCGGCGGACCGTTCTGGGCAAAAAAGGATGAAGGCGCGTGGTCGATCCCGAAGGGGCTCATCGACGATGGCGAGGATGAGCTCGCGGCCGCCCGGCGCGAGACTGAGGAGGAGCTCGGCGTCGCCATCGACGGCGACTTCCAACCCGTCGGCCGCTACAAGCAGCCGAGCGGCAAGATCGTGATCGCCTGGAGCGTCGAAGCGGACATCAATGTGGACGCCGTCAGGAGCAATACGTTCACGATGGAATGGCCGCCAAGGTCCGGCGCCAAGAAGGAATTCCCCGAAGTGGACAAAGCCGGCTGGTTTTCACTTCCCGAAGCCGGCCTCAAGATCCTGAAAGGCCAGCGCGCCATCCTCGACGATTTTCTGGAACGGCGGGAAGCCAGATAGGCGCTGCCTTACTGTGCGACGTTTTCGATCGCTTTGATCGCCGCCTGATGCCGCCGCAAGGCCGCGAGAAAGCCGGCGCGAGCATCGGGCGCCTCGAGGCCGCGTGGCTCATAGACATGTCGGGTGAAGAAGAAGCCGGTCAGCCGGAAGGCGTCCTCCAGCGCGGCCGCGTCGGCGCGCAGGCCTGAGCCGCGCTGCAGGAAGGCGGGCAGCGCCAGCATCTTGTCGCGCCAGGGCTCACCGGCGGCGCGCGAAACGGCGCGCCCGGATTTCGGCGAGACATAGGCGAGATCCTGCCGCGTGCCGGTGGCCGCGCATTGGCTGAGATCGAGGCCGAAGCCGAGCTCATCGAGGATCAGCAATTCGAAGCGCGCCACCAGCTCGCCCGCGGCATCGGCGTCGTCGAGATGGGAGATCATCACGGCAAGCGCCTCGTAGAGGCCGCCATGGGCGTCGCGTTCCGGCAGAAGCCTGAGATGCGCGGCCATGGTCTGCAGGCCGTAGACGGCGACCGCGCTGTCCATCAGCCGGGCGGCGTTCATCTCGATCGCCTCGGCCTGGAAGATGCCCAAATGCTCGTCGAGCCGCGCGCGCCACAGAAGATCGACGCGGTTGCCGGGTTGGAGCACCGGCTGCTGCTTGCGCGAGCGGCCGCCGCGCACGAGACCCAGATGGCGGCCATGCGCGCGCGTCATCACCTCGAGGATGGCGCTGGTTTCGCCATGCCTGCGGGTGCCGAGAATGATTCCCTCGTCGCGCCATTCCATGGGTCGAGCTTTTCACCCGTTGGACGGTGAAATCAAGATTTGCGTGTGTCGTATCTGACACAGAGAAACCAGCCAGCGAGCGAACCGAGCGCTTCAACATAAGACGGTTCGCGCTGGCGATGACGCTGTCTTTGGCCAACCAGGCAACGATCGGCGGCAAAGTTCGTTATGGCACCCAGAGCGCGTCGCCAAGGAGGGACCCGCCGCACTCGACGAAGGTACCAACTTCCACCCCAGCAGGTTCGCCCTAGATGAACTGCACCAATGCGAAGATGCGGCTGCCTGCGATTTTGCAAGAATGTCCGAGCCGGCGCCGGCAGCGCGCACTCCGATCGATAGTTTTCCGCCAGGGCCAGCAATGCGAACTCTAATTTCTCTGTTGTTGTTTCTACTGCTCTGCGGGGCACCAAGCCTCGCCCAGCCGGCCGCACAAGGAGGTTCCAAGCCCGGCGAGCCGAACGCGGATGTCGAAGCGCTCATCACCATCCTGGAGAATGACCAGGCGCGGCACCGCCTGATCGACAAGCTGCGCGCCGCGGCCGCGGAAGGCAACCAGCCGGCGGCCGAGGCAGCGCCTGAAACGACGATCGCACAGGAGGTCGCTGCGTATACGAGGGACGCGGCAGAGAGCGCTTCGGGCCTGATCAAGACGACCGCCGCCCTCGTCGAGAGAATTGCCGGCGTCTTTTCGGGAGGCGTCTCGATCGATGTGCAGAGCCTTTGGAACGCCGTACGCAACAGCGCCCTTGTCGTGGTTCTCACCTTCGCCGTCTACCTCGCGTTGCGGTTCGCCTTTGGACGGTTCCAGCGCACATTCGCCAATGCAGCGACACGCGGAGGCAGGTTCGAGCGGTTCGGCTTCATCAGTTTGTCGGCGCTGGCCGACGCGCTCACCGTGCTCGCGGCCTGGGCAATCGGTTCGGTGTCTTCGCTCTCTGCTTTCGTTATCGACCAGGCGGGTCAGGCGGAGATGAACCGTGCGCTGTTCTTGAACGCCTTCCTGGTCATCGAGTTCATCAAGGTCCTTGCGCGGACACTGCTTGCCCCGAGATGGCCCGCGCTGCGGATCTGGACATTGGGCGAC
Source organism: Mesorhizobium sp. M1E.F.Ca.ET.045.02.1.1 (assembly GCF_003952485.1). Classification (NCBI taxonomy): domain Bacteria; kingdom Pseudomonadati; phylum Pseudomonadota; class Alphaproteobacteria; order Hyphomicrobiales; family Phyllobacteriaceae; genus Mesorhizobium; species Mesorhizobium sp. M1E.F.Ca.ET.045.02.1.1. Next base: position 6,548,842 of record NZ_CP034447.1, read on the forward strand.
ACAACGGCGGCATACTGGTATTTCTGGCTGAGCCGCTTCGTCAGCGTGGTCGGCTATACGATGTTCTTCCTCGCGCCGATCGTTGCGGTCAACGTTTCGGAAGACGCCGCGCAAGTGGTCCGCGTGGTCGTGATGTTTGCCGCGCTGGTGCTCGCCCTGATTGTCATCCTGCAGAATCGCGATCAGGTACGGCGATGGCTGCTGCGCCGCAGCGAGACCCGCCGAACCGACATTCTGAGCAGGTTCCTGGCCGGTCTCGCCAGGCTTTGGCACGTCGTGGCGATCGGATACCTGATCCTCGTCTTTGTTCTGTGGCTCGCAGCGCCCGCGATGGCCCTGCCGTTCGTCCTCGCTGCCACCGTCCAATCGATCATCGCCATAGCCATAGGGGTATTGCTGACGGGCGTCATCGCGCGGGTCGCCGGAGCGGGGATAAACCTGCCCGCCGAGGTCAGCGAGCGGCTTCCTTTGCTCGAGCGGCGCCTCAATGCCTTCGTTCCCAATGTGCTCAGGGCAGTTCGCATCCTGGTTGCCGCGGTCGTGCTGCTGGTCATCGCACAATTCTGGCGAGCGGCAGACGTCGTCGGGTGGCTGTCGAGCGAAGTCGGCCAGCGCTTCGCCGTTTCAATCGTTTCCGCGATCCTGATAATGCTGGTCGGCGGCCTGATCTATCTCGCCGTCCAATCGTGGGTGGAATATCGCCTCAATCCGAATTACGGCCATGTCCCCTCCCCGCGCGAACGGACGCTTCTCGCCCTGTTCCGCAATGCCTTTGTGGTCGCGCTGGGCGTCCTCATTGTCATGCTGGTCCTGTCCGAGTTTGGTGTAAACATCGGCCCGCTGCTTGCCGGCGCCGGCGTTGTCGGCCTCGCTGTCGGCTTCGGGGCGCAAAAACTGGTGCAGGACATCATCACCGGCGCCTTCATACAGTTCGAGAACGCGATGAACGAAGGCGATGTGGTGACCGCAGGAGGGGTCACAGGCACCGTTGAGCGGCTGACAATCCGGTCCGTGTCGTTGCGCACCCTCGACGGCGCCTATCATCTCATCCCGTTCTCTTCCGTCGATGCCGTGACGAACTTCATGAAGACCTTCAGCTATCACGTCGCATCGATCGGCGTGGATTACGGGGCGAGCATTCCCGAGGTGAAGCAGGCGATGCACGAGGCCTTCGACAAACTGAAGGAGGCCGGGTTCGCGGGCGACATCATCGGCGACCTCGAGATGCATGGCGTGACCGAATTCGCCGACTCCGCCATTTTGGTTCGGGCCCGCATCAAGACCAAGCCCGGAAAGCATTTTGCCCTCGGTCGCGCCTATAACGAGATCATCAAGGAGGTCTTCGAGGAGCGCGGCATCGAGATACCTTTCCCTCATGTGACGTTCTACATGGGCGGCGAAGACAAGGCGGGAAAGTCACCGCCGCCGCGCATCAAGCGGCCCGGGCCAAAGCTGACGACGGAAAGGCCCAAGCGCAGCGCGGCGACAAACGCTGCATTGGCCAAGTCGCCCAAACGCGGGCGCAAGACCAAGGTCACCCAGGACGGTCCGCCCGATGAAGGGCACGATGCGCCCGACCAGACCGAGGTTTCCTAGCAGGGACCGCTCGGCAGATTGTCCAAGCGTGGATCCGCGTTACGCCCAGCATTCGTGATCGGCGAGCACCTCGTCGATCACCCGGCGCTGCCTTCCGACCTCGGCCTGGTTGGCGTCATGTCCGGCAACGGTGATCAGCGCCTTCCACAGCGTCCAGCCGAGGCCGCGCGCCCAGGTCGCCTCATCGACCGCGATGGCGGCGCGGAAAGCCTCCCGGCTTTCGCCCTCGAAAAAGGTCCAGGCGATCGCGAGGTCGCAGGACGGGTCGCCGACGCCGGAGGTGCCGAAGTCGATGACGGCGCTCAGGCGGCCGTCTTCGACCAGCAGGTTGCCCGAGGCGACATCGCCATGGAACCAGACGGGCGAACCATGCCAGGTGGCGGCCAGGGCCGCCTCCCAGACCGTCGTGGCGGCTTGTGTATCGATCTGGCCATCGAGTGCTGCGATCGCCTGCCTCGCCTCGCCGTCATAGACCGTCAGCGGTCCGCCGCGATAAAAATTGTGCTGGCCAGGACCTGGCCCGCCGGTCGGATCGATCCGTTTCAGGGCGACGAGGAAATCGGCGAGCGAGAGCGCGAACGTGCTGAGATCGGCGACGCGTCCGTTCTTGGCCGTCCCGCCACCGATCCAGCGGTAGACGGACCAGTGCCACGGATAGAACGCGACCGGCTCGCCCATGGCCAGCGGCTCCGGGATCGGCAGCGGCAGATGCGGCGCGAGCTTCGGCAGCCAGCGCTGCTCCTTCTCGACCTGCAGCGAATAGGGAGCAGCACTTGGCAGCCTGACTGTCATCTCGTCGCCGAGATGGAAGGTGCGGTTGTCCCAACCACCGAACGCGACGGGCTTCACCGGCAGATGCCGCCATTCCGGAAACTGCGCATCGACCAGCCGGCGCACGAGATCGGTGTCGATTTCCACTGTCGGGTCATGCATGTCGTTGTCCTAAATCGCTGCGCGGTTTTAGACGGCATGCATCTGAGTCATGCATGTCGTCATCCCAAAACCGCGCCGCACTTTTGGGCGACATGCATCAGTGCGGAAACTCCAGCCCCATCTCGCGATAGCGCTCGGGGTCGTCGCCCCAGTTCTCGCGCACCTTCACGAACAGGAAGAGATGCACCTTTTGCTCGAGGATCTCGGCGATCTCGGCGCGCGCGGCCTGGCCGATGGCGCGGATCGTCTCGCCCTTGTGGCCGAGCACGATCTTCTTCTGGCTGTCGCGCTCGACATAGATGACCTGCTCGATCCGCACCGAGCCGTCCTTCTTCTCCTCCCATTTCTCGGTCTCGATATGCGAGGAATAGGGAAGCTCCTGATGGAGTCTCAGATAGAGTTTCTCGCGGGTGATCTCGGCCGCGAGCTGGCGCATCGGCAGGTCGGATATCTGGTCTTCCGGATAATACCAGGGCCCGGCCGGCAGCGTCTCGGCAAGATAGTCGAGCAGGTCCTTGCAGCCGGAGCCGGTGAGCGCCGAAACCATGAAGGTGCGCTTGAACGGAACTCTTTCGTTTGCTGCCGATGCCAGCGCCAGAAGCGTCTCCGGCTTGACCCGGTCGACCTTGTTGAGGACGAGCAGCATCGGCTGCTGGACGTCCTTCAGCCGGTCGAGGATGGCGTCGGCATCGCCCTTGATGCCGCGTTCGGCATCGATCAGAAGCACGACGACATCGGCATCCTTGGCGCCGCCCCAGGCGGTGGTGACCATCGCCGTGTCCAGCCGGCGCTTCGGCTTGAAGATGCCGGGCGTGTCGACGAAGACGATCTGCGCGTTCTCATGCGTGGCGATGCCGCGCACGATCGCGCGGGTTGTCTGCACCTTGTGGGTGACGATCGACACCTTGGCGCCGACCAGCTGGTTGACCAGCGTCGACTTGCCGGCATTGGGCGCGCCGATCAGCGCGACGAAGCCGGAACGCGTAGCGGGTGTTTCAGGGGCTTCGGTGCCGGTCATGTCGCGCTCCACACGCCTTCGCGCAGCAACAGCACCGCCGCCGCTGCCTGTTCCGCCTCGCGCTTGGAACGGCCGCTGCCGATCGCCGGCGCAAAGGAACCGACTTTCACGCTGACGGTGAACAGCGGATCGTGGTCGGGGCCTTCGCGACCATCCACCCGGTAGGTCGGAACCGCGCCGGCAGCCGCCTGATGCGCCCATTCCTGCAATTCGGTCTTGGCGTCGCGGCGGGCGGCGCCTGTCGCCTGCGAGCGCGGCTGCCAATAGCGGTGGATGAACGCGCGGGCAGCCTCAAGGCCACCATCCAGGTAAAGCACGGCAATCAGCGACTCCAGCGCGTCGGCGCGCAGATTGGTTCGCTTGCGGCCGTCGAGATTGCGCACGTCGGAGCCGGCGCGGATCAATTCCGGCAGGCCGATCTCCCCGGCGATCTCGGAAAGCGCCTCGGCGTTGACCAGCGCGTTGAGGCGCAGCGACAGCTCGCCCTCGGCGGCATCGGGAAAGGCCGCCAGCAGCATGTCGGCCACGACAAGGCCGAGAACGCGGTCGCCCAGGAATTCGAAGCGTTCGTAGTCGACGCCGGCATGGGTCGAGCGCGCGCTGGCATGAGTCAGCGCGCGCTGCAGACGCTGGCGGTCGGCGAAGGCGTGGCCGGTGCGCTCGAAAAGCGCTTCGGCGAGGGCATCGGCGGTCAAACGCTTGGTGGCCGCCATGACCTTAGTGGACGAGATGGAACAGGCGTCCGGCGCGCATCAGCGACGGCCACTTCCAGATTTCCAACGGGCTTGCGCCGTCGGCGATCGAGAAGAAGATGACGTTGGCACGGCCGACAAGGTTCTCGGCCGGCACGAAACCGACGGTGAAGCGGCTGTCGGAGGAATTGTCGCGATTGTCGCCCATCATGAAATAGTGACCGGGCGGCACGTCGAACTCGCGTGTGTTGTCGCCGATCGAATTGGGCGTCAGGTCGAGCGTGTCGTAGGTGACGCCGTTGGGCAGCGTCTCGCGATAGACGTCGACGGGACGGTCGACCTCGGTGATATCGGGATTGTCGATCTGGCCGACCTTTTCGCGCGGCACGGCGGTGCCGTTGATGAAGAGCTGGCCGTCCTTGACCAGGATCTTGTCGCCGGGCAGGCCGACGACGCGCTTGATGTAGTCGACGGACGGATCCGGCGGGAACTTGAACACCACCACGTCGCCGCGCTTGGGCTCCGAGCCCCAGATGCGGCCGGAGAAAATGTTGGGGCCGAAGGGCAGCGAATAGCGCGAATAGCCATAGGCCCATTTGGTGACGAACAGATAGTCGCCCTCGAGCAGCGTCGGCCGCATCGAACCGGACGGGATGGAGAAGGGCTGGAACAGCAACGTGCGGATGACAAGCGCGAGCAGCAGAGCCTGGATGATGACGGAGAAGGTTTCACCAAGCCCGCCGGATTTCTTCTGCGATTTTTCAGCCACGCTCATGTCGTCCTCGATTATGCGTTGGTTGGTATAGAGTCTCGGCGCGCGCTGGGCAACGTCATGCCGCCCGTGGTCAGATGGAATCAATGTGGCGCTTGTTCGGCGGGCACTGCCTCGATGATCACAAAGGCTTGAGCAAGCGGAAAATCATCGGTGATGGTGAGGTGGATCAGCGCGCGGTGGCCCTTGGGCAGGATTTTCTCCAGCCTTGCCGCGGCGCCTCCGGTCAGAGCCATGGTCGGCGCGCCGCTCGGCAGGTTGACCACGCCCATGTCGCGCCAGAACACACCCTCGGCCATGCCGGTGCCCAGCGCCTTGGCGCAGGCCTCCTTGGCGGCGAAGCGCTTGGCGTAGGAGGCGGCGCGGGCCGCGCGGCCTTCGGATTTGGCCTGCTCGACCTCGGTGTAGATGCGCTGGATAAAGCGCTGGCCGTGCCGCTCCAGCGACTTCTCGATGCGTCTGGTGTCTATCAGGTCGCTGCCGATGCCGATGATCATTCCGCGGGAACTTCCCGCCCGCCAGCGCGCTTGGCCTTCTCGGCCCGCTCGGCCATGCGCCGCTTCCGCTGCTCGCGAAACACGGTCATTCCCCAGCGGGTGATGCCATAGAAGATGAGTCCGAAGACCAGGCCAAGCGGCACCGCGCCGAGGAGCATCGGCTCCAGGATCGGATGCCACAACTTGCCGAAGGAAAGCGTTTGCATCATTTCGCCGAGATGTTCGGGCGGGCCGTGCTTGGGCAGACGTTCATGCAGGATGAGCTTGCCCGTTTCCCAGGATGCGCCCCAAAGCAGCGGGAAGGTCAGCGGATTGCCGAAGAACACTGCGCCCAGCGCCGCCGCCACCAGATTGCCGGCGATCACCCAGCAGAGCACGGCGGCGATGACGAAATGGAAGCCAAGCGGGAAGAAGGACGCGAAAACGCCCGCCGCGACGCCGGCCGCGACGGAATGGGGCGTCGCCTTCAGCCGCAGGATGCGCTTGGAGAAATATTGCACAGAGCGCGAGAACGAACGGCGCGGCCACAGATAGGTACGCAACCGCTCCAGGAGGCCATCAGGCTCTCGGCGTCGAAAAAGCACTCTGTTTCAGTTCCTGGTCCAACACACGCTTCCCCTGCTACCCGGGTCGCGCCGACATATCTTGCGCTTCGAGGGCGCAGGAAGGCAACAAAACTTTGATATAGCGACTGCCAGGCCACGGAACAACGAAACGCCGCCGCGATGGTCTGCCGCAGGCGGTAACAAGAGCGCCATTCTGGCAAAACTGAGGAGCGAACCGGGCGGCAGGGCCGATGATCATCCCGCTTACCACTTTTCAAGTACGCTCGATCCCGCTTCAATGCGTTGAAGTGCACGATTTTTCGACCTGTCGTAGAGCCGGATACCTATTTTGGGGTCCGCCGGCGATGATAAACGCGCTCAATACGATAACGGGCAAGAGTGGTGGCGGTCAGGTGCAACTGACGATGTTTGGCAGGCATTGGATTTGTGGAGCATCGTCGATTATTACGAGGTGGCACCGAGATAGTCCCAAAAGGAGATGCGGAGCTTTTGGCAGGTTTTGCTGAGGCCGAGGAAGGCATCGCGACAGGAGCGCCCAGCCTCTGAGCGGGTACCGCCGCAGATCTTGCGCCTGATCACCTGGCAGCGGATGTCATTCTCCGTGCCGTTGGTGTGGAGCGGGATCTCAGGCCGATCGAGAACGGTCAACAACTCGGCCTTGTTGCCATGCAGCCTGGCTAGCGTGAGATCAAGCATGGCAAAGCCGGCGCGGCGTTTGAAGATGCGGTCGAAAACGGGCCAGCAACTGGGTCTTGCGGCGGCGTGAGGGTTGGCTGCGCGGCGACAAACAAAGGTGAGACCCAGCGTCCATTCAGGATGAGACTCTGCGGCGGGGGTGTGACGTAGGGAGGGCGCAGCCCCAACGGAGTTGCCCCGCCGCGGCGCATCCGGTCATGGCGATCCGTTCACGGTCAGGAACAGGAGGTGAATCCGCCAGACCCATGAACCCGGCCGGCGGGGGCTTTCGGATTTTAGCGACATGAGCAACCTCGGCGTGACGATCGCCGGTGAGCCGCTCGATCATCTGTTCTATCACTTCCGGCTCGTCTGGTCGGGCTTCGAGCACGCCCATGTCATCCGTGGCGGCGAGAGCTTCGTCGCTCTGGCGGAAGGCCTGCAGAACGCGCTGTGGTCGGTCGGCGGCGCGCCGCTCTATCATCGCAGCGACAGCCCATCGGCCGCCTTCCGCAACCTCGTTGCCGATGCCAAGGCCGATCTCACGCATCGCTATGAGAAACTGTGCGCCCGTTACCGAATGCCCCCGACCCGCAACCGCCGCGCAGCGCCGCTGGCGGAAATGGCCACGCCTTCACCTATCCGGCTGGGTGCTTCCTATATCCTGATGCTGACGGCTTTCCTGGTGGACAATGGACAGTTTCAACCGGGCTGGCGATTCCACAATTTTTACGGCTGAGTTGTCCGAGAGTGCACAGATATTTATCTATTGTGTGAACTTCTGTTTCTTCTCCATCTCGAAATACTCATCAATTGCATGGTCATACTCCGCGCGATCTTCTCGGCTCATATTCCTGTATCCGTTTTCGGTTACCATAAAGCCAGTCTTTTCATACGCGTATATAAAATGCTGAGGAGTACCGGCTGCAAGCATAACCTTCTTAATTGCCGACTTCATCTCTTCCTCGCTCATTTGTATCGGGACATCAGAATTGTCAACAAATAATACTTTGTAATCTCTACTTAGCTCTCGTCCAAAATTTTTTATGAACGCTTTTTGCCGTTTCCGCAAAATCTTCTCCGCCGCAGAACTAAACCTTATTTTTCGAGACATCTTTTCCTCCTGTCAAACTGGCTTCCCGACCGGAATCTCTACCTAACGTCGCGACGCTCAGGGCATTCATGTCTGAAATTGGGGATAGAGACATACCGCCGGCCGGCGGGCGGCGCACCGGCTTGAGCGGCCCCGCCACCATGTGAGTCGATCCATTCAAAGCTGGTCCTGAGCCGAATTTGTCGAGGTCTCGTGCATAGTCGCGTCTTCTCCTTGAGGCTCTGCGTTGCGAACTAATGGTCAAGCAGGGCGAACAGGTCCAGATCCCCACCGCCCTCACACTCCCTTCCGATGTGGCCCTCTGAGGACGATGACATTTGTTGTCGTTAGCCGCCTGCGATTCCTCGAAATGCTGCCGCGCAACCTGCCGGCCGAGCAGGCGGGCAATGGACGGGACAGCTCGTTCAGGCATGTCCCGTGCCGACATGTCGGCGCTGTCACTAACGCATGAATTGCCGTTCGCAGGCTTGGCGTCGCCCACCATGGCGCACCTGTTCTTCCATGAAGATCAGGAGCATTGAGCGGCATGATGATCAGCAAGGCAAGTTCAGCCGCCGTGCGGTCGTAGTGTGGCGTGCAAATACTTGAGCAATGCGGTCCGAAGGTTTTGCCGCTCCACGAGGCTCGCACGATGGAATATCCTTGCAATATCGCCGGCGATATCCAATATGTCGACATGAGGCTGATACTCGACACCGCAGTGATCGTGGCGGCGATCCGAAGCGACGCCGGGGCGTCGCGCCGGCTCTTGGTGGCGTCTTTGGAGCGTCGGCTGACGCTGCTCGTTTCCGTGCCGCTGATGATCGAGTACCAGGCGGTCATGACCAGGTCCGAGTACTTGGAGGTCTCCGGTCTGTCGGTTGAGGACGTGAACGGGCTGCTCGACGCCGTTGCGGCCGTGGCCGAGCCGGTTCGCCTTCTCTTCCTTTGGCGACCTGCCGTTCGCGACCCGGATGACGACATGGTGCTCGAAGTGGCGGTGAACGGACAGGCTGATGCTGTAGTGACGTTCAATCTGCGCGACTTCGGCAATGCGGCAGAGCGCTTCGGCGTCGCGGTCATCTCGCCGGGAGAGGCGCTGAAACGATTGGAGGCAAGGATATGAGGAGAAGCAATTTCGCGCTGCGGCTGCAGCCTTCGCTTCTGGACGAGGCCCGCAAGGTGGCGGAAAGCGAAGGCGTGCCGCTCAACCAGCTCATCAACGTGGCTGTTGCCGAAAAGCTCTCGGCGCTGCGGACGGAAAGCTACTTTGAGGAACGGGCTTCCCGTGCGGACATCCCCAAGGCGCTCAAAATCCTGAGACGAGCCGGAAAAGGCAAGGCGCCGGTCAGGGGTGATGAGCTTCCGGAATAGGGTGACTTTCAGAGCCGGTCTGCTTATTTCGGCAGCTGGTCTGTTTCCCAAACCTGCGCCGAGCCCGCGGGGGCCCGTTAGGGACTAGGGACGCCCGCGTCGGCGAAGCGGAACCAGGCCCAACTCTGCATGGTGGCAATGAACAGGACGCAGGCGAGCCTTTTACCACTATGAGTTCAGGCTCGGCTTCTGAAGAGCCCGCCTGAAGACAATCAAATGCTTGAAACCAGAAGCAATATTCCTGCATATCGCTCTCGCAATTCGCCGCTAAGGCGCCCCAGGCGATGGCCGTTACCGCCAAATCGCCCCAAAGCGCTTTCGCAGCGTCGGCGACTTCAATAACGGACCACTCGCCAAACAACGCGGCACTATCTGCAGGCTGCCGGTGACAACGAGAATCGTCCATTATACTAGGCGACCCACCGGCTGGCTTTTTCATGTTGTGCCTCCGTCCGCCTCGGCCCAGACGCGCAAGCCATTCCCTCTCGGTTTTCGGGGAGGTTTCGGTTGGCGCGTCTCGCTTGGAAGCATCTGTTCAGGAACGAGCCTCTGGCCGATGCGGATGACGTCATCGAGTGTCGAGCGGATCTGCGGCCAGGGAAACTCAATGCTGTCTTCGGAAACTTCTCCTTCCCTCAGCACGGCATCAAGCTTGGCTGCCACACCGGCAAGGGAAGCAGCGGGGGTCTCGGACAACATTTCAAGCATGTCTTCGGCCCGGTCGGCCGCCTTCCGCTCGGCGTGCAGCGCGGTGGAATAGCCGATTTCCCTGTCGGCGGCATCCCAGCGCGCCTGATGAGCTGCAAAATCAACTTCAGCCTTCGCGCGCATTGCTACGTCTTCTGGACTGAGATCGAGCACATCGCGAATCGCCTTGCGTGAATGCAGCCTGACGATCCTACCGTCACACAGCGGAATGGTTGCACAAGGAAATCCAACCATTTCGGCGAGTTTCCGCTCCAGGTTCTGCTGCTGACGGCACAGCCGCTCAGCCTCTTCGTGTGCAGCCTGCCATTTGCGCCACACCGCCACCGCGGGATCGGCGGATTGGTCTGGTTCCAGATCGTTGCGGGCAAACGCTCTTGGCTGCCATCCCACCATTGCAATTGCCGTTCCAGCAACTACCCGCCTGCGGGTGACGAAAGGCAAAGTCATGGTATTGTCGGAATCAGCCATGATCCGAGCTCCCTGAAGCTTGGTAGTGGTCAGGCCGATCGGAGTGTTCCCGCACTCTGATCGGTCGTTGCACGTACACTGCAAGTGCAATGCACGCGCTTTCCTTATGTACTTTTTCGACGCCAAGTTCAAGCCGCACAGCGAAAATGACAAAAAAGCCTTTCACGACGCGTTTGGATCCATCCGTGCTAGCACTGGCTCAACAACTCGCAACGACCGAACGTCGCTCGATCACCGCTGTCATTGAGCTTGCATTGATCGAGTATGCAGAGCGTCGTGGCATTAAGGCGCGAGACGCCGAGAATGACCGATAGGTTTGCGCCATGATTGCGCCATCGATGCAGAGTTCATCTTAGAAAAGGGGACCTCGGGGTTACGACCGTCCAAGCGGCTCGCCAACTACCTGAGTTACAATCTCCATTCGATAGGCTTTGCGCTATGCAGCTTGGTCTGAATTGACCGAAAGAAGGCTATGCCAGATACTCGCTGACCTCGACCAGATTGTCGTCGGGATCGCGGAAATAGACCGATATCATCCTGCCGCGGGCGCCGGTGCGCTCGACCGGACCGACTTCGATCGCCACGCCATTGGCATCGAGACTGGCACGGATATCGGCAAGAGGTACCGCTGCGACGAGGCAGAAATCGCCGGAGCCCGGCGTCGGCACCGTCGCCTTCGGCTCGAAGGTGCGGCCGACCTCGTGCAGGTTGATCTTCTGCGAGCCGAAGAGAAGCGCGGTCGGCCGGTTCGGCTCATCCAGCCGCCGCATGCCGAGCACGCGTTGGTAGAAATCGCAGGCCGCTTCGACCGAGCGGACCGTCAGCACGAAATGATCAATGCCAGCGATCATCTTGGACCCTTAAATGTTCCGGCTGCCGGGTTTGACGGCCGGGATGGCGGCTAGCTGCGGCGGCAGGCGGTCCGCCGGATAGGCCGGCACCTCATATTCGGCAAGTGCAATCAGCGGCACGCCGACATCGGTCTTGCCGGCCGAGCGGTCGATGATGCAGGCGGCGGCCACCACCTCGGCGCCCAGCTCGCGCAGGCAGTCGATGGTCTCGCGGATCGAGAGACCTGTGGTGACGATGTCTTCGACGATGACCACGCGCGATCCCTTGTCGATCTCGAAGCGGCGCAGCCTGAACTCGCCCCCTTCCCGCTCGACCCAGATCGCCGGCGCACCGAGATGGCGTGAGGTCTCGTAAGCCGGGATCAGGCCGCCGATCGCGGGACCGACGACATAGTCGATCCTGCCCGGCACCGCTTTGCGGATCTTCTCCGCCAGCGCCTTGCAAAGGCGCTCGGTCTTGTCGGCATGCATGAAAACACGCGCCTTCTGCAGGAAGATTGGGCTGCGCAGTCCAGACGTCAGGATGAAATGGCCTTCGAGAACCGCGCCGGCCTCGCGGAAAATGCCCAGCACTTCGTCGGTATTCATCTCGTTCCCCAGTGATAGATCGTAAACTAGCCGTTCACGCGGCGCGCATCGCTGACGCTCGAATTGTCCTTGAGCTGCGACAGCAGCCGGTTGAGATGCTTCAGGTCCCATACTTCGAGGTCGATCAGCATCTCGGTGAAATCGGGCGCGGTGCGCACCATCGACAGCGTGTGGATGTTGGCGTCGTTGGACGCAACGACCTGGGCGATGTCTGCCAACGAACCGGGCGCATTGATGGCGGTGACCGAAATGCGCGCCGGGAAGCGCTCCTTGGTGCGCTCGTCAATGTCCCAGCGGACGTCGATCCAGCGCTCGGGCTGGTCGTCGAAGGCCTGCAGCGCCGGCGACTGGATCGGATAGATGGTGATGCCGGTTCCCGGCTGGATGATGCCGACGATACGGTCGCCGGGCACCGCCCCTTCCGGCGCGAAGCGCACTGGCAGGTCGCCGCGCACGCCGCGGATCGGCACCGCGCCCTCGCGCTGCTGGTCCTTGCCCTTGCGCGCGGCGCGGCCGGGCATCTGGAACAGCATGCCGGCGGCGTTGCGGATTTTCGACCAGCCCTCCTCGCGCTGCTTGGGCGCCGCGACCGTGACGCGCTCGTCCTTGTAGTCGGGGAACACCGCCTTCATGACGTCGGTCGATGCCAGCTCGCCGCGCCCGACGGAGGCCAGCACATCCTCGATGTCCTTGCGCGCCAGCCGGTGCAGCACCGGTTTCAGGCTCTCCTTGGCAAAGCTCTTGCCGGCGCGCTCGAAGGCGCGTTCCAGGATGCGAGCGCCGAGCCCGGAATATTGCTTGCGGATGGCGTTCTTGGTGGCGCGGCGGATGGCGGCGCGCGCCTTGCCGGTGACGACGACCGATTCCCAGGCCGCCGGCGGCACCTGCGCCTTGGAGCGGATGATCTCGACCTCGTCGCCGTTCTTCAATTCCGTCATCAGCGGCATTATGCGGCCGTTGACCTTAGCGCCGACGCAGGTGTCGCCGACATCGGTGTGAACGGCGTAGGCGAAGTCGATGGGGGTGGCGCCGCGCGGCAGCGCGATCAGCATGCCCTTGGGCGTGAAGCAGAACACCTGGTCCTGGAACAGCTCCAGCTTGGTATTTTCCAGGAAATCCTCAGGGTTGTCGCCTTCGGCCAGCTGCTCGATGGTGCGCCGCAGCCAGGCATAGGCGTTGGTCTCCTTGGAGATCGCGTGCGCGGCGCCGTTCCCCTTGCCGCCCGTGTCCTTGTAGATCGAATGCGCGGCGACGCCGTATTCGGCGATCTTGTTCATCTCGCGGGTGCGGATCTGCAATTCGACGCGCTGGCGCGACGGGCCGACGATGGTGGTGTGGATCGAACGGTAGTCGTTCTGCTTCGGCGTCGAGATGTAGTCCTTGAAGCGACCGGGCACCATCGACCAGGTGGTGTGGATGGCACCGAGCGCGCGGTAACAGTCCTCGACCGTGTCGACGACGACGCGGAAGCCGAAGATGTCGGAGAGCTGCTCGAAGGACAGCGCCTTGGCCTCCATCTTGCGGAACACCGACCACGGCTTCTTCTGCCGACTTTTGACGCTGGCCTTGATCGCATGCTTTTCGAACAGGCCCGACAACGCCTTTTCGATCTCGTCCAGCACGCCCTTGTTGCGCTCGAAGATTTCGGCGAGCCGCGCGGTGACGGCGCGATAGGCTTCCGGATTGATGTAGCGGAAGGCGATCTCTTCCAGTTCCTCGCGCATGCCCTGCATGCCCATGCGGCCGGCTAGCGGCGCATAGATGTCCATCGTCTCCTCGGCGATGCGCAGGCGCTTGGACTCAGGCATATGGTCGAGCGTGCGCATGTTGTGCAGGCGGTCGGCGAGCTTGACGAGGAGAACGCGAATATCCTCGGAGATAGCGAGCAGCAGCTTGCGCAGGTTCTCGGCCTGCTCGGCCTTCTTGGAGACGAGGTCGAGCTTCTTCAGCTTGGTCAGGCCCTCGACCAGCTTGCCCATTTCGGGGCCGAACAGTTCGTCGATCTCGGCCCTGGTCGCGGTCGTGTCCTCGATCGTGTCATGCAGCAGGGCGACCGCGATGGTCGCTTCGTCCATGTGCATTTCGGTGAGGATGGCCGCCACTTCCAGCGGATGCGAGAAATAGGGATCGCCCGAGGCACGCTTCTGGTGGCCATGCTTCTGCATGGCGTAGACATAGGCCTTGTTGAGCAGCGCCTCGTTGACGTCAGGCTTGTAGCGCTGCACGCGCTCGACAAGCTCATACTGACGCATCATGGGCGGGATCTCGCGGTGCTGAAATGAATCATGCGCCGCTGTTGCTTGCGGCGCATGTCATAGATAGCCACGAAACTTACGAGACGGAAGTGCCGGATGCTTGATCCAGGCAAGTTCCGACGAAGCTTAGTAGTCGTCGCTCTTTTCCGGCGGCACCAGACCTTCGATACCGGCGAGCAGGTCTTCCTCGCTCATGCGGTCGAAGGCGATGTTCTCCTCGGCATCGTCAGTGTCCGCAGCGGCGGTGGCGGCGCCCGTCTGATCGGCGATCGCCTCGCCATCGGCCTCCGGCTCGTCGACCTCGACATGCTTCTGCAGCGAGTGGATCAGGTCTTCCTTGAGGTCGTCGGGCGACAGCGTCTCCTCTGCGATCTCGCGCAGCGCAATGACCGGATTCTTGTCATTGTCGCGAGGAACGGTGATCTGCGCGCCCTGGCTGATCTGGCGGGCACGGTGGCCGGCGAGCAGCACGAGCTCGAAACGGTTATCGACCTTGTCGATGCAATCTTCAACGGTTACGCGGGCCATGGACTGCCCCTTTCATGCGTGGATTTGATGGAAAACTGGCGGGCTCCATAACCCGGACGCCGCCGAAATACAAGCTTTATGGCGGCAGCGCCCGAAGCACGAGCCTTTGGCCGGCTCAATGTCCGGACATCACCCTTATCCGCCGCTCACATAGCGCCGATCACAATTGCTTGCAATGCGCGTCCGCGCCCTTGGATATCCACAAATCTGGCGTTATCTCGGATGAGACGGCAAAAGGGACCATTACCGGGCCTGCCCGTCACGTCCATTTAGACGACAGAAATTTTCGAAAGGGATATTTTTCAATGTTCGATCCCCGTGAAAAGATCGCTCTTTTCATCGACGGCGCCAATCTCTATGCCACCTCGCGGGCGCTCGGCTTCGACATCGACTACCGCAAGCTTCTGGCGAGCTTCCAGAAGCGCGGCTACCTGCTCAGGGCCTACTACTACACCGCTCTGGTCGAGGATCAGGAATACTCCTCAATCCGGCCGCTGATCGACTGGCTGGACTATAATGGCTTCAAGGTGGTGACCAAGCCCGCCAAGGAGTTCACCGACTCGACCGGCCGGCGCAAGATCAAGGGCAACATGGACATAGAGCTCACGGTGGACGCGCTGGAGCTTGCCGATGTCGTCGACCACTATGTCATCTTCTCCGGCGACGGCGACTTCCGCACTCTGGTCGAGGCCCTGCAGCGGCGCGGCCGCAAGGTGTCGATCATCTCGACCATGGCCTCGCAGCCACCGATGATCTCCGACGACCTGCGCCGCCAGGCCGACCACTTCATCGACCTGATGACATTGAAGAGCGAGGTCGGCCGCGACCCGTCCGAGCGGCCGGCGCGCCGGCCGGAACCTGCTGAAGTCGACGAGGACGATTATTGAGAGCGGCAGCCTTGAGCGCCGCGCCCTCCCCCGAACCCGACCGTGATTGCCCGCTCTGCCCGCGGCTGCACGACTTCATCGCCGGTTGGCGCGAGCGCGAGCCGGGCTGGTTCAATGCGCCGGTGCCGACCTTCCTGCCGCCGGAGGGCGAGGAGGCGGTCAAGCTTCTGATCGTCGGGCTGGCCCCAGGCCTGCGCGGCGCCAATCGCACCGGGCGCCCGTTCACCGGCGACTATGCCGGCGACCTGCTCTACGGCACGCTGATCGCGCAAGGCCTGGCGCGCGGGGAATTCAAGGCAAGGCCGGATGACGGGCTGCAGCTCGTCGGCACCGCGATCACCAATGCGGTGCGCTGCGTGCCGCCGGAGAACAAGCCGGTCGGCGTCGAGATCGCCACCTGCCGCACCTTCCTCAGGCCGACCATCGCGCGCTTCCCCAATCTGCGCGCCATCCTGACGCTCGGCTCGATCGCGCATCAGTCGACGGTGCGGGCGCTGGGCGGACGTGTCGCCGCGCTTCCGTTCCGCCATGGCGGCCGGCAGGAGGCCGGCGGCATCACGCTGTTTTCGAGCTATCACTGCTCGCGCTACAACACCAATACGGGCGTGCTGACGGAAGAGATGTTCGTCAATGTCTTCAAGGAGATCGCGGCGTTCCTGAGGAGCTAGATTCAGGCGCCGGCGCGAACAGCTCCGAGAGTCTCGCCGGCCCGCCCTTCAGCACATTCAGGTCGACATCGCCGTCGATGCCGTCGACGCGGCCCGTATCGACATATTGCCAATAGACCCAATCGTCTTCGTTCAGCGGCCCCCGCAACGAGCGCAGCCAGCGCTGGCGAACCGCGATATGAGCGGAATAGGTCGGCGCCGTCTCGTCGGTGATGTAGAGGATGGCCGGCTTGCCATAGGCCGCCTCGACCGGGCCCAGGAATGCAAGGAGTTCCGCGTTCAACTCGGCGGGCGAAGGCCGATGCGGACAATTGCCGTGGAATTCGATGTCGACGACCGGCGGCAAAAGCTGCTCGCCGCGCGGCACGGCCGAGATGAAGTTCTTGGCCTGGTCGGCACCCGGGCGGCAGAAGGTGAAGAAATGGTAGGCGCCGACGGCGAGGCCCGCCGCACGGGCCCGGCCCAAATTCTCGGCAAAGGTTTCATCGACATAGTCGCCACCTTCCGTCGCCTTGATGATGGCGAAGGCGACATCGTCGGCCGCGACGCGCGGCCAGTCGATCCTGCCCTGGTGATGCGAGACGTCGATGCCCCTTATGGGGAATTCGCCACGATCCGGTGGGAAAGCACGGGGCCGGAAAAAGCCTTCTGCCCAGATGGCAAGCGCCAGAAAGACGAAAGCCAGGGCCAGGACGATCAAGCTGTTCCTCAAGCCTTGGCTCCCTGCCCGCCATTGCGGCCGTCTTATCCGCGCTCCTTGAGGAGCCGCCCCTTCTCGCGCGCCCAGTCGCGCTGCTTCTCTGTCTCGCGCTTGTCGTGCAGCTTCTTGCCGCGCGCGATCGCAAGCAACAGCTTGGCGCGGCCGCGATCGTTGAAATAGATTTTCAGCGGCACCAGCGTCATGCCTTCGCGCTCGACGCTCTGGGACAGCTTGGCCATCTCGCGCTTGCTGACCAGCAGCTTGCGACGCCGGCGCGGCTCATGGTTGAAGCGGTTGGCCTGGAGATATTCCGGCAAATAGGAATTGATCAGCCAGATTTCGCCGCCTTCGGCCGAGGCGTAGCTTTCCTGGATGTTGGCCTGGCCCTGGCGCAGCGACTTGACCTCGGTGCCGGTCAGCACCAGGCCGGTCTCGATCGTGTCGAGCACCTCGTAGGAAAAGCGCGCCTTGCGGTTTTCGGCGACCGTCCTGTTGTTGGGGTCGGCTTTCTTGACTTGATTCATAATGCGGAGAGGTGGCGCCTCATCCCTAATTTATCAAGCCGGCGTGCTTCATCGCCTGATCGATCTTTTCGGCGGTTGACGCCTCGATCGTCACGAGCGGTAAGCGCACCACGTTCTCGACCTTGCCCAGCTTCGACAGCGCGTATTTGGCGCCGCACAGGCCAGGTTCCGTGAAGATCGCCTTGTGCAGCGGCAGCAAGCGATCCTGCAGGTCGAGCGCCTTGGCGCTGTCGCCCGAAAGGGTTGCCTCTTGGAATTCCGCGCAGAGCCTGGGCGCGACATTCGAGGTCACCGAAATGCAGCCGACGCCGCCATGCGCGTTGAAGCCGAGCGCCGAGGCATCCTCGCCGGAGAGCTGGATGAAATCCTTGCCGCAGGTCAAGCGTTGTTCCGAGACGCGCTCGACTTTGCCGGTCGCGTCCTTGACGCCGACGATGTTCTTGAAGTCGTGGGCCAGCCTGCCCATCGTATCGGGCATCATGTCGATCACCGAACGCGGCGGGATGTTGTAGATGATGACCGGCAGCTTGGTCGCCCTGGCGACGGCGGCGAAATGCTCGTAGAGGCCGCGCTGAGTCGGCTTGTTGTAATAAGGCGTGACCACAAGCGCTGCATCCGCGCCTGCCTTTTCGGCAAATTGAACCAGGCCGACGGCTTCCTCGGTGTTGTTGGAGCCGGCCCCGGCGACGACCGGAACACGGCCCTTGGCCGCTTCGATGCAGACCTTCACGACATTGCGGTGCTCGTCATGCGACAGCGTCGGCGACTCGCCGGTGGTGCCGACCGGGACCAGGCCCTTGGTGCCCTCGGCGATCTGCCAGTCGATGAAAGCGCGAAAGGCTTTCTCGTCGAAGCGCCCGCTCTTTTCGAACGGTGTGACGAGCGCGGTCAGCGAGCCTCTCAGCATGTCGTCCAAACTCCTTTGGGACTTTTCGGTTTTGTTTGCGCGCCTTCTAACCGAAAGCGGAGCCGCGCACCATAGTCTCGACATGGTTCAGCGGCAAGCATCGCCATAGTACCAGCAGGGGCAATTCGAACGGCCTCGATAACCTTTTGTTCACGAGCCTTTCACGACCTGAGTTTAGGCTTGGGACTGGGCCTTCAGGGTCCCTGCCTGCTGGCAATGTGCTAGGATAAAAATGCCGACGAGGCGACCCCATCTCTTCGCGCTCCTCAGCGCGGTGGTCGCGCTGATGCCTGGGATGGCGATCGGCGGCAGCGCTGACGTGCGCGTGACGGCAGCTATCCCCGCGCCAGGCGCGCCGCAGGCTCCGGGCGAGGCGCAGCCGTCTCAACCTTCAGCCGGTATCGCGCAACTGAAGGGCGGGCTCGACGCGCTGGCCGCCAACGACATCGCCGGTGCGCGCAATGCGCGCGACACGCTGCCCGCCACATCGCTCGACCGGCACATCCTGGCCTGGGCGATCGCGCTCTATGGCGGCGACCAGGTGCCGAGCGGCGAGATCGCCGACGCGGCCAAGATGCTGCCCGGATGGCCGGGCACGATTGCGCTGCGCAAGAACAGCGAGCGCGCGCTCTTTCGCGAGAATCCCCCGCCGCAAGTGGTGGTGCAGGCCTTCGGCCACAGCCAGCCGCTGACGCCGGAGGGCGTGATCGTCCTCGCCCGCTCGCAGGTGGCGCTCGGTAACCAGCCGGCTGCGCGGGCGGTGCTGGTGCCGTTCTGGCGCAGCGAGAAGCTGGAAGAGAAGGACGAGACGGCCATCATCAAGGAGTTCGGCGCGCTGATTCCAGCAGCCGACCATCGCTATCGCATGGAGCGCATGTTCTACGCCGACCGGCCGTCCTCGGCGCTGCGGATCGCCGGCCTTGCGGGCGCGCAGCAATTGGCAGATGCCTGGGCCGCGGCCGACAAAGGCGACAAGAACGCGGCGAAGCTGCTGAAGGCCGTGCCCGCGGCGCAGCGTTCTGCCGGCTATTTCTTCGCCGAGGCCGAATATCTGCGCAAGCAGCAGAAATTCGGCGATGCCGCGGCGATCGTGATGAAAGCGCCGACCGACCGCGATTCGCTGGTCGATCCCGAAGCCTGGTGGGTGGAACGCCGCGTTCTGTCGCGCGAGCTGGTCGACCAGGGCGACATGAAGACCGCCTATAGAATTGTTTCCATGCATGCGGCCGAGAGCCCGGGCAGCGCCGCCGAAGCCGAGTTCCATGCCGGCTGGTACGCATTGCGCGGTCTCAACGATCCGGCGTGCGCTGCCGCGCATTTTTCGCGCATCGCCGACCTCGCCCAGGGGCCGGTGTCGTTGTCGCGCGCCTATTACTGGCTCGGCCGCGCCGCGGAGGTCGGCGGTCCAGGCAGCGCGAAGGACTACTTCACCCGCGCGGCAGCCTATGGCACGACCTTCTATGGCCAGCTCGCCGGCGAACGCGTGGGCCTCAGGACCCTCAACATCGCCTATCCGAAGCCGAGTGCCGCCGACCGCCAGAGTTTCGAAGCCAGAGAGGCGGTGAACGCGATCAGGCGGCTCCAGGAGGCGGGCTATGACCGCTATGCCGAAACACTCTACCGCGACCTTGCGGGACAACTGACCAGCCCGGGCGAGCTCGCGCTGCTTGCGGTGCTCGCCGAAAAGCAGGGCAACCATTTCATGGCGCTGAAGGTCGGCAAGATCGCTGCCCAGCGCGGCATCGATGTCGGCGCGCTGTCGCATCCGCTGGGCGTCATTCCCGATTCGGCCAACATCTCCGGTTCCGGCAAGGCGCTGGCCTATGCCATCGCCCGCCAGGAGAGCGAGTTCAATGTCGGGGCGATTTCCAGCGCCGGCGCGCGCGGCCTTTTGCAATTGATGCCCGGCACAGCCAGGCAGTTGGCGAAAAAGGCCGGAATGATCTTCTCGCAGGCGCGGCTGACGAGCGATGCGGGCTATAACGCGACGCTGGGTTCGGCCTTCCTCGGCGAGCAGCTCGACCGCTTCAACGGCTCCTATGTGCTGACCTTCGCCGGCTACAATGCCGGCCCCAACCGCGCCGCCCAATGGGTGGCGAAATACGGCGACCCGCGCGGCAAGGACGTGGACGCCATCGTCGACTGGATCGAGCGGATTCCCTACACGGAAACAAGAAGTTACGTGCAGCGCGTGATGGAGAATTACGAGGTCTACAAGATGCGTATTTCAGGCAAATACGATATTGTCGGAGATCTGGTGAACGGGCGGGGCTGAGGGCCTTTTCCTTCTCCCCTTGTTGTGGGAGAAGGTGGCCGAGCGAAGCTCGGACGGATGAGGGGTGTTCCAGCTTGGCGATGCCCTTTTCCAGCCAGGATACCCGACGGCAGATCGCCGTCGTCGCATTCCTTCCAACACCCCTCATCCGTCTCGGCGCTGCGCGCCGATCCACCTTCTCCCACAAGGGGAGAAGGAGGAGTCTCTCATTTGACGATCCCAGCCCTCGCCTGTAGCTGTCGGTCACCTCAACGAGGAGCAGGATCCCGATGGCGAGCGACGGCTTTTCCGACTTCTTCTACGCCGCACCCGACGGCCTGAAACTCCATGCCCGGATCTACGGCGAGACAAACTCGGATGGCTGGCCGGTCGTATGCCTGCCTGGCCTTACCCGCAATGCGCGCGACTTCCATGAGCTGGCGCTTTACCTTTCAAGCAAGGCGAAGAGGCCGCGCAAGGTCGTCGCCTTCGACTATCGCGGACGCGGGCAATCCGACTATGATCCCGATATCGGCCATTATAATGTCGGCGTCGAGGCCGGCGACGTGCTCGCCGGGCTGGCGGCGCTGGGCATCGAAGAAGCTGCCTTCATCGGCACCTCGCGCGGCGGGCTGATCATCCATGTGCTCGGCGCGCTGCAGCCGGCCGCGCTGAGGGCCATCGTCCTCAACGACATCGGCCCGGTGATAGAGGCGCAAGGCTTGGCCCATATCCGCACCTATCTCGATCGCAACCCGAGACCGAAGACATTCGCCGAGGCGGTCGACGCACAGCGGCGCGTGCATGGCGCGAGCTTCCCGGCGCTGTCCGACGCCGACTGGGCTCGCATGGTAGCCGCCATCTACCGCGATACGGACGCGGGACTGGTGCCGGATTTCGATCCGGCCCTGGTCGACACGCTGGCAGACGCGGACTTCACCAAGCCGCTGCCGGATCTATGGCCGCAATTCGACGCGCTCGCCGCCGTGCCGATGCTTGCCGTTCGCGGCGGCAATTCGAAACTTCTATCCGTCTCGACGCTCGCGGAGATGGGAAAGCGCCATCCCGGCATGGAGACGATCACCGTCGAAGGCCAGGGTCATGCCCCGTTCCTGGAAACCGGCAACCTCCTGGAGGAGATTGCCGCGTTCCTCGATCGCACCGCGGGTGAGGTTGTATCGAAGTAAAACCGAAGATCAGAACCGGGCGTTGGGGTGCTGCGGCAGTATAGGCGGGTTCGACGAGCAATCGCGCCCTTACCTTCTCCCCTTGTGGGAGAAGGTGTCGCCGAAGGCGACGGATGAGGGGTGCTCCAGAAGACACCAGCCTCTCACTCCGATGGAACACCCCTCATCCGTCTCGGCGCTGCGCGCCGATCCACCTTCTCCCACAAGGGGCTAGCGTGCGCACACATTTGCTTCGGGCTCATTTTTGCGAGGCCAGAACGAAGCCGTCTGTGATGGCGTTGAAGCGTCTGAGGCCGTGGGTGAAGGTGATGGGCCCTGGCGGGCGTTCCTTTTCGTAGCCGTTCCAGCCTCCGAGCCTGGCGATACACCAGGCGGCCCAGGCGAGCGTGTGCGTGGGGTGCGGGTTCTTCTGCTTTTGGGTCTTGCCTTCAAGCTTGGCGATGAGCACTTCCAGGACGGTGATCTCGGTGGGATCGAAGAGGTGTGCGGCCTGGAAGCGCTGGCCCGGCGAACCACGCCCGTGTACGAGTTGCATGACCTTGGTGGCGACGACCAGAGCGGTGGCGGCCAGACGTTCGAGTGCATCGCCGTCGGCGATGAGACTTTCCTCCAGATCGATGGCCTGCGACTTCACGGTCCGAAACAGCTGTTCGACGCTCCAACGCGAGCGATACAGGTCGACGATGCGGCAGGCATCGGCGAGCGTTTCGACGCTGTGGGTGGTCAACAGCCGCCAGATCACCGCGTCCTTGGCCGAAGGTGGATCGATCTCACGCACTTCCACCATGTTGAGCGTGAGTTCGCGCGGATCGCGGCTGTCGGCGCCAAGGCGGGGCTGGCGCAAGCTCACCGCGGTGAAGCGAACGGCCAGTTCGACGGTGCGGGCCGGCCGGCCGGGTCGGGCCTGCAGTTCGAAGGCAATGCGGCCGGCTTCCGGCGTCTTGGCGATCGCGCCGAACAGGCGCTCGCCCCGCGTGCCCAAGGCCCGATCCCGTACAGCGCGGATGAGCACATGGGTGCGCTCGTCGGGCAGCCTTGCAAACACTTCGTAGATGTCGGCCTCGCGGTCGCCGATCACCGTCATCTGCGGCGCGTCGGTCAGCGCCTGGCATGCCGCCTTGGCGGTGCCGATCCACTTGTGGCTTTCCTTGGCTTCGATCGGCAGCGCCTGGTAGTCATCCGCCTTCTCTGCCTCGCGCCGCCAGATCGTGGCGCCTGCAAGGCCAAGGACCGAGCCGTCCACGGCATCCACGGCCAACGCCGGATGCACGAACAGCCCGATATCGGTGCCATTGCCGACACGACCGAGGCCGCGCTTGCGCGAAGCCTTGGCTTCATAGTTGATCTCGCTGCTGTCCTCGATGATCAGCACGTGGCGGCCGGCGGCCAGTTCGGCGGTTCGCGCCGCCGCCGTGCGGATGATCTCTTGCGTGCTCACGTGGCGATTGCGAAACAGGCGTGTGAATGCGACCTTCTCGGCGCGCGTGTCGGCCAGCCGGCGCATGCCCGTGCTGACACGCGCAAACATGCGCTCCAGAACCATGCTCCCCTTTTTTGCAGGCGCAGGTCGCCGAAGTAGCCAAGCAACGAAGCCATCGTCAAAACCTCCAGAATCAACAATGGCGGCTACAGAATCACATACAATTCAACCGCTTCAAGCCATTTTCCGACGGCGCCTCTTCACGCTTGACCACAGCACGAAGCAAATGTGTGCGCACGCTAGCCCACAAGGGGAGAAGGTGGAACCAGCGCTACTTCACCTTGGAACTCTTGCCCGGCGCCTTGACTGCGGCCGCTTCGCTCCTTGGCTTGCGCGCCGGCTTTGATGGCGACGGCGCGGTCAACGGAGACGCAAACACCGAAGCCTCCGCCACACGCGGCACGTCATCGGCGCGCGGTTTCTCGAGCACGACGACGCAGCCATCGAGGTCGTTGGTGGCGAGATGCGCATAGCGCATGGTCATCGACAACGTCTGATGGCCAAGCCACATCTGCACGCGCCGGATATCGATCCCCCCCTGGACGAGACGGGAGGCGCAAGTGTGGCGCAGGATATGCGGCACCACCTGCTCGTCGGCGCCAAGACC
The DNA here is from genome assembly GCF_003952485.1 of Mesorhizobium sp. M1E.F.Ca.ET.045.02.1.1. NCBI lineage: Bacteria > Pseudomonadati > Pseudomonadota > Alphaproteobacteria > Hyphomicrobiales > Phyllobacteriaceae > Mesorhizobium > Mesorhizobium sp. M1E.F.Ca.ET.045.02.1.1. Next base: position 6,572,670 of record NZ_CP034447.1, read on the forward strand.
GACTTCGGCTTTCGCTTCGTTCCAGATGGCGCGGTACTGCGCCTGGGTCAGCTTGGTGAACGGACCTTTCGGCCGGCGGCCTTCGGTGGTCGGCGGCAGCTTGATCACTTCCTTGACGCGTTCGGTCATCGGGATGGTTCGGCTGCGGCCGGATTTGGTGATCCAGAACGAGACGCGGTGTTCCTGGATGTCGTTCCAGATCAGGCCGAGCGCCTCGCCGAGGCGGCAGCCGGTATCGACCAGGAAAACGGAGAGCCGGTAGGCATCCTCGCTGAGGTTCCTGATGGCGGCGAACAGCCTCGCCTCTTCGTCCCGTTCGAGGAAACGAATCCGCCCCGCCCGCTCCTTCTGGCGGCGGAATTCGGGCAAGCTGTGGATATCCCCCATCTTATGAGCCTTGCGCAGCAGTTTGCTGAGAGCAGCCATCTTGCGATTGATGGTTGCGTTGCTGTTCCCGCGCTGGCGCAAGGTACCGATAAGATTGTCCAGGGTGTTCTGGTCAAAGGTGCTGAAACGCTCTCCGAGGAGAATTTCGTCTATTTCACCAATGAAAGAGCTGACATTGTATTTATGCCGCCCGTCATCCCAGAGTATGTCCCGGTATGCTGTAAAGAGCTCGCCGATCCTATACGATTTTACTTCTCTAACCTTGTTGTAGGTGTACCTAAACTTCGAATTCTGAGAAGAAAAGACCGCAAAATGACCAGAGACCCCCGCCTCTTGAATCGCTTCGTTCGACATTTTTTTTGCCACACCCCCGAGTGGATAGGCGACACCTAACCGCTTGGACGTGTCCTTTCAAGAGTTAAGTCTGATAAATCGATTTCATCGCGCCAGAGCGGATTCCTACGAAACCGTTCGCAGACTTCAGCTACCAGTACCCCCTTCTCCTTTTTCGCTTGCCCTTGCCCAGTCACGAAAACAAAACGGCCCGGGCATTGAAGCGCCCGGGCCGGATTTCAGATGTAGCAGTCCAGCCCTTAGAACGAGCGCTGGAAGCGGAGGAGACCGCCGATGGCGTCGTCGCCATCAGTAATACCGGTCCAGTTGTGGTTCAGGCCATCGGCATCGCCGATTTTGCCTGCATTGATGTAGTCGACTTCGGCCGTGACCGTCAGGCCTGGGACAATATCGTAGGCGATGTTGGCGGCGATGCCGAGGTTCTCACCTTCGTCATACGAGACCTGAGCGTTGAACGAGGTCTTCTCGTTGAACTTGTAGGTGCCACCGCCCCAGACTGCCCAGTTGCCGTCCCACTGCTTGTAGAAGCCGCGACCGCCAGCTGCGAAGGCATAGGTCGGGTCCGTCAGGTTGTCATCGGTGCCGTAGCCGCCGATGATGAACAGCGAGATCGCGTCGTTGACGTTCACGTCCAAACGAACCTTGGTGGCCACTTCTTCATAGTTGCTATCATAGGCAACGACGCCGGTGATGGCGCCCCAGCCCTGCGTCCACTTCACGCCGCCGACGACATGCGGAACGTAGCTGTCGATCGTGCCCACGCCGTAGACACCATCAGTGCCGGCGCCCGAGCCTTCTTCGAGAGAGATCACGGCCGAGAAGCCGTTGCCAGCGTCGAAGTAGTACTGGACGACATTGGTGTCGAAGTCGCCGTAGGGAACCAGCGTATCCTGGATGACGTTGCCGGCGTAGCCGATGAAGGTATTGAACGCCGATTCGTCCTTACCGACGCGCAGCCCACCGAGCTGGATCCAGGCGAAGTTCAGCGAGGCGCCCTTATTGAAGGCCGGATTGACGGAGCCGATGAGCGGACCGGCGCCATCAGGATCCGCGCCCAGATCGGCGTTGCGGTTGCCGAAGTTGAAGCGGGTCTCGGTGTAGGTCTTCAACGTGCCGAGCTCGGTCTCCTGGTTGGTCCAGGTCTTCAGCGCAAAGCGGGCATTCTTGTAGAAGGTGTCGTTGCTGCCGCCGTCCTCAACATCGGCGGACGTCGCGCCGTCGAACGCGCCGACGTCGCCGACGCCGATGTCGTAACGGACATAGCCGCCGATGCGCAGGCAGGTCTCGGTGCCGGGGATGTAGAAGTAGCCCGAGCCGTACACGTCGCAGATCTTGACGTATTCAGCCGGTTCCGGCTCGGCGACGGTCACCGCGTCGGCGGCGCGGGCGCCGGAAACTGCGATCAGGGCCGCAGCTGAGCCGAGAAGAAGGCTCTTGATGTTCATTTTCTGACCTCCAGTCAGAATCGAACGGAAGAGTCGAGTTCATTCGACTGCCATCGCTGTCAGCGCTTTGTTATTGCTACATTTCCTGCTCTGGTGGGTCCTACCAAAGGCGTTTGCTGGCGAACGCATGCCCGGATCCCGATTTGAGATAGCGCTCGAATGAAGTCGCCTTTGCTCGGCTTGAAAAGGCCACGTAGGTCACGATTCGCCACGGGAGAAATTTGGAAGTGTGGCTGGATTTTCCGGCGTTATGATCGGCGATCCGCCGCTTCAGATCCGACGTTATGCCGATATAGCGCTCGCCTTCCAAAGCCTCGCTCTCAAGCAGATAGACGTACCACACGAACCGGCCCTCCTTCGCCAAGGCTTCGGAGGGCATCCTCTCCGCCATCCTGCTTCGCTCGAACGGGTTGGGCTTGTCCTGCGAGGCGCGCAGCGCGAAGCAGGATGGCGGAGAGGATGGGATTCGAACCCACGAGAAGCTTTTGACCTCTACTCCCTTAGCAGGGGAGCGCCTTCGACCACTCGGCCACCTCTCCGTCGCGCCGCTGGATAAAGAAAAGCGCCGGCACAATCAACAAGCTGGCGCCGGAATCGCTGAAAAAACAGCAGACCAACCCGACCTGGCTCCGCATGAGGCGATTCTGCGGCGACAACTGGGGGCGACGACTCGCCACTGCGCCGCATTTGTGTCCAGCCATCGCCGGATTCGGCCGGATTCACGGGCCGCGCGACCCTTAATGGTTAATGAGAACTTTCGGAGTGAGGCCAAATCGTGTCATTTGTGCAACAACGTCCGGGGATTAGCGCCCGGACAGGGCTTCCGCCGACACGATCGTGGTTGAACGCCGCCGCCGCCTGGGTAAAGGTCTGGTTCGAAGGAGCGGCGCGGTGCGCATCTTTTTCGGTAAGTGGGGATGGGGCAGGGAACGCTGTCCTTCAGCAAAAAATACCCAGACCCGTTTTTTAACTTTTGACTGGAGGTCAGAAAATGAACATCAAGAGCCTTCTTCTCGGCTCAGCTGCGGCCCTGATCGCAGTTTCGGGCGCCCGCGCCGCCGACGCGGTGACCGTCGCCGAGCCGGAACCGGCTGAATACGTCAAGATCTGCGACGTGTACGGCTCGGGCTACTTCTACATCCCCGGCACCGAGACCTGCCTGCGCATCGGCGGCTATGTCCGTTATGACATCGGCGTTGGCGACGTCGGCTCGTTCGACGGCGCAAGGGCCTTCGACCATGAGGACGGCGACGACCAGGCCACCTGGTACAAGCAGGCCCGCTTCACGCTGAAGACCTGGACCGGCCAGGAGACCGAGCTCGGCACGTTGAAGACCTACACCGAGACCCGCTTCAACTTCGGTAACCGCAACGCCTACGCCACCACTAACTATACTCACGCCGGTGCCGGCTTTAAGGGCGTTTCGCTGAACTTCGCCTGGATCCAGCTCGGTGGCCTCCGCGTCGGTAAGGACGAATCGGCCTTCGATACGTTCATCGGCTACGCCGGCAACGTCATCCAGGATACGCTGGTTCCCTACGGCGACTTCGACACCAACGTCGTGCAGTACTACTTCGACGCCGGCAACGGCTTCTCGGCCGTGGTCTCGCTCGAAGAAGGTTCGGGCCAGAAGGGCACCATCGACAGCTACGTTCCGCATGTCGTCGGCGGCGTGAAGTGGACCCAGGGTTGGGGCGCCATCACCGGCGTCGTCGCCTATGACGCCAACTACGAGGAAGTGGCCACCAAAGTCCGTTTGGACGTCACTGTCAACGACGCGATCTCGCTGTTCGGCATGTTCGGCTATGGCACCGACGACAATCTCACCGATCCTACCTGGGCAATCCCTGGTGGCGGTCGCGGCTTCTACAAGCAGTGGGGCGGCAACTGGGCTTGGTGGGCCGGCGGCACCTACAAGTTCAACGAGAAGACCTCGTTCAACCTCCAGGTGTCGGGTGACGACGACAAGAACTACGGCCTTGCGGCGAACGTTGCCTATGACATCGTCCCCGGCTTCACGGTCACGGCCGAAGTTGATTGGGATCACTTCGGTCGCTTCGGTGAGGCTACCGATTACGGCAACTGGACCGCTGCCAACAAGAAGAACAGCGTCGGCGGTCTCCTCCGCTTCCAGCGCTCGTTCTAATCAGCAGCGTCTGACTGAAATCGAACCCGGCGGGCAACCGCCGGGTTTTTTCATGCCCGTCTGTATGAAGCGTTTGAACTTCGGGACAGCCGATGGCATGGCCGGCCGCCTGTTGCCACGCTTGGGATGTGGAAGAGCAATCCGCGCGACGCCCGAAACGGCGGGAAGCTCTACGGCCAGGAGGATATGCCGGCGGGACAGTACCCCCCTCTGCCCTGCCGGGCATCTCCCCCGCAAGGGGGGAGATTGGCAGCTTCGGCGCCCCGCTCGAAACTTCACGTTGGAGATTGGCGAAAGCCGGCGCGACATCCGATCTCCCCCCTTGCGGGGGAGATGCCCGGCAGGGCAGAGGGGGGTGTGAAGGAACGCGGCGTTAAAGCTTACGCCGACGGGATAGGATGCAACCTAAGATGTCGCCCGGCATCAAGCGCTGTCCGTTCAAACCTCAGCAAGATCGCCCAACGCTTCGATCAGGGGCTGGATCTCGCTTTCGTAATTCTTCCATCGCTTGACCGACGACTTGTAGATCGGCTGGCGCACCTGCCAATTGCTATAGGTGTTTACTGAGCCAGCCCTGTCAAAAAAACGCAAGCAGGCTTCGTCCCAGGGCAGCCCGAGATAATCTATCAAGCGGTGCGACTGCTCCTCTTGATTTTCAATCAATGTCTCATACTGGTTTTCAAAGATGCGGCCAGGGAGGACCTTGCTCCAGTGCCGCATCAGGCGATCGTATTCCCTGTAGTAGAGTCCAAGAGTCTGAAGATCGCCGCTGTAGCTGTGCGCTTCACTGAATTGCAGGACGAAACAGGAGATGCAATTGTCGATGGCGTCACGGCGACAATGAATGATGCGCGCGTTGGGAAACAGAACGCCGACAAGGCCGATCAGCTCGAAATTGTGGGGCATCTTGTCGACGATTCGGAGTGCGTCGGGTGCTCGCTCACGCAGATAGGCGAGGTGCTCGTCTGCCAGTGTCCTGGTCAGATCGGGGGTCATTTTGGCGATCGATTTGCCGAGGTCTGCGCCGGTACGGTCCTTGAGCCCGAGTCCATTGGCTGTTCGCGCAAGCTTGCTGAGCTCGCCGGCGCCATGAACACTTGGATGGCTGGCGCAAATCTGCTCCGTCAGCGTCGTGCCCGAGCGAGGCATGCCGACGACGAATACAGGCGCCTCCGAGGGATTGCCATAAGCGGCCATTGAAGCCACTAGCTCGGGCGTGAAGGTTTCGATCATGGCATCGACCCAGCGACGATAGCTTCCTATGTCGAATATTTGGCCCCTAGCCTGATTCCCTTGCTTGAAGTGGTCTATCGCGTCCTTGTAGCGACGGAGGTCGTTGAGAACCTTTCCGGCGGCGTGATGGAGCGCTGCCGCTTCCTCCGGCATATGGCTTGGGTCCTCAAGCTCCCTTAGAATCGCTGCGAGCTCTGTCGGCTCTTCCGTGTACTTGCGTGTGCGTACAAGTGCGTTATAGGCCGCGGGCACCGCAATGCGCCGTTCTATCGCCTCTTTCAGATGAAGTGCGGCTTCGTCCATGCGTCCGAGGCTTGTGAGCGCGCGAGGCAGCCCGATCCGGGCGAGAGGGTGATCTCGTTCGATCTTGAGCGCCTTCTCAAAAAGCGGCAGCGCCATTTCTCCCTTGTCAAACGAATTATAAGCATCGCCCAAGGCGCAAAGAGCTTCCACCAGATCCGGCTTCAATGCCAAGGCCTGCTGAATGTGCCTGATTGCCGGCGTAAATTCGCTAAGCTTCAGATAGGCCTCACCGAGGCTAAGGTGGTAATAAGGATTTCGCGGCTCCTCTGCGACCGCACGGGCAAAGTACCGCAGGGCCTTCTCGGTATCGTATCCGATGCCGAGGGTTCCCAGGATGTAGAAAGCCAAAGGATGGTTTGGCGTACGCGCCAGAACCTTGAGGCAGAGTTCCTCGGCCTCCGGCAGTTGCTCAGCTTTCTGCAGCTCGAGCGCCTGCCTCAACAGCATATCGTCGGCCTGATTTCGGGGTGGACCGGCCTTCGACTGGACTTTCAGCGGTGCGGCTTTCGGCGATATCGCCTTCGCCGAGGGTTGGGTCTTGAGGTGCTTGGCCCAAGCGGGCGGCAATCGGTTGTTCATCCTGCCTCGCTAGCAAAAGCAGCGGGGAGAATCCAGTCGAAGCACGCCGTTCGTGTCGAAGGCATTTGTCGGGCGGACGATACCGTCAGGGGGCCGACAGCAAGCGTCTCGCCACTACGCTACCAGACCGGCGCAAGCAGCAAACCGCTGGAAGCTGCGACCGTCAAGGTCGACCAAGCTCGGCCATTTTATCGGGCGCAACTTGCACCCACGCACCGCTCACGCTAGCAAGAAGCCTCCTCTCAACCGAGCCCTTTGCCATGCGCCAGCGCCCTTCCCTTACGCCGATCATCGGCGCGCTTCCCACCACGGTTCCGTTCGTCGGTCCGGAAGCGCAGGAGCGCGATCGCGGCCGGCCTTTCCGAGCCCGCATCGGCGCCAATGAGAGCAGCTTCGGCCCCTCGCCGCGCGTGATCGCCCGCATGGAGAGCGTCGCCCGCGACCAGTGGATGTATTGCGACCCCGACAATTTCGACCTCAAGGTCGCGGCGGCCGCGCATCACAATGTCGGCGTCGAGAACGTGGTCGTCGGCGAAGGCATAGACGGGCTGCTCGGTCTGGTCGCGCGCATGTATGTCGCGCCGGGCGACGCGGTGGTGACCTCGCTCGGCGCCTATCCCACCTTCAACTTCCACATCGCCGGTGTCGGCGGCCGGCTGGTGACCGTGCCTTACGCCAACGACAGGGAGGACCTCGACGGGCTGCTGGCCGCGGTTCGCCGGGAAAAGGCGCCGCTGGTCTACCTGTCCAATCCGGACAATCCGATGGGGAGCTGGTGGGAGGCGCCGGAGGTCATCCGCTTCATAGAGGCGCTGCCGGAAACCACCATGCTGGTGCTGGACGAGGCCTATGGCGAGTTAGGCCCGGCCTCGGCGCTGCCGCCGATCGATGTCGCGCGGCCAAATGTCGTGCGCATGCGCACCTTCTCCAAGGCCTACGGACTGGCCGGCATTCGCTGCGGCTACGCGGTGGCAGAACGCGAAGTGATCCGCGACTTCGAGAAGATCCGCAATCACTACGGCGTCAGCCGCATGGCGCAGATCGCCGGCCTCGAGGCGTTGGCCGACCAGGACTATCTGAACTCAGTGGTGGCGCGCGTGGCGGCCGGACGCCGCCGTATCGCGGCCATCGCCGAAGAGAACGGCCTGAAGCCGCTACCCTCGGCCACCAATTTCGTCACTATCGACTGCGACCGCGACGGCGCCTTCGCGCTGAAGGTGATGCAGGCCCTTTTGTCGCGCGACGTCTTCATCCGCAAGCCGATGGCGCCACGGCTCGACCGCTGCATCAGGGTCAGCGTCGGCCTCGATCATGAGCTCGACATCTTTGCCGAGGAATTGCCGGGCGCGCTGGCGGCGGCAAGGGGGAACTGATCCAGGCATCCGGCTTCTGCCGTGTTCGGTACTCAGGAGGCGCAGGCCGCAAATAGCGGTTTGCTGCGTCATCCATGAGAGCCGGAAACCGTGGCCACCAGCGTCTGCCGCGCCCGGCGCTGGCAATTTCACATTCTTGCGGTTTCCAGCAAGCGGCTCACGCAGCTCAGCGCATCCGAAAGCGCCAAGGCTTCCTCGCCGCTGAGCTTGGCGATCAGGCGGGCGAGATCACGGTCCGTCGCCGCCTCGAGATCGGCCAGCGCGGCCTCGCCGCGCGAGGTCAGCGAAAGAACGGGCAGCCCACCCTCCGGGCCGGCGCGCATTTCGGCCAGCCCCATGGCGGTGAATTTCCGCAGGACCCTCAGGAGGTAGGCTGGGGCGAGGCCCAGTTCGCCGGCCAATTCGGATGCAACCGGGGCGAGATCGAGATCAAACATGCGCGCCAGGAAGCCGGCCCGGCCGCCAGCGGTCCGGGGCCTGCGGCCAAGCTCGAACAGCACGCGGGCTTCGATCAGGGTATAAGGGCTCTGCATCAAGGTCTCATCGAGCAGCCCAACCAGCCCGGTGTAGAACCGGTTGAAGCGGCGGATCTCATCAACCAGGGCTTCGTGCGGCATGCAGACCTCCTTTCAGAGACTTTGCGACGTCCCGATAATTTCCCTGTCAGTTGACTTGGTCAACTATTTAATTGACAGGGTCACCTGACGATGAAGCCCGTTGCATTTGATCCGTTCTGCTCCAGATTGATGGGAAAGATCTGGAGCGGGCAATGCAGGGTCGGAAAAGAGCCGTGCGAGCGCGCATAAGCGGCACGGTGCAAGGCGTGAGCTATCGGGTGTGGACGCACCGCGAAGCCATGCGTCTTGGCGTGACGGGCTGGGTGCGCAACGAGGCCGACGGCTCGGTCACAGCGCTCATCGCCGGCTCCCATGCCGCGGTCGACGCAATGATCGACCGCCTTTGGCAAGGGCCGCGGGGCGCGCTGGTCTCGGCGGTCGAGGTCGAGGAAGCCGCGGATGACGCGCCCGCCGAGTTCACGATTGTCGCTTAGGCCCCTTTCCTCGCCCCCACGGTAGTGGGGGAGAGGTGGCGCGGCGAAGCCGCGACGGAGAGGGGGACAGCGCTACTTTGATGAATTTCAGAGCAAACCCGCCAACGCTGCACCGCTCCGTCTCGGGCTTCGCCCGAGCCACCTCTCCCCCGCTTTGCGGGGGCGAGGAACAATTTATCCCATGCTGCCTTGAATTAATTGAACGTTCGTTTTATTATTGCATGTCAGAGGCAAGCATGGCACGCACCACAGGCTCCGACGGAGAAAAAACCGAGGCGGCCGTCCGCGAGGCGGCGGTCAACCTGATCGCGCGCCTAGGCTACGAGGCGATGTCGATGCGCCAGCTCGCGGCCGAAGTCGGGGTGCAGGCCGCCGCGCTCTACCGTTACTTCCCGACCAAGGAAGACCTGCTGTTCACGCTGATGCGCGAGCATATGGAAGGCCTGCTGGAGGCTTGGAATAACGCACGGCCGGCAACGAACGATCCGGTGGCGCGGCTCGCCGCCTATGTCGAGAACCACATCGCCTTCCATATCGAGCGGCGCCACGCCACCCATCTCTCCAACATGGAATTGCGCAGCCTCTCGCATGAGCGGCTGACGCAGATCCTGAAGATGCGCACGGCCTATGAGAAGGAGTTGCGCGCGATCCTGCGCGACGGCATGGAAGCCGGTGTCTTCGAGATCGACGACACCGGGCTCACCGCCATGGCGCTGATCCAGATGATGACCGGCGTCATCGTGTGGTTCCGGCCGGGCGAGCGGCTGTCGATCACTGAGGTCACCACGACATATCTGTCGATGACAATGCGCCTGGTCGGCGCGACAATCAGCCATGGCACCGCGCGTCGTTCCGAGCGCGCCGGGGACGCCGTGGCACTCTGATACAGGCATGATCCCCACGAAGATCGGGGCATGCGCGGGAGGAACGGCATGTACACGAGCACACTGAATTTCGGGCTCGATCCGGATATCGAGGCGCTGCGCGACACGGTGCGGCGCTTCGCCCAGGACAGGATCGCGCCGATCGCGGCCGAAATCGACCGCGCGAACGAATTCCCGACGCATCTGTGGAGCGAGCTCGGCGCACTCGGCCTGCTCGGCATCACCGCCGATCCGGATTTCGGCGGCAGCGGCATGGGCTATCTTGCCCATGTCGTGGCGATGGAAGAGATTTCGCGCGCGTCGGCCTCGGTCGGGCTCTCCTACGGCGCGCATTCCAATCTCTGCGTCAACCAGATCAACCGCTGGGCCACGCCTGCGCAGAAGGAGAAGTACCTTCCTGCCCTATGCTCGGGCGATAAGGTCGGCGCGCTGGCGATGTCGGAGTCCGGCGCCGGCTCGGATGTGGTGTCGCTGCGGCTGCGCGCCGAAAAGCGCAACGACCGCTATGTGCTCAACGGCTCAAAAATGTGGATCACCAACGGCCCCGACGCGGAGACATTGGTGGTCTATGCCAAGACCGATCCGGAGCGCCATTCGCGCGGCATCACCGCCTTCATCATCGAGAAGAGCTTCGCCGGCTTTTCAGTGGCGCAGAAACTCGACAAGCTTGGCATGCGCGGCTCCAACACCGGGGAGCTCGTGTTCGAGAATGTCGAGGTGCCGTTCGAAAACGTGCTGCATGAGGAAGGGCGCGGTGTGGAAGTGCTGATGTCGGGCCTCGATTATGAGCGCGCTGTGCTCTCCGGCGGGCCGATCGGGCTGATGGCGGCCTGCCTCGACGTGGCGGTTCCTTATGTGCACGAGCGCAAACAGTTCGGCCAGCCGATCGGCAGCTTCCAGTTGGTGCAGGGCAAGCTCGCCGACATGTATGTGACGATGAACGCCGCGCGCGCCTATGTCTATGCGGTGGCGGCCGCCTGCGACCGCGGCGAGACCACCCGCAAGGACGCCGCCGGCTGCGTGCTGTTCGCGGCCGAAAAGGCGACGCAGATGGCGCTCGACGCCATCCAGCTCCTCGGCGGCAACGGCTACATCAACGACTATCCGACCGGGCGACTGTTGCGCGACGCCAAGCTCTACGAGATCGGCGCCGGCACCAGCGAGATCCGCCGCTGGCTGATCGGCCGAGAGATCATGGCGGAGGGGAACTAGTGCGCTCGGGTTGTGACCTTCGTCGAGCTTTCATCGACCCGCTTGCGGGCAGCTTCGGCGAGCGTATCAGATACCCACTGGTTGATCGATTTGCCATCGCTTGCGGCCGCCTTGCCAAGCAAGGCATGGATTTCCGGCGTGGTGCGGAGAGCGAGCTTGCCGGAATAGGGTTTCTGCGGATCGACGCCACGCTCTTTGCAAAAGGCAAGGTAGTCATCGACGCTGTCGTGGAACGATTTCACCAATTCCTCGGCGGTCTCGGCCTCGAAGGTAACGATGTCGCGGATGCCAAGGATGCGGCCATGGAATACCATGTCCTCGTCGTCGAATTCGATCGATCCGGCATATCCCTTGTAAAGCTTCATGGCCTTATTCCAACGTTCGTCAAAAACTCTCTGATCTCCCTGACCGCCCACCGCTTGGTATCGGGTGACGGATGCGGGCGGTGGAGGAACAGCGTCTGGCCGGATATTGTGAACCGGACGCGCGAGCCGCTGCCCTCTGAAACCTCAGCGCCTAGTGCTATCAACAACGCCTCGACATCGCGCCATTTGATCGAGGCGCTGACCGGGTTCGCAAATCCTGTCCAGCGTCTGCCGGTGCGCGGCTTTCATGACTTTTCGCCCTGCCCAAATCGAGTACCCTGATGGCCGACTCCTCTAGGGTTAGGGCAAGAGCCCAAAGTGATACTAAAATATGATATCATCTGAGGTTCGTCAATGCCTGCCCTCGCCTCCCAAATCTCCCTCTCCTCCGACACCTTCCGCGCCAATGCCGAGCGCATGCGGGCGCTGGTCGCCGACATCGCCGAGAAGGCGGCCGGCATCGAGCGCGGCGGCGCGGACGAGGCGCGCGAGCGCCACCAAGGCCGCGGTAAGCTCCTGCCGCGCGAGCGGCTGGCGCAACTGCTCGACACCGGCTCGCCCTTCCTCGAGGTCGGCCAGTTCGCGGCGTGGTCGATGTATGGCGAGGACATTCCCGCGGCAGGCATCATCACAGGCATCGGCCGCGTCGAAGGGACCGAGGTCATGGTCGTCGTCAACGACGCGACGGTGAAGGGCGGCACCTACTATCCGCTGACGGTGAAGAAGCATTTGCGCGCGCAGGAGATCGCGCTGCAGAACAATCTCCCTTGCATCTACCTGGTCGACAGCGGCGGCGCCAATCTGCCGAACCAGGACGAGGTCTTTCCCGACCGCGAGCATTTCGGCCGCATCTTCTACAACCAGGCCAACATGTCGGCAGCCGGCATCCCGCAGATCGCCTGCGTCATGGGTTCCTGCACGGCGGGCGGCGCCTATGTGCCGGCAATGTCGGACGAGACGATCATGGTGCGCAACCAGGCGACCATTTTTCTCGGCGGCCCGCCGCTGGTGAAAGCTGCCACCGGCGAGGATGTCAGCGCCGAGGAGCTCGGCGGCGCCGATGTCCATACCCGGCTTTCCGGCGTCGCCGATCACTATGCGTTGGACGACGAGCACGCGCTGGCCATTTGCCGGCGTATCGTCAAGAACTTGAATCGGAACAAGGCCGTAAGCCTCAACCTGCAGAAACCTGTACCGCCGCTTCACGACCCGCATGAGCTTTACGGCATCGTGCCGACGGATTTGCGCCAACCTTATGACGTCCGCGAGGTAATCGCCCGTCTCGTCGACGGCTCCGAGTTCGACGAGTTCAAGCAGAATTACGGCACCACTTTGGTCACCGGCTTTGCCCATATGCACGGCATGCCGGTCGGCATCCTCGGCAACAATGGCGTGCTCTTTTCGGAAAGCGCGCTGAAGGGCACGCATTTCATCGAACTCTGCTGCCAGCGCGGCATTCCGCTGATCTTCCTGCAGAACATCACCGGCTTCATGGTTGGGCGAAAATACGAGGCCGGCGGCATCGCCAAGGACGGCGCCAAGCTGGTCATGGCGGTCGCGACGGCGCGCGTGCCCAAGCTCACGGTGATCATCGGCGGCTCGTTCGGCGCCGGCAACTATGGCATGTGCGGCCGCGCCTATTCGCCCCGCTTCCTGTGGATGTGGCCGAACGCGCGCATCTCGGTGATGGGCGGCGAACAGGCGGCGACCGTGCTCGCCATGGTCAAACGCGAGGGCATCGAGCGCAAGGGCGGCCAATGGAGCGCCGAGGAGGAAACGAAATTCAAGAAGCCGATCCTGATGAAATACGAGCATGAGGGCCACCCGCTCTATTCGTCGGCACGGCTCTGGGACGACGGCATCATCGATCCGGCCAAGACGCGCGAGGTGCTGGCGCTCAGCCTCTCGGCGGCGCTCAATGCCGGGGTGGAGGAAACCAGGTTCGGCGTGTTCAGGATGTGACGATGAGCGGCGTCAGCGACAGGATCCGCGTTCACACCGGCGACATCACCAAGCTCGCGGTCGATGCCATCGTCAATGCCGCCAACTCCTCGCTGCTCGTCGGCGGCGGTGTCGACGGCGCCATCCACCGCGCGGCAGGCCCTGAACTGAGCGCCGAATGCCGCACGCTCGGAGGCTGCAACACCGGCGACGCCAAGCTGACCAAGGGCTATCGCCTGCCGGCACGCTACGTCATCCATGCGGTCGGGCCGGTCTGGCAGGGCGGCGGCAAGGGCGAGGCGGAACTGCTTGCCTCCTGCTACCGGCGCTCGCTCGAGATCGCCCGCGACCATAACTGCCAAACGATCGCCTTCCCGGCGATCTCGACCGGCATTTACGGCTTTCCGAAGGACGAGGCGACCGGGATCGCCGCCGGTATTGTAAGCGGCTTCCTGCAACAGAATGCAGTACCGCAGATCGTTACCTTCTGCTGCTTTGACGAGCCGACGGCGGAACTATACCGGCAAGCCGTTGCTGCCATCGGGGAAAGCTGAACTTGATGACCAAAAAGAAGACGACCTCGGTAGAGCACTCCCTTGGTAAGGGAGAGATCTACCATGTTGGACGAACGCTTGCCGGGATAGGCCGGCGGGACAGTACCCCCCTCTGGCCTGCCGGCCATCTCCCCCGCAAGGGGGGAGATCGGCAGCTTCGGCGCTGCCGCTCTCCTTTCAACGTCGGCGGTTTGCGAAACCGGCGGCGACGTCCGATCTCCCCCCTGGTGGGGGAGAGGGCCGGCAGGCCAGAGGGGGACGCGAAGGATCGCCTCCTTAACGCGAAGCAAGCTCTACTCGCGGAGGCTCCATGTTCGGCAAGATCCTGATCGCCAATCGCGGCGAGATCGCCTGCCGCGTCATCCGCACCGCGCGCAAGCTTGGCGTGCGCACCGTCGCCGTCTATTCGGACGCCGATGCCCGCGCCTTGCATGTCGAGATGGCCGACGAGGCGGTGCATATCGGCCACTCACCCGTCGGCGAAAGCTATCTGCGCGGCGACAAGATCATTGCCGCGGCACTTGCCACGGGCGCGCAAGCCATCCATCCGGGCTACGGCTTCCTTTCGGAGAACCCCGACTTCGTCGACCAGGTGACCGCCGCCGGGCTCGTCTTCATCGGGCCGTCCGCCGCCTCGATCCGCGCCATGGGGCTGAAGGATGCCGCCAAGCGGCTGATGGAAAAGGCCGGCGTGCCAGTGGTGCCGGGCTATCACGGCGAGGCGCAGGAAATCGTGCTGCTCGCCTCCAAGGCGCGAGAGATCGGCTATCCCGTTCTGATCAAGGCGCGCGCCGGCGGCGGCGGCAAGGGCATGCGGCGTGTCGACCATCCGGACGATTTCTCCGAGGCGCTGTCGGGGGCGCGGCGAGAGGCCAAGGCCGCCTTCGGCGACGACCGTGTGCTGGTGGAAAAATATGTCGACAAGCCGCGCCACATCGAAGTCCAGGTGTTCGGCGACAATTTTGGCGGCGCGGTGCATCTGTTCGAGCGCGACTGCTCGGCGCAGCGCCGCCACCAGAAGGTGATCGAGGAGGCGCCCGCCCCCGGCATGACGCCCGAGTTGCGCGACGCGATGACGGAAGCCGCCGTGACGGCCGCCAAGGCAATCAACTACTCGGGCGCCGGCACGATCGAGTTCATCGTCGACGCCTCCGATGGTCTGAAAGCGGACCGCTTCTGGTTCATGGAGATGAACACGCGGCTGCAGGTCGAGCATCCCGTCACGGAGATGGTCACCGGCGTCGATCTGGTGGAGTGGCAGTTCCGTGTCGCCTCCGGTGAAAAACTGCCGAAGACGCAAGACGAGATCGTGCTTGCCGGACACGCTATCGAGGCGCGCCTTTATGCGGAGGACGCATCGAAAGGCTTCCTGCCGGCGACCGGCACGCTCCACCATTTGAAGTTCCCCGACGAGCCGCCCGAGGGCACCGCCATCCGCATCGAAACCGGCGTGCGGGCCGGCGATGCGATCTCGCCCTTTTACGATCCGATGATCGCCAAGCTTGTGGTCCACGCTGAGCACAGAACCGCCGCGCTCGCGGCGTTGCGCGATGCGCTTGGCCGGACCGAAGTCGCCGGCTCGATCGTCAACACCGCCTTCCTTGCGGCGCTCGCCGCGGACGACGATTTCGTGGCGGGCGATGTCGACACCGGCCTGATAGGCAGGCATCAGGACGCTCTCGTCGCCGTCGCAGCGCCAAGCGATGAAGCGATAGCGGCGGCGGCGCTGGCGGCGACAGATGCAGGCGCGCCGGGTCCCGCCGCCGATCCGTGGTCCTCGCTTGTTGGCTACACACATTTCCATACGCTTTCACGACGCACCCGCCTGCGCTACGGCGAGGAGAACATCCTGGCCCGCGTCTCGGCGCGGCCGGACGGCCGCTTCCAGGTGGCGCTGGAGGCGCCGCATGACGCGATCAATTCGCATGATCTGCGGAATTTGCCGCGCACCGCCCGCTGGCCGGGCCACGTCACCGTGTTCGAAGGCGCGGTCGGCTACACCTTCGCGGTGCCCGATCCGCTGGCCAAGGCGGACGAGGCCGCGGCCGCCTCAGGCAGCCTGCGCGCGCCGATGCCGGGGCTGGTCAAGCTGGTGCGCGCGGCAGCGGGTGACACGGTGATCAAAGGCCAGCCGCTCCTGATCCTCGAGGCTATGAAGATGGAACACACCATCGCCGCCCCGCATGACGGGGTGATCGCCGAGATCGCGGCCGAAGGCGCGCAGGTGAGCGACGGCACGGTGCTGGTGCGGTTCGCGGAAGAAGGGCAAGGCTGAAACGCCCGTTCGGTTTGTCTCGTTAACGAGACAAAATAGTTGGGTATGGCGGGACGGCGCCGGCGTCGTAGAGCGCCGACCGCCGCCAAAAAGAAAATGGCCGGACGAGACCGGCCATTTTCACTTACCTGACGGATCGCTTACGGCTTGATCGGCGCGTATTTGCCGTCATGCCACTGGTTGATGTCGTAGCTGGCGTTCTTCAGGTCGCCCTTCTCGTCGAAGATGACGTCGCCGACGACGGTGCTGATCGGCTTGCCGTCCTTCAGTGCCTCGGCGACTTTGGCCGGATCGTCGGTGCCGGCGCGCTTGACGCCTTCGGCAACCGCCTGGATCACGGCGTAGGAGAACAGCGTGAAGCCTTCCGGGGTGAAGCCGCCGGCCTTGATCTTGGCCACGGCGTCCTTGGCTTCCGGCTTGGCCTGCGGATCGGACGGGAAGACGAACATGGTGCCTTCGCCGGCCGGGCCGGCGACCTGCCAGAATTCCGGCGTGGCGATCGAGTCCGGCATGATCAGCTGGAACTTGACGTTCTGCTCGGCAGCCTGGCGCAGGATGAGGCCGGCCTCGGGATGGTAGCCGCCGAAATAGACGACATCGGCCTTGAACTCCTTCAGCTTGGTGACCAAAGCCGAATAGTCCTTCTCGCCAGCATTGATGCCTTCGTAGTCGACCTCCTTGAGGCCGCCGGCGTTCATCGTCGCCTTGACCACATCGGCAACGCCCTGACCGTAGGCGCTCTTGTCGTGCAGGACGACGACGTTCTTGCCGGCATATTTCTTGGCGATCCACGGGCCGATGAAGGCGCCCTGCGCGTCGTCACGCGTGTAGAGGCGCATGATCGTCGGCCAGCCAGACTTGGCCGCGGCGTCGGTCAGCACCGGGTTGGACGAGGCAGGGCTCATCATCAGCGTGCCGGATTCAGCATAGACAGCGGAAGCCGGAATGCTCGAGCCCGAGCAGGCATGGCCATCGACGAACTTGATGCCGTTGGCGACGATGCGGTTGGCCACCGAAACCGCCTGCTTCGGGTCGCACTGGTCGTCCTCGATATCGAGCTTGATCTGGGAGCCGTTGACGCCGCCGGCAGCGTTGATGGCGTCGGCGGCGGCCTTCGCGCCCTGCTTGAACTGGTCGCCGATCGTGGCGAGCTGTCCGGTCATCGGGCCGACCACCGAGATGGTGATGTCGTCGGCGAAAGCAACCGATGCGCTCATCATCAGGCCCAATGCGGCCGCGCTCAAAATACCCAATCTTTTCATGGCAATAAGAACTCCTCCACTTGCGCGCGGCCGTGCCGGCCACGCTGTTCCTGAGAGCCGGGACAATTCCACCCTTCGCCGGAACTGTCGAGAGGACAATACATACCGCTTTGGTTCATTTCGGCCAGGATTTCTTGGGCCAAGCCGCACTCAGCCGCGGCCGGGCGGAACGCCTAAAATGCAAAAGCCGCGCCGGCCTTGTCCCGGCCGGTCGCGGCTTTTGCAGTCGAGCTTTCCCGGCGCCCCCGCGCCTGAACCCGCTCGCTTCCCTGTGTCTGCGCAGCTAGGCAAAGTCTTGCCTGCCGCGTTCTTGCTCTTGTCAACCGGCCGTCTTTCTGCGGCCTTGTCCCCTGAAGACTTTCGGACCTCGGGCCTACAAGGTCAGTGCATCGTCATCCATTCGCGCGCTTCGCGCAGCGCCTTGGCGATCTCGACCTTCGACATCGTGGCCGAGAGTTCCGAGCGCAGTTCGGCGGCGCGGAGCGAACCCTTGATCGCGGCGATGTTGAACCATTTGTGGGCGGCAACGACGTCGGTCTCGCAGTCGCGGCCGGTCGCATACATCATGCCCAGTTCGAAAAGAATGTCGGCCTGGGCAGTTGCCCCCATGGCGCCGAAGCCGGCCTCGAGCATTTCAAAACGTGCCATTTCAATCCCCTGTCTGGCTCCCGAGAGCTGCCTCCTTCTGTCCCAGTTGTCCCTTGGGGCGGGCCGCTCTTTCGATGCTTTCGAGAATGACGGCTGGCCTTGAATCCGTCGTTAAATGGCTTGCTTAATTTGAAGAAAACAAAGCTAAAACAAGAGGTAAACGCGGAAAACTGTTAAGCATAGGAACCCAGCAATTGCGCCTTTTTGCGTTAAATTCGACGAAAATTTCGGGGGCCGCAATCAAGACTTCGCTAACCACGGAAACCGAAGCCTTTTCCGCTCGCGTTCAGTTTCAGTGACTAGCGCAGCTAAAAATCCTTGCAACCTTCCGTGGCGGCACCGCTTTCGTTTTGGCGGCGGCTGGATTAGCTTTACCTTTGCGTAAGGGACAGAGAGGCGGAACGAGCCCCGCCTGAATTCTGAAGGGAGGATAAACATGTTTCGAAAAGTGAGCCTGGCCCTGGCGGCCACCTTGATGATTGCGGGTGCTGCATGGGCCGACCCGATCGAAGGCAATTGGAAGACGCAGGCCGGCTCGACGGCGGCGATCGCCGGCAGCGACTCGTTCTCGATCACGCTGAAGTCCGGCAAATATGCCGGCAAAACCATCGGTTCCTTCAAGGCAGCCGGCGACAACAAGTACACCGGCACCATAACCGACCCGGAAACCGACAAGACCTATTCCGGCAAGGCAACGATTTCCGGCGCCTCGCTCAAGATGAGCGGCTGCGTGCTGGGCGGGCTGATCTGCAAGAGCCAGACCTGGCACAAGCTCTGATCGCCGCTTGAATGACCTGATGAACGGGGCCGCGCGGCCCCGTCTTCTTTTTAGGCCCCGTTTTCTTTTCAGGCGCCCTTTCGAAGCGCATTGCCGGACGCGGCGGTTTCCAGCGGCTGAAGCTCGTCGCCGGCGACGAGCTTCAGGTTCTTGTCTTTCCGCACGTCGTTTCCCAAAACCGCTGCACACTTTTGGCGACCTGCGTCAGCCAGATCGCGACCGTATCAATCATTTTGAACGGTAGATGAATACCGGTCTCAGAACCGGTTCAGAGGCATTCGGGCATTCTCCTCGCCATTGAAGGAGAGACCAATGCTTGTCCGCCGCTTCACCATCGTCTGCCTGCTGATGAGCCTGTTCGGCATGGTCTTCGCCATCCTCGTGGCCGAAGCCGGCCGTCCGGCCCGCTCGTCGGGAATGGCCGACACCTGCCGGCTGGACTGCATGAACCATTTCGACCGCTGAAACGACCAATACTCGAAACCGGAACCACCACCATGAACCGCATCGCTACCTCGACCCTCCAGACCCTTCGGCTCCTGCCGCGGGCGATGCTCATCCTGATGCTGCTTGCCGCTCCCGTGCTGGCGGTGCCGATGATGCGCGCCGACACCGGCTCGATCATCGAAGCGCCGACGCCGAAGAAGGCGGGCGTCGGCTTCGTGCTGCTGGTCAGCCTGCAGCGCGGCTGACACGGTCGAAGAAAAATACGCCGCAGGGCGAGCTTCGCGTCCGCCTCCCCCTCCCAAGTGCTCGTCCAAATCCCTATATTGGGCCATGGAAAAGCGAATCTACCCCCAAGCCATCGAATCGGTCGTCATGCCGGAGCCTTTCGGCAGGCAGAGCTTCGACGACGCCAAGAAGGCGGTCGCGGCGCTGCAGAGGCTCTACGACCGCAACACCAAATTCCTGCGCGATTCCTTCGCCGAACTCGCGGCCGGCGGCGACGAGAGCAAGCGCTACCGCGCCTTCTATCCGCAGATCGGCGTCACCACGACCTCGTTCACCCAGATCGACTCGCGCCAAGCCTACGGCCATATGCCGACGCCTGGGCATTTTGCCACCACCATCACCCAGCCGCAGCTTTTCGAGAGCTACCTCGTCGAACAGCTTCGGCTCATCATGCGCAATCACGGCGTGCAGGTGACGGTGTCGGAATCGACAACGCCGATCCCGTTGCATTTCGCCTTCCTGGAAGGCACCTATGTCGACGGCACGGCGGCCGAGCGCATCAAGCGGCCGATCCGCGACCTGTTCGACGTGCCGGACCTCGACGGCACCGACGACCAGATCGCCAACGGCACCTTCGAGGTGGCGTTCGGCGAGCCGAGGCCGCTGGCGCCATTCACCGCGCAGCGCATCGACTATTCGCTGCACCGGATGTCGCATTACACGGCGACCAGCCCGCAGCATTTCCAGAACTTCGTGCTGTTCACCAACTACCAGTTCTACATCGACGAGTTCGTCGCGCGTGCCCGGGATCTGATGGAAAAGGGCGGAGGCGGCTACAGTGAATTCGTCGAACCGGGCAATGTGGTGACAAAGGCCGGAGCCGGCGCGCCGAGCGACGGCACGCCGCCTCCGCGCCTGCCGCAGATGCCGGCCTATCATCTGAAGAAGCCGGGCCATGGTGGCATCACCATGGTCAATATCGGCGTCGGCCCCTCCAACGCCAAGACCATCACCGATCATATCGCGGTGCTTCGGCCGCATGCCTGGGTGATGCTCGGCCACTGCGCTGGCCTGCGCAACACGCAGGCGCTGGGCGATTATGTGCTGGCGCATGCCTATGTGCGCGAGGACCATGTGCTGGACGACGACCTGCCGGTCTGGGTGCCGATCCCGCCGCTGGCGGAAATCCAGGTGGCGCTGCAGGAAGCGGTGGCCGAGGTCACGGGCCTGTCCGGCTACGACCTCAAGCGCATCATGCGCACCGGCACCGTCGCCACCATCGACAACCGCAACTGGGAACTGCGCGACCAGCGCGGACCGGTGCAGCGCCTGTCGCAGTCCCGCGCCATCGCGCTCGATATGGAATCGGCGACGATCGCGGCCAACGGCTTCCGCTTCCGCGTGCCTTACGGCACGCTGCTGTGCGTCTCCGACAAGCCGCTGCACGGCGAACTGAAGCTGCCCGGCATGGCGACCGAATTCTACAAGCGGCAGGTGGCGCAGCATCTCACCATCGGCATCAGGGCGATGGAGAAGCTGGCCGAAATGCCGATGGAGCGGCTGCATTCGCGCAAGTTGAGAAGTTTTTCCGAGACGGCCTTCCAGTAGCCAGCGGCGCGGCGAGGCAATTCGCCGTCTTGCAAGGGCCGCAATTTGGCCGATAAGCAGGCCAGAGCGAGACTATCTCGCTCCAAACAGATTGCCGGCGGCATTCGGCAGGCCAAGACCGAGATGACAACAGGCGGCGCGCGCTCGAACATGACGGCTGGGGTGGCATTCCTGGCGATGATGGCACTGTCGGCTGCGCTGCTGGCCGGGTTCCTCGGCGCGCTGCACCCTGCGCTCGATTCCTTCTCGCATTTCCGCATTCACCTGAGCGTGCTTACGGCGCTGCTGGCGCTGGCGCTGCTGGCCAGCTCCTATCGGCTGCAGGCGACAGCGGTGCTGCTCTTCGCCATCGCCAGCTTCGCCACGACGGCTAGCGCCTTGCCCAAGCTGTGGCCGCAACAGGCGATCGCCAGACCCGCCGACCGGATCGTCTACAGCCTGCTGCAGATGAATTTGCGCTTCGACAATCCGACGCCGAAGAAGGTGCTTTCGCTGATCGGCCGGACCAATCCTGATGTGATCACCCTCGACGAGGTGTCGGGGATGTGGACGACCGAGCTTGGCTATATCACCGGCGCCTATCCCTACCGCATCCTCTGCCCCTACCCCAACGGCGTATTCGGCGTCGCGCTGCTCTCGCGCCGGCCCTTCGCCGCCGGCACAGCGCCGCATTGCGAACCGCGCGGTGCGATGGCGACCGCGACGATCGATTTCGGCGGAACCGGAGTCGACGTCGCCGCGATCCATTTGAGCTGGCCCTGGCCGCTCGAGCAGTACTGGCAGATCGGCGAGTTGTCGGAACCGCTGACCGCGCTCGGCGAAACGGCGATCGTGGCCGGCGACTGCAACGCCGTGCCCTGGAGCGCGGCCGTGCGGCGCGTCGCTTCGCTCGGCAAGCTGACGGTGATGCCGTCAGCCGGGCCGACCTGGATCCACCGGAAGCTGCCCGACTTCCTGCGGCGCTTCGCCGGCCTGCCGATCGACCAGGTGTTCAGCAAGGGCGGGGTGACGATCCATTCCGCGACCCGGCTGGAAGACACCGGCTCGGATCATCTGCCGGTGCTGATCGAGTTCTCGCTGCGGTCCGACGACAGAGGACCCAAGGACGAGCATGAGACGGCGCTGGCTTCTCTCGTGCGGCTCGGGAAGACACCGGGTTGACGTAGCGATCCTTCGCAGCATCGCGCCGCTAAGGCTTCATCAAAGCCGCGACCAAATGCTCGACATGGCCGCCGTCGCGGTGCTCCCGGGCATCGAAGGCATTCTGCTTGGCCTCGTATTCGGCATAGGCGGCCTGGATACGCTGGCGCGCCTCGCTGCGAGCCTTGTAGCAATAGGGATCGTCGGCGACCTTGAGACCGGTGATCGACCGCTCGGTGGCGCGCATCATTTCCCTGGCGATACGGCCATGGGTTTTCTCGTGGGCGCGCACACCGGCGAAAAACCGGGTCCATCGCTTCTTCAGCGCCGGCGTCGCCGAGGCGACGCGCGGAAAGGTGTAGAAGAGATTGAGCGTGCCATTTGCCTGCTTGAGCCGGCACGAGCCCTTGTCCGGGATGACGCCGAGCTCCCAGTCGGCCGTGTAGGCGGTCTGGGCGATGGCGTGCGTCATGAAGCCGTGCTTGGGGCCTTTGCTGTCCATGGCTTCGATAAGTGCCGCGCCGGAATTGCCGGCGATGTCATAGGTTCGCGTCTGGACCAGCACCCTGGTGCCGGCCGAGGCCTGCGGCGCGCAGAACGCGCCGAGAGCGACAAGGCATGTCAGAACCGCCAGGCGCATCGCCGTTTCTCCCTATCCTCAGGGAAAGGAAACACAAGCAGGCGGTGGTTTCAACGGCCTTGAGGTTGCGATGTCGCAACCTATTCGCAGGCAGGCGCCGCCGGCGGTGGCGCCCCCGAAGAGGTATGTCAGCGGCAGCGCAAAGCCTCTGGCAGTTGCCCCTTCTACATACCCTGATAGACAGGCCCCTCTCCACCTTGTGGCGGCACCCAGTTGATGTTCCGGTTCGGGTCCTTGATGTCGCAGGTCTTGCAGTGGACGCAGTTCTGCGCGTTGATGACGAAGCGCACGTCCTTGGCCGACGGATCGGCGGCGGCATTGCCGTCCTTGTCGACCCATTCATAGACGCCGGCCGGGCAGTAGCGGGTCGAGGGTCCGGCAAAGACGTCGTGCTCGGAGCGCTGCTGCAGCGCCATGTCGCCGACGATCAAGTGCACCGGCTCGTTTTCCTCGTGGTTGGTGTTGGACAAAAACACCGAGGAGAGCCGGTCGAAAGTGAGCACGCCATCCGGCTTGGGATAGGCGATCTTCTGATGCTTGGATGCCGGCTCCAGCGTCGCGTAGTCGGCCTTGCCGTGCTTCAGCGTGCCGAAGGGCGAGAAGCCGAACAGCGTGTTCAGCCACATGTCCAGCCCACCGATGCCGACGCCGATGATAGTGCCGAAGCGCGACCACAGCGGCTTGACGTTGCGCACCTTCTTCAGGTCCTTGCCGATGTCGCTGCCGCGCCAGGCTTCCTCGTAAGAGGTGAGCTCGTCGTTGGCGCGCCCGGCGCCAATTGCGTCCGCGACGTGCTCTGCCGCCAGCATGCCGGACAGCACCGCATTGTGCGAGCCCTTGATGCGCGGCACGTTGACGAAGCCGGCCGCGCAGCCCATCAGCACGCCGCCCGGGAAGGAGAGCTTCGGCACCGACTGCCAGCCGCCCTCGGTGATGGCGCGCGCGCCGTAGCCGATCCGCTTGGCGCCCTCGAAGGTGCCTTTGATCGCCGGATGCGTCTTGAAGCGCTGGAACTCCTCGAAGGGCGAGAGCCAGGGGTTCTTGTAGTTGAGGTGGACGACGAAACCGACAGCCACCTGATTGTCCTCGAGATGATAGAGGAAGGAGCCACCGCCGGTCTTCATGTCGAGCGGCCAGCCGAACGAGTGCTGCACCAGGCCCGGCTTGTGGTTCTCGGGCTTGACCTGCCACAGCTCCTTGAGGCCGATGCCGTATTTGCCGGGTTCGCGGCCGTCGGCAAGCCGGTATTTCGCGATGAGCTGCTTGGCGAGAGAGCCGCGCGCGCCCTCGCCGATCAGCACATATTTGCCCATCAGCGCCATGCCCGGCGCGTAGGCCGGGCCATGCGTGCCGTCCTTCTCGACGCCCATGTCGCCGGTGATGACGCCGGTGACGGCGCCGGCCTCATTGTAGACGAGGCTGGCCGCGGCAAAGCCCGGATAGATCTCGACCCCGAGCGCCTCGGCCTTGGTCGCGAGCCAGCGGCAGACATTGCCGAGCGAGACGATGTAGTTGCCGTGATTGTTCATCAGCGGCGGCATCAGGAAGTTGGGCAGGCGGAACGAACCGGCGGGGCCAAGCACCAGGAAATGATCGTCGGTCACCGGGGTCTTAAACGGATGGCTCTCCTCCTCGCGCCAGCCCGGCAGCAGGCGGTCGATGCCGATCGGGTCGACGACGGCGCCGGACAGGATGTGGGCGCCGACCTCGCCGCCCTTTTCGAGCACGACGACGGAAAGGTCGGGGCTGAGCTGCTTCAGACGGATGGCGGCGGCAAGCCCGGCGGGACCGGCGCCGACGATCACCACGTCGAATTCCATGCTCTCGCGTTCGATTTCGCTCATAGGCCCCTCACTGGCTCGCCATGTTCTCGCATTCTGCTGGCTCACGCGCTGCATAGCGCATCAATTCGCGACGCGAAACCGGCGCTGATGTGACAACGCCGAATTCGACAAAAAGTCGCGGTTTTCCATGCGAAACGGCCCACGGATAGGCCACTGCGAAGCATAGGCCAGAGCCCTTCGGTGGGAAGGCCAGGCCTGTCCGGCACGTTTTTAATTGTTTGGCGGCTTGCTTATCGGCAATACTTGGGCCCATGCGCACTCCCGAGCCATCCGGCTTTTCATTGAAGCGCTTACTCTTCACGCCCGGCGTGCTCTGCCGCGCGGTTCTTCCGCTCCTCTTCCTGATCGCCCCGGCGCAAGCCGATCCGCAGAAAGTCTGGGCGACCGGCGCCTACTCCTTTTCCGACGAGCTTGGCGGCTTCCGCATCACCGGCGCCTCCGGCGTCGGCACCAAGGAGAACCCGCTCATCATCACCGAGGAGCTGAATTCGGCGACGCCGGTGACGCTGACCATCCGCGCCACCCGGCCGATCGAGGCCTTCGGCAGGGCCGGCGACGTCGCCAATGGCGTCATGTACATGCGCATCGACGTGCTCAACAACAGCGCGCTCCCCTGGGTGGAATTCCAGTTCGAACTGCAGGAGATCCTCGACCAGCCGAGCGTGTTCGGCGACGGCCTGTCCTTCGACCAGCGCAACAAGGCGCCCGACAACATCGTCTCGAGCAACTTCGCCGATTTCGACCGCCAGTTCGAACCCTACGACCGGCTCTTGTTCAAAAACGGCAAGGTCGATCCGCTGAAGACGGCGACCTTCGAGTTCCTGATCACCGACTACACGCCGCGCTGGACGTTTTATCTGGTGCAGGACCCGCGCATTCCGACGGGGTGATCTGGATGAATGGTGCGCCCCTTGGAGATTGGCGAAATCGTCGGAACGCGTAATCTCCCCCCTTGAGGGGGAGATGGCCGGCAGGCCAGAAGGGGTCCTCGCGCGTAAAGCGCCAACCCGCTCGGGCCCCCCTTGGCGTCGCGTCCGGTCGAACCGACCCCCTCTGTCGCCTTCGGCGACATCTCCCCCTCGAGGGGGAGATTAACGGTCGCCAACCTTGCAAATCTGCGCTGCGCGGACGATGGTGACGCCATGACTGCCGCCTCCCCCAACACCCCGATCGATATCGCCGAGCTGCTCGCCTTCTATGCCAGCGCGGGCGTCGACGAGGCGCTGGAAGACGCGCCCATCAACCGGTTCGCCGAGGTCAGGCCCAAGCAAGCCGAGCGCCCGCCGGCGCCGGCCGCGCCCGTTCGGGAAAGCAGGCTTCAAGAAAGACAGTCATCCGGGCCCGACGCCAACAGGACAGCGGAGCGGCAGCCGTCTTCGCCCGGGCTGGATGCAAGTGGAATACCGGATGCGCCTGCGCGTCCAATGGCCGCCGCCGCGGTGCCTGACGAGGGGCAGGTTCTGCTCGCGCGGCAACTGGCGACCAGCGCCTCGACGCTCGACGAGTTGCACCGGCATATGGCGGCCTTCGACGGCTGCAATCTCAAATTCACCGCCAAGAACCTGGTCTTCGCCGACGGCAACCCGAATGCCGATCTGATGCTGGTCGGCGAGGCGCCTGGCCGCGACGAGGATTTGGAAGGCCTGCCCTTCGTCGGCCGCTCCGGCCGGCTGCTCGATCGCATGCTGGCCGCGATCGGCCTCGACCGGACATCGGCCTATATCGCCAACGTCATCCCCTGGCGCCCGCCGGGTAACCGCACGCCGACGCCGCACGAGACCGAGATCTGCCGCCCGTTCATCGAAAGGCAGATCGAGCTGGTCAATCCGAAGGTGCTGGTCAATCTCGGCGGCCCCTCCGCCAAGACGCTGCTCAACACCACCGAGGGGATACTCAGGCTGCGCGGCAACTGGCGGGTGCATACGACGGCGTCGGGCGTCGCCATTCCGGCGATGCCGACGCTGCATCCGGCCTATCTGCTCAGGACGCCGGCGCACAAGAAGCTGGCATGGCGGGATTTCCTCGAGGTGAAGGCGAAGCTGAGGGCGATTAGCTAATCTCCCCCCTTGAGGGGGAGATGTCGCCGAAGGCGACAGAGGGGGTCGCCTCGCATGGAGCGCCGGCGCCATTTAGCGTGGAGGCGGTTGAGGCGACCCCCTCTGGCCTGCCGGCCATCTCCCCTCAAGGGGGGAGATTCCTGCGCCGGCGAGCCTCACCGATGACCTCGCAAGTAATTGAAATCCCTCTCTCGCCGCCCTACTCATCCCCCATGACCACATCCGACATCTCCGCCGGCAGCCTCATTCGCGAATGGCGCACGCGCCGGCGTATGAGCCAGCTCGACCTCGCCATGGAGGCCGACATCTCGCAGCGGCATCTCTCCTTCGTCGAAAGCGGCCGCGCCCAGCCGTCGCGCGAGATGGTGCTGCATCTGGCCGAACAGCTCTCCATTCCTCTGCGCCAACGCAACCAATTGCTGCTCGCGGCCGGCTTCGCGCCGAGCTTCAGCGAAAGGCCGCTGAGCGATGCGACGCTGGCGCCGGCACTTGCCGCGGTCGAGACAGTGCTTCGAGGGCACGAACCCTTCCCTGCGCTCGCGGTCGACCGGCACTGGAACCTCGTTTCCGCCAACGCCGCGATCGGCCCATTCCTCGCCGATGTTTCCGAGCCGTCGCTGCTCAAGCCGCCGGTCAATGTGCTGAGGCTGAGCCTGCATCCGGGCGGTGTCGCACCACGCATCGTCAACCTGGCGGAATGGCGGGCGCATCTGCTCGAGCGCCTGAAACACCAGAACGACGCCACCGGCGACCCGGTGCTGATCGACCTGGAGAAAGAGCTGCGCGCCTATCCGTCCGGCCTGAAAAGCAGCCGACCGGCGCCGGTCGAGCCGAGCGGCATCGTGCATCCGCTCAGGCTCGCGCATGACGACACTGTGCTGTCTTTCATCAGCACGATCACAGTGTTCGGCACGCCGCTCGACGTCACGCTGTCGGAACTGGCGATCGAATCTTTCTTCCCGGCCGACGAGCAGACGCGAACGGTGCTGCTGCGGCTGGCGAAGGAGCCGAGCTCTCGATAGCTCAAACAGAAAGGTCCGAGGGACAGCACCCCCCTCTGGCCTGCCGGCCATCTCCCCCGCAAGGGGGGAGATCAGCAGCTTTGCCGACGGGCGCTCTTCCTGCAACGTCGGCGATTGGCGAAAGCCAAAGCGACATCCAATCTCCCCCTTGCGGGGGAGATGTCCGGCAGGACAGAGGGGGGTGTGAAGGAACTCGGCCTTTGAGGTTTCCTTTTTGAAACAGATCACCCCTGCGGCGGCGTCGCTCTTCGCGTCCGTGTGCGCTCCAGGCCCAGTTGCCGTTCGCGCCAGATGATGAAGATGCCGGCGGCAACGACGATCACGCCGCCGATTAACGTATTGAGCGACGTCACGTCGCCGAAGACGAAATAGCCGACTACGACGCCAAGGATCATCGAGGTGTATTCGAACGGCGCCACGACGGACGCCTCGGCATGGCGGTAGGCGGATGTCATCAGGATCTGGCCGAGCCCGCCGCAGAAGCCGGCCACGACGAGCAACGCGGCTTGCATCGGTGTCAGCGCCTGCCAGCCGAAAGGCAATGTGAACAGCGCCAGCACGCTCGCGGTCGAGGAGAACCAGAGCACGATGGTCGCCGTCTTCTCGGTCTGCACGAGATTGCGCACCAGAAGCATGGCGACGGCCGAGATTGCCGCGGCGATCAAGGCCGCCATGACGCCCAGCACCTCCTGGTCGTCCAGCGCCTCGTCGGAATTCAACAGCGTCAGTTCCGGCCAGGAAATGATGAGCACGCCGACGAGGCCGACGGCGACCGCGCTCCAGCGATAGACGCGGATCGTCTCGCCGAGGAAGACCGAAGAGAACACCACCACCAGCAGCGGCTGGGCATAGTTCAGCGTGATCGCCTCTGGCAGCGGCAGCCTGGTCAGCGCGAAGAAACCGAGCCCCATGGCGCCGACGCCGACGAGGCCGCGCGCGATATGGTTGAACGGCCGTTTCGTCGTGAATGCCGTGGCCAACTCTCCCTTGAATGCCAGGAAGGCGATGATCGGGAAAATGGCGAAGAAGGAGCGGAAGAAGACGATCTGCCCGGCGGGCACGTCGCCGGCAGCCTTGATGCAGGTCTGCATGCCAACGAAGACCGCCACGGAGACGATCTTGAGCGCAATGCCGCGCAGCGTGTCGTGGCCGACGGCATGATCGACGGTCATCTTGCCTCGTGACGATGGTCGGAAACGAAGCCCAGAAATAGACCCCGGCGCAGTTTTGTCGAGTGACCGTTTCGTGTAAAGAGCGCGGACTTCAAAATTCTTGGGCCAGCAACCCCGCTGCCCGCCCGAAAATCGACAGGAAAACCAACGGAATGCGCACCGATACCGGCCATGTCTTCAAGCTCGAAGACTATCGCCCCAGCGACTATCTCATTCCGCGGACCAGTCTCGATTTCCGCCTGTCGCCGGATGCGACCCGCGTCACCGCCGTGCTCACCATCGAGCGGCGCGAAGGCGTCGCGGCGGCGGCGCCGCTGTTGCTCGACGGCGACGGGCTGACGCTGCTTGGCGTTGCCATCGATGGGCATGTGCTCTCGCCCTCGGACTATCAGGCGACGCCGGACCAACTGACCATTGCAAAGCCGCCGGCTGCGCAAAGCTTCGAGCTTCGCCTCGATACCGAGATCGCGCCGGCCAGCAACGAAGCCCTGATGGGCCTTTACCGGTCCAACAATGTCTATTGCACGCAATGCGAGGCCGAGGGCTTTCGCCGCATCACCTATTTCCTCGATCGGCCCGATATCCTATCGGTCTACACTGTTCGCATCGAGGCGCCGCACAACGAAGCAGCGCTGCTGCTTTCCAACGGCAATCCTGTCGAAAGCGGCACGCTGGCCGGCGGCCACCACTATGCAGTCTGGCATGACCCCTTTCCGAAACCCTCCTATCTCTTCGCGCTGGTGGCGGGTGCGCTCGGCAAGGTGGCCGGCAGCTTCACCACCCTGTCCGGCCGCGAGGTCGAGCTCGGCATCTATGTCGAGCCCGGCAAGGAGCACCTCGCCGGCTACGCGATGGACGCGCTGAAGCGCTCGATGAAATGGGACGAGGAAGCCTTCGGCCGCGAATACGACCTCGACGTCTTCAACATCGTCGCGGTGTCCGACTTCAACATGGGCGCGATGGAGAACAAGGGCCTCAACATCTTCAACGACAAATATGTGCTGGCCGACGAGGAGACCGCGACCGATGCCGACTTCGCCAATATCGAAGCGATCATCGCGCATGAGTATTTCCACAATTGGACCGGCAACAGAATCACTTGCCGCGACTGGTTCCAGCTCTGCCTGAAGGAAGGGCTGACGGTTTACCGCGACCACGAATTTTCGGCCGACCAGCGTTCGAGGGCGGTGAAGCGCATCGCCGAGGTGCGCACGCTGCGCGCGCACCAATTCCCCGAGGACCAGGGGCCGCTGGCGCATCCGGTGAGACCGCGCCGCTACCGAGAGATCAACAACTTCTACACGGCGACCGTCTACGAGAAGGGCTCGGAAGTGGTGCGCATGATCCGCACCATTCTGGGGCCGGAGACCTTCCGCGCCGGCATGGACCTCTATTTCGAGCGGCATGACGGCGAGGCCGCGACCATCGAGGATTTCCTCAAGGTGTTCGAGGATGTCTCGGGGCGAGACCTCGCGCAATTCGCGCTCTGGTATCACCAGGCCGGCACGCCGAACCTCACGGTCGGTTCCTCCTACAATGCCGCGGCCAAGGCCTTCACGCTGGAGATCGAACAGTCGGTGCCGCCGACACCGTCGGAAAGCCGCAAGCGGCTGATGCATATTCCGCTGGCCTTCGGCCTGGTTGGCGCCGGCGGCAAGCCCGCAGCCTGGCAAAGCGTCGAGGGCGCCGCCGTCGAGGACGGTGTTATCCATGTCCGCAAGCGGCGGCACACAGTGCGCTTCTCGGGGGTTGCGGAACGGCCTTCGGTGTCGCTCAACCGCGGCTTCTCGGCGCCGATTACGCTCTCGGTGCAGCAGAAGGCCGACGACCAGTTCTTCCTCGCCAGCCATGACAGCGACTCCTTCTCGCGCTGGCAGGCATTCAACACGCTGCTCACCGACGCGCTGATTGCTGCCTTCCGTCAGGTGCTGGGCGGCAAGGAGCCGGCCTTTGCACAAAAGCTCGCCGACCTTGCCGGCCGAATCGCCGGCGACGAGACCCTGGAGCCGGCCTACCGGGCGCTGGCCTTGTCGCTGCCCGGCGAGGCCGACATTGCCCGCGATATCGGCAAGGGCATCGATCCGGACGCCGTCTTCGCCGCCCGCGAGGCGCTGGCGCGGACAATCGCCGAGGCGAATCGTGAGAGCTTCTCAGGCCTCTACGACAGCCTCGCCGACAAGGGTCCATTCACCCCCGACGCGGAGAGCGCCGGGCGGCGGGCGCTGCGCAACACCCTGCTCGATTACCTTTCGCTGCTGCCCGAGGGCACGGCACTTGCCGCGGCGCATTTCCGCGCGGCAACCAACATGACGGATCGCGCGGCGGCGCTCACCGTGCTGGCGCACCGCCATGACGGCTCTCCCGAGGCGGAGGAAGCGCTGGCAAGCTTCGAGGCCAGATATCGGGGCGATGCGCTGGTGCTAGACAAATGGTTCCAGATCCAGGCCGGCGTGCCCGGCCCGCGGACCGTCGAGACGGTGCGCGCGCTGATGCGGCATCCCGCCTTCTCGATCGCCAATCCGAACCGGGTGCGCTCGCTGATCGGCACCTTCTCCAGCGCCAACCAGACCGGCTTCCATCGCGCCGACGGCCAAGGCTACCGCTTGTTCGCCGAGACCGTGCTGGAGGTCGAGAAGCGCAACCCGCAGGTGGCGGCAAGGCTGGCGACGGCGATGCGGTCCTGGCGCTCGCTGGAACCGATCCGGCAGGACAAGGCAAGGCAGGCGCTGCTGCAAATCGCGAACGTCGAGAACCTCTCGGCCGATCTGCGGGATATCGTGGAGCGCACGCTGGCGTAGCCCCTCTCCTTCTCCCCTTGTGGGAGAAGGTTGTTTGGACCGGGGACATCGCGAACAGGTGTGCGAAGACATCGCGAACAGTTTTGCATGCTATCGGGCGAGGGCATTGAGGTCGATGGTTTCTATTTTCTGATGTCTGAACCAGGCGTCGAAGACGCCGTCGGTGGCGGTGGGGCGGAAAGCGACGGACTTTCCGGCGAAGGCCCGGCACAAGCGTATGGTTCGGCCGAGAATGGAGACGAAGCCGTGCTGCTGAACGCGGCGGATGAGATCGTCCTTGGCATATTCGAACGGCTCGACTGTTTCGCGATACTGGCGCGGCGAGGCCTGGTAGCGATCGAGCGGCACGCCGCCGCCCAAGGCATCGTGGGGACGCTGGGCGTTGTAGACGT
This sequence comes from Mesorhizobium sp. M1E.F.Ca.ET.045.02.1.1, assembly GCF_003952485.1. NCBI lineage: Bacteria > Pseudomonadati > Pseudomonadota > Alphaproteobacteria > Hyphomicrobiales > Phyllobacteriaceae > Mesorhizobium > Mesorhizobium sp. M1E.F.Ca.ET.045.02.1.1. Next base: position 6,604,805 of record NZ_CP034447.1, read on the forward strand.
GGCGCCACTGGTCGAATGCATCCTGAGCCTCGGCGAGATTGGCGAAGGGCGGTCCCTGCAATGCCTCGGCCTTGAGCGAACGATGGAAGCGCTCGTCCTTGCCGAGCGTCTGCGGATGGCAAGGCCTGGAGTGGCTGACGGCGATGCCAATCTCGATCAGCCAGACGGTGAGCAAGGTGAAGTCGTTGCGGCCGCCATCGCCCCAAGGCGGACCATTGTCTGTGGCGATGCGCCACGGCAGGCCATAGCGACGGAAGGCGGCGATCAGCCGGGCTTTTACGGTTTCGGTGGTCTGGTCGGCGCAGGCCGACAGCGCGATCGAGAAGCGCGAATGGTCGTCGAGCACGGTAAGCGGATGCAGCCGGCCGGCGCGCAAGGCAACGTGGCCCTTGAAGTCCATCTGCCACAGGTGGTTGGGGGCGGCATGCTCGAAGCGAATGAAAGGCTGGGCTCCGCCGCCCAAAGCCCCCAGCTCGATACCGTTGCGGCGCAGGATGCCGGTGACCGTCGAGGCCGCCGGCGTGCCGATGCCTTCGCGGGCAAGCACCCGCGCGATCTTGCGCCCACCCCAGGCTGGATGCGCCACACGCACCGAAACGGCTGCCGCCTCCACCTCCGGCGCGCTGCGTGCCGGGCTCGACAGTGGTCGCCGAGACTGCTCCGCCAGGCCGGCCGCCCCTTCCATCCGATAGCGCGAAAGCAACTTGTGGCCACAGGTCCGGCCAATGCCGAAGCGCCGGCACAACGCGCTCACATTGGCGCCAGGCGCCAGCGCCAATCTCACGAACTCTTCTTTCTGGCTCATCACGCTTCTGGCCTCGAATGGCATCCCGAACCCCCTCGCGCAAAACGCGCAAAACTGTTCGCGATGTCTTCGCACACCTGTTCGCGATGTCCCCGGTCCAAACAAAGGTGTCGCCGAAGGCGACGGATGAGGGGTGTTCCAGGGAACGCCAACGTCTCACTCCGCTGGAACACCCCTCATCCGTCTCGGCGCTGCGCGCCGATCCACCTTCTCCCACAAGGGGAGAAGGGAAAAAGCGTCAATTTCAATCAACTTTTAATCTTTTTTGGCCGCGCCTCTGGACAAGGCGAATCACCTTTGATTCTTTAATGACGATTCGGGCGTGCGGCGTAGCCGGATCGTCAAGTATGCGGCAAATCGGGGAGTGCCATTTATGGCCAAGACGGACGCGTGGGGCGCGCCCGGAGGGAAGGCTTTTGCGCGTCGCGCGGCAAGGGGCGACGGGCTTGCCGGCAACGCGCGCCTGATCGCCGAGCCCGCCTACCAGCGGCTGCTGGCGGCGGAGCCGCTGCTGCGCCGCTCGATCCCCGCGCTGATCGTCATCTTCCTGATCGTCATCGCCGCGCTGCGCTTCCTGTCGCTGGTGAACGAGCGCGACGAGGTCGAACGGGAGACTAGGGCGGTGCTGTCTTTGGCCGCCGGACAGATGGCGCAGGCAATCACCGCGGACCCGAGCGCGGCCAGCGCCAATGCCGTGGACCTCCTGGAGACCACCAGCCGCCAAGGCGCCATGGGCCGCAGCCATGTGCTTGCCATCACCGATGGCGCCTTCAAGATCATCGCCGTATCGCCATTGTCGACCGGCTGGCGGGGGCGCCCGCTCGACGGCCTCGTGCTCGGCGGACAGCCGCTGTTCATGTTCGGCGACCGCGCCGGCGTGATGGATGTCAGCATCGGCGGCAAGGACTGGTTTGCCGCCGTCAGCCTCACAGGCGACCGCAAGAACGCCGCGGCGGTTCTCGTGCCCAAGGAGGCGGTGTTCGACGGCTGGCGCAAGACGGTGTCGCTCAACGTCACGCTGTTCGTGCTGACGGCGGGCGTGCTGATCGTCATCCTCTATGCCTATTTCGGCCAGGCGGCGCGCGCCCAGGCGGCTGACCGCATCTATCTCGAGGCGCATCAGCGTATCGACATGGCGCTGGTGCGCGGCCGCTGCGGCTTGTGGGACTGGGACATGGTGCGCGGCAAGATGTACTGGTCGCGCTCGATGTACGACATGCTGGGCTACGAGCCCTACGATACCATGCTGTCGTTCGGCGAGGTCGACGAGATCATCCATCCCGACGACGGCGATCTGTTCCAACTCGCCAACCGGATCGTCGAGCGCGAGATCGACCATATCGACCAGGTTTTCCGCATGCGCCACGCGAACGGGCAATGGGTGTGGATGCGCGCCCGCGCCCAGGTGATCGACCCGGAGGCGCCGGAGATCCAATTGATCGGCATCGCCGTCGACGTCACCGAGCAGCGTCACCTGGCGCTGCGCTCGGAAGCGGCGGATATGCGGCTGAGGACGGCGATCGAGAACATCAACGAATCCTTCGTGCTGTGGGATGCCGCCGAGCGGCTGATCATGTGCAACTCCAAATTCCAGAAGGACAACGGCCTCTCGGATCGCGACGTGGTGCCGGGCGCGACCCGCGACATGCTGGAGGAGCGCATGCTCGCCTTTGCCTCGGAGCGCAGGCTCGCCAATGCCAACGGTCCGCATGGCGGCGTCACGCTGGAGCGCCAGCTCGCCGACGGCCGCTGGCTGCAAGTCAATGAGCTCAGGACCCGGGACGGCGGCATCGTCTCGGTCGGCTCCGACATCACCCAGATCAAGCTGCATCAGGAAAAGCTGGTCGACAGCGAGCGCCGCCTGATGGCGACGATCCACGACCTCAGCCTCGCCCGCCGCGCCGAGGAGGAACGCGCCAAGGAGCTGGTCGAGCTCAACCGCAAATACATGAAGGAGACCGAGCGCGCCGAGGCGGCGAACCGGGCGAAATCCGAATTCCTCGCCAACATGTCGCACGAGCTGCGCACGCCGCTCAACGCCATCATCGGTTTTTCCGAGCTGATGGAGCAGCGCCTATTCGGGCCGCTGGGCTCCGAGCGCTACGAGGAATATGCCAGCGACATCAACAGCAGCGGCAAATACCTGCTCGGCGTCATCAACGACATACTCGACATGTCGAAGATCGAGGCCGGCCAGTTCTCGCTCGACCGCGAAGAGATCGACCTCTGTCCGCTGATCAAGGAGACGGTTCGCGTCATCTCGCTGCAGGCGGCGGAGAAGTCGATCACGGTGGAGACGCGCATCGCCGATGCGATGCGGCTCTACGCCGACCGCCGCGCGATCAAGCAGATCGCCATCAACCTTCTTTCCAACGCCGTGAAGTTCACTGGACAGGGCGGCCATATCACGGTTCGGGCGCGCAACGCCTCGGGCGCGCTGGTGCTCACCATCGAGGACAATGGCTGCGGTATTCCGAAACAGGCGCTGAGCAAGCTCGGACGGCCGTTCGAGCAGGTGCAGAACCAGTTCTCCAAGAACCATACCGGCTCCGGCCTCGGGCTGGCCATATCGCGTTCGCTCGCCGAACTGCAGGGCGGCGCGCTGAAGATCCGCTCGACGGAAGGCGTCGGTACCATCGTGTCGGTGCGCATCCCGCTGAAGAAGGCGCCGCCGACGGTGAAGGCGGCGGCCTGAAAGCTGACGACGACGACCGCGCGGCGCTGCTCTTGAAAAGTTATCTATTTTATCTATTTTGGATAAAGAGGTGACTTTCATGCGTGTGACATCGACGGAATTCCAACAGAATGTCGGCCGCTTCCAGGACGCCGCTCAGCGGGCGCCGGTCGCCATAACCAAGAATGGCCGGACCCACACTGTGCTTCTGTCGGCGGCAATGTTCGAAGTGCTGGTCAAGGGACAGGTCGCTAGACCCATCGAGGACCTTGACGAAGAGACGCTGAGGGCTATCGCCGAAAGCGCAGTCCCATCTCAGTATGATGAGCTGGATCAGATGCTCAAAGACTGGACGCCGTGAGCCTGCCCAAGCCTGTTCCCGGCCTGGTAATTTCCTATTCCTACCTCTGGTCGGGCGAGCACAAGGACGGTGTCGAAGAAGGTCGCAAGAATCGGCCTTGCGCCATTGTCGCCGCGCGTCGGATAGTGGAGGGGCGCGAGGTCGTGACGGTGGTTCCGATCACACATTCTGCCCCGTCTGACCCTGCCGACGCCATCGAGATGCCCGCGGCTCTCAAGGCTCATCTTGGGCTCGACGGCATGCCGTCATGGGTCGTAGTAAGCGAAACCAACGATTTCCTTTGGCCAGGACCTGATCTCAGGCCAATACCGGGAAGCAATCCCTCCCGCTTCCACTACGGCAGGCGCATGCGCGCCGCCGGCTCCGCCGGGTGCAACGCACCGAGTAGTCGCGCGATCTCAGGACTCCAAGTGCGCCTTCTCCAACGCATCAACGAGTTCGGCAACAGTGAGTTTGCCGCCATTGTCAGCGATCAACTTCCTTAGCCGCACATCCATAGCGCTGGAGAGTTGGTCGAAGCTGATGGTGCTATCCGGACCTGTCATGGCTTTACCGAGGCGCATGGTAACGCCGCCGGGGATGTGCTCGCCACTGGTGTTCCTTTCGGCGTAAGCCGTGCTGCCCACCGCGCCGGCCAGCGCCACGAAGCCAAGGGTGAGCTTCGTGGATTTTCTCAGGGGTCTTCTCTTATTGCATCGTCACCTTCGATGCGACCAGGCGGGCGTTGCGACGCTCCCGCACGAAGCAGAAGGCCGAAATCCTTGCGGACCTTCCGCGACGTCTCCTTGAGGTGCGCCTCCAGCACACCGAAATCCGGCAGGTCGGTGACCGCCAGAAGCAGATCCGAAAGCCCGGGCGGCACGTCGTCGCGCTGGAACTCTCCGGTAAGACAAAGCCTGATCATCTGGGTCAGGGCCAGATAGAGCTGCCAGGCCTCGCAAAGTTCCTGCCGGACACCCGCAGCCGCGAAGCCGGGCGCCAGCCGCGCCAGCACTTCCGCCGTCGCCGTCACCCGGCGGCCGGGTTCGATCGCGCCAGTGATGACCGCGACCTGGGCGATGAATTCGAGATCGATGAGGCCGCCCGGGATCAGCTTGATGTCCCAGTGGTCGCGCGGCGGCTTTTCCTTCTCGATCAGCGCCCGCATCTCCGAAGCTTCCGCCCTCACCTTGGCGACATCGCGCGGCTGGGCAAGCACCGCCGCTACCTCCTCTTCGACCTCGGCGCAGAGCTCGGCATCGCCGCCGATGGCGCGTGCTCTTGCCAACGCCATGTGCTCCCAGGTCCAGGCGTCCCGATGCTGGTATTTCTTGAAAGCGTCGACATGCGTGGCGACCGGCCCCTTGTTGCCGGAGGGACGCAGGCGCAAGTCGAGCTCGTAGAGCACGCCTTCGGCCGTGGGCGCCGAGACGGCGGCGATCAGCCGCTGCGTCATGCGGGTGTAGTAGTGCGAAGGCGCCAGCGGTTTCTTTCCGTCGGATTCCTCCGCATCCGCGTCGTGGTCGTAGAGCAGGATGAGATCGACGTCCGAGCCCGCGGTGAGCTCGCGGCTGCCGAGCTTGCCCATGCCGAGCAGCGCCACCCTGCCCCCGGCAATCCTGCCGTGGCGCCGTGCGAACTCGGTAGTGACTGCGTTGAGCGCGGCCTCGATGGTGAGGTCGGCCAGATCGGAAAAAGCGCGCCCCGCCCGCGCGGGATCGATCGAACCGGCAAGCAGGCGCACGCCGATCAGGAATTTCTGCTCTGAGGCGAAGATGCGCAGGCGGTCGAGCACGTCCTCATAGGCGCGGTCGCCCTCTATGAAGGCGGCAAGCCGCGCCGAAAGATAGGCACGGTCCGGCAGCTCGGTAAGCAAGGCCGGATCGAGCAGGCCGTCGAACACATGCGGCCGACGTGTGATGATGGCGGCGAGCCGGGGCGCGGCGCCCATGATCGTCGCCATCAGCTTGAGCAGCGCCGGGTTCGACTGCAGAAGCGAAAAGAGCTGAATGCCGGCCGGCAGGCCGGCGAGGAACTCGTCGAAGCGGATCAGCGCCTCGTCGGCGCGGCGCGTCTGGCCGAAGGCTTGCAGCAGCGCCGGCGCCAGCTCCGTCAGCCGCTCGCGCGCTTCGGCCGATTGGGTGACGCGGTAGCGGCCGAAATGCCAGCCGCGGATGACGCGGCAGATGTCGCTCGGGCGCTGGAAGCCGAGCCGATGCAAGGTCTGCAGCGTGTCGGGATCGTCGACGTCGCCGGTGAAGACCAGATTGCCGACGCCGGCGGACAGTTCGGGTGCCGTCTCGAACAGCGCTGCATAGTGACGCTCGACCTGCTGCAGCGAAGCGCGGAAGGCTTGCGCGAACTCCGCCTCGCCGGCAAAGCCGAGCATCAACGCTATGCGCTCAAGCTCCTCGTCCTCTTCCGGGAGGATATGCATCTGCTCGTCGGCCACCATCTGGATGGCGTGCTCGACGCGGCGCAGGAACCAGTATTGCCGGGTAAGCGCATCGCGCGCATCGGCGGTGATCCAGCCGCGCGCGGCGAGCGCGCCCAGCATCGGCACCGTCTCGCGGCCGCGCAACTCCGGAAAGCGGCCGCCGGCAATCAACTGCTGCGTCTGGACGAAGAACTCGATCTCGCGGATGCCGCCGCGGCCAAGCTTGACGTTGTGGCCTTTGACCGCGATCTCGCCATGGCCCTTATGGGCATGGATCTGGCGCTTGATCGAGTGCACGTCGGCGATCGCCGCATAGTCCATGTATTTGCGCCAGACATAGGGCTGCAGTTCCTTGAGGAAGGCCGCGCCCGCGGCAAGGTCGCCCGCCACCGGCCGCGCCTTGATCATAGCGGCGCGCTCCCAGTTCTGGCCGCGCGCCTCGTAGTAGCGAAGTGCTGCCTCGACCGGGATCGCCAGCGGCGTCGAGCCGGGATCGGGGCGGAGCCTCAGATCGGTGCGGAAGACGTATCCGTGCTCGGTGCGGTCCTGCAGGATGCGCACGAGACGGCGGGTGAGCCGCGAGAACAGCTCCGTCGCATCGAGCGGATCGATGACAGCCGGCGCCTCGGGATCGAAGAAGACGACAAGATCGATGTCGGAGGAAAAGTTCAGCTCGTGCGCGCCGAGCTTGCCCATGCCGAGCAAAATCCAGCCAGAGCCACGCGCAGGGTCCTTGGAATCGGGCAGCTTGAGCTTGCCCTGCCCATGCGCGTCCAGAAGCAGGAAATCGACGGCGGCGCGCGTCGAGGCATCGGCAAGGTTGCTGAGACGGCGCACCGTCACCGCGGTCTCGGCTTCGCCGGCAAGGTCGGCCAGCGCGATCAGGAAATGCGCCTCGGCCTTCAATTGCCTGAGTTCCATCATCAGGCTGGATTCGGAAACATTCTCGACCCGCGCCGCGCGATCGATCGTCTTGCCGATCTCGGTAAGCCGCGCTTCAACCGTCCGCTCGAACAGCGCATCGAGAATAGCCGGCCGGCGACGGGCCGTATCGCGCAAGAAGGGCGACAGGTCGAAAATGGCGGCGAGCAGATCCTGCGGCGGCCCCTCGCCGGCAAGGAACGCAGCCAGGCGTGGAAGACCGTCTTCTTCGGCGGCGTCCGCGATCTCCGACAGTTCGCGCCGGGCACGGTCGCCATCCAATGGGTGAAGCACCAGCGCCGGGCGCAACTGCCATGCGGGTTCTGCTGCTTTCTTCGCCATCCTCGCCGCCATCAATGCGCCTCCCGCGCCGGGAAACTCATGACTACGGACAATCCAGGATTGGCGGGCAAAAGATCAAGCCTGCCGTTGTGGAAAGTCATGATCGCCTTGGCGAGGCTGAGGCCCAGGCCCGAGCCCGGCTGCGAGCGGCTCTTTTCCAGCCGCACGAAACGCTCAGTGGCCCTGGCGCGGTCGGCATCGTCGGGGATGCCATGGCCATTGTCGGAGACGACGAGCTTGACCTCGCCGCCGGCGCGCTCCAGCGCGACGCGCACTTTCGGCGCGTCGGTGGCGCCGGTCGAGTATTTGATCGCGTTGTCGACGATGTTCGACAGCGCCTGGCCGATCAGCTCGCGGTTGCCGTTGATGGTGACGGCTTCCGGCACGGTGGCTTCCAACGCAACGCCCGCCTCCTCCGCGACTGGCTCGTAGAGCTCGACGACGTCGCTCACGGTGGCGGCGAGGTCGACCGGACTGGTCGTCTCGGAGGAATAGCCGGCCTCCAGCCGCGAGATCATCAGGATCGCGTTGAACGTCTTGATGAGCTGGTCTGACTCGGCGATCGTGCTCTCCAGCGCCTGACGGTAGTCGGTCGTCTTGCGCTTGCCGGCAAGTGTGGCCTCAGCGCGGTTGCGCAGTCTGGTCAGCGGCGTCTTTAGGTCATGGGCGATGTTGTCGGAGACCTGCTTCAGCCCCTCGTTCAGCCTCGCGATGCGGGCGAGCATCGTGTTGAGGTTTTCCGACAGGCGGTCGAACTCGTCGCCGGCACC